>CAZJCQ010000021.1:0-37305 GCA_964544665.1 uncultured Chryseobacterium sp. | reverse complement strand
ATGGTTAGCCGGTAACGATGAATACATTTGGACCTTTTTACATCACCACGATGAGGCGGCCGTTCAAAGTTGGAAGAGGAAAATGGATGCTTCGTCGGGAGATGATATAAATTATTTGATTACTCAGCTGAAGTATCCTGTCCTGAGCTTTTCGATGTGGGAGTCGAAAGATACCGTCTTTAATTGGGCCAGTCCTCAGCTCGTTTCATTGCGAACGATTAACGAATATTAATCCCTTAAAACGGAGTAATCATGATTATCTTCGCGGCAATGAATTTCGTATCCTTTATAGAGCCATTTCAATCATTAACAGGAATCATCGATCTTTTTACTTTGATTCTAATGGAGATTGTATTGGGTATTGATAATATTATTTTCATTGCCATTATTTGTGGATACATTCCCAATAAAATAGAGGCGAACAGGGCGCGCTATTTCGGGTTGGCATTGGCATTGGTAGTGAGGATCATCTTGCTGTCTACCATCTCTTTCATTGCGCACATGGTGACTCCTTTGTTTCACATGGGTGAATTCGGTATTACAGGAAGGGGGGTAATTCTTTTTGGTGGTGGAATATTCTTGCTGGTAAAAACGACAAATGAAATTTACCATAAATTCAAAGAAGCAGATCACGAAGAAAAATCAGGATCAAGAAAAATGAATTTTTTCCAAGCAGTTTTGCAAATAACCTTTATTGATATTGTTTTCAGTTTTGATAGTATCATCACAGCGGTCGGATTATCTAATAATGTTCCGATCATGGTGATAGCGGTTGTAGTGGCCATGGTGGTAATGCTTTTGTTCGCCCCGTATGTCTCAGATTTTATAGAAAAATATCCGACCTTAAAAATGTTAGCCCTTACCTTCTTGTTGTTGATAGGAGTAATTTTATTGATGGAAGCCCTAGAGGATGCACACATCTTGCATCTACCGGAGAATGTGGATATTAAGATTTACGCCTATGTCGCGTTGGCTTTCTCTTTAAGTGTCGAAATGCTCAACATTCGCATGCATCACGTAAAGATGAAGAAGGCATCGAGAAATGATTGATTTCAGGTCAATCACGGAGTAATTCTACCAGCAACGCTTCATACTCCGTGAAATTAATTAGGTGAAATTCAAATGCAATTTGAATGTCATGAATGATATTTTTCTTTTCGGTTAACTGATTTCTATTTTCTCGTATACTCGACAGAATATATTGAATGAATGGATCATTTGCGTTCATTGTTTTTTTTCTCAAAGATGTTTGAAATCGCCCCGGAACCTTATTCTTATAAATCTACATTTCTTTTTTTATGCGATTAACAACCATTGATAATGTGTGTTTGATGTATTTTTGTCCCTATAATTTATGCGTAAAGTAAGAGTCAGATTTGCTCCGAGTCCCACGGGACCCTTGCACATGGGAGGTGTGAGAACCGCCCTCTATAACTATTTGTTTGCAAAAAAACATGGTGGTGATTTTCTGTTAAGAATAGAAGACACCGATCAAACGCGATACGTTCCTGGTGCGGAGCAGTATATCATTGAAGCCCTGAAATGGTGTGGTATTGAACCCAATGAAGGGGTGGGTTATGGTGGAGATTGTGCGCCTTATCGTCAAAGTGAAAGGAAGCCAATGTATAAGCCCTATGCAGAACAATTAATAGAGAAAGGTTGGGCGTATTATGCTTTTGATTCTTCAGAGGATTTGGAGCACATTAGAAAGCAGGCGGAATTAGCTAAAATGCCTAACTGGCAGTATAATTCCATCTCTCGAATGACAATGAAGAATTCATTGACCATGCCGGAGGATGAAGTGAAGGCGAAAATCGCTGCAGGCGACCCTTATGTGATTCGCTTTAAAATGCCCCGAAACGAAGAAGTGCGGTTTCAGGATTTGATTCGGGGTTGGGTCGTTTTTTCTACCAACGAATTGGATGATAAAGTACTTTATAAATCTGATGGCATGCCCACCTACCACTTAGCCAATGTGGTAGATGACATGACCATGAATATCTCGCACGTCATCCGCGGTGAAGAGTGGCTTCCCAGCGCACCGCTTCATGTGATGCTCTACAAAGCATTTGAATGGGAGGCCCCCGCTTTTGCTCATTTACCTTTGATTCTTAAACCAGATGGCAATGGTAAATTAAGTAAGCGTGATGGAGATCGATTGGGATTTCCCGTTTTCCCATTGGAATGGAAAGATCCTGAAACAGGTGCCATCTCCAGTGGTTATCGAGAAAAAGGGTATTTCCCCAAGGCCTTTATCAACATGTTGCTGCTGTTGGGTTGGGCTCCTGGTAATAACCAAGAGATTTTTACGGAGCAAGAAATGATAGATGCCTTTACCATTGAACGTATCGGTAAGAGCGGATCGAAGTTTGATCCCGACAAAACACGTTGGTTCAATCAACAATATTTACGGAATACTCCACTTCCTGAATTGGCGCAGGCGCTGATCCCGCTCATGAAAGAAAAGGGTTGGGAAAAAGAACCTAGTTATGTTGAAGGGGTTTGCAAATTGATGATGGAAAGAGCCGTTTTTGTGGCCGATATGTTGGAGGGTAGTTATTTATTTCAAGCGCCTTTGGAGTATGATAAGGAAGCAGTGGCTAAAAAATGGAAGCCCATTGAATCGGGAGCTTTGATGATGGATTGGAAATTGGTGCTGGAGGGTTTAACCGATTTTAGCCATGATTCGATTGACGCATCATTCAAGACTTTTATTCAAAATAAATCTTTGGGAATGGGTGCGGTGATGCCGCTATTTAGATTGATGTTGACAGGGACATTGACAGGACCCTCTTCCATGGATGTGGCTGCATTGATTGGAAAAGAAGAGGTGCTCAAGAGAATCGATGCAGGCGTTCAAACCTTGGGTTGATTTTTCTCATAGTTTAAATGAACGAAAAGTTTCAATTTTGAAAAAAAAGAAGAATCGATGGGAGTAATCTATGTGAATGATATCGAGGTTTACGCATATCATGGATGTTTAGAAGAGGAAGAAAAAATTGGCGGATTTTATTCAGTGGATGTGGTATTCCATACTGACGTTCGCCTTGCAGCGAAGCACGATGATTTAACGCTGACCGTCGATTATGTGGAAGTGAGTAAAATTGTTCACGAAGAAATGGCCATTCGGTCAAAATTGATAGAAACGGTTGGGTATCGTATGCTGCATGCACTTCAAAATCGTTATCCCGACGTGGAGCATATCCGTCTGAAATTGACAAAAATTGCACCTCCCATTCCAGGTAAGGTTAAAAGTGTGAGCATTGAATTACGCACCCATTGATTGCAAAGCAGCCTGTCTAATCTGCGCATCTGTTTCCATATAATCTGCCAAGGTAGGTTCATGAATCAAGTTGTGGTGCGCCATCATTTTTTCTACCAATTCGGCAATTCCTAAAAAGGATATTTGATCTTTAAGAAAAAGGGAAACGGCTATCTCATTGGCCGCATTAAGCACACATGGCATGGTGCCTCCAATGTTCATTGCCTCATATGCTAAATGGAGACAACGAAAAGTCTCCATATCAGGATTCTCAAATGACAATTGCGGATATTGCAGAAAAGAGAATCTAGGAAAAGTGGATTTAATTCTTTGAGGATATCCTATAGCATATTGAATCGGCAGTTTCATGTCGGGTAATCCCATTTGCGCTTTCATGCTCCCGTCTTCAAATTGCACCAAGCTGTGTATAATGGATTGCGGATGAACAATTACTTCGATTTGATTGGGTTGTAAATGAAAAAGCCATTTGGCTTCGATCACCTCAAGTCCCTTGTTCATTAAAGTGGCAGAATCAATGGTGATTTTAGCACCCATGGTCCAGTTGGGATGCTTGAGCGCTTGTTCTTTTGTAATTTGAGACAACTCACTTTTTGTTTTCCCTCGAAACGGTCCGCCACTGGCGGTGAGGATAATTTTTTCAATAGGATTATGCCATTCACCAGCCAAACATTGAAAAATGGCACTGTGCTCAGAGTCCACGGGATATAAGTTTACTCCGTTTTCTTTAGCCAATTGGGTGATGAGCTCTCCCGCCACTACCAATGTTTCTTTATTGGCTAAGGCAATTTGTTTTTTCGCTTGAATGGCTTTGATCGTGGGTCTTAATCCGGAGAAACCCACCAGTGCGGTAAGAACGACGTGTATACTATCCATCTCAACTACCTGTTCCAATGATTCACTACCAGCATACACCTTGATATCCAAGGGATCGAGTGCCTCTTTAACGGTATTGTATAGTCCGTGATCGGCAATGACCACCGCATTGGGCTTGTGCTGCCGAGCTTGCTCAATCAGAAGTTCAGCGTTTTTTTGTGCAGTGAGCACCTCTACCTGAAACAAATCAGGATGCTCCTGTATTACTTCTAATGCCTGCGTACCTATGGAACCGGTGGAACCTAATATGGCAATCCCTTTTTTCATAATGCGAAAATAGGGAGAACCTTTACTTTGGACTTATTGCTTGACGACCTTTTTGTAAATCTGTTTCCCTTCTTTGGTATGAATGGAAAGAAAATACATTCCGGCGGGCCAAGAATGTGTGTTCAATTCAATCGTTCCAATCGTATTGTTTTGTTGGAAGATCATGTTGCCTATTCCATCGTAGATGATGATAGCATTTAGCGATTCGTCCGATCTAATGCGGAGAGATTCATTAAAAGGATTCGGAAAAATCATCGTATTGTCTTCGTGGCTTTCCTTAGTGTCAATGGTTCCGCTATTATCTGCATTGAATGTGGTAGACATGGGTTGGAAAGCTCCTGTACCATTAGGAAAGCGTCCATAACTGATATTCGCGCTTTGACTGCCATACGTTACATGATCCAAGGTTTGACTTCCATTGGTTAGATATAAACTACCACCGAGTGAGGATAAATTGAAATTGGTATGGTGGATTACTTGCCACTGATCATCATCGGCCCAGATGATTAAGAAATCATGAGGAGCAATACTTACATCGGCAGGAAAGGCCCATTTATTAGGAATCGCGATGTCATCGGTTAAGTAAAGTCCGTTTAATGATTTAATCTCATTGCTGTTGTTATAAAGTTCAATCCAATCATCACTTTGAGCGTATTCATCTAGTTGACCGGTATTATTCGCTAATAATTCATTGATGGAAATATCACCATTGATTACCGCGTTGGACGGAAAGGAAAGTTCTAAATATTCGTGCTCGGCTCTGGCAGGAAGAAAAATGCCAGCATTTGTATTTTGTGCGTAGAAATAATATTGTATGTAAGTTCCTGTTGCGGTTGCGGAGGCTCCATAGACTCCGTCATTTGCTGCTCCATCATCATGCAAGCCATCGTCGAACATCGGTAATTTGATAAAGCGTTTGGTTTTATCATGCCGATATCCTACCCACACTTCCGTCGCATTGCTGGCTTCGACATGGAAATAATAGTTGTTTCCGAAATTGATGGGTTGTGGTCCCGCGTTCGGATTGGTTAGTATCGGTGCGGTTTGCTGGAATTCCGTTGTGCTCTGTAAATAGGTATTTCGCGCATCCATTAATAGTTGAATACCTGGAATTGAATATCCTCCGGGACCTCCTCCCGTTCCAGTTGTGTTAGAAGTCAAACTACTTTGGAATTGAGCATAAGTGAAAAATTTATAGGGATCTGCATTCACCGCATTTCCGATGGTGCCCATTATCGCATTGGCTGAATCGAGGTATGCACCATTGGCGAAATTTTCGTTCATGATGGTCTTCATGTGTGCGATGTACATTTTCTTGAAGGTGGCGTTTGCCAAAAGTTTTACAATCAACGGGTGCGCGGCATCTGTGCTATTGTAGGTGATACTTAAATTTGATTGGCTACTTCCTCCAGTTTGGCCTCCGGGAAAACCACCGAAACTCATGTTCAAATCCCAAACAGTAGGTACAAAGCGATCGTTTAAATCCTTGTATAGATAGTAATTTTGTTTGAATTGTCCGGAGTATGAATCTAGGTTAACCAATGCTACGTTGTAGGCAAGCATCCAAATGGCACGATCAATATCCATGTTGTTTTCAAATGCACTGGTGAAATTATTGAGTGTGTCGATCATTCTTACAATATCTGTCCATCCATAATCGGATTGTAATTCATAACTAGCGAAATAAGAGCTGCTATCGGTGTTCAACCATGCTAAGTTGGGGCTAGCACTGCTGCCCGGTCCTGCTCCTCCTTGCGGATTGCATTTGAAAAAAGAACCATCTGCGCTGTAATAGTGATCACCATTGAATCGTTCATCTATGGATTGGGCATTGGAATACAATCCTCGCAATTGACCATTGATGTACACATTTGCAAAATTCGCTTGCGGACAATCCATGTATTGATCTAGGATTTGATAAGAGAGAAATTCTCTAACAAATGAGGGATCACTGAAGCCATTTCCAAGTTTGATGTCGGTGTAATGGTCGTAGTGTGCTTTGCCATGAATGAAATCTAATTTGATATGCAATGGATTCTTCTGATTGTTGGCATTGTACGAACTATTGCCTTTGTACTTAACACCCACACTATCATAGGCTATTCCGTTAATTAAGACGGAATCAGCGAGGATATAACCTTCTGCTCCAGCCTTTGCTGTATCCATTTGATAATCCCAATTGGTCATGCCAAAGAAAATTCGAATGTCTTGAATGCTATTGGATGAATAAAAATTGGATTGTGCCCAAAACGTACTGGAAAGTGCAGTGAGTGCCATCACTAAAAAGAGGTAGTTGTTTTTCATATTTCCATGGACGATTTTTAAGAATTTTCTACTCACTAAAAGGACTAACTCAATAGTGTACTAAATACACTAAGATAATTTTCGATGAAAGGTATGGTTAAATCATGGTTTTATATATAAAAAATGATGTGACTTTAATCAAAATTATTTAAGTTCGCGGTACAAGAATTAATGTCGACATTGCCCAAAGGATGTTCACGTGGTGAGGAAAATCTCGTCAAACTGTTTCATTTGTATGATCAGTTCTCTGCGGGTGTTTCATTTTTTGCCTACCGAGGAGAAATGCTCGAGCATTTTACATCGGCTATACTAGAATTGGGTGAGAAGGTAAAAAAAGGAGGAGAGGAGCGAGCAGCCCTAAAAAAGCGCGCTCCATTTATCATGGTGGAGTGTTTTCAAAATATCCTTCGTCATGGGGTTAGTCAAGACAAATCGGGTAAGCAAGGTTATTTCGGTTTTTTTTCCAACGAAAACTATTTAACCATTAATACCATAAACGAAATAGAGCGTGATTCAGCCGCTCCCTTAGCGCAGTTATTGGAGTCCATCAATGAATGGTCAGAAGATGAGAAAAAAGAGAAGTATCGCGAAATTATTCAAAAAGACACTTTTGGGGCCGGTGGTGGTGCGGGTTTAGGCTTAATTGAGATCTCTCGTAAATCGGGTAATAGACTGGATTATGAGATGGAGGAGAAGAGAGATGGAAGAACTTGTTTTCACCAACAAGTGACAATTGGATACCAATCAGAGCATGCATCGGTGCAGCGAATCTCGTTTACCCAGCAGATTGAGAAGGAGATGGAACAGGAGGCTGTACATATGATTTATAAAGGAGAGTTGGATGAACTGAGCATCCGCCCCATTGTTGAAATCATGGCGAGTATGTCGGAGCACGGACACTGGGACAATTTGGGAAAAATGATGCAAACGCTGAAGGAGATTCAAATGAATTTATTTAAATCGGACAAGCAGCAGGGGATGGTCATTGTGGAAGAGAAATTGGGTCAAATTGCTATACAGGTGGCCATTGAGGTGGTCAATGAGGCTCGAAATCCGCTATGCGATCTAGCTCGCATGCAATTCAAGGCGCAGCAGTGGAGGTCAGAAAATCCGTTGCGACCTTTTGCCGCATGTGTCGCAAAACCCCTTGATCAACACAAGGAATTATTTTCCTTTCAGTTGGTTCCGTAATTGTTTTAAAGAAAGATTTGTTTATTTCAGAATTTAATGTATATTTGCCATCCAATTTTTAAAGGAAATGGCTAATCATAAATCATCAATCAAGAGAATTCGTTCTAACGACGCAAAGCGTGTTCGTAATCGTTATTATCATAAGACAACCCGTAATGCGGTGCGTAAATTAAGATCTTTGTCCTCAAAGAAAGAGGCCATGGAGTTGATGCCCAAGGTTTCAGCTATGCTTGATAAGTTGGCAAAAAATAATGTGATACATTTTAACAAAGCATCTAACCTAAAAAGTAGTTTGGCTTTGTTTGTAAATGGATTGAACTAAGATTCCTATAACTTATAAGAATAATATGCCTGGACGTTTCGTTCAGGCATTTTTATTTTGCATCGATGAACACATCGGTGAAAATAAAAAACATGCAAGAGGAGGAACGTCCTCGAGAAAAAATATGGTCCAATGGGGTTGCCGTCTTAAGTGAGGCAGAACTACTTTCTTTGTTGATTGGATCGGGTTATCAGGAGAAATCGGCCATTGAGCTGGCCAAGGATATACTGAAAGAGCACGGCCCTTTGCTTCATCAGCTTTCAAAATTGGGTATTCAGGAGTGGATTCAAATAAAGGGAATTGGACGAGGTAAGGCGGCGTTATTGAGCGCTTGTTTTGAAATTGGCAGAAGACGAAAATTGGAAAGCCCTGCTGAAGTGCATCGTATCCAATGTTCCAAAGATGCATTTGAATCACTGATGCCCATTTTAGGTGACCTACGTTATGAGGAGTTTTGGGTCATGTTGTTGAATCGAGCCCATCAAATTATTGCGCTAAAAAAGATCAGTGAGGGTGGACTTTCTTCGACAAGTGTTGATCCTAAACGTATTTTTAATACCGCTTTACAGCATCATGCACACTCCATTATCTTAGCACATAATCATCCAAGTGGAAATTTAACTCCGAGCATGGAGGATAAAAGAATTACCGATAAACTTCGAAAGGTGGGCGTTGAATTGGAATTATCCGTAATAGATCACCTAATCATCAGTGGTAATGTTTATTTTAGCTTCGCAGATGAAGGTTTAATGTAATGAAGAAAATCGTAACCATTGTAGGGGCGCGTCCCCAATTTATCAAAGCGGCCGCTTTGAACAGAATCATTCGCAGGGATTATGCTCATTTACTGAACGAACAAATTGTTCATACTGGCCAGCATTATGATGATGCGATGTCTGAGGTTTTTTTCAGAGAAATGGATATTGCCCCTCCTCATGCTCATTTTTCGGTAGGCTCGGGGACGCACGGCGTTCAAACGGGACGGATGATGGTGGAATTGGAGCAATATATACTAAACGAGCAGCCAGATGCCGTTTTGGTGTATGGTGATACGAATACCACAATGGCAGGTGCATTGGTGGCATCTAAGTGTAACATTCCCGTTATTCACGTGGAGGCAGGATTGCGCAGTTATTTGAGAACAATGCCCGAAGAGATCAATAGAATTGTTACTGACCATGTGTCGACTTTGTTATTTAGCCCAACGCAACAGGGGGTAGATAATTTGAAATCTGAAGGCATGCAGATGAATGGTTCCCCAATCTCCGCTGTCCATCCTGGTGTATTTCTTTGTGGAGATGTAATGTACGATAATGCTGTTTATTATGGTCGCCATGCCGCTATGAAGGAGGAAGTTCTACGCTGGGAAAATCGACCATTTGTATTATCGACCATTCATCGTGATCATAATACAGACGACCCGAAAGTCTTGACAGCCATTGTCGAAACCATGATGTCTCTTACCAGCAAACATCAATTGGATTGGGTGCTCCCTGTTCATCCAAGGTTACAGAAAAATCTAAATGAATTGCCAGCACTATTGGCGGCGATGCAAGCGGCTCCTCATGTTCATTTGATTCAGCCTTTGGGATATGTCGCGATGTTGCAAATGGAAAATTTAGCCCAGCTCATAGTTACCGATTCTGGTGGCGTGCAAAAGGAGGCTTATTTTGCGAAAAAGCCATGTTTGATCCTGCGCGAAACAACGGAGTGGAAGGAGATCATTGAAACAGGCAATGCCTTTTTGGTAGGAGCGAATCCTGAGAAGATAGCCGCCCAATTTTCCTATTGTATGGAGCACGAATTTACGAATTGGCCATTGTTATACGGGGATGGTCACGCATCGGAACAAATTGCCAAAGCCATCAGCGAATTTCTAGTATGATAGGTATTGTATCTCCCATTGATAGCGTGCGATATCGATTCGCATGGGAGCAGTGGTTGTCTCCAATTCCAATTCAATTTTTAGACATTAAAGAGGTTCCTCAATTTCAAGGTAAAATCATTGATCATGGTGGGTTGTATCCGGATGCAAATTTTTCTTTTCCAATGGAGAATCGTTTTTTTTGGGAAGATGAATTTACGGACATTGAGCAGTGGCGAAAGTACCTGGAATCAAAGTCTTTTAGCACCCAGTTGCCACCAGGAGATTTTTTATTGGCTGTATTTTATTTATATGCTCGATTGGATGAATATTTTTCTGATCATTTGGATGAATTAGGCCGATTTCAAGCAATACACGCGGTGCAATCCCATTGGGGTGGTGTGCAGATTCCTTATTTGGATTTTTGGCGAAAATCCTTGTTAGCGCAATTAAAAATGAACGATCCTTATGTGACCAACAAAACACTGACGGTTGATGTAGATTCCGCATTCGCCTTCAGTCATAAGGGTTGGTATCGAACATTGGGAGGGTTTGCAAAAGATTTACTTGGATTGAAAATGAATCAAATGTGGGATCGCTTTCAAGTCCTATGTTTGGGTAAAAAGGATCCATACAATACGTATGATTGGATCCAAGTTAAAGCGCAGGATTCTGATTGGCAGTTGGTGTATTTTTTATTGGTAGCTGATTTTAATCGTTATGACATAGGGTTACCATTTCAACAAGGGAAATTTCGAAACTGGATGAAGGATTTGTCCAGAAAAAATGAAGTGGGATGGCATCCTGGATTTGCATCACATGAGGATGAATCTCGATGGAGGATGGAGTTAAATCGAATCACTGCAGTGGTAAATGGAAAGGTCGAGCGAGCAAGAATGCATTATTTGAAGATGCAACTTCCTACCACCTACCGTCAATTGATCGATAACCAAATTAGTCAGGATTTTACCATGGGATTTGCCGAGACCATTGGATTTAGAGCTGGTACGAGTCGCCCTTTTTTTTGGTTTGATTGGAAGGCTAATCAACAGCAAGGGTTGCAAATTGTTCCCTTTTGTTACATGGAACATGCTTTACAACATTATATGAAATGCACCCCCGCACAAGCCATTGAGAATATTAACGCAATAAAAACAAGCATCAAAGAAAGCCAAGGTGATTGTTGTATTTTATGGCATAATTCATCGGTGAGTGAATATGGTGAATGGGTCGGTTGGCAACAAGTTTTACTTCATACTTTAAAAGAATAGTGATGGCAATTTGGATGGTGGTTATTCTGGTACTTTATTTTTTCACTTTGTTGGGGATCTCTTGGTTTACTGCCAGAAAATCCGATAATCAGAGTTTTTTTCGAGCCAATCAAAGTGCTCCTTGGTACATAGTGGCGTTTGGTATGATTGGAACCAGTCTTTCTGGAGTGACCTTTGTGTCGGTACCAGGAACAGTGGGATCAGGGGGATGGCATTATTATCAAATGGTGCTTGGTTTTTTTATCGGATATTTTATAGTGGCCTATGTGCTGCTGCCGCTTTATTACAAACTTAACCTCACTTCGATCTATCGCTACCTGGAATATCGACTCGGATTCTCTGCTTATCAATGGGGAGCAGGTTATTTTATTTTATCTCGCACCATTGGCGCTACGGTTCGACTCTACTTAGTGATCAATGTATTGCAGCTGTTTGTTTTTGATGCTATCGATATTCCATTTTGGTTGACTTCTCTCATTATTATGGCGATGATCGTGGCCTATACCTTAAAGGGCGGTGTTAAGACCATTGTTTGGACAGATACCTTACAAACGATTTTTATGTTGTTGGCACTGGTTGTTTGTATCATCGCTATTCAACAGGCCATGCAGATTAGCTGGACTTCGTTGTGGGAAGGAATGGAGGAGCAGGGTATCTTAAACATGTGGGGCACCGATCCATTGAGAAAAGATTATTTTTTAAAGCACATCGTTGGTGGGGCCTTTATTACCATTACCATGACGGGTTTAGATCAAGAGATGATGCAAAAGAATATTAGCGTTAAATCTCTTAAAGATGCCCAAAAGAATATGATCACTTTTAGTTTTGTTCTGTTATTAGTGAATGCCTTATTTCTGTTTTTAGGAGGTACCCTTTTTCTATTTGCCGCCCAGAATGGTTGGAATTATGCTCCTGATGACCTTTTCCCTTCCATCGTTCAGCAACATTTGCCACCGGTTATTTTTATTATTTTTATTATTGGACTGATTTCGGCTCTATTCCCTTCTGTCGATGGAGCGATTACGGCGCTGACCGCTTCATTCTGTATCGATATTTTAGGATTTCAGCGCAATGAAAACACCTCGGAAAGCCATGAAGAAAGAGAGGAGAGACAAACTCGAACCCGGAAAAAAGTTCATCTCTCCTTTGCGCTCTTATTCATTGTACTGGTTTTCTTGTTCAAATGGATCAATGATAAAAACATAGTAGATCTTATTTTCAAAATAGCGGGATATACCTATGGTCCGTTGTTGGGATTATTTGCTTTTGGGATAATCACACCTCATCAAATCAAATCAAAATGGTTGTTTTTGGTCGTGTTAATAGCTCCCACGCTTTGTTGGATTCTCGATAAATGGGGGAGTCCCATGTTGGGGGGATATCAATTTGGATATGAATTGCTCATCTTAAATGGGGCATTCACTTTTCTCGGCTTGTGGCTCATTCGTGGTACGGAAACTTTCAAAAGATCGCAGGGTTAATCCCAATAGTTCCGATCTTGACCTAAGCTTCCTCGTTTTTGAAGTTTTAAATCTTCAAGTATCGATGCTTTTACGTTGAGTTGAGCAAAGTAGCTTTTGCGCTCTCCAAAGGGTACCATGTTAAATGAAAATTCCCAGCAGTGAAGATCCCAATGCAGACCAAATATAGATGGCGTAAATTCCTGCATCTTAAAGTCGTATCCTGTATTAACGCTGATGGCCCATTTTTTAAGAATGGTAATATCTCCAACCAAAGTAACGCCTTGCACAAAATCAATGGTGTCTCGCTGTTGCAAGGAATTCCATGTTTTGTTCAAACGTAGATTGTAATTCATTCTCAAATTCCATGGAATTGAGTAGTCGATATTTTGTCCATTGGTAGCCAGGCTTACATTTTGTCGGTTGGTTTGTAAAACGTTTCCTGTGTCTTGATTTCCGGATTTTCCTTTTCCTTTGAAACTTAGTCCGACCGCTAAATTACCTCCCTCCATTCTGGTGAGTCGATTCCGTGAGCCCCAAAGAAATTGATTGATTTCCTTACCCGTTGAATCGCGATCGTAAAAGCTGTGGGTGCTGTTGTAATTTAATGTAATATTTTGACCTATGGTCGTAAAGGCGCTGATTTGTAAATTACTCCAGTTGAGTGAGTCGGCCAGCGTGTTATATGCAGTGGAGGTGCGGAAGCTCTCTAATAATTTAACTTTTTTATAAGTCATCTTGCCGCCTTCTATTTTTCGAATTTTCGCTTCAACATTTTGGTTTACTCCAATATTGATGTTGGCGGCTTGCTGCGTGGTTTGAGGAGCGTATCGTGCGGCCTGGAATGGTGAATAGGAAATAAATGTTCCATCGGCTGCATAAGGACCATTCCTCAAATACGATTGATTGGGGGTATACGAAACTCCAAGGTTAGGAAGGATGACATGGCGAATGGCCTTGATTTTTTTTGGGTTTTTCATTACCCATGTTCCATAAATTCTTGAATTAAGTGTGATGGAGGTATTCCAATTTTGACCCAACGAAATTTTCGGAATGGTGTCCAATTGTGCGATTTGAGTTTCAGAATTGGGGACCGGCTCCACTGTTTTGAAAGATTGAAAAAGCGAATAGCTTGCAGTAGGATTAATGGTAGCAATGGCGCCAAGCTTCCAGGAGGTCGAGGCATTGGCGCTGTATTTTATACCATGGGATGCTTTTCTGAAGAGATTTCCCAAATTGCGTGCGGCAAATTCAGATTCGTCGCCGCTATACAAACTCTCAGCATTGACATTACCAGATACCCCAATTGGCGCTTTTGGAAATATCTTTTTCATCATATTGATTCGTTGAACGTTGAATGCCAAAGAGGGTAAGGTTAGTTGCATTTTTTTTGTCTGTGTATTCTGGGTGTGATTCGCTGAAATTGCGAGATTAAATGGTTTTCCCGGAAAACTTTTCGTCCATTGAACGGAAGAGTTAAATGTTCCTGATAAATAATCTTGTTGAGAGGCATTTAAGTTGTTTCTGAAGTTTTGACTCGATCCTAAGTTGACATTTGCAGAAAACTGTTGGTCAGGACGAGCTTTAGCATCTTGCTGATGGGTCCATCGAATATTGAACGTTTTTTGAACAAAGTAACTGGGTAATTCTACCAGTCCTAGTTTATTGACAGTTCGGCTTATATTGAAGCTTCCGGAATATTTGTAGCGTTTTTTGTAATTGGTAATATTGCGCACACTCCAAGAGCCGCGGGTGTAAAAGTCGAAAAGCAAGCGGGTATCGAGATGAGGCGGAAGGGGTAAATAATATCCGAGATTTTGAATGAAAAATCCCCGTTCACCTCCGTTTCCATAACCAGGAAGTAAAATTCCGGAGGTACTTTCTTTTTTATTGGGAAAGAAGCCAAAGGGAAGAGCAAGCGGGGTAGGGACCTTTCCCACCTTCATATAAAACGGACCTGTCACTACTTTATCATTCGGAATCACAACGGCCTTGGTTAATTTAAAATGGTAGTGTGGATTTTCCTTGTCACAAGTGGTAAGCATTCCGTTCTTAATGCTGATACTTTCGTCGGATTGTCTTTTGGATGCTCCTGCGATGAGATAAGCCTCACCTTCTTGAGTTCGAGCGCCATAACTAATGCCTTTTTTAGAGTCGAAATTATAGAGGAGGGAGTCGGTTAAAAACTCATTTTGCTCATCCTTGAACAAGGGTTTTCCTATCCATTTTCCAGTAGAATCTTGAATGCCAGATGCAAATACCAACTTGGTCTCAAAGGAAAATTGAATTTTAGCGGCTTTGAGTTCCATTCCATTAAAGGAAACAAACGAGCCATCTCCATATAAATAAATAGTCTCGTGCTCAAGGTCTACGACGGTACTGTCTTCTCCGTAATAATGAATGGGTTCCTCAAATCCAGCAATCTCATTCGTGTCTTTGGGTATGGCAATCGAGTCGTTTTGACCCTTGGCCTCCATGCCAAATATTATCAACATCGTAACGATGAAAATTGAATGGCCATAACGCCTGAGAAGCCCGAACAAAAAATAATTTTGTACCAATGTCGTTAGAAAGTTCAAAAATAGGACGAACCCATGAATAATCTGAAAAGAAATCGTTTTCTTCCACATTGGATTGGCGTCATCGGATTGTTGTCCATCGTTTTTATTTTTTATTCTTTTGCCGACCAAGAACGAAATAACGCCACATTTGTTGTGGTGCTGGACGCAGGACATGGAGGAAAGGATCCAGGGAATCTGGGTACGGGTCGGATGAAGAAGACTGAAAAGGATGTCACTTTGGATGTTGTGCTTCAAGTTGGTAAGATGGTAGAAGAGCAATGCCCGGATGTCAAAGTGGTGTATACGAGAAGTGGGGATTCTTTTCCGTCTCTCAAAGATCGTGTGGCGGTCGCCAATAAAGCAAGGGCAGATGTGTTTATCTCGGTCCATTGCAATGCCAATGCTAACACCGCTGCACTGGGATCTGAAAGTTTTGTAATGGGACTTCATAAGAGTGAGGAAAGTTTAGCAACTGCGATGCGAGAAAATGCCTCCATTTTTTTGGAGGACAACAAAGGCTCGGACTACGACGGTTTTGACCCTAATAATCCGGATACCTATATCGCCTTGTCCTTACGTGAAAATGTTTTTTTAGAGCAAAGTGCGGTTTTAGCAAAGAATGTTCAAGATCTTTTTCGCGCTCGCCTGGGCAGAAAGGATCGAGGAGTAAAACAAGCAGGATATTATGTCATCTCATTTACCAACATGCCCAGCATATTGATTGAATTGGGATTTCTTACCAATCCACAGGAGGAAGAATATCTTCAAAGCACGGATGGAAAGGCCGCGTTGTCCAAGTCTATTTTTGATGCGTTTTTGGCCTATCGAAAAGGGAAGTCAAAAAGCGGGGGCGAAGCTGAACCGGGCGAAACAGAACCCATCCAAAAATCGGAACCGGATGTGATGCGTAAAATGGTCAATGAGGATTTGGAAAATCAAGTCATATGGAGGGAGGGTGATGCCAATGGTATTTGGTTCAAAGTTCAGGTTTATAGTCATCAAAAGTCGTTAACAACTAACCAACCCGAATTGAAAGGTTTAACTAAATATGAATACTATATTTACAACGGCCAATATCGTTATACTGTTGGACGGTCACAGAGTTTGGAAGAAGCCAAGAAAAATATGAAGCTGATGCAAGATTGGGGTTTTTCCGATGCCTTTATTGTAGCCTTTGACAACGGAGAGCGAATGGATTTAAAAGAAGCAATAAAAAGAGCAAAGTAAAATGAAAATCAGCCGTGAGTTTTGGTTGGGAGCGTTGGTGATTTTGGTAATCGCGGTAGCTTTTTTTGGTGTAAATTATCTGAAAGGAGTTAATCTGTTATCATCGAACAGAAGATTTTATGCGTTGTACGAGAATGTTGCCGGTATAGAACCATCCAGCCCGGTGGTGTTGAATGGTTACAAGATCGGTCAGGTGAAAGATGTGCATATTTTTGAAGAAGATCAAACCAAGATTATCATTGTGCTTAACATCAATGATGAACATGTGTCTATTCCGAAAGACTCCGAATTTCAAATTTATGATTCTGATTTATTCGGCGGAAAAGCCATTCGATTGATGTTGGGAGATTCCAGTGCGATCGCGATCAATAAGGATACCCTTACGGGAAGTTTGGCATTGGGTCTTACAGAGTCCATCAAGCAAGAGATTGAGCCATTGAAAGCCAAGACATCAGAGCTCTTTTCCACCTTGGATAGTATGATGACCAAGTTGAATGTGGCATTGCAGGATCCAAGAACAAAGGAAATTCCGATGCTCTTTGCAGATATACAGGAGACGTTAAAGAACTTAAAAACATCAACGGGTAACTTTAGCAACGTAATGGATGCGGGTGGTCCCCGTTTATTGGAGATTCTGAATAATGCACAAAGCATCAGTGAAAATCTCAAAGCCAATAATCAAAAACTGAGTAAGGTGATTGGGAATTTTGAGACCATTTCCGATTCCATTAGTAAGGCCAACATAGGAGCCACTGTAATGAAAGTCAATAAGGCGGTAACCGGTTTGCAACAGTTTGTGGATGATGTTAATCAAGGAAAAGGATCATTGGGAAAACTGACCCAGTCGGAGGCCTTGCATAATGAGCTCGTAGCCGCAAGTAAAAGTTTGAATCTACTTATCGATGACATTAATAAAAATCCAAAGAAATACGTTCATTTCTCGGTACTGGGAAGAAAAGATTCAGATGGGTTTTCTGATAAGGAGTTAGAGCAGATTCGATCAGAGATCAATAAGTTAAAAATCGAAGAGAAGAAGCCATGATGGAACAATTGATATTCATTGCCTTGCTGGGCGTGGGCGGTTTTTTGGCGTTCAAGCGTTTTTTATTTGTAAAAAGAAATATTTTAATGGGGCGAGATGTTGCTATAGAAGGCAACTCCTCGGATCGTTGGAATACCATGTTCCGTGTGGCCTTGGGTCAAGGTAAAATGTTCACTCGGCCTATTGCGGCGATCTTTCACTTGTTCTTGTACTTGGGCTTTGTGATCATCAATATAGAAGTAGTGGAGATCATATTGGATGGTATTTTAGGACAACATCGGTTATTCCACGGTATCGGAGGAGTGTATAATGTGCTCATCGGTGCTTTTGAAATCTTGGCATTTTTGGTGATCGTGGGATGTGTGGTGTTTTTGATTCGTAGAAATGTAATGAAAATTGCCCGCTTCCATTGGCGTGAAATGACGAAGTGGCCCAAGTCCGATGCCAATATCATTTTGATTACCGAAATTGCTTTGATGTCGGCTTTTCTCAAAATGAATGCAGCGGAAAGCATTTTGGCTGCGCATGGAGTGGAGCATTATGTGAACATAGGCAATTTACCCATTTCGCAATGGATTGTTCCATTTTTGCAAGGGTTCAGCGATGGTGCCTTGGTAGCCATCGAGCGTTTTTGTTGGTGGTTTCATATCATCGGAATTTTGGCTTTTATTGTGTATTTAAGTTATTCAAAACATCTGCACATATTATTGGCATTTCCCAATACATACTTCAGTAAGTTGCATCCAGCGGGGCAGTTGAGTAATATGTCCAATGTGACCAATGAAGTGAAACTCATGATGGATCCATCTGCCCAAGTAGTGGAGGATCCTTTAGCGCCCAAAAAGTTTGGAGCCAAGGATGTGGAGGATTTGACTTGGGTGCAGTTGATGAATGCATACAGCTGCACGGAGTGTGGCAGATGCACTTCGGTGTGTCCGGCTAATCAAACAGGGAAGCTATTGTCTCCAAGAAAAATCATGATGGATACGAGAGATCGAATGGAGGAAGTAGGAAGGTGCAAGGATGCAGGGTTGGAGTATAGCGACAAATCGCTACTCGGCGACTACATCACTTTTGAAGAACTATGGGCGTGTACCTCTTGCAATGCGTGCACAGAGGCCTGTCCGGTGAATATCAACCCCCTCGATATTATCATCGATCTCAGGAGATATTTGATGATGGAAGAATCGCAATCACCAGAGAGTATCACCACCATGTTAACGAACATCGAGAACAATGGTGCGCCCTGGGCGTTTGCGCAAGCAGATCGCGGTAATTGGACAAAAGAATAAAGGTATGGCAGAATTTCAAGTGAGAACAATGGCCGATTGCATGGCCGCAGGAGAAACTCCAGAAGTGTTGTTTTGGGTGGGTTGTGCCGGAAGCTTTGATGATCGTGCCAAAAAAATCACCAAGGCCATTGCCAAGATATTGCACAAGGCCAATGTGAGTTTTGCTATTCTGGGTTCAGAGGAGAGCTGCACGGGCGATCCCGCCAAGCGAGCAGGGAATGAGTTTTTGTTCCAAATGATGGCGATGCAAAATATCGAGGTGATGAACGCTTATGAAGTGAAGAAAATCGTCACCGGTTGTCCGCATTGTTTCAATACTTTAAAAAATGAGTATCCTGCATTGGGCGGAAATTATGAAGTCTTGCACCATACACAATTGATCCAAGATTTGATTGCGCAAGGCAAGTTGAGTGTGGAAGGCGGAGAATTTAAAGGAAAGAAGATTACCTTTCATGATCCCTGCTATTTAGGTCGTGGAAATGGCGAATACGAAGCGCCAAGGGTGTTGATTCAAAAACTGGATGCAGAATTGGTGGAAATGAAAAGATGCAAGACCAATGGTTTGTGTTGCGGAGCTGGCGGGGCACAGATGTTCAAAGAGGCGGAGAAAGGAAACAAGGAAGTGAATGTAGAGCGCACGGAGGATGCATTGGCCATCCAGCCCGCCGTCATTGCCACGGGCTGTCCATTCTGCAATACGATGATGACCGATGGAATTAAATTGGCAGATCAGTCGCATGTCATTGCGGTCAAGGATATCGCAGAGTTAATTGCAGAGGCGGCCGAGTTGTGAGCGTTTGGAAATTGGATTAGCTTTGTAACATGATCCGTTCAAAGCAAGATATCATCGATTGCATATACCGAGTGGCAGGCAAGTATCCTCTGCAGTCTTTGGCGTTGTTTGGATCTATTAATAATGAATATTTTCTTGATTCGAGCGATATTGATATCGTGGTAACATTTGGTGCAGATTTGGACCCAATGGATAGAGGTGAATGTATGCTGAATTTGCAGATAGAATTAGAAGATCAACTCCATCGTAAAGTGGATATCTTGAATCGAGCTTATGTGGTAAATCCCATTATGAAATCAGCTTTGCAAGAGGCTGTGGTAATTTATGGAAAGTAAAATAAAGAAGTATTTTCTTGATAGTTTGGAAGCTAAGGAAGAGATCGGTTTTTGTCTAACCAAACAATCCTGTTTTACTGTAGAAATCGATCAACCTCTATTTTTAATTTCGGAAGGTCCTTGCTAACAATGGTCCAGATTACTTCATCTGAAATATTATCATAACTATGAATGATGCGATTTCGAGTCCCGATAATATTTCTAGCTTCTTGCAAATAAAAGTTTTTGTCAATTTTTAATATTCTGTTGACTGCCTCACCAATAATTTCAAGATTTCGCTCAACGGCTTTTTTAGTTTTTAAATCTTTCTGGTAGGCGAAAAAATCTTTTGACTCTCCGATAAATGCTTCTATCTCTTCAATACTCCGCTGAATATCTAGTAACCAAGTTTTTATATTAATATCCATAAATCAATACTTTGGTTTGATCTAATTGTTGTCTAAAAAACCGGTTTTTTATGGCTCTCTCTTCAAGCAAATCAACCGGACGATGAAATAATTCTTCAAATTTTGCCTTCAGTTTGAAATAAAGATCAGTATAAATAAAGGGATCATTCTCCGAAAAATCGACTACTAAATCGATGTCTGATGATTCATTGAAATCATCTCGCAATACAGAACCAAAAGCATATAGAGTTTTTACTTTATTTTCCAAACAAATTTGCTGGATTTGTTTTATTTTGATTTCGTTAATCTGCATGTTCAAATTTAATGAATCTCCTCATCAACGCCAAATGGCCATCGAATTATATTAAAATCGATTTCATTTAGTGGTTATTCAATCAAAATCCCATACTGATCCAAAAGTCCTTCGAGTTCTGTTTTTGAGAATTTCGCCTTTTTTATTTTATTGCGTTCTGGATGAATGGAAAATCGAATGGATGTCCTAAAATCGGCCTGTTCAAGATTCATTTGATAAAATATGGCCCCTGAGCAATCGCATTCTTGAAATACGGATTGACTGAAATCACCCTCCGTAAAATCTACTTCGGTGAGTTTACATCCTTTAAAAACACATTTCTTTAAAGCGACTTGAAAGAAGGAGGTATGTGTCAAATTACATTGTTGAAAGTTCATTTGAAGTCCCATGGCATTGGCATTTTCAAATTTTAGTCCGAGCATCTTGCAATGATCAAATGCCACTTGCCGAAAGGCGGTTCCGTTGATATTGGCCAGACTCAGATTGCATTCAATAAATTGGCAGTGAGTAAATTTTACGTTGCTCAAATTCACATTAGAAAAATTGCAATAAGAGAATGTGCAATCTTCGAAATCATTGGAGGGTAAAGGTGTTGAGGAGAAATCTATATTTTCAAAATGTTGATCAAATAGGGCCATGATATATAATTGAGTGGTGAAGATAGGAGGTGTTGTGATGAAATCAATGAACTTCTTTTTCATTCAATGGTTTAGTGATTATGAAGTCAATCCTCATTATTACAGCAGTTATTCTATTTGCCATCATCATGATACAAGCGTACACCTCCAAATCATCGGGGGATATAGAGCAATATCGATACAAAGTTGTCCAGAAGTTGGATGAGGTGGAGATACGGGCCTATGAGTCCGCGGTGTTTTCTAGCGTAAAAATGTCCAAGGCTACTTATGATGAAACAGCCAGTGGTGGCTTCAGAATTTTGGCCGGTTATATTTTTGGTGGGAATGAGACCGGTGAAAAAATTGCGATGACCTCTCCTGTGGTCATGGAAATGGGAGATAGCATGAAGATGTCCTTCATGGTTCCCAGTGATAAAGAGGTAAATGCCTTGCCCAAGCCCAATGACCCCAGGGTGTATCAAGAGAAAAAAGATTCCACCCTCATGGCGGCCATCGCTTTTGGTGGTTGGGCCAGCGATGAGAAAATTCAAGAGCACATTGAAGCGTTGAAATCGACTTTAGCGAAACACCACATTGCCTATGAGGGTCCTTTCTCTTATCTAGGATATAATCCGCCGTATCAATTGGTGAATCGCCGAAATGAAGTGGTGGTGAAAGTGATCTTGCAGTGATTGCTCTTTTGGCTTAATGAGAGCGGTGATACCAACTGTGCGTTCCACCAGTAGCGCAGCATTTGGAAGCGCTGGGTCCTTGGCTCGAAGAGAGGTAGACTTCCGCATCACAATTTCTGCAAGAGTAGTTGTAGTCTCCAGCATGTCCACAGAATTGATAATTGTGCATGCCGCTCGACGATTCACGACATCCATTTTCCCAGGGCGCATTGGAGGCTCTTTTGGTACGGCAGCAATTGGAGCATAGGTACCAGATGTCGTCTTGAGGAGAAGTCGCATTTGTTTCATTTTTTGCTGGAATAAATGCAAGAACACCGATCATTACCAATGTTACGGCGAAGAATTTCATAAATGTTTTCATAGGTTTTTTTTATAAAAATAATGATTAAAAGCGACTAAATCATTTTTTGAATGGTTTTATTTAATCATCACTTCCATAACATACCTAAACCCTATAGTAGGTAGGGGAGTTTCGTAATGCGAAAATTTACCGACGCTTCCAATTTTCATGGTTTCTGCCCTGTCAAGCCAACTGCCTCCCATGGTTTTTCCTTTCTCCGCTATCATCTCTGCAACGTTGCCGCTCATATTATATATCCCATAACCATTAGGCCAATAGGAATCGACCGGTGCCGTGATGTCTGCATTGTCACTCAGTGTTCCTGCCACTCCCATTGAATCGTTGCTATTTCGGATGAAATTGCAAAGCAACAATCCTTTTGCGTTTATTAATTCATTTCCTTTCCACGGATATTGGGCTTGAGGATCTCCTCCTTTTGCGGCTTGGATCCATTCCGCTTCTGTCGGTAGCCGAAATAGTACTTGCTCGAATTTTCTTTTTTTGCTGCTATTGTATTGCTCAGTCAACCATTGGCAGTATAGCGATGCTCCTTCGTAGGAAATGTTGACAACGGGATATTGGTCATAGGCCGGATGACGGTGGTAATAAGTGACAAAAGGCTCGTTGTAGGTATGGATATTTCTCCATTGCAACGAATCGATTTGAGCTGTTTCGATGTCATTCGTTTTTTTATTTTCACGTAAGTCTTTTAAGAAAAGGGAATATTGACTATTGGTAACTTCAAATGCAGAGCAGTATAGTTCATTATTAATTTTCACTATGTTTCTTTCAATTGTTTTAGTTTTTAATCCTTCATTTTGCCCATTCGAAGGCAAACTCAGAAATGACAGTGAAAAGAAAAGAAGTGTAATTTTCAGCAAGGTTTCCATAGCGGCTATTCGCAATTTTTATTCATAGTAATCTGCACAAAAGGGCAAGCATAACTTTTCATTTAAGATAAATGCAATTTTAAAACAAACGAAAGATGGGGCGTGATATTATTCGCTGGGAAATTTCGTCATATCCATAAAGAAAATTTCCCAAGTATGTCCATCTGGATCTTCGATGGTTCTTTGTTGCATGAAGCCATAATCGCGGGGCTCGTTAGGTTCATGTCCGCCCGCCTTCAGACCAAGGGCCATGATCTCATTGACTTTTTCTGCGCTATGCACAGACAGCGAGTACAGTCCCGCAATTGCTTGCTGGGTATTGGCCAAAGGCTTTTGCGTAAAGGTGTAGAATTTTTCATGGGTCATGATCATGACAAAAATGTGCTCGCTCCAAACCATGCACTTGGCCGTATCGTCTGAAAATTGAGGGTTGATGGAAAATCCTAAGGCGCTGTAAAATGCCAAAGAAGCGGAGAGATCTCTCACCGCAAGGTTGATGAAAATTTGTTGGTTCATTTTGATGATGTTTAAAAGTCGGCAATGATGATTTTTTTCATCCCCATCATTTTTTTGAATGCGCCCGGTTTCTTATTGAGCTCCTCCCAATGAGCAGGACAAATTTGCCAGCTCAAGCCAAATTTATCTTTGAGCCAACCACACACACTTTCTTGTCCGCCATTGGCTGTGAGCGATTCCCAGTAATAGTCAATCTCTGTTTGGTCTTTACAGGGAATCATCAACGAGATGGCTTCTGAGAAAGTAAAGTGCGGCCCTGCATTGATACCGATGAAGCGCATGCCCAATATTTCAAATTCGATGGTGAGTACTTTTCCGGCTAAATCTTGCTGAAAATCGGCCAATCCATCGTTCTGGCTTTTGGGGTAATAAGTAGTGCGTATGATTTTTCCATCTTTAAAAATGGACAGGTAAAAATCTACCGCCTCTTGTGCGTTGTGATCAAACCAAAGGTTGGGGATGATTTTGTTCATTTCATTTTTTTAGTTTCCCAAGGTAAATGAAATAGAGTAAACGATATTATTTGTTTTTGTTAAAGAAAGCACTCATTTAAAGGGCATACAGGGATTCGATCACACACGCTATCTATTGTTTAATGACCGTTCCTTTATGGAGGATGCGATTGTCCTGATCGGTGATGACATACACATAGCTTCCGGGCGTTAGTGAATGGATATCTACAAAATCCGAATGTAGGGGTTTTACGCTTAATGCCGTTTTCATGGAGGTGTCAAATATTTCGATATTGATATTCCCCGCATTATAAAAATCTCGAGGGATATAAAATCCATATTTCGTGGGATTGGGGTAAACGACAGGACCATCTTCGGTTGTGAATGATGGTACGGAGTTGGAATTACAAATAATCTCCGCTAAGTAGGTGGATCCGTAGATGGTTCCATTGTAGGTGTAACTGCTATAGTCAGTTACTACCGTTCCATTTTTTTCGTTAAAGTGATACAGGCCCAAGGTATTATTGTCAAGATCAAATTCTGGACAAGGCGGTGTGAAATCTGAGTCATATCTCGCGATATCAGAAAATCTTAATTCATCTATCCAACCGTTATAAAATCTGTTGTAGGAATCACCCCAACATCCGATGGTGGTGATATGGGTGCTTGGCGCGATCGAGGTGACGAAGAGGGGGTTTAGGCTACTTTGCTTGATTCCATTGATAAATAAAAGCAAGCCCTGAGAGGGATGAATCACTGCGGCGACGTGATACCATTGATTATGATTCCAAGAACTGCTATCTGAATAAACGGAATAACTCTGGTTAGCGTTATATGTGCATGTAAAACGCAATCGTCCTCCAAATCCGCTCCAAGTGTATGGCGAAAAGCAAATATTGAACTCATCGATATTACTGGTGGTGGCATCGCGTGCGATCAAGGTTTTGGCTTCTGCTAAATCGGGGGTAATGTCCACCAGCGGTCGAAACCAAAACTCGATGGTGCGTGTTCCATTGGCAACAGCACTTCCCAAATCGACATAGTTGTTGACCCCATCAAATTGCATCACGTTTCCATTTTGCGCATAGCTCAAGAGGGTGGTGGAAAGCAAGAGCACAGTGGTGTTTAATAGGATCAATGATTTTTTCTTGATCCGGGTATACAAGTGATGAGTTCTCATGGTTAATGCTTAATTCTAATAAATTTTGTTCTACAAAGTTACCAAGGTAAAGGTAACTTTTATGCCCGAGGGTGTCAATACGCTTTTTGACGTATTTTCTGCAAGCGTTTTTGAGAGCAGCAGAAAAGATTAATTTTGAAAAAAATGAAATTTACCATTGATGAAGTTTTTTATTTGAATCAACGAATCAACGAATGCGATGGCGGCTGGAAAATAGGGGAGGCTGAATGTTGATTTACTTAGCGTACATATCCATATTCCTCCGGATTGTTCCTACCATCTTGCAATGGAAGGCATCCACAAGAAATCATCTGGGCGCGCGATATTTCTTTCTATTGTGTCTTATCTCCGTGATAGCTGATCTTTTGGGAATCCTATGTCATTATACCAAAACAAATACAGATTTCGTTTTTAATGCCTACCAAATAGGCGAGCTGGTGTTGGTGTCATTATTGGTGATTGAAATAGGGAAATTCAAGAGCACAGGTCGAGCGGTGGTGCTGTTTTTCTGCTCGATACAAATCCTGATATTTATTACTCTTACTTCCCTTGACAAGGAGGTGGTATTACAAGATTTTATGGGAGGTATTTCTAAACTGTATGTTTTAATCGTTCTCTTCATTTCCGCGTTGAATTTCATCAGAAACGTCGGATCTGAACACCACATCAATGTGACTCCCTTAATCGGTCTTTTGGGTATTTTTATTTTTGAGTCGTTGAGCATCATTCCCAACATTTCAATGCATTTGCAACGCTTATTTCATAACCCGCAAAAGATCACCACTATCTATCTCGTTTTTTTGATATCAGGAAATGTCATCCGGGATTTGCTCCTCAGTTATCATGCGATACGTTGTATTAAAAATTCACCAAGATGAATATAGATGAAGTGCTGATATCTTCTGGGATCATCATTTTTTTGATGATGTGTTGCATCGTGGCGGTATTCATTTTATATACTAAAAAAGCCTTTCAGCAGATTGCACAGAAAAGAGAATTTGATATCAAAATACAAGCCGCCATCATCGCCGCCCAAGAGTCAGAACGAGAAGAATTAGCCAATAATCTGCATGACGATTTTGGTCCTCTGCTAGGGATTTTAAGTCGCCAACTGAAGCGAGAGGTGAACCCAGGAGCTTCCATCACTTTCACTGCAGAGGATCGCAAAGCGATTCATGATAAGTTGGATGGTTTGATGGCGGATACAAGAAGATATTCTTCGGAGCTGTATCCAACACAGATGAAGCATTTGGGACTGATAGCAGCATTGCAGCAGAATTTACTGGACATGAGCGGTCAGATGGAAACCCACTTTTTTAATAAAATGGAACATCAACCGAGCTTTAATGAAGCACAAGAAATTACGCTGTATCGTGTTTTGAATGAAGTGCTGAACAATATTCTCAGACACTCGCAAGCAACAGAGTTGGAATGCGAGCTGATGACGGTGGATGGGTACTTTCAAATTCAGTTGATTCACAATGGTATTCCCTTTACACAAGAGATGTTTTTACAACACGCGGAATCAAAAACAGGGAAGGGATGTTCTTCCATCTTGAACCGAACCTTGCAGTTGAATGGCACCATTGAATTCTACAGGATGCTAGAGATCCATTCATGTGTGCGAATTGTAATACAGATGCCATGAAGAAAGCCATTCGAGTAGTTGTAGTGGACGATCATACCATCATGCGCGAAGGCTTGAAGAAAATTCTAAATGAAGATGAGCAAGCTCGTTTTGAAGTGGTAGCAACGTTGGGCCACGGTCAAGCCTTTTTGGATTTTATGAAAAGCAACACATGTGACGTGGTGTTGATGGACATTCAGATGCCCCATAAAACGGGAGATAGCACGCTAGCCATTTGTAATACATTACACCCACAAGTGTCGATGGTGATACTCAGTATGATTACTAATGAGTTCATGATAGAACGAGCCATGAAGAATGGAGCCTTGGGTTATTTAGCCAAAGAGGCAGATTCCAATGAGATCAAGCGTGCGTTGTTGGCTGCGCATGATAAGAAGATATTTTTGAATCAGCTGGTAACGCAGGAAAGAATCAATGAATATACTGCAGGCAAGCGATCGACTAAACTATTATCCAATCAAGAGCTCATCATCATTCGATATCTCGCGCAAGGATGGAGCCACGAGGAGATAGGGAAGCAGCTCAACATCGCGCCAAGCACGGTGAAAAAGCACAAGGAGCATATCATGAAAAAAACCAACTGCACCCGTTCCACGCAGCTTTTTCATTACGCCATGGAGATGGGGATTCTAGGGAATGGAGGAGGAGAACGGGAATCGGGGGAATAGCTTTTGAAATGACGTTAGCGGATATTGAATTGTTGTAATTTGCTCCAGCGAGTTGTTAGGGTAAAGGATTTACTTTTTTTCAATCGGAGGAAGGTATTTTCCGGACGCTCCGATATGTCATTTCTTTGGCGCCTGAATCGGTTAACGGACGAGCCAATTGATCTGTTATGGATAATTTCATTCCCCTCTTCCGATCAACTCCCTCTTAAAATGATGAAGAATAATGCTGCGTAAATAACCAATGGTAACGAAACACAAATCCACACGGATGATTTTACATAATTACTTCCAAATTTATTGAAGTAATTTAGAAATGATACGGATTGGTCAAACAACCAGTCGGAGTAGGTTTTGAAATTTGTACAGCCCGTCATAAATCCTAATGTGAAAATAATAAAGGCTATCTTTAAATAGTGGAAATCGAAAATGATATCCAACAAGCATAGCCATGAGAAGGGAATAGCAAAATAATACACGATAATATTTACTTCATTATAAGTCAGCCCTGTTTTTTTTCCAATCAACAAAAGAATTTTTGCGACAGTTTTAAAAATTAAATTATTCATCTCTTGAAGTTGTTATGCACGGATGGGGTAATGCAGCTTAAATGATTTTGTTTTCAAATGGGAGCTTCATATGATGTTACACGGTGATCGTTTAGGGTTTATGGTTGGTTGAAATGTAATGGAACTTTCAATTTGTATTTAATTATTTTGAGGTATAAATTGGACTCAACAATCAGCTTCATGAGCGCAAAAAATTCGGAAATAGGAGCAATATTGTTAAAGTGCACGATAAGTTTTTCATTTTATAAGAATTAATGGGCGTATTATTTTTAAAGCGAACGCTCAGAGGATTGATGCAGCGAGCATGAAGTCTCTAAAGCTATTATAACCAAATTCGACAGCATTTCATTACATCCGATGTTACCAGCTGCTGTTTCTATGTCTGCTTTTTTTCATTTAGAATAGGTTACGAAGTCAATGAAAAAGTAATCGTTCAGAGTTGGGTCAACTGCAAATATTTCTCCTGTAGATTTATTTTCAATTGTTACAAAGTCGTGATCTTTAAAAAATGAAGAATGGAAGTAAGGATGAATATTGATACCCATTACATGAAGTTGTCCGACTCGTGGAATGATGACCCATTTATTTTCGAGACCGTATTTTTTTAGTAAATAATGCATGGTCGTGGTGAAAAATGCGGCGTAGCCAACACAATGTGCTTTATTGGAAAGAATAAGTTGGTTGGGATCGGTATCATTATGGTCACTGGTAAAAACAAGTTGCTCTGAAGTGATGGATAGTGCAAGTTGGATGATGGTTTTTATTTCAGGCTTAGTTTCCTCTACGCTTTTATTTTCGATCAATTCTGTAAGTTGTTTATTGGTTGCGGAATAGTGGGAACGAATTCCAACCGATTGATAATTCACCAAAGTTCTGTAAATGCAGCCTTTGAAAATGGTTCCTACTACAGTTAAAATGAAAAGCCCCATCATTAGGTTTTTCAATAATTTCATGTCGCTAAGATCGTTGAATTATCGTTGGGAGTAAGCGTGAAATTTGGAAGGAATATTAATTTATAGAAGGCAATGTAAATCTAAAATATTGACTTTGCATTTTTTTTTTTGACCAAAAATCATCCAATGCATTGACGTCTGCTTATAAGTGGAGATAATCTATTGACGATTTGGCAAAAGGACGACTAACCTAATGAATCAGGCAAATTTTTTCAAGGCAAATGCGCTCAACAAGCACAAAGCCTCAAAACTAATGAGACCAAGAACAACGATGATCGCGAAGTTGTCTTGGAACTGAGCAGGTGCAATGATACTTAAAATTACTTTTATAAATCCAGTTAATGCGAATAGAACGGTCAAACCTATTTTAAAACCATCGGAAATGTTGCTGTTTGAAAATAAGTAAATGAGTACAGTTGAAAGGAGTAGATTTAAATCCACCATCAAAAAATTAAATGCTGAATACTTTGAAATCATCAGCCCAAGTAATGTGTTTAAAACGATTAAAATTAATCCAGCGACAAGTATTAGTTTTTTCATTTCAATAAAATTGTAAATAGAGGGGGTATTCCCCCTCTATTCGTTGATTTACATTTTTGAAAGAATGTCTGCTTTTTTGGCCTCAAATTCTGCTTGAGTTAAAATACCCATATCTAACATTGATTTTAATTTTGTTAGTTTTTCCATTGGGTCTTCAACAGGTGCGGCAGCTGCTACTGGCTGTTGAATAGGTGTGTTGATTGTGATTCCTCCACCGGCACTTGCACGTTTGTCCTCAAGTTCACGTTGTCTACGTTCTTCTTTTTTGGTTTCTTCCATTTCTTGAGCGTAACGATAAAGTTTTCTTGCTTGAGCCTTTGGGATATCTTCCATGCTATCTGTTGCTCCAGTCGTAGTTTTGATGGTTATAGTTGCAGAAAAAACCCCTTCTTTCATGTGAACGTCAGCAACATTCATCCATGAGAAATCTTTAAAGTCTAAACTTAAACCGAATGATTTTGGTCTGATTAATATAATTCTCTTGTTGGTTAATGCAATACAATCCGGTGAGAAGTTTACGCCAATCGTTTTTTTCTGAACGGCGATGTACTGAATTTCTTCACTAGAAGTACAGTAATCTTGCACTTTGGGCAATACCTTCTCAATTACTTTGGGATCTTGCTCTTCTGTTACTAATTCTTTAATTGAAATCATAATTATTTGGTTTATTTGGTTTTATACTATTAGTGTAAAGATACAAATTATTTGAACCAACCCTTTTTTTCTTCTATGAGTTGTGATTTTAATAATTCAATTTGTTGCCGAATGAAATCATCTGTTCTCGAATAAATAGCGAGCAGGCTTATGGCTTGTTCGGCCTTGGATTTCCATGCGTTTCTTATCGGTTGATTTATTTTATTTTCATTCCGTGCATTATCTGTTAAAGCAACTTTATGAATCTTTATATTTTTAAAACTAGAAGCCGCCATGTTGGCAATTTCAAGCAAATCATCCGGGTTTTTTGGTAGCGGGTAGGTAGCAATAATCGTTGCCTTTTTTTGATTTAAGCTGTCGATTTTTGTATTTCCGAACGCTCTAGTTAGCATGCCGTCTAGCGCACCCCATGTGCCTGAACTAGCATTTTCTCGAACAATTTCATTTTCTACTTCATTTAATTTATTCATGAAGTCAGCCAAGCTGCTATTGTTGTTGCCTGCATTATTTTCGTTAGCTTTAATTTCACTTTCTCGAATAATTTTCCCTCCACACCATTCGCAATGAATTGAGGTTACCGCTACTGGATTTTTGCATGTATTACACTTCAACATACGCTTATAGCTTGGATAAAAGTTCTTTTTTCTTGTCAGTAAATTCCTCATCTGTTAATATTCCAGAAGCTTTCAATTCACCAAGTTCTTTCAGAAGTTTAAGTATTTCATCTTTATTGACAGAAGATTGATTGGGTTGAATATTTTGGGTCGTATTATTCATCAGATTGCCCATTGTATTGGCAATGGGAGTGGCCATTCCCAATCCAACAACGGTTCCTAAGATTCCTCCCTCTCCCACTACTCCTCCTCCAATGTTCTCGGCAGCTTTTTCCGTAGTATCGAAAGTTCTTTCAACTTTGTATACTTCAAGATTTTCTGCTCTTCTTTTTAAACGCATTCGTTCTTCCATGTCTTGTGACATCAATCTGTGAAAATCATCAACGATTTTCTTGACCCTAGGGTCTTCGTCAACAATAGGAATTGCTTCTAAATTGAAAAACGCTAAGTGAAGTCCAAATTTCGACATCGCATCGAAAAGAATACCTTTAACGGCTCCTGAAACTTCTGAAACAATGGCTTCTAATTCAAGGGGATTGAGGTTTTGCTCTTTTGATATTGTCGTGATCGCAGTTTTTACGTTTTCTGTAATAATTCCTCTAAAAAAATGGGTAAGTCTATCCGCGTCAAAGTCAGTAACGGTTCCAATAATTTGATTGAGGAAAATTTTGGCATCGGCAACTTTCACCGCGAAACTACCTCTGGCTGTTATTGGAATGGGGACTCGAAAATTTGGCTCCATCATATTAAATGGGATTAACCCAAATTTCGTATCCATAGCAACTGCTTTGTTTACAAAATAAACTTCTGCTTTGAAAGGGCTCTCTCCTCCAAATGCAAGTCCGATTAGTTTAGATAAAATCGGCAAGTTTTGAGTCGATAATGTATGAGTGCCAGGTTCGAATATGTCAAGGAGTTGCCCACCTTTAATAAAAATCGCTTGCTGTGATTGGTTGACTACGAGCTGTGTTCCAAGTCGTAATTCTTCCTCACGATTGCCTCCATCTTTTGGCCTCCATTTCCAAACCAAAGAGTTGTTGGGCCCGTCATACTTTAGTACATCTATTATAGCCATTTCAATATGATTTTAGCGCGAGTAAAGTTAATCAATTTGCAATTAGTTACCAATATGTCTTGTATTTTTTATAGATTATGTTGAATTCGCGATTGCACAGATGAATTGTCTATTATCCATGGGCTGTCTTGTCAGTGTTTTTCTTGTCTTAAGTTTATTAGTTTTAAGAAATCAGCCACTAAGTGCTTCTTTTTTAATGGTATTAATCTATATTTAACATTGGGCCTCATGATTTATTGATTGGATGCTATTTCACTTATGATTTACATAATTGATTATTCGTCTTCGGCAGTGTTATTATGCAATTCTTGTCTAAATGCTTATCATCAGATGTAAGAAAATTATATATCAATAGATTGGGTGAAAAAAAAACTGTACGCATGTTAACACCTATTGAGCGCAAGAAGTCTCTAAGACAAATATAACAAAATTAGATAGCGTTGCATTACAGCCGATGTTACCAGATGCGCCTTTATAGAGTCTCGTGCTAGTGGTGTGTCTTGGTAGGATCTATCACGAGGTCCTGTGCGAGTCCACTGGAATGTTTTGTTGATCAGCACGAGATCTTATTCAAAAAGGCAGTAGCTGGTAACGTTTTGCAGCTACAAGAAGTTGGCGATTTTCAAGCACAAAACTGTCAACCTGCACGAAAGTTTGATTAAAAAACTGAACTATATTGACCCACTAAACCGCCAATTTCTTATAGGTGCTGTTATGAGCTGGATTATCCAACTTAATGATAATTTGTGTAATAGTCCTTGTCACAATAAAAAATGCTCTTTATTCTTCAACATATACTGTTACTACCCCGCCGTGCCCACTTTCAAATCTTTCTGTTGTTATAGAATATTTCAAATATCTAAAGCTTGATTTAAATGAACCGAACTCCTCTTTGGTATCTATGTATTTGGATGAAGCAATGATCTGTCTCAATATTGTTGAGAATTCGTCATCTCGGCCATATTGTACAGTCAATTTTTTGTAGTTAGGGCTAAATAATTTTGACCCTTGTATCAAAATTTCAAAATGCTTTCTTTCCCATGTATACCATGCACTTGCAGTCTGTTCTTCATGGTGGTAATTCTCCGCAAAACCTATTGTTGTGTTTTCGCCTTTAATTAGGCTTGTTATTTTATTTTTTTCATATGAAAAACTGTCTACTAAATGTGCATTTATGAGTTTTCCTTCTTTTCTTAATCGATTTCTAATTTCAAAAGATTCGTCCAGCTTTTGCTCTTCAATTTCGGATTGAGTATAAATAATTCCATTGTCAAATCGATATTTGGGCTCATATTTAGAATCATTAGTTGGTTCTTTATCCATACAGCCAAATGCACCATTACTAGTATGATATGAATAAGTAATTATATTATTTTTTCTAACCATTTGGTTTAAAACTTTAATCATACCTAACTCAAAACTTTTGCGATCATTGGTAATTTCTATTAACTGTTGAAAGTTGTATTGTTGTGCATAGGAATTAGCGTGCACAAATAAAAAGCAAATACTGTAGATTATAGTTTTCAATGTCAAATCGGTTTAATTACTTTATGCATTATCTTGCTCATAACGCTCAGAGGCTTGATGCAGCGCGCAAGAAGTCTCTAAGACAAATATAACAAAATTCGACAGCGTTGCATTACAGCCGATGTTACCAGATGCGCCTTTACAGAATCTCGTGCTGATCAACAAAACATTCCAGTGGACTCGAACAGGACTTCGTGATAGGATCTACCAATACTCACCGCTAGTACGAGATCTTATTCAAAAAGGCAGTAGCTGGTAACGTTTTGCCGCTTTGCGAAGGCGGGGATTTTCAGCACTAAACTTCATTAGATGCACAAAGCTTGAATTTAGCACTTCACTGTCATAGAAGCACGAAACCCCCGCTTTTGCAAAACGGCTGTTGTGCGTTCGGTTTTCTTCTCTACGACACATAAATACGTTCAAGACCTTTATAGTTTACACTCATTGCGTCACTACGATATAAATCAGAAGTTGAGTTTGTTTTCATTGAATAAAATTGGACTGAAGCAAAATATCCGTCAAAAGGTTTCAATTGTGGACTTCTGTCTTCAAGTCCTACCCATTCTCTGTAGTCCAAGTCATTATCATTTTTAATGTGTTTCACAATTACCCAACCTGTCTCACCTTTTTTGTTTTTAAACCAAATTTGTGGATTTACTTCTGGTAAGTCGCAGAATGACAAAACTTCATTTCCTTCTTTTTCCAAATCATTTCGCACAATTTGAATTGCGAAGTTGCTTAATTCCCATTTAGACATTCTTGTCTTTTCATTACTAGCAATATTTAATGGATTTACTTTTTGATTTGTCTTTACATCATTCAAGTTCCAGCCTTGCTCTAATGGTGTCAACTCATAGTCAAGCTGGTCTTTATTTCCAATCAGTCTTCCCAAAAAATTGTCCGTTTTTTCTCTGAACTTAAGTCTAAAAGTGCAGGGAATTAAGTTGTTTTCTTCACAAGCTTTCAAAAGTCGGTCTTTTTGTTGCCTTGTCATTGAACTTCCTTTGTCGTCTATCAACTCAATGACAACTGAAAAAATTGAATTCTTGTAAGCAAATGTTAGGTTGTCAAATGAAGGGTATGTCAATTCTGCTTTTATCCATTTGAAGCCGTCATAACTTGAGTTGACAGTCTTGTCATTGTTGGCACTAAATTGTTCTTGTAATTGAACACCTGCCATATGTCTTGCCCGCAGGAAAATTTCGCTTGGTTCAGGTCTGTCGATTAAATATTGAATGTCTCCGTATTTGCTCATATTATTTGAATGTTTTGTTTTAAACTGACGCACAACCGTTTGCAGCTACCCGAAGGTGGCGATTTCGAAGCACTTCACTGTCAACCAAGCACAAACTTTGATAGAAGTACAAAGCATGATTTAATTACTGAACCGCCACTTTTGGGTAGGTGCTGTTAGCATCATTTTATAAAGAGTCTTTGACACATCTACAAGGAAAACCATCATTTCGATAACCCCATCCATATTCGCCTAGTCCACCCGAAGCATGGATATTACCTCTAATTGCAGAATCTTTGGGGTTTTCAGTGTCATAGTTTTCATCATTGTATTTATCCGAAGTCCAGTATATTGCACTTCCTCCATCATCAAAACGGGTCTCAAGAAAAAAACTATTATAGTTTGGGTCTTTGTTTAAATCACCCTCCACATAATAATCAACATCATCTTGAATTCTACGCCAACCTAAAATTTTATTATTAAATAATTTATCCTTAAGATCGAAGTAAGTCGCATTACCTTTTTCGTCATTCCATTTATACCAATCATCACCTGTGGCAACATGCCATCCTTTGGGGCAAATGTTTCTTTTATCAATTATTGTATAAAGGTTGTAGAGACACCCAAAGTCATAATTTTTCATATCATTATTAAAAATACAATATGCCGGTCCATCATTTTTTTTCCAATTTTCATCATCTTTAATATTTGTAATTTTATCCCCGTTTGAAAATCTTGTAGTTTTCAAATTAGACGCAAACCATATACTATTACCAATTTTGATGGTTTCATACCTATTGCCATCTATATCGATAACAATTTCTTGATTTGGTTGAATTTCAAGCAATTCATTTTGATTGCTTTTACTTGAATTATTGCCTGAATTACAGCTTTGTATACAATAGGCAATTGTCATGATAAATAAAAATCGGCTTTTTTTTGTCATATTAGTTAATTTAAAATTGATGCTAACGGTTTGGCGCTTGGCGAAGAAGCGGATTTCGGAGTACTAAACTGTCTGCCAGCACTGAACTTGATGCGAAGCCTAAAGCCTCATTTAAGCACTGAACCCGCTTTTTTGCCAAACGCCTGTTAGCGGTTCGGGCTTCTTTCTGTCCAATTATTTCTATATTTATTTCCAGTTGTTACGTTTTTTAGTTTCTGTTATGTGAGCAAGTTGATGATTACAATGCCAAGCATACACCCCAATATTTTCATCTATCCTAAATGTCTTTCCGTGTTCTGGATGAATAAATATTTTTCCGTGTTCTTCTTCTGTCAGATTGTTTAACAAAGCTGTCCACCTTTCGTGAATACCTTCTATCATTTTTAAGGCAGGAGCAATCAGCATATTTTTACTGTCTGCAAGTTCCGCCCATCGTTCTTCGTAATAGGGTTTTATTGTTGGTTGGTTTTCAGTTAGTGCGAGTTTCAAACGTGTTAAACTATTCATATGGCTGTCAGCACAATGATGAACTACTTGTCTAATTGTCCAACCATCAGGTCTATATTGGGTGTCAAGCTGTTCATCAGTCAAATGATTTACTTCATGTATTAGCCTTGCCGGAAAGGATGAAATATCAGAAATCGATTTCGATAAAATGTCTTTCGTAATTGTCGTTGGTTTCTCAAACTTTCCGATAGGATATTTTAATTGTTCTATATTCATACTGTTTATTTATGTCTACGTTATTTGTCTTTTTAGCCTGACCGCTAACGTTTCGCCGCTTGGCGAAGTAGCGGCAAGTTAAAAAAAATGTGATAAGAAATGCTGAAGTTCAGAGTATTTTCCAAGAAAGATAAACTAGCTATTGCGCCATACGGCTGTTAGCGGTAGTCGTTACTTGGTTTTTAAAGCACTAATTATTACACCAAAACCATCAGGATCTTTTATCAATATTCCATTTTGATTCCAATAAGGATTTTTAGCATTTACAATTTTGATTTGTTTGGCTTTAATCCTTTCAATTATATTTTGGTATTCACTTTCACTTTCGGGATAAAAAACTATTAAATCATCATCATCAATTCTTGGCTTTGCTTTTTCGCTCGAAGTTGTGAATTCCAAATGCCAATTTAAGTTCTCTTTGCCAACAAAAACACCGTCATAACCATCGTGATTGTGAAATTCGCCGAGTATTTCGAGACCCATTAGTTCTGTATAGAAGATTTTCAACTCTTCTATTTTATTAGTATGTCGAGCAATTCTTAATATCATTTTTTAGTATGTTATGCTGCGATTACCGCTAACGCCCAGAGGCTTGATGCAGCGCGCAAGAAGTCTGTATAGCAAATATAATAAAATTCGACAGCGTTGCATTACAGCCGATGTTACCTGATGCGGTGACACAGAAT
>CAZJCQ010000020.1:35981-38858 GCA_964544665.1 uncultured Chryseobacterium sp. | reverse complement strand
CGTCATTGTTTCTGACTACCGCTTGGTAGGGGATGCTCTGTGGAGCTTGGGCAAAGATGATAATAGAAATGGCAGAGATTAAAATTGTGAAGAGTGCTTTCATAGGTCAAATATAGCGGAATATTTTTAGCATGGATGAGACTTAAAGGTTGTTTTGATAAGATTTAGCTCAAAGCAGCAAGCTCAATTTTATGGGTAAGATGAAACGAAACATCCGAAGCGTAAATCGCGTACATGCCGGTTGATACCATGCCATGTTATGAATATGAATAAGAATTTTGAAGACCGTTCTAAAGAAGAACTGGTGGAGGAAATACTCCGATTGAGAGCGGAGAATCAACAGCTCCAGTCGGGATGTGAGGTGTATGCCAATGAACGCGTATTGGCAAAAAATAAATTTCAAATTTTGTTTGAGCAATCTCCGGTTGGATTTGCTTTGGTGCTCCACGAAACGGGAGAATTTTTGGAAGTCAATAATGCGATATTGGAATCAACCGGATATAGCAAAGAGGAGTTTCTTCAATTGAGCTATTGGGATTTAACCCCCAATGAGTATGAGGCGCAGGAGATTCAACAATTGGAAACGCTGAACAAAACAGGACGCTTTGGTCCTAATTTTAAAGAGTACATTCGAAAAGATGGATCTCGGTATCCGATCTCCATCAGCGGCGCACTTTTTGTTGATGTTGATGGTAGAAATGTGGTTTGGGGAATTATTGAGGATTTGTCGGAGAGAAGAGAAAGTGAGCTCATCATCAAAAAGCAAAACGAGGAGTTGCGTCAATTGAATGCTGCGAAAGACAAATTTTTTTCCATCATTGCGCATGATCTGAAAAATCCATTTAGTGCGATCATCGGCTTAAGCGAAATATTACTGGAGCGCATAGAACAGAAGGACATTGAAAGTATCGATCGTTATGCGGGATTTATCCATCAATCCTCCCAAAAAGCACTGAATTTGCTCATGAATCTCTTGGAGTGGTCGCAGGTGCAGACAGGGATGATGAAATTTAATCCTGAGTATTTTAAGCTTCATGATTTGATGCAAGAGATTCTTGAATTGTTGGTTTGTAACGCCACTCAAAAGAACATACGCATTGATAATCATATTTCAGAAGATACGGTGGTATTTGCAGACAAGAATATGATCAGCACCGTTATCAGAAATTTAACTTCCAACGCCATTAAGTACACCCCATTGAACGGACAAATTCAGCTGAGTGCTCAATCATTGGAGAATGAAGTTGTTTTTGTTATTTCAGACAACGGCATTGGAATAAGCCCTCAAGAATCTGAGCTTCTTTTCAAGATAGATGGAGTGCACTCGAGACCGGGCACTCAAATGGAAAGAGGAACCGGATTGGGACTGATCTTGTGTAAAGATTTTGTTTTGAAAAACAACGGCGAGATCTGGATGGAGAGCACGGAAGATGTGGGTTCTACATTCTTCTTTTCGCTTCCTATCAAAGGGCAAGAAGTTCACAATGTGGATAGGTGAAATGAACGGCGCTTATTGCGTAGGATGTTGGATTACCAGCACCATTTCAATCCGACCGTGCTTTGGAAGGTAGGAAATACATAGGATCGGGTTTCAGGTACGTAGGTCCAGTGAAGGGTGGGTCTTAATTCTGAAAACACATGCAAGTTTTTTAAGAAGGCTCTTTTTTGACCTACCCTGAAATCCAGTCCGATGGGTAGGTAAACGGAAGCGGCAGCTCCTGTTCGGTTGCGGAAAGTTTCTCTCTGAAAATCATAGTTTGAATAATAACTTCCACTCGACGAAATCATCTGTCCGTCTATGCCCACTACATCAGCGCTACTCCAACGACTATTGACGATTTCTGTTCTTGGCGATAGATTGATCCCGGCATTGAGGCCCAATCCGGTGTATAAATTGAATCTTTTATCCAATCCGGTTGACCAAACATGAGAGAGATCTGCTTTGATCGTTGTGGCTTGATAATAACCGTTGGAGAAAGCGCGTTCTGTAGAATCTATGAATCCGTATATCGAACCTCCCGTACCTTGAAACAAAGTATCTGCTCGATAGGAGTTTTCTGTGACGGTAGAGTAAAGATTACTTTGGAAACTTTGCCCCATCAATCCTACTCGCCAAGCCCGATGGTTGCTTTTTTCTCCAGATTCTTTCAGTATCGGTGACCCTCCCATTTGAATATTGAAAAGCGAGGTGTTCCATGAGGTCATCATACCCATTCGAATATCCTCTGCGGGTCCCGAAGGATATAATTGTGCGTTGGGGGCCAATTTCATGAAATCGGCTTGAGACATCAGCATTGGAGCGGTGTTTAATTCACCTCCTAATGAGATTTGTACGTGGTCTATTTTGGTCTTCTTCTTTGCGGGTTCCTTTATGATTTCTTGTGCTTGCGCCCAGCCTCCTAGGAGGAGTAACAGGATGAAAGGAAGTTCTTTTTTCATTTTTAAAATTTTGACAGGATAACGAAAACAAGCTTTTAGTATTGTCTTTTCGTACAACTTTTGTTCAAATTAATGCACGATGAGGGCATAGAGATAATCCCAATCCACCTCATCTCCAAATTGATAACGGTGTTGGATTTCTGCTTCTTTTTTGAATTGAAATTTCTCGAGTAAGCGATAGGAGGCAGGATTATTGATAGCCACAAATGCCTCAATGCGCCGGAGGTTCATTTCGGTTTTTCCATATTTCAACACCTCGTTCAGGGCCTCAGACATGATTCCTTTTTGTTTATCTATTTCATTTTTCAATAAATAAAACACCTCCGCTCTTTTGTGTTGTTGTGCCCAAGAGTGATATCCACACCAGCCGAGGACGCGTTGACTTTCTTTGTCCACCAATTGAAAAAACTGAATGGTGAGATTGTAAGTGCTGTATCC
>CAZJCQ010000020.1:0-35881 GCA_964544665.1 uncultured Chryseobacterium sp. | reverse complement strand
TTTCTTTGTCCACCAATTGAAAAAACTGAATGGTGAGATTGTAAGTGCTGTATCCTCCTTGGTATCTAGACAGTTCCAAATCGTATTCTTCTTGCGTGGAAACACCTAGGATTTCCATGATTTGTGGTTGAGTATATTGAGCGAATAAGCTGTGATAGGACTGTTGATTGAGGCCACGCAGCAAGAGCCGAGGAGTTTCTAATTGAGTGTTGAAGATCATGAGGGTTTTAGTCCTTTAAACAGCGAACACTATAGCCTGCTCGTTTTTGTGTGATTGAACGATCAAAACTCGACAGGCTATACGCGGCATCCCGAGTCCAATTGCTCACCGCGTTGTAGGCAGTGGAGGTCCACCAATAACCGTAATTGTTGATGCCGGAAAAAGAAGCGAAGTATGTTCCCATCCTATTGCCCCCGGGCAACGCGCTCCAACCCGAGCTATTGGTGGCTCCCAAATTGGGAGCCGTCCATCCAATGTCTTTGAGTTGTCCTCCTAATGCGATGTTTTGCCCTCTCCAATCTTGTTGCATTTGTTCAGAAACGCTCAACCCGAGGGTATTTTCCAGGTACATCCATTCGCAGTCCGATGGCACATGCCATCCAACGGGACAAAGGTTATTGGTAGCTACCGCATAAGCGTTGTATAGCGCTCCTAGTTTTCCGTTTAAATAGGTGTTAATAAGGCTGGGATTATTGTTATACCAACAGTAAGCAGGCGTGCTCAACGCACCCCATGCAACTCCTGTTGAAACGGTGGGAATGTTGCTTCCGTCATTGAACTGGGTGGCCGCTAGGTTTTCTGCAAACCAGCACTGGCCTCCAATCTCCACCAAACTGTAATATTGATTATGGTATAATAAACTATCTTGCCCGACACATCCTGTTACTGCAATGTATTCATTTAGGCAAGTTGTATTTCCAGGCAATAGCGCGGATCCATAATTGCTCATACTTATCGGATTCGCCGCACTCACCCCCGGCACAATGCTCACCTGATCTCCAATGAACAAACTATCTCCCGTTACACTCACCCGCACATTCACCTCCTCAGCATACAACGCATACGGCACAGACATCATCTGCTGCGTCCCCAAATCAACTAAACCACTACCCGTATCCATCAGCACATGTAAAAACTTGCTTCCTGCTCCCCATTGGATTCCACTGAATGTGCTAGTCACGGCTGTTCCTCCGCCCACATTCAAACTCACCAAGCCCTGCGCGTTGGTGGTAGTTGCGTGAGTCTCTTGATAGACCACCATGCCCGTTGCAGTAATGTCATGAATTTTGAGAGTAATGGTCGCCGCTGTATTGGCCATGATTGACCCGTCTGAGTTGCGGAGAACCGCTTGATAAGGGATGGTTTGAGGAGCTTGCGCCAAAAACCGCATACTGCTCAACCAAATCAATAAGACCAAAGAATGCTTCATTTCCAAATATAGTTATTTCAATCACGTACTCTTTCTTTCTTCACATATTCATCAACGCTTATCGAATCGTTCCGCTTTCACTAGCACATTTCTTATTACTTTGTGACCATGATCAATTGGAACACACCTTCACCCCCCACAGCGCCTTTTATCGCCTCCATCTTCAATTACTATCTCTCAGAAAATTTGGAAGGATATGCAGAGTATGATGAGAAAACTTTGGCCCTAGTAAAAACCATTCCTGGCTATTTGGGCTATGAAAGCATGAAGCATGAGGGTAGGGGTACTTTTATCAGTTATTGGAAAGACCTTGAATCAGTTAATGTTTGGGCAGCCCACCCTGTTCACATTGAAGCGAAAAGGCTTGGCATGACTTGGTACCGATATTATCACAGTATGATTGCGGAGGTGGGGAGGTTTCATTCTTTTACTATTCAATCCTAGGTGAACGTTCTATCAATATATTTGCTTTATGCGTCCTAATATCGCCCCTTTAATATTCCATGATTTGAATGCTAAGGGTTTTTATGATCAGCACCAAAGGCTTATTCATTCGCGATTATATTCGGGCATCTTGGAACCCAAAGAGTCGCTTTCCCTTTTACAAGAGGGAATTGTTTTTAAACATAAAGGAAATGCTGATTTTGGTGTAATATTAAGCCACGACGTAGATCACTTGTATATTCAACGAAGTGATCGCGGGTTTACACATCGGGGAGGAATGAAGAGCGCATTGCAATTACTCGCGCACGAAGCGCAACGTAAGTTTAGCAAAAGGGCTGCTCCCATTCGTGAACGAGCGAGTGATTATGATATCCGTAGGCTGTTGGATTGGGAATTAAAGAATAATATTCCGGCCTCTTATTATTTCTTGTCATTGCAACCCGGGGAGGAAGACTTTAATTATCAATTAGCAGAAGTTCAAGATATTTTGAATGGTGTCCTACAGTCCAATGGTGAAGTGGGTCTTCATGGGGGACATACATCTACTAAAGAGGGCAATGTGCTTCTGAAGGAAAAGAAGGACCTTGAAGCGGCAGCACAAATAAAAGCGAACGGATTTAGGAGTCATTATTTAAAATGGAAGCCCGAAGCGACAGAGGGTTTTTTAGAAGATGCTGGTTTTTTATATGACACCTCTTGGGGTAGTGCGCAACAACCAGGGTTTATCAAAGGATTTAGCACCCCACATCCTGTATGGAATGTAAGAGAAGGCCGATATTGTAACTGGGTGGAAATCCCGCTGATAGCCATGGATTGCTCTTTTTTTGATTATATGAAGTTGTCTTATGAAAGCGCATGGGATCTTTTTATTCAGTTGGTTGATTCTGTCAAACAGACAAGGGGAGTATTAACCATTCTTTGGCACAACTCTTATCATAAGCATCTTTCATTTTACTGGAGCATGTTGGCTTATTTGCAAGATCAAAATGCTTATTTTGGAACCAGTGAAGACTTTGCTCACCAGGCGTTGGATACAGGATTTATCGATCAATTAAAGCAATATTATGATCAGCGAATCGCTTAAATTTAGGATACAGCGGATCGATGATTTTTCTGAGGCAATCGTTGCCTTCATCAATAGAAACGTAAATAAACATGCCACCCAACAGCGATTGAATTGGGAGTATCAAACTGACCGCCGCAGGCTGTTATTTTTGACCTTACAAGACGAGAAGGATAACATCAAGGGTTCGCAAGCGTTGGTCCCGATTGTAGGTTGTTATAAAGGACAAATCATAGAAACAGGAAAAAGCGAATGTACTTATGTTGATCAGGATTTGCGCGGATCTCGGGCTTTTGGAGATTTGTATGATGCCTTTTTAGATTGGAGCGCTAAAGAGGAGTATTCTGTCATATGGGGTTTGACCAGCGCAGTAAAAATTTGGAAAGAGAAGTTGAAGTTTGATGTTGCTGAAATGATCATTTTTCATTTTGATATACATAATAGCGGAGTCTTAACCAATTGGAATCAGTTATCGGGATGGAAGCGGGAGATGAATAAAATCAAAGCGCGTTGGCAATTGAAAGAATTAGATACAAGGGGTTGGACAGCCAAAGCTTCCGATGCAATCATGGTTGAAGACGTGGAGTGGCGTAACAATATTTTGCATCAAGCAGCGACCTCTTTTTATATTGGAACCTCAGCCGAGTATTATCAGTGGCGAGTAACTGATAACCCCTATATCAAGTATTCGGTGTGGAGGTTGATGAAAGACGGGGAGCGAAGGGGTTGCGTGATAACTTCTCGATCGAAAGGTCGATTATGGATTCACGAATGGATTTTTAGTCACCAGGAGGAAGTGGCTCAGCAATTTAATTTGATTCGTAAGTGCATAGCACGGTACGATGACCGTATAGGATATTTGGGTAATCGCACCCATCCAATTAATGGCGCGATTGAAAATGTTTTTATTTCGAATAAAGGCACCATAAACCCATCCGATTGGGCAGGGCTCGTGGTTAAGTCAAATGATCCGCAAATCAATTCTAATGATTTGAAAGATGGATTGATTAATTTATTGTGGACGGAAGGAGTCTGAATTACTTCGTAATCCAAACCCAGCATTTCTTGTGAATAATAGGAATGCAAATACCCATTAATGGAACTAAGATGACCGTGAGAATGAGCGTTTTAATTAGATTGTGTAATTCTCCTATCAGCGGCATTAATAGAGCAAAGAGAATATTAATAACAGGGTAAACGAAAATCCAACTGAGCAGCAGTATTTTCCATTTTTTGGGTTGATTTATTTTTTCCATTGCAGAAAAAAACCCTCTGTGAGGGTTTTTGTTTTATTTGTTTTCAGGGATTGGATTATTCTCGGGTTGATTACTCTCTGTGAAAGAGGGAAGTTCACTGCAATTAACTGTATTCAAATCGATCGCCTGTAGTTCTTTTTGCCCTAACATATCATTTGCTCTTTTGTGATTAGGGTCTAGTTTAATGATATAAGTATAAGCCGCTTTTGCGCATGCATCATTTTCTTTTTTCAAAAAATAAACACCTAGGTAATCATACGCCTCGATGATTCCTTTTTTGTTTTTTTCGATATTCTCTGGCTGAGGTCCAACTTGTTTAATGTATTTTTCGAAAAACGGCTTGGCTAATCCTTGAAAATTATCGATAGCATCTAGTCTATTATTCGCTTTAGCACGATAAAGAACGGCTTCTAAATAACGATCTTCGACAAGCGCAAATACCGAGTCAGCACGTTGATAATTTTTCGCTAGATATAAATTGAGCGCCCAATTGAAATAATCAAGGGGTTTGCAATTAGGAATATTTTTAATTTTCAAACCGTACCAATAAGCGGCCTTGTCGTATTTCTTTTTATAGATATCGATAATATCGTCATATCCTCCCTTGTAGCTGGTGTCTAATTTCATGGCCTCAGCGATCATATTAGCTCCAATGCTATCTTGACCTAAGCGAGCCATCAACTTTCCTTTTACCGAATAGTCTCTTCCCGTAATAATTTTTGGATCGTTGGCTCGAGTAAAGAATATGTCAATGTTTTCTAATCCCTTAGCGTAATCTCCGGTTTCCAAACAAGCATATCCCAACACACGATACATTACGATGTTGTTTGGATTGCAAGGAAGCGTTTTTTGAATTTCGGCTACAGAAGCGGCATATTCTTTTGCTAAATACAGGAAGGTAGCATAACGTTGTGATACACTACAACTATTATTCAGTGCTAAGTATTTTGCGTATGATTCAACGGCTTGTGGGTAACGGGTTGCGAGTTTTAATAGCTCGGCTTTTTCTCTATAAGCGGGAGCAAATTCTGGGTCAATTTTTATGGCTTCGTTATAATACTTCAATGCCTCATCCCAATTCTCCACTTGCTTATATAATTTTCCCTTTTTTAATACGGCCACAGTGAATAATGGATCTATTTCTATGGCTCTATTATATTTTGCTAACGCATTACTTAAGTTGCTTGCTTCCATGCCAGAGGCAAACATGCGAGCAGCATCCTCATAGTCACCCCAAACGACAAATAACTCTTTATTGTTGGGGTTGCGCTTTAAAACATCATTCAAAATGACAATTGTTTTATTTAAATCCTCTTTTGAGCCAAATTGATTATAGGTAGAAGCAACCGCTAATAGCGCGTCTTGTGTTAGCTCTTTGGATATTTTATTCTTTTTATTGGCAATTAATTCTTGAGCATAAGACAGTTTTACCCCCATGTTAACAGCGTCCTTATTGAATCCGGCGATAGCGGCAAGACCTATATGATTTAAGGGTTGAGTTTCTAGCACTTTAATCCCTTTTTCAAACATTATTTGTGCGCTATCCATTTTTTCTTTTCGAATGACGTCATTGTCTATTTCTGATTGCGCCCAAAGCATATAGTTTTCTCCTTTTTCGTAATAGGAAGTGGAGAGGTTTAATGCCGCTCCTTCTTCTTGACGAGCCATGGCGGCTCCTGCGAACTGAATGAGTGTAGAATATTCGCTGGAGGCTTTTTCAAACCGTTCGTTTTGTTTTTTCAATTTTGCGGTGGCCAGCGTTACCGTTTGTGCTGTCGCGATGATGTGAGCGAAAGTCGCGAACATCATTATTACCATTGACTTCTTCATAAACTTATTCTTTTATTTTTATCGTTCTAACCGGTGCTTTTGCTGCGACCATTCCCATTTTATGTATGATGAGCTGGCCCTTTTCTCCGGCCAAGAAAGAGGCAAACCCCGTGCCAAGGGTACCTTTCAGGCCGGTTCGAATGACATAAACATCTCTTCTATATGGATAAGACTGGTCAAGTATATACGCTTGAAAAGGCAAGCGAGCTTGTCCTGCCTGTGTTTGGTTGTATTCATTTTTAATCCCAACTACATGAACCTTACTCAAAAAGGACAAAGAGGTGGAATCATCTCGATCACTGATCCAAGAGACGCTAATAACCCCAATGGCATCTTCGTTTTTAGACACATACTCGATCACATCTTCATTTTTTTCTGTTGCGAAAAAGTTATTCGGAATGGGGTTGTTTTGTAAAAACTCTTGTCGAATGAAGCGAGCATTACAAGAGGCTTTGTTATCTAATACAACACTGATTTTGTTTCCTTTTTGTTGTATTCCATTCCAATTTTCGATTGCACCGCTCATTATTCCTTTTACCTGATCTGTGGTGAGGTTCAAATCTTTCCTCGATGGATGGGTGATAAAGGCTACTCCGTCTACGGCAATTCGAGTGGACTCGGGAAAGCGTTTTTTCGCCTCAAACATTTTGAGTTCTTCTTCGCTTAAAGGCCTATTGATAATGGCAGCTTGAATACTGTCTTTGAGTAATAGATTGATGACTTCTGTTTCGGGTAAATATTGCGGAAAAAGCTGTGCGTAAGGATAATTCACTTTAAAAATATCCATTTCTGCATCCATCATTAAACTGTAGGATTCATCAATTCCAATTTTCAATGTTCCTGATGAAATGGATTCTTTGTTTTTGTCATAGTTTCCACAGCTCATCATGAGTGAAAACACCAGGGCGAATATTCCAAGATAAAATTTCATTGCTGTATTTGTTTTCGTATTCGAATGAACCGGTGTGCAGCGTAGCTAATGGTTAGGCACACAAAGGCTGTTTTTCTCCATCCTGGCAATACGTCTTGGAACCAATCGCTAAAAAACACTATGGCAGACATAAGTAATAGCACCAAAATCATCACACTCGATAGCCATTGCGATATTGAAAATTTGGATAAAAACATGGTCCGCAAAGATAATCGGGATTATTGTTTAATGATTTTTTGTTGGAATAAAAAAGGGAGGTCTAACCTCCCTTTTTTGAAATGTATTATTGTCTCAATGAGAACTTCACTGGAATGGTCATTCGCAATCGAACAGGGTTTCCATTCATTTTAGCAGGAGTGAATTTTTTTGTCAACTTTCCGACAGCTCCCATGGCAGCCTTGTTAAATCCAGGACCTTCATCTACTCCTCTGCTTACCGCTATGTTGGATATAGAGCCATCCGCCTCCACGACAAAGTTGACATAAACCGTTCCTTCTATTTGGTTGGTTTTCTCCATTTCAGGATAAACGATGTAACTTCTTAACTCATCATACATCGCAAGTTCCCCACCAGGATATCCTGGTCTTTCTTCAGCAAAATCGAATACTTTAGCGGGCTCTGGTTTGGTGTCAACTGGGGTATAAACCATTTCAGTTGGGGCGACTAAACCTTCTTCTCCTTCTACATTTTCAGTAGATATGTTTTGCCTATCAAGGTCATCTTGCGAAGGAGGAGGGTTTTGAACCTCTTCTTCAGTTACCTCTATAGTGGTAAACTGAACCTGACGTATTTTGGGTGGCGGTGGCGGTGGCGGTGGCGGTGGCGGCGGTGGCGGTGGTTGATTGGGATCGGTGGGTGGAGGAGCTATCATTTCTGCTGACATTTCAACAGCAAACTCTTCTTCACCAGCCCCGCTATCTCTTAATAATTTTGGCGCCATTGCTACGGCTGTAGCAAATCCTATGGTAACCAACACGGCAAGCGCTAAAAACTTACCATAGTTTTTACGGATTAAGTAAGCGCCGTATGAATGATTTTTAGTATCAAATACTAAATCATTTCTTTCTTTGCTCATCAGGTTGTTCCAACCTGTTTCGAAGCTCAACAACACTATAACAAGTGCGAAGAGGCTAAGGGCGAATATTGTTTCCATAATCTTGGTTATTTATATCGCTGTACAGGGTTAATCCCGATTCGTTCAATTAATTTTCAATTTTTTTCAATCCCAGTTCTTCAACCCTTTTATCTAAGGCTGTTTTTTCTGGTTTGTCCATATCTAAAATGGCGCGCTTACGAACATTGCAGATGTTTAATTCATCAATAGCGTTTACGACGCTTCTCCATTTACTTTTGTCGGTTGTTTTGATTAGCACAAATGGAGCATTATCATCATTTACAATTTTGCTATATGCTTCCTTATACTGCTCTTCATAGGCTTCTTTGCTGAGACCCTGTTCATTCAGACGGGTTTTTAAGTCGAAAACCTGCTGGTTGATGGTTCTGTTTTTATCAATCAAGATTTGTCGGAAACCATCTTTGGAAAAGTCTGTTTGAATGAGTTTGGTGGTGTCCGGATTGAACTTTCCTGCATAATAAAAAACCTGATTTTCTTCTTCTCCAATGATTAATGTTGTAGCTAATTCATCAGCCAATTTTGTTTTGTCATCTTTGTTTTCCACCTCTTTGGGATAGATGATTTCCAGAGTTTTCGGCTTACTAAGAGAAGTTGCTAGGATAAAGAAGGTGAGCAGCAGGAATGCAAGGTCAACCATCGGGGTCATGTCCATGCGCACAGCCCCTTTTTTGGGACGTTTTTTCCCATGCTTATCACCACCACCACTTTCTATGATTTCTGCCATAGTTCTATTCTTACTCGCTAGGTGCTGAAATATCTACTCCAGCTTCTAACGTGGTTACCATATTAAATTGAAAAATATTTTTTTCTCTAAAAATATCGATGACTTTCTCTACTTTTTCGTAGTCAGTAGTACCATCCGCTTTGATCGCATATCGAAGACCTTCGCTTTCCTTTAATTGATCGACGCTAAAGCCTTTGTTTTGTGCATCGATGGTAAAGGCCTCATAACCTTCTTGAATCCAGTCGCCGAGTTCGTCTTTTAAGGAGTCGGTTGGAATTCCCTTGGTTAATTTATCCATTTTACCTCTCGTGGCTTCATCGGCACTCAAGTAATTAGGCAGGTCAGCTAAAGACATTCCAAACATTCCCATCAAGGTGAATCTTTTGGTTTGCTCTTCCGTTAGTTGCAGTTCAGGATGTCTTTCTCTTATCCCATCGAGCATTTGTCTTCTCACATCTTTTCCATGAATATCAAAGAAGACCCTTCCATCTGGGTCTATGGTTACTAACATTACTTTTTCTGGAAGTAATAATTCAGAGGTGGAAGAAGGGGTGTCTACAATAACGGGTTCGTTAGGACGAAATTTAGCAGTGAGGATAAAGAAAGTCACCAATAGGAAGCCCAAGTCGACCATTGGAGTCATATCCAAGCTCGGGGCGCTTTTTGGCATTTTCACTTTTGGCATAATCTTCGGCCTTAAGGGATTTCTTTAAAATTAATTTTTATGCTTAGCCGCAAATGTTTGAGATACACTGAAACCGGCTTCATCCATTGCATAGGTAAGCGCGTCAATATGAGTACTGAAGAAGTTGAAAAGGATAATCGCCAAAGCAGAACCCAAGATACCTAGGAAGGTGTTGATCAAGGCCTCGGAGATACCCAAAGAAAGAGCGGTCGCATCAGGAGCTCCTGCGGTTGCCATGGCTTCGAACGAGGTAATCATTCCACGCACGGTTCCTAGCAGTCCTACTAACACCCCAAGAGAAGCGCAAGTTGAGAGAATAACTAGGTTTTTGGATAACATGGGGAGTTCTAGAGAGGTAGCCTCTTCCAATTCTTGCTTGATAGCGGTTACTTTCGATTCTTTATCCATGTTGGGATCGTTTTCAATGTGCTTGTATTTGGTTAAACCCGCTTTAACAACAGCAGCCACCGACCCTCTTTGCTTATCACAAGCTGCAATGGCTTGATCAATTTGATCATTACCCAGCATTTGACGGATGTTTCTGAGGAATTTAGAAGTGCTTCCTTTTCCCTTAGCAACCGTTAAACTGATTAATCTTTCGATAAAGAAAATAACAACCACTAAATTCACCGTGATCAACACAGGAACGATAAATCCACCCTTGTGAATGGTTCCTAATACATTTAATGGATGACCTTTTTCCGCATCGCCACCTTCAAAATTGGCGGTATCACCCAAAACATAGACATAAAGCAAGGCTGAAACAACGAGCGCTATTGGAATAGCGATGTATGGAAATACTGCTGACCAATCAAAGCCACTTCCTGCGCTTTGTTCTTTTTTTGGTTGATTTGAATTTTTTTGGTTACTCATAATCAGAAATATAAAGTTTTAGGGTGCCAAACATACGCAAGGAAATCTTTACAATAAAGAAATTTGTGTTTTCTTTTTGTAAAATTTACTTATTGATGTAACTGCTCGTAACGAAGACGGATGAATTTCCGAACACTGAGCGTGGTGGATAAGGTGGAGACTACGAGACCAACAAAGCAAGTTCCTAAAATCACCCAGGCGAATCGACCTTTTTCAATCATGATGGAAAGCACAACGGGCCATTCGTTCATTGCAGCATAAAACCCTCCGAATATTACAATTAACGCGAGCAGGGACGCCCTGAAACCTTGCCAAAGACTTTTCATAACAAAAGGTTTTAGTATAAACCATTGTGTGGCACCCACGAGTTGCATGCTTCTGATAATAAACCGCTGAGAAAAAATGGTGAGTTCTATCGTATTAATGATCAGGGCGATAGAAATAGTGAGCAGCAAACCGGCGATAACGACTAATATCAAGGTCCAGTGAGCGATATTTTGATTAATTTTTTCTAATAAACTTTCTTGAATCGTAACTTCTTTTACAAAGGTTTGTTTTTCCCATTCTGCTTTAATCAATTGAATTTGATCTGGATGAGCGCTTTCTGGCTTCAACTTTATATCGAGAGATGCGGGAAGAGGGTTATATCCCAGCACATCCCCCACAAAGTCGTTACCCAGTTCTTGTTTCATTATTTCTGCGGCTTCTGTGCTGCTGGTAAAGGCAGCCCCGCTGCAGTAGGCAGAGCCCTCAATTTGTTTTTTAAAAAGTAAAAGCTCTTCTTCCGGAGAGTTGGGAACAAACATAATTTGTGCAACGACTTGATCTTGGAAATGATGGGTAAGGGCGCTTCCGAGGATCCAAAAAACAAACAGTAAACCCACTAAAATAAGCACGAGTGTTGTTCCAACAAAGGATGAGATAGAAGCAGATTTACTCGCGGAGGTTTTTAATAAGCTTCTCATTTTTTATTGAATTGATATGATCTCCCCTAAGAAGAACAAGTCTTCATCTGCCAATGGATGATTAAAGTCCAAAAGAACGGTATTGAGTTGTACCTCTGCCACCACACCGTATACTTCTTCACCCTCGGGTGTATTCATTGGAATGATTTCCCCAACCTCAAATAGTTCGTCATGAACCTCTCCGTCTTCTCCGATAAAATCACTTTTTGGGAATTCAATGTAAAACTCTTCTTTTTCAGTGCCGTAAGCATCATCTACAGAGAGGTGGATTTTGAAAGAGTCACCGACGGAACTGTTTTTTATCGCTGCCTCAAAAGAAGGCAACATTTCCCCACTACCAAAAATGAAACTTAGGGGTTGGTTTTCGTCCGTCTCTTCAAAGAGCTCCCCATCGAATCCATCTAAAAAAAGTTGGTACTTTATTACAACCTCTTGTCCGTCTTTTATCATGATATTTATTTTGAAATAATTACTTTTTGACCCACCTTTAAATTGTTTGACAATTTGGGATTTAATTTTTTTAATTGAGCAACAGTTGTTTTGTTTTTCGATGCAATTTTGCTCAATGAATCACCGCTTTTAACGATGTATGTTTTTGATTTTTTCGGTTCTTTTTTTTCAGGGGTAGATTTCTTTTTATTCTCTTTTACAGGAATGGTTTCTTTTTTGGTCTTTTGAACTTTTACTTTTATTTTTAGTGATTGTCCTGTTTTTACTGTTCCTGACTTTAGTTTATTCCAAGATTTTAAATCTTTGGTAGAGACTCCGTATTTCTTGGCTACTGTTGTTAGTGTTTCTCCTTTTTTGACTTTGTGGGTTTTCCATTGGTCAACGAATTCTTGCTTTTCTTCCTTTACCACCTCATTGATCTTTTCTTTTTGTTCTTCTGGTTCTTCTTTAATTTCAATAGGTTTTGGTTTTTCAATCAACGCGCTTTCTTGATAAATGAGATTTTCATTTTGAAGATACAATCCAATTTTATTGACAGGTAGGGTAATGAAATGAGGCTCTCCGTTTTTAGGAACTTCGGAAAGTTTATATCTAGCGTTTAAGGTTGATAGATCTTTAGTTGGCAAGTTAATGACTTTAGACAGTGCGTCAAAATGAACATATCCTTTGACTGCAACCGTATCTAATTCATAACAGGAGTAATTGGGTTTTTTAGGATAAATGTTATATTCATTGACATGTCCCATGATGTAATTGACGGCAATAAAGGCGGGCACATAATTTTGTGTTTCTTTTGGCAAATATTGTTTAACGTACCAAAAGTCTCGACTGCCACCAGCCCTTCGAATGGCTTTGGTGACATTGCCGGGTCCGCTGTTGTACGCCGCAAGAACCAACTCCCAATTTCCGAAAAGCCCGTAGAGATATTTGAGATATTGGCAAGCGGCATTGGTTGATTTGTGCGGATCGAACCGGTCGTCACAGTAACTCGAAATATTAAGACCATATACTCGAGCTGTGGTGGGCATGAATTGCCACATTCCACCGGCCCCCGCTTTAGAGATAGCGGATGTATTCAGTGCAGACTCTACAATCGCAAGGTATTTTAATTCTAGTGGAATGTTATATCGAGTCAAATACTCTTCAATCATTGGAAAGTAAAGCTCTGAAACGCCCAAAACTTTGCTGGTCACATCTTTCCTTCTTACCGCATATAAATCAATGAATTTTTGAACATCTGAATTGTAAATGAGGTGAAAAGGGGAGTTGTTATCTAATATTTCCATTCTTGATTTGACCACCTCTTCGGTAAAAGAAGGGAGCTCATCTTTCTCATATCCATATCCATTAAGCACAGCGGAATCCGCAGAAAAGCAATAGTGATGAAGGTAGCTGTCAACAAGGATGCGTTCAATTTCTTGTAAAGAGGGATCGTCCGATGCAGGGGTATTATTTTTATTTGGTTGAGAGAAAAGGTAGAGCGAAATAAACATTCCGGCAGCGACCATTAGTATTTTATAAAATCTCATCATATCACAAATTCTCGATTATCATTTCCTAAGCGGATACAATTTCCGAATAAAAAAATGAAGCAGAAATGTAAAAAAGTAGCAGTTGTTAACAGGGTTATTAAAAACAACCGATCGTTTCGGATATGGTTTTGGCTCCTTGAAATAAAGAAGATTCTTGAAAGGCCGGAGCCATTATTTGGACGCCAAAAGGCAAGTTATTCTTCTTTTTTCCTAATGGAATAGAAATGGCGGGATGTCCCGTCAGATTTGCCTGTACCGTAAAGATATCTTCCAAGTACATGGCTATGGGATCTGCAGATTTTTTTCCTAATTCGAAAGCAGCGTCTGCGGTGGTAGGGGTTAAGATAAATTGGTACTCATTAAGTATCTCATTGGTTTTGTTTTGCAATACGCGTCTTACTTTTTGTGCCCTGCTGTAATACGCGTCGTAATATCCACTGCTTAAAACAAAGGTTCCGAGCATTATGCGTCTTTTAACTTCAGCCCCAAACCCTTCGGTTCTGCTTTTTTTATAGGTTTGATCAATCCCTTTTGCTTCTTTTGCGCGATAGCCAAAATGAATTCCATCAAACCTTGCCAAGTTGGATGAAGCCTCTGCGGTGGTGAGAACGTAGTACGTTGGAACGAGTTGATCAATGAATGGGAAACTTAATTCTTCGACGATATGTCCATCTTGCTTCAACTGATTGACCAGTTGAATGAAGCGAGTTTTAATTTCCTCATTTAATCCTTCCTTTTCGAGGCATTCTTTGATAATTGCAATTTTCAATGGGCTTTTTAATGGCTCTGGATTGGGTAAATAACCATCAGGCGATAGGGTGCCATCAAATTCATCTGGGCCAGCCAAGACAGAAAGTAAGAGTTCGGCATCTTCTAAAGATGCGGTGAGAGGTCCGATTTGATCAAAGCTGCTGGCATAGGCAATTAATCCGTGCCTAGATACCCTGCCATAAGTAGGTTTTAACCCCATAATTCCTGTGTAAGCCGCAGGTTGTCGGATAGAGCCTCCCGTATCGCTACCTAAGGTGGCTAAACATAAGTCTGCAGCTACGGCGGCGGCCGAACCGCCAGAAGATCCCCCGGGTACACGTTTTGAATCCAAAGGGTTGAGAACAGGTCCGAAAAATGACTTTTCATTGGAGGAACCCATCGCAAATTCGTCACAATTTAGGCGTCCAATAATGATTGCGTCTTCTGCCAGAAGACGCTCCACAACAGTCGCGCTATACAGCGATTCGAACCCTTGCAATATGAGAGATGCTGCTGAAACTTTGTGGCCCTTATAACAAATGTTGTCTTTAATGCCCACCACCATTCCTGCTAGCTTACCAGCGGTACCAGAAGTCCATTTTTTTTGAATGTGTTGCGCAGCAGAACGAGCTTCCTCCTCATACACTTCGATAAAAGCGTTGAGATGTTCTTGGTTTTTGATTTGAGAAATATAATAATCTACCAATTGAGGAAGGGTAATACTTCCCCTTTCCAAGTCAGCACGAACCTCGGATATGGCAGAATATTTTTTTTGCATTATGATTGAGCGGACTTGTCGCTATCTGAGGTTTCTCCTTTGCTGGCGTTTTTAAACTCTTTAACTCCTTGGCCGATTCCCTTCATCAAATCTGGAATTTTCTTGGCCCCAAAGAGAATGATAATTGCTAGCAAGATCCAAAGCCACTCTTTTCCTTGTATTCCCATAATATGAAATTATTAAGTTGCGAAGATAGGATAATTTAGTGTTAAATGTTTTTATGCAGTAGCGCAACTTGTTTTTTCTTGAGGAATATTCGTTTTGGTAATATTGGCATATCCCCCTGCGACATCAATGATGTTTTTTATTCCTTTTCTCTGAAGAATGGAGCAAGCGATCATGCTCCGATATCCGCCTTGGCAATGAACATAGTGTGTTTCATTGGGTGAGAAGGAGGGAAAATGTTGATCAATAAATTGTAACGAGGCGAAATACGCCCCAGGGATGTGTCCGTTATTGTACTCAGCTTGTTTTCTGACATCAAATATGGAAATTTCCTTTTCGTTGAATAGTGTAGCCAACTCTTCAGCTGAAATACTGGTGATGGACTCGACTTCTAGCCCTGCATTTTTCCAATCTGAAACTTGGGGATGAACGCAACCTAGAATATTTTCATAACCCACCCGACACAATCGAGTAATCGTTTCTTTTTCTTCACCAGGAGCGGTTACCAAAACAAGAGGGGTTTTAATGTCATGTATTAATGTACCAACCCAAGGAGCAAAATCTCCTTTAATTCCAATGTTGATGCTACCTTGAAGAAAACCATCTTTAAATATTTGTGGAGAGCGGGTGTCGAGTATCAGGGCGCCAGTGTTGTTCAATAAAATAGATTTTAGTTGGTTGGGCTGTATGGTTTCCATTCCTTTTTCCATGATTTTTTCCAAAGAGTCATAGCCCTTTTTGTTTAGCTGAACATTTTCAGGGAAATAGGCTGGAGGGGGCAGTAACCCTTCTGTGACCTCTTTGATAAATTGCTCTTTATTAGCTGCTTTAAGTGCATAATTGGATGATTTTTGATTTCCTAAAGTATCAAAAGTGTCGCTACTCATGTTTTTCCCACAGGCAGATCCAGCACCATGCGCAGGGTAAACAATCACCTCATTGGGAAGCGGAATGATTTTACTTTGTAAACTGTCATATAACATACCCGCAAGGTCTTCCATGGTGACGCTTCCCGTTTTTTGAGCTAAATCAGGTCGTCCTACGTCACCAATAAATAAGGTATCTCCAGAAAAGAGACTATTTGGGTTTCCCTGCTCGTCGATGAGCAACCAACAAGTGCTTTCAAGTGTGTGTCCGGGTGTATGCAAGGTTTTTATACTCAGTTTTCCAATTGAAAAAGTTTCATTATCCTTAGCAATGTAGCTGTCAAAATGGGTTTGAGCGGTGGGACCATAGACTATGGTCGCTCCAGTAGCTTGTTGAAGCGCTAAATGCCCACTGACAAAATCTGCATGAAAGTGCGTTTCAAAAATGTATTTAATCTGCGCATTATTTTTTTCAGCAAGCGCTAGATATTCATTTACGTCTCTCAGCGGGTCTATAACGGCAGCAATGCCGTCGGATTCAATGTAGTAAGCGCCTTGTGCTAGACATTTGGTGTATAATTGTTGTATATTCATTGTATTTGGTAAAGTTCTTTTGCAAAAATAAAAAGTGCCACCGTGATAAGAAAAATGGACAGGCCTTTTTTCAAATGATCTGTCCTTATCCGCTTAGCCCAGTATCCACCCAACATGGCTCCAGTGGCGGTGCTTATGATAAAGTACCCCTCTGTTATTCCGATTTTTCCATTAATAAAAGACGGGACGACCCCTCCGAAAACACCGTTGATTCCAATGATAATCAGGCTCGTTTGAATGGCCTTATAGATGGGGAATTGAGCGACTTGATTTAAAACAGGAACAATAATGAAACCACCTCCGGCGCCAAATAATCCAGCAAGGGTTCCGGTTAAACTTCCATATAAAAATCCAGATGAAGTGTTCCATTTATTTGCGAGTTCAATCTTTTTCGAGCCGGGCCATGTATTCCAACCGGAATAGGCGATTATTGGGACAAAGAGAAACATTAATAGTTGATGAAGTGACGCTGAACTACCGAAACTTTTTACCCATTCTATTGTGATTTGCACTAACCCCCATTTACTGACGTATATAAAAAGAATAGACCCGATAATAAAGGGTAAAAGTTCTCGTGATAAAAATAAAAGCGGATTGATTTTTTGACTAATAAGTGAGGATATCGCCGCAATGCCCACGATGGTCATAGAAAGCAATGCGGCGTCTTCAGGTGATCGCTGATTAATAAATAATAAGGCCGGAAAAATCAGTAATCCACCGCCACCACCGATACTTCCTAATATTACTCCAATAACAAATAACAACAATATCATCATCGGAGCAAAGAAACAAAGTTTACCGGCAACACTATGTGAAATAGGTCACCAATCGTTAAACTATCGAGAGAACACCAATTCAGAACTGCCTATTTTTTTTCCAGATTCGTAGATGATAATCTTATAACTACCTTTTTCCAAGCTTCCCCCTGTATTACAATAAATACAAACATCTGTATCTTGATTTTGATAGTCAATTTCTCTCATGGCACTAAACGATTGGTCACGCCCGTCTAATGCTGCGGTTCCCGATGATCCAATAATGTTGCCCGATGGCGAGATAACTTGTAGATAGAGCTTTTTCATTCCTGATTTTACAATAGAGTTTTGTCTTACAGTAAAGCAAGATTTAATTTGTGATGCCTGAGATGCTCTTTCCACTGATTTTTCTCCACCCCTATTTTTTTCTTTTATACCGGAAGAGGAGAAGTTCGAAGCCGCTAATAAAGATCCTTTCGTCACTATTTCTTGTGTCGAAGTTAATTCTTGCGCTAATTGATTCGATTTGTTTTCAGCTTGATCTGCTCGATTTGATTCATTTTGTTTTTCTACAATCAGACGGTCGTTCATTCTTTGTAGTGAATCGATATCATGAATGTAACCTTTCATGATTTTTCTGAGGGTAGCAGTTTCCTCTCTCAATTTATTTAGATCAAAATCTTTAGATCTTGATGCTTTGATCAGATTGGCTATTTTGTTGGATTGCCATTGAATACTATCCTTCATTTGAGCATTATCGGTTTCCATGCTTGAAAAAGTCAGTTGCATTTGTTCGAGCTCCATTTGCAAGCCATCTCTTTCATCGATGAGCGTACCGTTTTCTTTATCGACATAAATAATTTTTTCAGTCAATTCTTTTTTTGTTGTGAAAAGCAAGTAGGCTAAGAAAAGCGACAAGGCCGCAAAAACCGAAATTAGAAGAATGTATATTCTGTTTGACATGGATGTTATTTTAGGCAAAATTACATTTTTTCTTACATCAAAAGTATGTGTATGTTATATTTGCACCTCAATGGTCCTGTGGCCGAGCGGCTAGGCAGAGCTCTGCAAAAGCTTGTACAGCGGTTCGAATCCGCTCGGGACCTCTAAAAAGGAGGGTTTATTCCTCCTTTTTTTATAGGCTCGCAATCATTATCAAGGTGTCGCGATAGGCCGGATAACGACACAATTGGCGATATCGTATTTTTCTTTTCAAATAAGGAATTACCTTGATTTTAGCGCGCCAGCCAATCTTCGAAGACACCTCCTGTGCAAAATAAAAATCGTCAACTTGATAACCCGCTAAAGTCAATACTTTGGCTAAAGTGAAGGGGGTGAACCAGTAGCGATGATCAGTATTGATTAACTCCATATTGTTTTTCACTTCTTCGAAGTTGGTGATGCAAAGTGCGTTTGGCACCGTGATTACGACTTGTTTAATTTTTCCTTGGTGTTTCTTCTTTATGGAAGACATGAACTGCACGGGATTATCGACATGTTCCAGTATTTCTCCCATAATGAGGAAATCCCACGTTCCACTAGAAGACTCTTCTGGTAAATCATCTTCTAAAATATTGGAGCAATAAACGTGATTGATTTTTAAATCATGCTGTAAAAAGTCTATTCCCTCTTTATTGATATCTAAACCGAGTACCTGATCAGCAGAATCCATCAAAAGCTGATGGAGCCATACTCCGTTATTAATTTTCTCCTGAATTAATGGCACGTGATCACAGCAACCAAGGTGCACAATACTTTTATTTTTTGCTAAATTGATTAAGAAGCGAAACCGACTGATAATGTCTACTTCAGGCGTTGCAATTGGAATGGAGAGTCCCGCGTGAAAGGCTTTTCCTTCGAGAAAAGGAAGGGTGGTATTATTTATTTTCATTAGACTCTATTAATTCTAAAGGATTCATTTCCTTGATTCCATTTTTGTAAAGAGCGCTTTCCTCCATAGCGGGTAAAACAAGAAACGAAAGTTTATAAATGGGTTCGTAGGTAAAAGAAGCTTGCTTTTGCTCCCTTGGCATCCATTGCACTTTGCCGTTGATTTTCTCGCCAATGAGGAGGAGTATACTCAGGATCATTGCCGTTTTTAATACGGAGAAAAAAAGTCCGGCGATGGAATTGACTCTCCCCCCAGTACCCCCTTTAATGGCGGCGCTGGCTAATTTAGCGAGGAAAAACAGGCCAATAGATAGTAAAACGAGGCAAGTTAAAAACGCCTTCAGGCCAGTTGCGTTTGGAGGAGGGCCACCCCACTGTGCGGCCACCCAATTGGAAACATGAATAGATAAATAAATGGAAACAAAAATGAAAAGCGAATAGAAAATTTCCATTATGAATCCATTCTTCCACCCCCTCCATGCGGATAAGCCAAGGAGTAGTAGAATCACTATATCAAAGATGACAATCATTTTTGAAAGTTAAGAAAGTTTTTAAAAGATCTCTAATCGGTTCGAATACTTTGTTCAAAGTCAGTTGTTAATTTTATCAGTGTCCTTACTTTTGTAAAAAAAAGAATATGGAAACTTTTGATGTGGTAGTAATTGGTTCGGGACCTGGGGGCTACGTTTCTGCTATTAGATGCGCTCAGCTCGGAATGAAAGTCGCCTTGGTCGAAAAGTATAATAGTTTGGGGGGCACTTGTTTGAACGTAGGTTGTATACCCTCTAAAGCCCTTCTGGATTCATCCGAACATTTTCATCAAGCCGTTCATCAATTCTCCGAGCATGGCATTGAGCTTTCTTCGGTACCAAAGGTTAATTTGAAAAAGATGATTGAACGTAAATCAGGGGTTGTTTCTGATACGGTGAAGGGAATTCAGTTTTTAATGAAAAAAAACAAGATTACCGTTCTTCATGGTCATGGAAGTTTTTTAGATGCCAATTCGATTTCTGTAAAGGATGATAAAGGGAGTGAAACGCACATTGGAGCGAAGTATGTGATTATTGCTACCGGCTCAAAACCGGCCTCATTGCCATTTATTACCATTGATAAAGAGCGAATCATCACGAGCACAGAGGCGCTGGTAATGAAGGAAGTCCCGAAGCATTTAGTGATTATTGGTGGAGGTGTTATTGGATTAGAATTAGGCAGTGTGTATGCCCGATTAGGAGCAAAGGTCAGTGTGGTAGAGTTTATGGACGGTATTATTCCAACCATGGATAAAGCGCTTGGAAAAGAACTTCAGAAATCATTGGCCAAGTTGGGTTTTGATTTTTATTTATCGCACAAGGTAAAAGGGGTGGAATCCAAAGGAAAGAAGGTGATGGTGAAGGCAGACAACGCCAAAGGAGAGGAGTTGGTTTTGGAAGGAGATTATTGTTTGGTTTCAGTAGGTAGAAAGCCATATACCGAAGGGTTAAATGCAGATAAAGCAGGCGTTCAGGTGGATGACAGAGGTCGAGTGGTGACCAACGACCATCTTCAAACGACACAGCCGCATATTTATGCAATTGGGGATGTGGTAAAAGGAGCGATGTTAGCGCACAAGGCAGAAGAAGAGGGTGTCTATGTAGCTGAATTATTAGCAGGACAGAAGCCCCACATTAATCATCTCCTGATTCCAGGAGTGGTCTATACCTGGCCAGAGGTCGCGGCAGTGGGATATACTGAAGAGCAGTTAAAAGAGAAAGGGGTATCGTATAAGTCTGGAAGCTTCCCTTTTAAAGCAAGTGGGAGAGCACGCGCAAGTATGGATACAGATGGGTTTATAAAGGTGTTGGCAGATTCGAACACAGACGAAATTTTAGGGGTACATATGATAGGGCCGCGATGTGCCGACTTGATTGCTGAGGCGGTATTGGCGATGGAGTTTAAGGCCAGCGCTGAGGATATTGCCAGAATTTGTCATGCTCACCCTACGTTCACAGAAAGCTTTAAGGAAGCCGCTTTGGACGCCACTGCGAAGCGCGCTATTCATATGTAGTAGAACGTGGTAAATGAGAAATAAAAAAGGCGACGTTAGTCGCCTTTTGTGTTAAAAGACAAATTTTCTTATTTAGAAGGCTGTTGAATCGTTTTCAAGAGTTCGTCCGCATTAAAGGCTTTTTCATTAATCCCCATGAATGTTTTCCGAATATTTCCGTTCCACAAATAATGAACCCCGGGTGTTTCTCCGTCAGGACCTATAACCGTCCAAAAAGTTGGAATATCCATGATTTTGTAAGGGAATTTTTTTCCTGCAAATTCGAAGAAAGCTGGAATTTTTTCCGCCTCTTCGTCCATGAAGAAGATGTACACAGGTGGGAAGTCCTTGTTTTTACTCATTGCAGCCAATTCTTTTGCGGTGGCTTGACAGTGATCACATCCGGGAGCAAAGAAGCAGACGATGGCCTTTCCTTGATCAATATTGATTTTTTTTCCATTGAATATGGCGTGTTTCGAAAAACTGGAAATGACTTTGCTAGGTCCGGGATCAACAATCTCTGCAGGAGCATTGGTAGTAGTTTCATTTTCAGGAATATTCAATTTATTTATTGAAGTGTCTTTAGGCACTTCTTCTACGGATAAAGAGTCTTTGGAAAGAGTGGCGTCTGCGGTTAATTCAGTGGTTTCTGTTTTGCATGGGCAAAACGGAAACGCCATGAATACGAATAAGGTAGAAGCCAACCAAATAATTAACGGAATGGTAAAGCGGTGCTGAAATTCTTTTTCTGTTGTGATTTTATAGAGCCAAACCAAAAGCCCTATCGTGACGATGTTCTTGATAAAGGCCTCTAAGGGCGTCATGGGGATAAGTTGACCAAAACACCCGCAATTACCATTCATTGCGCCATGTTTGACCATTTCAATGCTCAAATGTGTACAGAACACAATCAAAAGAAGGATTGTAGATGGAATTACCAATTTTTTGAGGAAATGTGGCTGAAGAATGGCGATCGCAACAGCCAGTTCAATACCCAACATGATCCTTGCAAAATAAGGCGCAGAGCACCAGTCAGCAATTCCTAAATTGACCATTTGTCTTTCAAAGCCCCAAATAGGGTCCATTTTAGCGACAGCCGAAACCAAGAAAAGTAAGGAAATGAGAATTCGTAAAATCCACCCAATCGAATTTTTATTCATGCTTATTTTTTAGATTGTGTTTTATTAAAATCGTGCCAATAGTTCTAAGTCTATTTAACTTTGAGTTCTGATGCAAAGAAAAATCTTTTTATTGTTGATTGGAAGTTTTTTCCTTTTAAAAAGTGTGAAGGCATCTGATACGAATGGTTCACCCACCCCATCTTTGCGACAATTTTTTTTGCAGCACCCAGATAATGCAAGAAGAACGGCTATTTTATTGGACCTTTCTTTGGGTTTTTTTGGTGTTCATCGCATGTATTTAGGCACCAGTCCCAAGGTTCCTGTTTTTTATACTTTATCCATGGGTGGTGGTGGCGTTCTTTGGTTGGTGGATCTCGGCGTTTTGATTGCTCACAAAGACATTACACCATATTTAAATAATCCTAGGATGTTGATGTGGTCGGAAAAAAACACGGTTTTATTGCCTCCGGTTGGCCAATAAAATGGGCGGACCACCATTGAAAGAATTGTTAGTTCCGCCTATTGATTTCGCATGAAGCCCCGCGGCACTTATGATGGCTCTAGAGCCAAATTTATTTCTGATATCGTCAAGCGCCGAGTATAATTCTACTCTTTCTTCTGATTCGTCAAACAAATTAATTTGTTGCCCACCACTCACTAGGTGACTGAATTTTACACCGACTAGGCGAATCAACATGCGTCGATCAAAAAGTTTGTTGAATAATTCATGCACTTGTGGAATCAAGACATGATCAGACGAGGTGTAAGGAATGCGAGTTTGAACGGTGTGTGTTTGAAAATCGGAGTATCGAATTTTGACGGTTACGCAAGAAGTCAACTTGTGTCCCTGACGCAATTGATAAGCGAGATTTTCGGTCATCGCAACCATGAGCCCCCGGAGTTTTGGAATATCAGTGGTGTCCTGGTCAAATGTGCGTTCTGAGGAAATGCTCTTCCTTTCCTGATAAGGAATAACAGGAGAAGGATCATCTCCATTTGCTTTTTTCCATATTATTAATCCATTTTCTCCCAATGCTGCATGCATTAATTCGGGCTCCATTTCCTGTATGGTACCGATTTTTTGCACCCCCAAGTTTCGAAGCGTTTGGTAGGTTTTGTCTCCGACCATTGGGATTTTTCTTATCGACAATGGAGCTAAAAAAGGTTTTTCATTCCCTTGCTCCACCCATAGTTGATTGTTGGGCTTAGCTTCCCCTGTCGCTACTTTGGAAACGGTTTTATTAATAGAGAGGCCAAATGAAATGGGAAGCCCTGTTTCCTTAATGACACGCTGTCTTAGTTCGGCGGCAAAACGGTAACAACCGAAAAATTGATCCATTCCACTCAGATCACAATAGAATTCGTCAATCGAGGTTTTTTCGAAGACAGGCACACTCCCCTGAACAATTTCACTTACCATATCGGAGTATTTTAGGTAGTTGTGAGAATTACCCTTGATGATAATGGCCTCTGGACATAATTGTTTTGCCAGCTTCATCGGCATTGCAGAATGTACTCCATATTTTCTAGCCTCATAACTGCATGCTGCCACCACACCTCTATCACTTGTTCCACCTACCAAAATAGGCCTTCCATTGAGTCGACTGTCCATTAAACGCTCCACGGACACAAAGAAAGTATCCATGTCCATATGCATGATAGAGCGCTCTTTTGACATTGATGAATTCATTGATACGAAAATAGGATGAAAAAAAAGGATTCCTGTGGATGTGGATATTTTTATAAAGTGTTGATTGTGGGTTAATCGACTGTTTTTCAATCTAAAAACCAAGCTGTTTTTTATTTCTTATATTCGCTTTTTGAATTTTAGGATATGAGTGAACAAATCAAAGTAGGGGTTCTGGGAGGGGGAAGTTGGGCAACCGCGTTGGTAAAGCTTTTGTGCGCACCCGGAACGAAGGTGCATTGGTGGATGCGAAATGAAGAGGCCATACAGCATATACAGCAATTTGGTCATAACCCCAACTATATTCAAAGTATCGAATTCGATATAGACCAGTTAGTTCTTACCTCGGATTTACAGCAAGTCGTGGACGCCTGTGATTATTTGGTAGTTGCTATCCCATCTGCTTTTTTGCATGTTACCATGGAACAGTTTCAGCCCAAAGGGTTAGAAAATAAAATTATTTTTTCTGCAGTGAAAGGAATTGTTAATGAGTTTGACGCCATTCCAGCGCGTTATTTTCATAAACACTTTGATATTCCCTATGAACGTATTGGAATTATCTGTGGGCCATGTCATGCAGAGGAGGTCGCTATGGAAAAGTTATCTTATTTAACAATCGGGGCAATTGATATTCAACAAGCAGAGATAATGTCACGGAGATTGGCTTGTCGATTTATAAAAACGACCACCACTGAGGATGTTTTTGGAGCTGAGCTTGCGGCAATCTTAAAGAATGTTTACGCGGTTGCTTCTGGTATTTGTCACGGAATAGGTTTTGGAGATAACTTTCAAGCGGTGTTGGTATCCAACGCCATTCGTGAAATAGAGAGATTTTTAGATTCTGTACATGAGGTGCATCGCGATGTTAAGTCATCTGCTTATTTGGGTGACTTGATGGTAACAGCCTATTCTCCTTATTCTCGAAACAGGACATTTGGAACCATGATTGGAAAGGGATATAGCGTCAAGTGGGCAACCATAGAAATGAATATGGTGGCAGAGGGCTATTATGCAACGAAAGGCATTCATGCAATTAATGAAAAGTTTCAAGTGGATATTCCGATTGCAGACGCAGTGTATCGAATTTTGTATGAAAAAGCATCTCCAGCGATGGAGATGAGAAAGTTAACGGAGTTGTTGAATTAAAATCGAAAGCGGCGCAACCGGAGACAAAAAATTGGGTCTAATGGATATGCTTCTGCGCCTTTTTTTTCTATTTATTTTTTGCTCCCTGGTTAATTCGAGCCGCGGTCAAGTGGTTTTTACAGAGAACAAAGGACAATGGCCCTCAGAGGTATTATTGATGACAGAAGTGGTGGGCGGAAGAGTTTGGATTCTGCCTGACGGAGTCCGCTATCAGCTGTTTTCTAATGAGACCATAGCCCAGATGCATCCCGCGTCTTCAAATCACATAAATACTACCCCGACTTTTGATTCGCACGTTTTTGACGTGAAATGGCGCGATGGTTATAGCGCTGACCTGGAAAAAAAATCAGCCATTGGATCGAAGAAAAACTTTTTTCTTGCTGATCGAAAAGGGATGGGGGTTTCCAGTTATCAGCAGGCAGAGCAAAGGCAGGTTTTTGAGGGGGTTGATTTACGTTGGAGAAGTTCAGAGAATCAATTGAAGTATGAATGGGTGGTACACCCGTTTGCAGATCCTTCTCAAGTTGTACAAGTCTATGACGAATCTGTAGATATAAGTGTAAAAGCGGATGGGCTGCACGTATTACAGTCTACGGGAGAAATCATTGAAAAGAATCCATATTGTTACCAAATTATCGAAGGGAGAATTCATGAAATTACTTCCCGCTGGAGACAAAAAAACCACGAAGTATTTTTTGAGTTGGGAGAATATGATCACCGCTATGAATTAGTAATAGATCCGGAAATTATTTTCTCTACTTATATAGGCGCGGTTTCTTCCAATTTTGGCTTTACAGCATGCAATGATTTGGAGGGTAATCTGGTGAGTGGAGGAATAAGTTTCGGTCAAAATTACCCCACTACTTCTGGGGCCATTAATTCCACTTTTAATACGACGACGGGTAACTTTTATGACATTGTTATTTCTAAATTTAATCAAGACGGATCGCAATTGTTATACAGTACCTTTTTAGGAGGTAGTAAGCAAGAGACACCGCATAGTTTAGTGGTGAATAATGATAACGAAATTTTGGTGTTGGCCGTTACGGGCAGTAATGATTATCCAGTCACATCGGGGTGTTATCAATCTCTTTTTGCTGGCGGTGTGGGATTTGGAATGTCGACTCTTTTCATAGGAACACATCCCAATGGAACAGACTTTGTCATTACAAAAATTGCAACGGATGGTAGTTTGGCGGCCTCGACGTTTGTTGGATCGGATGCCAATGATGGCATCAATCGAGCTGCGGGTTTGTTTTATAATTATGGAGATGTTTTTAGAGGGGAAATCAATGTAGACGATAATGATAACGTTTATGTAGCTTCAGTAACGGAGGGGAATTTTCCATTGGCGGGTAATTCAGCACAATCGGTTTATGGAGGAGGTAATTGTGATGGTGTTGTTTTTAAGTTAAATGGTAGTTTGACTTCTTTGCTGTATAGTAGTTATTATGGTGGCTCTTCGAGTGATGCTTGTTATTCTATTCAGTTTGGCATGGATGGCTTTCCGATTATTTGTGGAGGTACCAGTAGCGCCGACTTTCCAATTCCCTCAGGGGGCCAGGATATCAGTCAAAACGGAGGTGTGGATGGTTTTGTGTTGCGAATTCACCCCATTAATTTTTCGACAATTGGGGGAACTTTTATTGGAACGAATGAATATGATCAATCTTATTTTGTTCAAACCGATTACAATAACAACATTTTTGTTTTGGGTCAAACTACAGGAACAATGCCCATTACAGCAGGTTGCTATGGCCAACCGAACAGCGGCTTATTTGTCAGAAAATACAATTTTAATTTAACTAATTTAATTTGGAACACGACCATTGGAACGGGAAGTGGTGCAGTTGATATTTCACCTACCGCTTTTTTGGTAAGTGATTGTGAGCAGCTTTATTTCAGTGGTTGGGGAGGCGCTGTAAATCATTTATGTGGTAACAATCCTTATAGTTGTCTTGCAGTGAACTCCACGACAATGGGATTACCCATTACTCCGGATGCGATGCAGCCCAATACAGATGGAAGTGATTTTTATTTATGTGTGCTCGCTCCAAATGCGTCGCAATTGGTTTATGGGTCTTTTTATGGGGGTGCCAATTCATCTGAGCATGTAGACGGAGGAACATCTCGATTTAATAAAAATGGTTTTGTTTATCAAGCGGTTTGCGCGGGATGTTCGGGAGGTGACGATTTTCCAACTTCTCCAGGAGCAGTGAGCAATACGAATCCCAGCACGGGATGTAATGTGGCGGTTTTCAAGTTTTCGTTAAGCCCAATTTATGCCGAAGCTAATCTCAATACACCTCCTCAGGTCTGCGTAAATGAGGTCGTGTCGTTTAGTAATACTTCCACGGGCGCTACTCAATATCAATGGTTTTTTGGAGATGGAGCAAGTTCTACTGTTTTTGAGCCCACTCATCAATATGCCTTTCCTGGTGAATATACCATTCAATTGGTGGCATCTGACAATGTTCTCTGCTTGTTGGGAGATACAATAGAAATCCCGATTACCATTATCCCATTTCCTGATATTTCCACCATGGCAGATGATGGGATTTGTCAAGGAGATTCTGTGCAGCTTTTTGCTACTTCTACGGATAATATTTTATGGGGGCCACCCTCATTAATCAGTGATGTTTCCAATCCGAGCCCATGGGTTTTCCCGGAAGTTTCAACAACATATACCGCAACGGCTCAGAATGTTTGTGGCAGTATAGAAGCAGATGTTGTAATAACGGTATTTCCAGTATCGTTGACGGTTTCTGCAGATCAAGTGATATGTGCAGGTCAAAGCGTTGATTTACTTGCTTCTGGTGGAGTATTCTATAATTGGACTCCCGCTGTCGGCTTGTCTGATCCCGCCATTGCCAACCCTACCGCGTCTCCGGGTTTAACTACCCAATATGCGGTTCAAATGTGGACCGCAGACAATTGCTCTGCTACCGATACTATAAATGTACAAGTATACAATGCTTTGCCCGGAGCGAATACGGTTGATAGCGTAGTGGCTTGTGCGGGCGATCCTTTAGCTCTTTTTGCAGAGGATGCAATTTCTTGGGAGTGGACTCCGGCTTTCTTATTTTCGGATAATACCATTCAAAATCCCATTATTTTTCCTTCTTCCGATGCTGTGGTGAGTGTTCTTATGACGAATGCTTGCGGAACGGGCAGCGTGGATATCAATATACAATATGAAGAGCCTCATATCGAGTTGACAGGTCCTTCTGTTATTTGTTTTGGAGACAGCCTATTAATAGCGGCAAATGGCGCCGACACGTATACGTGGTCTCCTGCCGAATGGATGTTGTTGAATAACAACGCGACGGCTTTACTTCAACCATTGAACTCGGGATATTTGATTGTTTCAGGTATGGATATTTTTGGATGTCATGATCAAGACTCCCTTTTTATAGAGGTCTTGCCACTCCCCACTTTAACATTACCCGATTCGATTTATTTTGAATATCCGGATCATGCATTTTTGTCTGCCATCACGAATGTTCAAAGTGGTTTGTGGATTCCCAATCTCAATATCTCTTGTGATACATGTATTCAAATTCAAGCATGGCCCGAGTTTCCCACGCAGTATACATTTCTCATTTCGGATGCAGCAGGTTGTGGCACCCAAGACAGTGTTTGGATCATTCCCGAATATACTTGTTGGGTACCGAATTCATTCACTCCGAATGCAGATGCTATTAATGATGGTTTTGTCGTGCAGTCTTTTCTTCCTTTGAGATCATTTCATTTAAAAATATTTGATCGATGGGGCTTTTTAGTTTTTGAAACTCAAGAACAAAAGAGAGGATGGGATGGAAGTTTCAATGGTAGTTATGTTCCCCAAGATGTTTATAATTGGATTTTAGAGTTCGAAAATAGAGAAGGCCATCAAATAAAAAAAGGACACGTCTCAGTATTGCACTAAATCACTAATTTTGCTCAAAATATTATACATGAGTTATCAATTTATTTCTATAGAGCACGAAAATGAAGTTGCTATTTTAACCATACAACGTCCTGATCAGTTGAACGCTTTAAATAAGTCGACAATTGAAGAATTGAATCGAGCATTTAATGAGTTGGATGAAGACGAAAGAATAAGAGTGGTTATTTTAACAGGTTCAGGAACAAAAGCGTTTGTAGCGGGCGCCGACATCAAAGAATTTGCCGCGTTCAGTATTGAGCAAGGAGAGGCATTGAGCCGCGACGGTCAGAGATTATTATTTGATCGAGTAGAAAATATGTCAAAGCCGGTAATTGCAGCAGTCAATGGGTTTGCGCTGGGAGGTGGATTGGAGTTGGCGATGAGCTGCCATTTTAGATATGCTTCGGAAAATGCCAAATTGGGATTGCCCGAGGTTACTTTGGGAGTCATTCCGGGATATGGTGGCACACAGCGCCTGGCGCAGTTAGTAGGTAAGGGAAAAGCATTAGAGATGATTACCTCGGCCATTATGTTGAATGCACAAGAAGCGCTGCAATGGGGTTTGGTAAATTTGGTAGTGCCTCAAGAAGAGCTATTGAATAAATGTAAAGAGATAGGAAAGAAGATTTCCAGCAACTCTCCTCGCGCCATTTCCGCCGCCATAACGGCCATAAATGCTGGATATGCTCATGCCAAGGATGGCATGGAAAGAGAGCAAAAAGAATTCGGGTTGTGTTTTGGTACAACAGATTTTAAAGAAGGCACCACGGCATTTATGGAAAAAAGAAAACCTTCTTTTACTGGAAAATGATTGCAGTAGAGGTTATTAATCAATCGCCATATCCATTGCCTCAATATGCGACGGAGTGGTCTGCGGGAGTGGATGTAAGAGCGCATGTGGACACTTCTTTGACGATTCAAAGTTTGGAGCGCGTGTTGGTTCCAACCGGCTTGTTTGTCGCTATCCCAAAGGGATTTGAAATTCAGATTCGTCCTAGAAGCGGTCTTGCGTTTAAGCATGGAATCACCGTGTTAAATTCACCGGGTACGATAGACGCAGACTATAGAGGAGAGATCAAAGTGCTTTTAGTGAATGTTAGTAAAGACCCATTTCTTATTCAGCCTGGAGAAAGAATTGCACAAATGGTTTTAGCTAAACATGAGCAGATCGATTGGCATCAAGTTGCTATTTTACCCGAGACCAATAGAGGGGAGGGTGGATTTGGGAGCACGGGGAAGAAGTAGTGCTCAAACTTTAGTAGCCGAGTTGTGTTCTAATTCTTTTTAAAGTTGATCCAGCTATGTTTCGTGCTTTATCAGCGCCAATGGTGAGGACCTCGTTTAATTCATCAGGATGTGCCATCCAATGATCAAAGGCGGCTCTTTCTCTTTCAAAACGGGTCAGAATCGCTTGTAATAAATCTTTCTTAGCATGTCCCCAACCATAACCGCCGGCTACTAATTTTTGATTTAACTCATCAGCGGCGGCATCTCCCGCGATCAATCTAATAAGGGCGGAGATAACATTGGCTGAAGGATCTTTTGGGTCTTCTAAGGCGGTACTATCTGTGGCTATTTTTTTATTGATGACATCTTTCAACTCCTTTTCAGGCAGAAAAATATTGATGAAATTATCATACGACTTGCTCATTTTTTGGCCGTCTGTTCCTGGAATATACATGGTATCCTTATTCAACTTCACTTCTGGCACCACCAATAATTCTCCAAAAATTCTGTTCACTGCGCTTGCAATGTCTCGGGTAATTTCCAGGTGTTGCACTTGGTCTTTTCCTACAGGGACTACGTTGGCATCATATAGTAAAATATCTGCAGCCATTAATACGGGATAAGTAAAAAGACCGGCATTAACATCGGAAAGCCGGTCACTTTTATCCTTAAAACTATGGGCATTGGCCAACATAGGATAAGGTGTGACGCAGGATAAATACCACGTCAACTCTGTTACTTCAGGAATGTCACTTTGTCTGTAAAACACTGTTTTTTCAATATCTAAACCCATGGCCAACCAAGTGGCGGCCACCGCTAGCGTATTGGAACGCATTTTTTCAGCATCCTTGATTTGGGTGAGGGAATGAAAATCCGCAATAAAAAGAAAGGACTCATTTTGAGGATCCTTGCTCATTTCAATAGCGGGAAGGATGGCACCTAAAATATTACCTAAATGCGGAACGTTGGTGCTTTGAATACCGGTTAAAACTCTTGACATGGCACAAAGATAATGGAGGGCAAACCCTTTTGTGTTAGAATGTAAAAAGTCTTATTATCTTAGCGCCATGGGATTTGCATTTGGAAAAAAGAATTACATCATCCTAGGATTGGGTTTGGTGTTATTGCTCATCGGATATTTATTAATGAGCGGGGGAGCCGCTACCAGCGCTGAGGAATTTAATGCCGAGGAACTATTTAGCGCACGTCGAATTACCCTTGCTCCTATTGTTGTTTTGTTGGGGTATGTGGTGGTAGGAGTGGCCATTATGTATCGCGAAAAGAAGTAATTTTTGTTTTTTCTATGACCCTTCTTCAAGCCATCATCATTGCCATTGTGGAGGGTATCACCGAGTTTTTACCGATTTCAAGTACGGGTCATATGATCCTTACCCAAGCCATTCTGGGAGTTCCATCTGATGATTTCACGAAAGCTTTTACTGTCATTATTCAATTTGGCGCGATTACGAGTGTGATTTTTCTTTATTGGAATCGTTTTTTTCAGACCCTTTCTTTCTATTGCAAGTTGTTTGTTGCTTTTCTTCCTGCTGCTATTTTTGGATTATGGTTGGGAGATGAAATAGATGCGATGTTAGAGCGGGTAGACGTGGTGGCAATTTCCTTATTAATAGGAGGTGTTATTTTAATTTTATCGGATAAGTGGTTTGAAAAGAACAAACATGCAGCAGAGCAGGTTACCACTTATAAAAACGCGTTGTTTGTTGGTTTTTTTCAGTGCATTGCGCTGATTCCAGGCGTTTCACGATCTGCAGCAACGATGATTGGTGGAATGGTGAATGGGTGGAGTCGTAAACAGGCGGCGGAATTCTCTTTTTTCCTTGCGGTACCCACCATGTTCGCGGCATCTTTGAAAAAAACTTACGATGTGGTGAAAATTGACTATCATATTATTATCCATCAATGGTGGATCATGCTTGTTGGAATTATCGTAGCCGCAATAGTGGCATGGCTTTCTATCAAATATTTGATGATGGTGCTACAAAACAAGGGGTTTGCGTATTTCGGTTGGTATCGTGTTATTGTTGGATCGATTATTTTATTCCTTTTAATGTTAAAAGTGCCATTGGAGATTATGAAGTAATTTCTAATAATTCTCATTATCCAGCAATCAAAGGAATTTCATTTGATTGACGCTCATGGTGATTAAAACAAACATTATGGAAGGAGATTTGGGCGACAATTCAAAACTAATTTCGAGATCGGATAAGGTTCAAATTATTCTAATTCAGTTTTTCGACCACTAACTCAAAATCTTCCTTTCTTCCTCTCACCTATTCATCACTTCATTACTCCATCCCCTCTCTCCTCCTCTTCTCCTTCAATATCAACCCCAACTCTCTACTCGTTTGCCCTTTCACTGAGGTATTCTCTTGTGCGCGGCGCAGCAAATATGGCATGACTTCTTTGATGGGGCCATAAGGCAAATACTTCACCACATTGTATCCTGCATCGGCTAGATTATAACTGATGTGATCACTCATTCCAAACAACTGGGCAAAAGCCACACGGTTGTCATTTTTGACAACTCCCCTTTCTTCCATCCACTGGGCCAATAACATGGACGATTCTTCATTGTGCGACCCACAACACAATGCCATGTCCTGTATATTGTCCAGACAATACTGCACTCCCGCATTGAAATCGCTGTCGGTTGCTTCCTTGCTCGGCTGTATCGGATTTTGATATCCCATCTCAGCAGCACGCTTTCCTTCTTTTTCCATATAAGCCCCGCGCACCAATTTCACCGCATAATGCAAACCCTTCTCTCTGGCCCATACATGCGCTTTTTTCAAAAACTCCAATCGATCATGTCGGTACAACTGAACGGTATTGTAAACGATGGGCGCATGATGATTGAACTTCTCCATCATGTCATGGCACAAAGTATCAATGGCATCCTGTATCCAAGAATCCTCCGCGTCGATAAATATGCGCTGGTCCGCATCATACGCCGCCTGGCATATCTGCAACACTCGTTGTACCACCCTGTTCCACTCTGATTGATCTTTCTCGGACAGTTGTGTTAAAGTACCACGAACTACCTCATTCTGCTTTTCTAAAAGTTCAAAACGGGCTACTCCTGTCACCTTGAAAACACAAAAAGGAATGTGTGGATTGCCTTTGGCAGCGGCTATTGTGCGAATGATTTCATCGGCCGTAGCGTCAAAGTCCGATTCCTTTTCTTTTCCTTCCACAGAATAGTCCAAGATGGTTCCAATGTTATACTCCGCCAAGCGTGCAGAAGCAACCTTGCATTCTTCGATAGTTTCACCACCGCAGAATTGAGCAAAAATATTTTTTTTGATTAGCCATCCAATGGGAAAGCCAATTCCTACGCCAAAATGAGTCATGGCGCCGCCTATTTTCACCAATGTGGGATTTCCAATAAGCTTGAAAAGCCAATAGGAACGGCGCAATGCGGCATCGTCTTTCCCCTTGAAAGCGATGGCGGTATTTTCAAATGAAAGTGGTAACATTCGTTGGCAAATATAACGTGGTGATGTGCGAACTAAGCTTTATCTTGCACCACGAAATTTAAAGATCATGGAAGCAGCTCAAAAATACATTTTAGACAACAAGGATCGTTTTTTAAACGAATTGTTTGAACTCATCAGAATTCCCAGCGTAAGCGCTGACTCTGCCTACAACGCAGACGTTGCACGTTGTGCAGATTTGGTAGCCAAAAACCTCATCGAAGCGGGGGCAGACAATGTGGAGGTGTGTAAAACGGATGGTCATCCCATTGTGTATGGTGAAAAAATCATCAACCCCTCTCTTCCCACTGTTTTGGTCTATGGCCACTATGATGTCCAGCCGGCGGACCCCATAGATTTATGGGATACCCCTCCCTTTGAACCCACCATTAAGGTAACAGAAATTCACCCGGATGGGGCCATTTTTGCACGCGGGTCTTGTGACGATAAGGGTCAAATGTTCATGCATGTCAAAGCTTTTGAAGCAATGAACAAAACCAACTCATTGCCCTGCAATGTGAAGTTCATGATTGAAGGAGAAGAGGAGTGCGGGAGTTCCAATCTTGGCCCATTCTGTCGCGCCAACAAAGAAAGGTTGAAAGCCGATATCGTATTGATTTCTGACACCAGTGTCATCGCTAACGACTGTCCCAGCATCGACTGTGGTTTGCGCGGGCTGAGTTATTTGGAAGTGGAAGTAACAGGTCCCAATCGCGACTTGCATAGCGGTGTATACGGCGGTGCTGTAGCCAATCCTATAAACGTATTGGCCAAGATGATCGCTTCATTGCACGACGAAAACAACCACATCACTGTGGATGGCTTTTATGACAACGTGTTGGAATTGACTAATGAAGAAAGAACGGCCTTGAATTTAGCGCCTTTCAGTGAAAGCGATTACTGTAAAGATTTGAATATTGAGGCTGTTTACGGCGAAGCAGGATACACCACTATTGAGAGAACTGGCGTACGTCCAACTTTGGACTGCAATGGTATTTGGGGAGGTTATATCGGAGAAGGATCCAAGACGGTGTTGCCATCAAAGGCATTTGCCAAAATTTCCATGCGTTTGGTCCCTCACCAAACCCAAGAAGAAATTACGGAGAAATTCACCCGTCACTTCATGAAGATAGCGCCAAAAGGAGTTCGCGTCGAAGTACGTCCGCATCATGGTGGGAATCCGGTGGTGACCCCCACCGATAGCAAAGCTTATAAGGCCGCTAGTGATGCGATGGAAAAAACATATGGAAAAAAACCAATCCCGACAAGAGGGGGAGGATCCATTCCGATTGTCGCGATGTTCGAATCGGATTTGGGATTGAAGAGCGTATTGATGGGATTTGGTTTGGATAGCGACGCGCTCCATTCACCCAATGAACATTATGGCTTATTCAATTACTACAAAGGCATCGAGACCATTCCTTATTTCTTTGTGAATTTTGCTCAATGAATAGATGGGTTGGATTGATATTGGCTCTTCTTTTTTTTCAAGGATGCCAAGTTTATCAGGAGGTGAAATTTGAGAAGGTGCGTCAACTTCAATTTGAAGAATTTGATAATAGCAGCATCAAGGGGAGTTTAAGAGTTACTATTGATAACCCTAATTGGTATGCAGTGGAAATAACAGCTGCGGAGATTGATTTGGGTTTACAAGGTAGAAAGGTAGCCCGAGTGAATTTGGCAGAAAGTATTACGGTTCCCAAACATTCCAAAAATGAGTACTTATTAAAAATATCGGGAACGGATGCTCAGTTGGATGCGGCGATTTTGAGCGCTTTTTCGATCCTTTTTTCTGATGAAATCATCATTTCTGGAGAGGGATATGTGGAAGGTAAAGCCTTGAAAATCAGCAAGGAAGCACCCATTAAATTTGAGTATCCTATCAAGAAGGCCGATTTGAAAAAAAAGAAATCATAAGGAACTTGGAAATTGTTGAAAAAATCGTATATTTGCCACCCGTTTAAAAAATATTTAGATTATGAAACGTACTTATCAACCATCCAATACAAAGCGTAGAAACAAACATGGTTTCCGTAAAAGAATGGCAGATGCTGCAGGACGCGGCGTATTGAGTTCACGTCGCCGCAAGGGACGTAAGAAGTTGACCGTTTCTGATGAGCGTCGTCACAAAGGAATTGT
>CAZJCQ010000019.1:0-39938 GCA_964544665.1 uncultured Chryseobacterium sp. | reverse complement strand
TTCATTGGGGTGGTTGCCATTGGTGATGAAATTTTTGCCAGTAGTTCCGCCTCTAAATCCTTGGGTGTAAGAAAAATCGATTGACGTTTTATCATCAGGGAAATTTTTGGTAATGACATTAATAGCACCACCAGCAAATTCTCCAGGTAAATCAGCGCTAGGTGATTTGAAAATGAGGAATCGGTCGATGGCAGCGCTCGGAATAATGTCAAAAGAAAAGGCACGGGCATCTGATTCTAAACTAGGAGCCAACACACCATTGATCATCGTGGCGTTGTAGCGAGAGGAAAGTCCTCGCACCATCACAAAACGATTATCGACAATCGTTACACCTGGTATTCTGCGTGCCACTTGAGACGCATCACGATCTTGTCCTTTGGCTATTTGCGTGCTGCTCATGCCGCTCACCACCCCCTTTGCTTCCTTCATTTCCATGAGCACAGCGGCTTCTGTATTGGTTTGGCGATATTCTGTGATGTCAAGAACACTTCCTTCTTGCATCGACTCTTCTAAAACAAAATCCAATGTCAACTGCTTTTTTCCATTGGTATTGACGTCTTTAATTTGCAATGGGGCGTACGATACCATCCTGCATTCCAGGCTGTATACTCCACTGGGTAAGTCAATGCGATATTCACCCATTACATCGCTCACAGCGCCAAACGATGTTCCTGGAACAGTAATCACGGCGCCTATAATAGTATTGCCCGTATTTTTTTCGATTACTTTTCCCACTATTTGACAAGTATTCGCACTTGCGTAAGGGAGAAAAAATATGAAAATGAAAAAAAGATTAAAGATGGTTTTGTAAAGTGATGGAAAATTCGCGTTTTTCATGACGCAAATTTGTAAACCCAACAGGAATTTAATGTGATTCTTATTTTAAGGGATTGTTAAGTATTTTTAGTTGCTTCAAGAATATGCGACATGGTTTGATGCCATATTTCGTCGAATTCCTTTAAAATTTGTCCATTTAATCCATATTTGCACTGAGTACCGAAAATTCGCCCTTGAATAATACCAGCCCTTTTCAATTCCCTCAAGTGTTGAATGACTGTTGAGGGGGAGACATTTGGTATCGATACAATCTCACCCTCTATCCAACCCCCTTTGTTGGCAATGGAGTTCAGTATGTGCAAACGAGTTGGATGACCGATTGATTTGCTTAGATGAGCCAAAATTAAAAAACTATCTTTTGTGCCTTCGCTACTTTTCATAAGTAGTGCAAATTCACAAGACTGTCTCATGATAATGTTAAATGAATATTATTGAATTGAGAATATATGCTATACGCTAGAAGTTGCAGTTTTGCTGATCGTTACCATCCAAATTTCATTTGTGCTTTTTAGAATGAGGTGAGTGGGGAGATGACATAACCTCATTTAAAGGTTAAATTAGTATTAATAAAATGTTTTATAAAAGTTAATTATTTCAACCATCGAAAGCCTTAAACTTTGCCTAACATTGGTTTTTTATATTAAAATTGCTTGAATCCATTGTTTTAGTTGAAATAAAATGAACAATTAAGATTGAAGTAACATTAGTAGTTTTGTTTTGTAAAAAAATCAAGTATGAAGTTTAATTCCCTTTTTTCTTTCATAGTTCCAAAGAATGCTCTATTTTTTGACTTGTTTGCTGAGGATACGGCTAATTTAGTAAGCCAGGCTAAGAAGTTTAATCAATTATTTACCGTTTCAACTCACGATGAATTGGTACATGTTATTAGGGAGGTTCGAGATTATGAACATAAAGGCGACGAACTAACTCATAGAATTTTTCTAGAACTATCAGCTAATTTTATCACGCCTTTCGATAGGGAGGATATTCATTCTTTAGCAACTAGTATTGACGACATTGCGGATTATATTAATGGCTGTGCGTCAAGAATTCTTTTATACGGGGTAACGGAATTTAGCAAACCGATGGAAATGATGAGTGAAGTGCTTTTGAAGCAAGTTAATGAAATTGATACAGCCGTTCGCGATCTCAAGAATATGAGAAACGTACAACGCGTTCGCGATGCGATTGTGCGTATTAACTCCCTTGAAAATCATGCAGACGATATTTTTGACGAAGCAATTGCTAGGTTATTTTCAGAACAGGATAACGCGATGATCTTGATTAAGCAAAAGGAAATTTTAAGTAGTTTAGAAACCGCAACGGATAAGTGTGAAGATGTCGCAAATGTATTAGAATCAATACTGGTCAAAAATTCTTAATTATCTGGTGATGGAGTATTCAACTTTCCTTATTGTGATTATTTCTTTGGCTTTGATATTTGATTTTATCAATGGTTTTCATGATGCCGCTAACTCCATTGCGACCGTGGTTTCCACAAAGGTCCTTACCCCATTTCAGGCAGTTGTATGGGCCGCATTTTTTAATTTTATCGCTTTCTTTATTTTCAAAGATCACAGTGTCGCAAATACTATAGCCAAGACTGTACAAGATGACTTTACTAAGCCAGAAATGCATCCCCTTCCTATGATTTTTGCAGGTTTGTTATCAGCTATAACATGGAACCTGGCGACTTGGTGGTTTGGCATTCCTTCTTCATCCTCACACACATTGATTGGGGGTTTTGCAGGTGCATTTTTGGCCGCATTTGGTTGGGATGCAGTTCGCGGAGGGGTTGTAGGAGCAACGGCTACTTTTATTGTTGTGGCCCCTGTTGCTGGAATGTTAATGTCTTATCTGATTTCAATATGGTTTTTGAATTCATTCAAGAAGGGGCCTTGGATGAAAATTTTATCTTTAACTATATTAATAGGTGTAGTTTATTTCGTTTGGAATGCGTTGGAGTTTCGAAAGGATTTCAATGGGGGTCATTCATATACTATCCAATTTGAGGAGAAAGTAGATTTGGAACGATTAAAAAAGGCCTTGACTTTTAAAAATGTTGAATCAAAAGAGTTTGTTCCTATTATCAAAGCTGGGAAAGATAGTATGGGTCATGAAGATTTATCTGGAAAAGTGTTTGAGGTTAGAACAGATTTTTTGAAAAATAAAAATTCTGATGAAATATCTCAGGATTTGACTGATAGTTTGACCAAGCATATTCACGCCAGCTTCACATCTTCTTATGTTTGTACAGATGTTCATAAAATCAAATCAGATTCTGATATCAATGAAAGATTTGATTCTTCCAATTTGAAGTCAGATTTTGAAATGTATTGGTTGAAAGTGGTTTTTCATGGCAGTAATTTCAAATGGATATTATTAGGATTTATTTTGGTGGTAATGTCTATTTTTACTTTATTTCTGAGTTCGCTTACGAATTCGAGAGCGAACCATTGGTTCAAAAGGTTACAATTATTTTCATCAGCGGCATTTAGCGTTGGACATGGAGGTAATGATGCGCAAAAGGTGATGGGAATAATTACTGTTGCATTAATAGCAAACGGTAATATTCATTCGATGCATGAAATGCCTACTTGGGTTCCGCTGGCTTGTTATGCAGCCATTGCTATAGGTACGATGAGTGGAGGTTGGAAAATTGTAAAGACCATGGGAAATAAAATTACCAAGGTAACTCCCTTCGAAGGAGTGGCAGCTGAAACGGCAGGAGCCATTACGTTATTCTTTACTGAAGGACTTCAATTCCCATGGAAGATGGGTGGTGAGGTAATCAAAGGTATTCCGGTCAGTACAACTCACACCATAACAGGGTCTATTATTGGCGTAGGGATTACTAAAAGAATCAGCGCCGTTAAGTGGGGAGTAACAGGGAAATTGTTAGTGGCGTGGATCATTACCATACCCATTTCAGCAGCGATGGGAGCGCTATTTTACAACGCCTGCCTTTTATTAAATATTCAATAAAAGGGTTACGCCCATCTGACTGATTATTTCGTTTCTTGGTTTACTTTACCTAAACAACAATGTTACGTTCTCGTAACATAAGAGCCTAATTTTATTTTTTTCTTCTAAAATTCTTAACTTCAAAAGAATAGAGAAAATACTCTTGCTTGTCAATTTTGCGCACGGCATCCTTAAGTGCAGTTTTAAATACACTTGTAATAAGTAAAGTGCTTTTAAATTCATTTCTGGATGAAATAAGAAATTAACCAAAGCAAAATTGATTATTGTTATGAAATGTAGAATTTTATGGATTGGGTTGTTTTTGATGACTCTTCATCAAACAGTAAAATCTCAAGGATTAGAGGGAATAGTAGTAGAAAAATACTATCAGGCCAATTCGGCTGACGCCCAGTATACAGTAAATCAAGGATATACTTATCCACTGCTCCAAGGTTCAGTTACTTATAGAATATACGTTGATATGGCGCAGGGATACAAGTTCGTTCAAATGTTCGGTACACCTTCTCAGAATTTAAATTTTACAACTTCAACGTTTTTTTATAACGATGAAAATTACGATAGTCAAACAGGACCTACAACATCTGTAATCAACACAAAAAAGCACACGGCCATGATTGATTCATGGATTACTACTGGTGGAGCTGCAAATGGAAAGGTGGGAGTGACTAAAGATGAAGATACAGACGGAACCATTGCCAATGGCGCCACAGGAAATACAAATGGAATACTATTCAATTCTTTAGGCGGATGTTTCGGTAGTATGATTACAGGAGCTACTGGAAAGGATGGTATGCTAGCGAGTGCTGCATTAACTGTTGTTTCTCCGAATGTATTGGGTATGGGAGGAGCAACGCTGGATGCTCTGACTGCCGGCAATAGTGTAGGTGTAATTAATGTCAGTAATGGAGCTATTGCTGCATTGGGAGGAATTGTCGGCGCCACTTCGAGCAATCGTGTCCTTGTAGGACAATTCACTACCGATGGTACTTTTACTTTTGCATTAAATGTTCAGTTATTAAGTCCTACAGGTGTTGCAGAGAATTATGTTCACAGCAATCTAAGTTCTGGTCAATTTACTCATCCCACTTTAATAAGGACAGCGAGCGCTCCAAGTGTAAGCATAGTTTCAGATGCTGCGGGTAATCAAACTTGTAACGGATCAGCAGTTAATTTTACTGCTACTGCGCTAAATGCAGGCATACCCACTTATCAATGGAAAGTAAATGGTGTTAACGTGGGAACCAATAGTAGCTCATTTTCATCAAGCGCCCTCACCAATGGAAGTATAGTCACTTGTGTTGTAACACCGGATTGCGGAGCTACGACTAATACATTAGTGACGAGCAACGCGATTACAATGGGCATTAACAATCCAACTAACTATTACCTAGACAATGATGGGGATGGATTTGGAGCCGGCTCTGCCTTGAGCGCTTGCACTAATCCCGGTGCAGGTTATGTTTCCAATAACACCGATTGTAATGATAATAACGCAGCCATCAATACAAGTGCAACTGAAATTTGTAATACAATAGATGATGATTGCGACAATCAAATAGACGAAGGATTGTCTGTTACTCCGTCAGTATCGATCTCAAGTAATGATGCGGATAATAGCATTTGCTCAGGCACAAGTGTCACTTTTACCTCATCTCCGTCTAACGGAGGCACGTCACCATCCTATCAATGGAAAGTAAATGGAGTCAATGCAGGAACCAATTCAACCAGTTTTTCTACCTCAACGTTGACGAACAATGCTGTGGTGACGGTGGTGATGACGGCCAATAATACTTGTCAAACCAGTTCAACTGCAACAAGTGATGGCATCACAACATTGGTCAATAGTAATGTTACTCCTTCCGTATCAATCGCAAGTAATGATGCGGATAATAGCATATGCTCAGGTGCAAGTGTGACTTTCACGGCTTCACCTACAAATGGCGGTGCAGCACCTGCTTATCAATGGAAAGTTAATGGAGTCAATACTGGAACCAATGCAGCTACCTATTCGACTGCTACGTTGTCGAATAATGCAGTGGTGACGGTGGTGATGACAGCTAACAATACTTGTCAAACTGAATCAACGGCTAATGGAAATACTATTTCCATAGCTGTATTGAATAATCAATCGTATTTTATGGATGCTGATTCTGATGGATTTGGTTCAGGAGCAGCGATCTCTTCTTGTACTTCACCTGGCCCAAATTATGTGTTACTTGACGGAGATTGTGAGGATAATAGTGCTCTCATATCTCCAAGCCAAAGCGAAATTTGTAATGAAACAGATGATAACTGTAATGGTGAGGTGGATGAATTCGTTTTGATAACCTATTATGCAGATTTGGATGGAGATGGTTTCGGTGATTTGAATAACACAGCTTATGCATGCGCAGCTCCTAGCGGTTATGTTTTGGATTCACAAGATTGTTCAGATGCCATAGTAACTTTTGAAGACAACGACGGTGATGGATTTGGCTCTAATGTTACAAGTAGTTGTGGAGTAGAAAATGGAGGAACGGATTGTGATGATAACAATGCTGCGATTTTTGCTGGTGCTACTGAAGTTTGTAATTTATTGGATGACAATTGCAATCAAGAAATAGATGAGTTTGTACAAAACACTTATTATGCGGATTTAGATTTGGATGGATTTGGAGACCTCGGGAATGTTGCTTTTGCTTGTGAACTGCCCACTGGGTACACCGCTAATAGTGATGATTGCGATGACAATCAAATTACTTTTGAAGATCTAGATAATGATGGATTTGGTTCTGGTAATTTGTCGAGTTGCGGTGTAACTAATCATGATGACTGTTTGGATAGTGATGCAACGATTAATCCATCGGCTACTGAAATTTGCGATAATGGAAGCGATGAAAATTGTGAACCATCTGATGATGCTTGTTTAATTTTTGGTTGCACGGATGTCAATGCATTTAACTATAATCCTTTTGCAAATGTTGAAGATGGTTCTTGTGTTGCCGTTGTGTTAGGTTGTACGGATAATACCGCACTCAATTATAATAGTGCTGCCAATACGAATGATGGATCTTGTATCCCATTTATATATGGATGTACCGATTTAACTGCGTTTAACTATAATCCTCAAGCTAATACGGACGATGGTTCTTGTGTTCCTGTGATTTATGGTTGTACAAGTGTAAATGCGCTTAATTATAGTCCTTCAGCGAACACAGACGATGGTTCTTGCATTCCTTTTGTTTTTGGTTGTATAGATCCTAGTGCATGCAACTATAATGTATTAGCGAATTACAATGATGGTTCTTGCATCTATGCACAACAGGAAATCTGTAACGAATTGGATGATGATTGTGATGGTGAAATTGATGAATTTGTTCAAAGTTCGTTCTATGCAGATTTAGATCAGGATGGATTCGGAGATCTTAATAACGTTGTTTTTGCTTGTCAAATTCCATCTGGGTATGTGAATGATAATAGTGATTGTGATGACTCCACTTTAACTTTTGTCGACAACGATGGAGATGGTTTTGGTGGATCAGTATTAACGTCATGTGGTGTACTCTTGGATGGCGATTGTAATGATGCAGATGCGACTGCTAGTCCAATTTCTATAGAAGTTTGCGGTAATTCCATTGATGAAGATTGTAATGGTATATTGGAACAGTGTGATGTTTTTGGATGTACCGATCCCACGGCATGTAATTATGATACAACGGCTACTGTGGATGACATGTCGTGTATTTTACCTTCCTCAGAGATTTGTAATCTAATCGATGATAATTGCAATGGTGAAATTGACGAGTTTGTTCAAGTTACCTTTTATGCGGATTTAGATCAAGATGGATATGGAGATCTCAATAACGTAATCTTTGCATGTGAAGTTCCAATTGGTTATGTGAACGATAACAGTGATTGCGATGATTCCGCATTAACTTTCGCTGATGCAGATGGTGATGGATTTGGTAGTTTAGAATTTTCCGCGTGTGGAGTCTTATTGGATGGTGACTGTGATGATCTTGATGCTAATACCAGTCCTTTATCAATAGACATTTGCGGAAATTCAATAGATGAGGATTGTAATGGACTCGTCGAACAATGCGATATTTTAGGTTGTACTGATCCTACTGCTTGTAATTATGATTCAACAGCAAATGTTGATGATTTTTCTTGCGTACTACCTACAACGGAGATTTGTAATTCATTGGATGATAATTGTAACGGAGAAATCGATGAATTTGTTCAAATCACCTATTATGCTGATTTAGACGGGGATGGCTTTGGAGATATTAATAATGTGGTTTTTGAATGTAGCGTGCCAAATGGTTATGTGGAGAACTCATTTGATTGTGATGATAATGCCATATTATACATGGATACTGATGGCGATGGATACGGAAGTAGTGCAATCGATGCTTGTGGAGTTGTCAATACAGGAGATTGTTTGGATTTTGATGATACGGTTAATCCTGGCGCCACAGAAATTTGTGATGGATTTGATCAAAATTGTGATGGAGTTGCGGATGAAAATTTGCTTTCCATTTATTATGCCGATCAAGATAACGATGGTTTTGGTGATGCGAACAATTTTGTGAGCAGTTGTAGTCAAGATCCAGGTTATGTCACAGACAATTCAGATTGCGACGATAGCCAATTGCTTTATGTAGATGCTGATCAAGATGGCTATGGTACCATTGTGCCTGCTGCTTGCGGAGCCACTAATACCACAGATTGTGATGACGCAAATGCTGCAGTTAATCCTGGAGCTCAAGAGGTTCCAAACAATGCGATTGATGAAGATTGTGATGGAGAGGCCGTGTCTGTTCAAAGCGTAGGTGTTGCTCAATTAACTGTGTATCCTGTTCCCGCAATGGATGAGTTTGTAATAGGCGGATTAGCCCTATATAAAAATAAAAATATAACGGTTTTAGATGTCCAAGGTAGAAAGTTATTGACTCGTTTGATTACCCAGGATATGGAGAGATTTGATTGCACTGATTGGTCAAATGGTATGTATACCATTCATATTGATGGTCAGAGTGGAAGTATTAAGATGGTGGTATCGCACTAAATAAGGCAGTATGAGAAATTGGATCATTGGTTGTTGTATTTACTTTCTGATATCGCCTGTTTCCGCACAGGATATGGTCGGGATCGAGAGGATTTATATCGAGGAGTTTTATAGAGTGAATTCGGTTGATGCTTCGGCTAGTTCATTTACGGGAGATATTGCAGAAGGAGCTATTACTTATCGGGTTTATTTAGATCTTTTACCTGATTATCGATTTCAGGTTGCCTATGGAACACCTCAACATCCACTTTTCTTTAAATCATCCGCCCCTTTCTATAACCACGTAGAAGTGGGCAATTCAAATCCAAATATGATTCCGGAACGTACCTATGGAAAGAATCTTGCTTATTTGGACACATGGTTAAGTGTAGGCGCGGCGGGTGAAAATCACCTTGGAGTTCCATTGTATTTAGATACAACCAAAGATTGGTTAGATATAGAATGGAATAATAAATATTTACAGTCGCCATTGGGTAATGAATGGTCAATTAAACAAAGAGATGGTTTGATGAGGGTCGAAAGCTTGACTTTTCCTACGTTCTATAATATGGATGAGCAAAAGAAATTAATCCATGCAGATACCAAAACTTCGGAAATAGTAGTGGAAAACGGAGCATGGGCCGCCCTCGGAAAAGGCACAGTGGGAGCGGATTCCTTGCATTCTAATATGGTATTGATAGGTCAGTTTACAACATCCGGTAGCTTGAATTATGGTTTAAATATCATGATCAGAACGCCAGAGGGAAAGTCAATTCGCTACGCGTATGATCAACCAGGTGAGGGTGAAATTTTACTTCCTCACTTGAAGGCAGAAGTCAATTACTATCGTCCGCTAACAAAGTCGGAGAAGCGAAAGTTTAAAAAACAACAAAAACAAGAAAAAAAATAAGGCAATGAAGAAAGTGAATTGGATGGCACTCGCCATTTTTTTTGGAGCGATATCGACTCAGTCTAATGCTCAACAAGGCTTGGAATCGATTATCGTAGAGAAATACTATGTGTCTGATGCTGCTGATTCCGCAGATGCAGCCGATAATGGTGCAGTGTATGCATTGAAGGCGGGTATGGTAACCTATCGCGTGTATGCCGATTTATTACCCAATTATAGTGTTATTCAGTTGTTTGGCTCTCCGGGACATCCCCTCGAAATCAATACAACAACTGCTTTTTTTAATGATCCTAATTATGGGGTGCCTTATTATCAGGGTACAAGTATTAATAACACACGCAAGAATACCATGATGATAGATTCCTACATCACCATCGGATCGGTTGCTAACGGAAATCCAGGTTTGATGGGGGTATTGAAAGAGGAAGATACGGATGGCACGATTGGAAATTTGCAAGGACTGTTAGTCAATAATGTGGCACCTATGAATTTCCCAATCACGGGTACCGATGGTAGGGATGGATTGATGCCAGGAACGCCTACGGCGTTGAATGTCCTTGGAATTTCTGGTGAGTTGGACATCCTAGATCAAACAGCAGGAGATTCAATTGTTATTAGTAACGGAGCCATAGCTGCGTTGGGTGGTATAGCAGGTGTTACATCTGAAAATAGAGTGATGTTAGGACAATTTACAACAGATGGAACTTTTAGTTTCAAATTGAATTTACAGCTAGGCACACCTCAAGTAGGAGGTAGCGAAAATTATGTTGCCGAAAATCCTGGAGCTAGTGAATTGACCGATTCTACTTTAATATATGTAAGTGATGCTGGGGTAATTATTGATACAACGGACACTTCAACTGTTATCGTCCATGAGGTCATTTCATCAAATGACTGGAGCGCTTTGGCATTTCCTAATCCATTTCAGAATGATGTTTTAATTTGGAATAATTCATTAAGTTCTGCTGCTATAAAAGTTGAGATCTTTGACATTCTAGGACAACAAGTATTTGTAGATAGATTCTTTGGCAATCAAATTCGTATCCAAACCAATACGTGGACGGATGGGGTGTACATGGTGCATCTTAAGCAAGCGGGAAAGAGTAAAGTGCTGAGATTGGTTAAATCGTAGTTTATCATGATGAGGCATATTATTGTATCGATTCTGTTGGTGATTGTTTCCAATTTAGTTTTTGCCCAAGGTAAAATAAAGGGAAAGATTACGGATGAAAAGGGTGAGCCTGTTTTTGGAGTTGTTGTCGTGGTGATGCAAAATCAATCCAATTTGGCCAAATCCGACTTTGATGGATTATTTGAACTCTCACTCCCCAATTCAAATGTCTACACGATTAATTTCGTGATGGTTGGTTACCAAAATCTTACAGAAGAAGTTTCATTAAAAAACAACGAGGTATTGGTCAAGGAATTTACCTTACCATCTGCAAGTTATGTTGGATCTGCGCTTACAATTGAAGAGAAGATTATAAAATCGAATGACTCCTTCATGGAGAAAGTGAAGATGAATTCGGCTACAACAATTGATTACATTTCGTCTGAGACGATGAAAAAGACGGGTGATCAAAATGTGATCAATGCAATTGCTCGGGTATCGGGGGTATCGACTTCGGGCGGATTAATTACGGTGAGAGGCATCGGGGATCGTTATGTTAAAACGACATTAAACGGCTCTAGAATTCCAACATTAGACCCTCTTACTAATAATATTAAATTAGATATTTTTCCCTCTAGTTTAATTGATAATATCATCATTACTAAGACGGCTAACTCGCAATTAGCGGGTGATTGGTCAGGTGCCTATATTTCTGTTGAAACAAAGGATTATCCAGATAAATTGATGGTGAGTGTAGAAAGTCAATTTGGATATAATGCGCAAACGACATTTAAGAATTTTTTAAGCAGTGAAACAAGCCGAACAGATTTTTTAGGTTTTGATAATGGGCTTAGAATTCGTTCAAATGATGAGGTTGTAACACCAATTATTGCGCCTACCACTTATCAAGAATTAGTTGCATTGGGTTTGGGTGATTATTATCAAGGATTGGGCATATCGGGTTGGGCTGATGGAACAGCGCAAGGGGATGCTTACTTTAGATTAGGTCTGGTGGAATTGGGATTGTTAGCTCCCACCGCTATCAATGATGATGCAGCCTACATCGTAGCAAGAAATCAATACAATCAACAATATAAGCCTACTGCATACGGTATTATCAATCCACAAGGTACTGATTATGGAAGTGGATTTGCCAACAATTGGAATGTCAAGAGGCGAATGGCTCCGATGAATTTTACTCAGAATCTTACAATTGGAAATGAGGTCTTATTGTTTGGGAAGCCACTTGGTTTTTTCTTAGGTTTTCGCTACGGTAGTAACTATCGCTATGATCCGAATGGTATATCTCAACGCGTAGGAGACGAATCATTAAATTATCCAATTGATCGTCAAGACCGAGCCGAGTTAGGCCGTGAAACCCACTCATGGAACGCGCTTTTGAATGTGTCATACAAACTTCACGATAATCACAGGGCATCTATCATGGTGATGCCAAATTTTATGGGAATCAATGATGTTGCACAATACTACGGAAGGCCTTTCAGTAGTGCTTTCGAAGAGGTAGAGGTTTTTAATAATATTTTTTATGAGCAGCGTAAGCAATGGGTTTCTCAATTCAGTTCTCAGCACTATTTTCCTTCCTCTTCAATTAAATTGGATGCTAATCTATCATATACTACAGGGAATAGTATTGCTCCTGATTTCAAGGTTACGCAATTCAATGCGGGCTTGATTAATTATAATCAAGTAACAGGGTATGGATTTTCTCCCACTTTTGGTGAAGGTATCAGAAGATTTTATCGTTACTTAAATGAGGATTTGTTAGATGCACGTTTGGATGCATCCAAGCCCATTAAAAAATGGGCGAAGGAAGGATTAAAAAGAACATGGATGTTTGGGGTTAGCTCGCTCAAAAATTATAGAAAAATTGACAATGATGAGTTTAAGCTGTTTGCCAACCCAGCTACTAGTATTGATCCTTTAGAAAGTGAGGATTTAGATGCCTATTTGAGCCCAGACAAATTTGTTATGGGAGATAATTTTCAATTCTATTACGTGAGAAATAATTATTTAAGAAATCATTCCTTTGGTAATAGCGATGTTCACTCAGCTTATTGGTCTAGTGATGTAGAATTTACAGATAGAATTCGATTGATTGGCGGCATTAGAGCAGAATATACCAACATTTTTGTGGATGTGGATGATTACTTTAAAAAGGGATATGCGAAAGATGATATTCGAAGAGAGAACGTAGGTGGATTCCCATTGGTAAACCCAAGTCAAATCAATCAATTGGATTGGTTGCCCAACATCAACGTAGTGTATAAGTTGAAGAATGAGAAGAAGGCACAAACCAATGTGAGATTGAATTACAGTAAATCTTTGGCAAGGCCAAGTATTCGGGAGTTGAGTGATGCTGCTATTTTGGATAATGAGTATAGAACTTTGATTTATGGCAACTCTGCATTAAAGGTGGTAAAGGTGGACAATTTCGATTTGCGTGCGGAGTCTTATTTTAAAGGAGGGGACATGATCAGCGCCAGTGCTTTTTATAAGAATTTCAAGAATCATATTGAAATGGGATTTGGAAGTGCGGGGATTACTTGGGAAAATATAGAAAGATCTAATGTCATGGGGTTAGAGTTTGAAGGTAAGAAGCAATTAGGTAAATTTTTTGAGGCGAGAACAAATGTAACATTGGTCAAATCTCAAGCGCAGTTTATCAGAAAAGATCTTATCATCAATAATGACGGTTCTAAAACCTATATACCATTGGACACGTTGTATCGTCCCATGTTCGGACAGGCACCGTACTTGATCAATTCAATATTGACTTATCAAAATGACTCCTTAGGATTAACCGCAACAGTGAGTTACAATGTTCAAGGTCCGCGTTTGGTAATTGCTGGCGCAATCAAAGGACGCCCTGATGTATATGAAATGCCCAGAAATCAAATTGATTTGAAAGTTACAAAGAACATTGGAGATCATTGGATAGTAGGTGTGAATATTAGAGATTTATTAAATACTGCGGTTAGACGCTCCTATAAAATCGACCGTGTCAATGCCAATGGATATACGGAGAAAACAGATGGTTGGTATGATTACGACTCATTTCGTTTTGGCACTACTTACTTGTTGACAGTTAATTATCGACTTTAATGTTATGAAGAATATTTGGTTTGCTTTTTTCCTTTTGATCGTTACCGATTCATTTGCTCAATTGGAACGACTTGTTGTGGAACCCTATTATATCAGCGACGTAAATGATGCAACGGACACTACCGGTGGTAGCCTTGTCGTTGGATCGGTAACATACCGAATTTATGCAGACTTATTACCCAATACCAGAATTAAGAGAATGTTCGGTGCTACTGATCATCCTTTTGTGGTGGGAAGTACACAACCCTTTTTTAACAACAAAAGCCAAGGGCAGTCTTTTGGAAAAGATTTCTCCAAAGTTTTTTTGTCAGAAAATACAACGGCATTGGATACTTACCTTACGATAGGACAGGTGGCTAAACAGGGTTCTAAAATGTTTTTTGGATTGCCCAAAGAACATGATATGGATGGTTCATTTATTGGCGGAGTGAATAATGATGGTGGGAGTGAAATGATTTCAACTGGTTTGTTGATCAACCAAGATCCTTTAGCTGGCATTCCAGTTACTTCAGCAGATGGCATTGATACAATGAATTTGGCCCCTACTACTTGGACATCTTTTGGTATTCAAGATTTTGTATCACAATCAGATTCTACCATTTTTGGCAGTATTGTAGCGGGTAATTTATTCGAAAGTGAAAACTTTTACCTCCAGTCTTCCCAACCCATAGATGGTGTTTCTCCTGATACGAATTATGTGCTATTAGCCCAATTGACTACACTTGGAGATTTGAATTTTGAAATGAATGTGGAAATCGAATATTGGCAAGACTCTGTTTGGGTCAGCCAGGAATTGGTGGCTCGAGATACATTGTTAGGCGCAGGTCAAGCATTCAGTCCTTTTTTATCCTATCCCTTTGAGTGTGGTTGCATGAATAGTGATTATTTAGAGTACAACTCCGCTTTTATCTGTGAAGAAGAAGGAGCTTGTCAAACACTCGCAGTTATAGGTTGCATGGATACATTGGCTTGTAATTATTCTTCTGAGGCCAATGTGCCTTTTGAAGAGTTGTGTTGCTATCCTGGAAGTTGTGGCGGAAGGGATATTAATTTAGTATGCCCTCAATTGGGGCAGTCCAATTTGAATTTGCAGGTGTATCCAAATCCAGCTCAAAACACTTTGGTAATTCAAGCTTCGGTACTTCAGTCCGATGATGTGGTTATTGAGGTATATAGCGCCATGGGAGTCCAAAAGTACAATGCAACTAGGGATCAATTTTCAGGTGTATTTACTGATACTATAGATAGTTCAATGTGGGAGCCAGGTGTGTATTATGTGTTGCTAAAAAATACAACAGATCAAATCAGTGTTTTATTAGTGAGAATTTAAAGTTTTGAAACTTATTCTATATAAATTGAATATGAAAAAAAATGTCGGTTTGAGTGTTTTATTTTGTTTCTGCATTTTGAATATGTTAAATGCTCAAGTTAAAGATAGTCTTCACTGGTCGATAGAGGGTAATTACGGAATAGAATTGCTCGACTTTGCTTATCAATCTGGAACATCGGATCAAGAATTTTTAACAGCGCAACAGAATCAATTGATAAGTCCATTCTATGGGTGGAATGCTGGAATCAACGTTTCAAGAAAATTAAATAAAAATTGGCACTTGAATACGGGTGTTGCTTACATGAAAAAAGGCGAGAATTTTGATGTCGATCAACTCTCTGGTATGTTACAAATGCGAAATGATTTTCATTGGATGAGCATTCCGTTGCTGGCTAAGTATCAGATCAGTCGAACTGAAGACCGAAGTTTATTTATTCAAGGAGGAATTCAGTGGAATAGACTAGTAAGATCTTCTCGCACTTATCAATCATTAGGAATGAATCAGTCAAAAACCATTGTGGATATTGAGGGGATTAATACCAGCGCCTTATCTACTCAATTGAGCATTGGATGGCAATGGACACTTACCTCTAATTGGTATGGTGGAGTATTTCTTCAGGGTAATTATTTCTTGCAATCTATAGCCGCTCAATCGCAATGGGATGTTCGTCCTTGGGGTTGTGGTTTCGGAATTGTTTTTGGGAAAAGAAGGTAATTTTCTTTTGTTAACCAATTGTAAAGCCCTCTTATCATTTTATTTTCATTTTAGTAAAATTCCAGCTTGCTTCCGGTAACTATTTACTAAACAAACTCAATTCTTTTTAATGCTTTCATAATGTTTCAATCAATGTAAGGCATTGTTGGTGAATGAGATTTGCACCATTAACCAAAAATAAGTTATGAAAAACAAACAAATTCTTTTTAAGTCACTAGCGATAGCTATGACATTCGGAGCTTTCTCAGGATTGAAAGCTCAATCTAATTTAGGTGCTGATTGTGGTTGTCCGCCAGTAGCTTCAAGAACGGAAGTGACGGTTTCAACTATGACTGGTTACACTGCGATTGCTAATACCTATGGTGGTGAGTTGACTCAAGGAGCAAGTTTTACTTGTGATAAGACGTACATCTTGGACAAGAAAATTTATATTCCTTCTGGACAAACGCTATCCATTCAGCCAGGTACTGTGATCAAGGGTGCTCCTAATGTAGTTTCTGCCGAAGCTACTGCTTTAGTTATTATGAAAGGCGGTAGAATCATTGCCAATGGTACGGAGTCTTGTCCTATTGTATTTACTGCTCAAGAAGATCCGATGGATGGTACTTATCCTGTTACTAATAAAGGAAAGTGGGGTGGAGTTGTGGTTTTAGGAAAAGCATACAACAACTTAACTTTAGCTGCTAATGGACCATTCACTGTAGGTACCGCTGGAAAGTTGGCTGTGGCCAATGGATTGGGTACAGTAGAAGGTTTCCAAACTACTAACCCACAGGATCAGTTTGGGGTGAATTTAACAGCTGGTGAGTCTTTTGATGACAATGATAATTCAGGTATTTTGCGTTATGTTTCAATTCGTCACGCTGGAGCTATCTTGGCTTTGGGTGGAGAGATCAATGGCTTGACATTGGCTTCAGTTGGACGCAATACTGTTGTTGAGCATATTGAGATTGTTTCTTGTGCCGATGATAACATCGAGATTTTCGGAGGTACAGTGAATCTTAAATATTGCACTACATTATTTGGTAATGATGACATGTTTGACTATGATTTGGGTTGGACTGGAAAGGCGCAGTTTTTGTTTGGTATGAAGGATGACAACTCAGCAAACTGGAGTATTGATAGTGATAATGGGTTTGAGTGCGATGCAGATGATAATAAGTCAAACAACTTAGTTCGTTCACATCCGATTATCTATAACTCAACCATTATTGGAAATGCCAAAACATCCACTACTGCTGACAACACTTCTTTGGCCGGTATCTGCGCTAAGGAATTAACTGAAGGAGAAATCTACAATTCAATATTTGCAAACTTCAAAAATGGTTTGAACTTACAAAAGAGTATTTCTGGAACTCGCGCTTATGCTTCTGGTGGTGAAGCATGGCATAACTGGACCAATATCGCCGGTCCAGCTTCAGCGACAGCAGGTAATGGTTCGCAAGCATTAAAAGTGAAGTGTAACACCTTTGTTAACGTAACTACACCCATCACCATCAATGCCTCTGGATCTAACCAAGGAACAGGTACTCCACAAGCTGTAGGAAGTGCAGATTATACTCAGTTTGTAACCACCGACATGAACGACATTGTAACAGGTAACACGCTTCCTGGATTTGATTATACGTATACAGTAAACACCGCTACCAATACTTGGACTGCAAAGAATGATGTGATACCTAATCCAGCATTGTCTGTAACAGGTTGTCCTACTGCTCCAGTGGATGGCTTTTTTGAGCCAGCTCCTTTCCGTGGTGCTTTCTCTTCAAATCCTGGTCAAAACTGGTTGTCTAATTGGACATACTCTCAATTGGTAGGTGCTACAAAAGGTGTATCGGCTTGTCCTACGGATTTGAACTATGACGGTGTAACGGATGTATTAGATTTCTTAATCTTCGCTCCAGCTTTCGGTACTTCTTGTAACTAAAAAAAATAATTCAGGGGTGAGGAATCTCACCCCTTTAATAAATAGCATATGAAAATAAAGAATTTATTCATAGGCCTGGGAATGGTATGTCTTGCTCAAGCTACCATGGCTCAAGGACTGGAAGGTATCATCGTGGAGAGATACTACCAGGCAGATGCGACAGATGCGCAGTACACCATTGATCAAGGATATACTTATCCACTTTCATCAGGTGCCGTAACTTATCGCGTATATGTTGATATGGCAGCTGGGTACAAATTTGTTCAAATGTTTGGTACTCCAACTAAAAATTTGTTGTTCAATACAACTACCAGTTTTTATAATGACGAGAATTATGATTCTCAAACTGGACCAACAACTTCTGTTTTAAATACCAAGAAGCACACCACTATGTTGGACTCTTGGATCACCGCTGGTGGTGCAGCAGGTACCAAGGTTGGAGTTCTAAAGGATGAGGATACCGATGGTTCAATTGCAAATCCACATACCCACGGATTGTTGAATAACAATCCAGGTGGTTGTTATGGTTCAGGTATTGTTGGTGCAACCGGAAAAGATGGTATGATGCCATCTTCAGGAACTACTTATACTGCCCCTAACGTATTAGGGATGGGCGGTAGTATTTTAAATGCTTTGACTGCAGGTAATAACTTAGGTTCAATTACTGTTTCTAATGGTTCGATTGCTGCTTTAGGCGGAATCGTGGGTGCTACCTCGACGAATAAAGTATTGATCGGTCAATTTACTACCACCGGAGTATTTACTTTCTCTATCAACGTTCAATTATTGAGTCCAACGGGCGCTGCTGAAAATTATGTTTATGGAACACCTGGGGCGGGTCAATTAACCAACGCAACGCTTATCAGAACTGCACCAGGAGCTCCTTCTGTGGTAATAGCTTCAAGTGATGCAGATAACAACATTTGTGCTAACGCCTCTGTTACTTTTACTGCAACTCCAACCAATGGAGGTACTCCTTCATACCAATGGAAAGTAAATGGAAATAACGCCGGTACAGACGCGGCCACATTTGTGACAACTACTTTAGCTAACAATGATGTTGTTACCGTTGTTATGACGGCTGGTGGTTGTGATGCTGCTGGTTCTGCTACAAGCAATGGAATCACTACGGTTGTCAATGCTAATTCTAGTTATTACGCGGATGCGGACAACGACACTTATGGTGCTGGAGCTGCTACGGTTGCTTGCGTATCTCCTGGAGCAGGATATGTTACGAACAATACGGATTGTGATGATGCCAACGCTTCTGTTAATCCTACGGGTACAGAAGTTTGTGGCAATTCCATCGATGAAGATTGTTCTGGTTCAGACTTAGCTTGTGTTGTTCCTGGTTGTATGAACAATACGGCATGTAACTACAATGCGAGTGCTACCGTTGACAATGGAAGTTGTACGTTTGCAACTACTTGGTACTTGGATGCTGATGGAGATGGATATTATGTTTCTTCACAAAGTGCATGTGCCAATCCAGGCGCAGGTTACACTGCTACTGTTGGTACTTCTGGTGATTGTAATGATAACAATGCATCGATACATGCAGGTGTGAGTGATATCTGTGGAAATGGAATCGATGAAGATTGTTCTGGTGCTGATTTGACTTGTCCATCATCAGGTGGTATATCTGGAAGTGTTTCGGTGGCCACAGTTGGAAATTATGGTACAGGCGCTCAAACCAATCTATCGGCTAACTTGACTCTTGGAACAAATTCAATCGAGAGTCCTGGAGTGGGTAATGATCTTTGGTTTCAATTCGTTGCTCAATATAACGCGGTAAGAATTGCGTTATCAGGTTCAAGTGCTGTAGCTGATGATAATGACTTGGGTTTATATAACAACCCTGTTACTACCGGCATACAGTTAGTTCCCATTTCCGTTGAGAACGATGTACATCCTGGTGCTCAAGGAGCAGCAGCTGATGGGGGAAGTGAAACTTTATTGTACGATCAATTGACGGTAGGAAATACCTATTACATCTGTGTTAGAAACAATAATGCTACTCCAGGTGCAACAACATTGAATATTTCCTACCTACGTGGAAGTCAGAATGAAATTGGAGCATTCACTGGAAATACCAACGCCTATTCAAACACATGTTCAAACTTTAAGGTCGCATTTCGTTCAGGCGCTCTTAACTATACAGTAAATCGTTGGGCTTCTTCTTCAATGTCAGGTGTTCCTGTTTATTCTTACACCATTCCAAGTGGAACCATTACACAGTTGGGAAGAATAGTGCCAGCTAATTTATCTGGAGTCGCTCAAACAATATATACTTCAGTTAACGTGGCTTATAGTCTTCCAGATGCGTTTGGAAATATTTCTACGTTGACGGCAAACGGTACGGTTAATGGTGCATTCACTTTGAATAGTATGGCTGCTGTTACGGTTCGTTCAAGTGATCAATGCGCGGCTACATTTAAGTCGATAACCAGTGCTGTCGTGACTGACAAAGGAGTTTGTGGAGCGAACATTTACAACTGGCAATTTACCCAAGCATTTCCTATAGCTGGATTGCCAATGAGTATTAACGGTGCTACTGGAGGTTCTAGAATTCTTGCATTGGCATCCGTTCCAGGTATGGCTAATGGACAGAGATATGATGTTAAAGTGCGTCCATTGCATTTTGATGGAGTTTCTTATAGCGATTTTGCCTCTTCACCAGCTTGTGTTAAAACAATCGGTGCCGCTGGAATGGTTTTAGAGAACAACAATGACTTTGAATCCGTTTCTAGCGTTTCGGATGCATTACTTTTCCCGAATCCAAATAATGGTGCGGCTCTTAATTTAGTATGGAGCAGTGCTAAAGGCCAGGTGGAAATGAGTATCTATGATCAGACTGGAAGCATTGTTTCTAAGGAGAATTTCTTCGTTGAAAATGGATTGAACCAAGCAATCTCTTTTAATAATAAGCTCGCTTCAGGCATCTACAATGTCTCATTAAAAAACCAACAAAATACTGCGATTATCAGATTTGTTGTTTCTAAATAGAGGTTTAGTGTAGCGTTTTGTTTAGGAATTAAAAAAGCCCTCAAAGGAGGGCTTTTTTAATTGTATTATAAATCAATATGATTATGCTTCTTCTGCGTTCTCTTCATTGGAAGCATCACTTTCAATCTCCTCAAAATCTAACATGTCTTTTTCAGCGAGTAAATTATACCATTGGAAAAACTTGCGAAGATCACTCTCGTATACCCTTTCTTTATCATACGCTGGAAGCACTTGCTCCATGGCCTTGCGGATGTCTTTTCCATCGGCCTTGTGTGAAGGTCCGGCATTGCCCCCAAAAGCCTCTTTGGCTTTTTCAAGAACCATTCTTAATGGAACATCCTCTTCGTAGGTAAACATGCTGATATCAGACAAGGTACTTACCTTCTGAGAGGAATGAATAGGGTGACGCTTGCCATCAATCAATGACTCCGCAATGACTACTCCTTTTCCTCCACTGATAACTTTAAACAATCCACCTTTTCCGGTTACCGTAATGATTTTTTCTAATGCTGTCTTCATTTTTCCTTTTCGTTTGGCTGCGAATGTAATAAGGTTTCGTTGTTTTTTATGTTAATGGACAAGAGGATTTACTCCAGCAGTCAATACAAAAATTAACTCCGTCCGAAGACTTTCTTTAATATTTCAGTAGCCCGTGCAGCAGGATTCTTGCGGATATTCATTTCTTCCTCTGCCACCATTTTAAATAATCCTTCAATCGCTTGCTGGGTAACAAAATCTGCCAAATCCGGATTTAATTTCTGGACTCCGGGAATCTTGTTATAGGCCGTTACTATTTTTCCGTAGTGCTGTGTAGCACCCACCTTATCCAATGATGATTGAATGATGGGCTTAAATTCTTTTTGCAAAGCGGTAGTGGTCTGCTTTTTTAAATACTCAGTTCCTGCATTTTCTGTTCCTTTCACAATTTGAATGGCATCCTGAACGGTCATGTTTTTTATGGCATTGACAAAAATGTCTTTTGCTTTAGCTCCGGCATCTTCGGCAGCGCGATTAATGGATAGTATAGCGTCATCCACCTCTTTGCTAAGTCCCATCCCTCGCAGTTTTTGTTCTTTTTGTTGAGCATCTGGTGGCAATGGTATTTTTATTTTTGGATTGCCAAAATAACCATCTGTCTTACTGACCAATTGTGCTCCTTTTTCGGCTCCAATTCTTAGAGCATCTTTCAATGCTTGAGCCGCTTCTTCTTGGGTAAAGGCGCTTTCTGAATGATTTTCATTCAGTTTTTGCTCAGCCTTGTTTTTCAGGTCTTTTAAATGCTGTCCGAAGCAGGGCATCGTAAATAGAATCGATGCGAGAATTATCCATTTTTTCATATGCTATTTTTCAAAGATACGCGGTAAATAACGTGCTCAATTTATCTTTGTTGTATGAAGGTGACTTTTAAGGTAGGCCAGCAAGTCCGTTTTTTGAATGATGAGGGCGGAGGTGTCATTACGGATTTGGTAGATGATCAAGCCATGGTGGAGGATGAAACCGGTTTTTCATTTCCGCATCCCTTGTCGGAATTGGTGTTAGTGGATACTGCGATGAAAGAATCATCGAAATATGCGAGCAGTCAAGAAGGGGTGGAAGATCGAATGGTAAGGAATAGTCATGAAAGAACATTGAATAAGATCAATCGGGATTTCAAGATGTTGTATAAAAATGAATTGGCGTCTTCTGAAAGACGAAGAGGTGAGTTGATGGAAGTGGATTTGCATATACATCATTTGCTACCCAAGCACCAAGGGATGCAAAATAGTGAGATCATCATTATTCAATTAGAACATTTTGAACGAATGATGAGGGTTGCGATGAAAGACAAAATTCGAAAAATCGTTTTTATTCATGGGGTAGGTCAAGGAGTTCTGAAATCAGAAATTCGTAGGATGATCAAGGAATATTATCCCCAATGTTCGGCGCGTGATGCGTCTTGGCAACAATACGGTCAGGGCGCTACAATGGTGGAGTGGTGAGTGATCTTTATTTTACCCTTCCTTTTGCGGGCTCAAATCGAATGGACGCCGAATTGATGCAATATCGCAAACCGGTCGGAGCGGGTCCGTCAGTGAAGACGTGACCAAGATGTCCCCCGCAGTGACTACAGGTCACTTCGGTTCTCATCATTCCGTGGCTTTTATCCAAATGCTCTGTAATCGCAGTGTCGCTCATCGGTGTAAAATAGCTCGGCCAACCACATCCAGAATCAAACTTACTTTCTGAGGAAAATAATGGAGCTCCACATCCAGCACAATGATATTGACCGGATTCTTTGTGATTCCAATATTGTCCTGTAAACGCTCTCTCTGTTCCTTTTTCTCTGAGGATTTCAAATTGTTCAGGGGTTAGAAATTTCTTCCAGTCCTCTGAAGTCATTGTTTTGGGGTCTTTTTCTAATGGCATAGGGGATAATTTTTTTTCCGATTTTGTACTTTTATTTTCTAACGATTGTGATTGGCACTGACTAAAAATGAGGGCGGTAAGAAGACCGAATATTATTTTGTATTTCATGACAAAAAAACGTATTAAAAATCAAGATATTTTGCCGTGATGGATGCGTTTCCTTTTTGTTGGCAATCCTTAACAGGTCCCTCGTATAAAAGGGTTCCTCCTTTATCACCTCCTTCAGGTCCTAAATCAATCATCCAATCCGCACATGCAATGACATTTACATGGTGCTCAATCGTTACAATGGTATGTCCCTCCGCTAATAAGGCCTCGAAACTTTTCATGAGTTTGGCAACATCATGAAGATGTAACCCAGTGGTGGGTTCATCAAAAAAGAATAAAGTATGGGCTTGATTTTTTTTGGAGAGAAAACTAGCCAATTTAATTCGTTGGGCTTCTCCACCGCTGAGTGTACTGCTGCTTTGTCCTAAACCAACATAGCCCATTCCCACAGATTGAAGGGGTAGCAGTTTTTGAATTAAGTTTTTGTGGACTCTAGATGTGGCATGTTCAAAAAAGGTGATGGCTTCGTCTACCGACATGGAGAGTACTTCAGCAATATTTTTGCCTTTGTACTCCACCTCAATGATTTCATCTTTAAATCGCTTTCCCTTACATTCTTCGCAGGTCAGTTGGACATCGGCCATAAATTGCATAGATACCACTTGGACTCCTTCTCCTTGACAGGTTTCGCAGCGTCCACCATCTACATTAAAAGAAAAATGTGTGGGCGTATAGCCTCTTGCAATAGATAAGGTTTGTGATGAAAAGATCTCTCTTATTTCATCATAGGCCTTTAAATACGTAACCGGATTACTACGACTGCTTCTACCGATGGGATTTTGATCCACCCATTCGACATGATGAATTTTTTTGAGTGCTCCTTTTATTTCCGAATATTTATTGGACCCAGGAATTGGAATTCCAACGTGCTGGGACAATGCGGGATAAAGAAGATCACGCACCAAAGTAGATTTTCCGCTGCCGCTTACTCCGGTGATGGCGGTCAAAGCATGTAAGGGAAAACTGATATCAATGTGTTGAAGGTTATTTTCGAATGCACCAATAAGCGATATAAAATCTTTTCCGATGACGGATTTTTTTTCTCTTTTGATTTTCTTTTGATTGTTCAAATAGGCCGCGGTGAGCGAGTGCTTATGTTTCAAAAGTCCTTTGGGCGATCCGGCGTAAACGAGTTCACCTCCAAGAGATCCAGCCTCAGGACCCAGATCCACAATGTAATCGGCTTGTTTCATGATGCTTTCGTCATGTTCAACAACCAAAACGGTATTTCCTTGCTCTTTTAATTGGAACAATACCTTGATTAATCGGTCGGTATCCCTCGGATGTAAGCCAATACTGGGTTCGTCTAAAATATAAATCGATCCCACCAAGGAAGATCCAAGATTAGTAGCCAAGTGAATGCGCTGACTTTCACCACCGCTGAGGGTGCTGGATAATCGATTCAATGTTAGATACGCTAATCCGACATGAATGAGAAAGTCCAATCGACTGGTGATTTCTTGCACCATCCGTTTAGCAATCTGCCAATCATGAGCACTCCATTTAATAAGATCAAAATATTTTTTTAATTCTTCAATGGAAAGCAGAACGAGCGATTGTAAATTTTGATTGGCAATCTTTACATAACCAGCATCTTTTCTAAGTCTGGTGCCCATGCAATCGGGACAAGCTGTTTTTCCTCGATACCTGGAGAGCATCACACGGTATTGAATTTTAAAACTCTCTCGCTCTAAAAATTGAAAGAACTGATGAATACCCTCAAAATGCGGAGTCCCATTCCACAACATTTCATGCTCTTCTTTGCTGAGGTCTTTGTATGGTTTGTGGATGGAGAGACCACTTTTTTTAGCATGAAGAATGACCTCGTTTTTCCATTCGCTCATCTTCTCCCCTTTCCAACATTGCACGGCATCTTGATAAATGGAGAGTTTTTTATCAGGAATAACAAGGTTCTCGTCAACACCAATAATAGAACCGAATCCACCACATTTCTTGCAGGCCCCGATGGGGTTGTTGAATGAAAAGAAATGCAGGGAGGGAATTTCAAAAGTCATTCCATCGGCCTCGAAACGATTAGAAAAAGAAACTTCTTTTCCTTTTGAATATTGGTAAATGACACATTCGCCTTTTCCTTCTTTAAATGCGATTTGAGCAGAATCGATGATTCGGGTTTGATCTTCATCCGTCCACTCACTCGGTGACAAGCGATCGATAAGAAGGAAAGGCTTTTTCCATTGCACGGTTGATTCATTCTCCAGATCTATAAAGCGTCCATCATCCCAAATCTTACTAAATCCCCTTTGAAGAATTTTTTCTGCTACTATGTGCTTGGGATCTAATGAAACGAGAAAGAGATACCGATCATTCTTGTTTTTTGAAATGTGCAAGAGAATGTCTTGGGGAGTATGATATTTTACCTCGTTCCCGGATATAGGAGAATAAGTTTTACCAACCCTTGCAAAGAGCAGCTTTAAATAATCATAGATTTCGGTAGTGGTCCCCACAGTGGATCTGGAGCTTTTGGAAGTGACTTTTTGCTCAATGGCAATGGCAGGACTTATGCCGGTAATTTTATCTACATCTGGTTTATCTAATCTTCCAAGAAATTGTCTTGCATAAGCGCTTAGACTTTCCACATACCTTCGCTGACCTTCAGCAAAAAGAGTATCAAAGGCAAGGCTACTTTTTCCAGAGCCACTTAATCCAGTAATAACGGTGAGCTCATTCCTAGGAATTTCGACCGTAATATTTTTTAGATTATGGGTGCGAGCACCTTCTACTCGGATATGTTTCAAAGCCTTCATTCTGCAAAGATGGAACAATCCGATTTTGATAAGGTTCAAAAAAAAGGGTAGAAAATTTGTTTTTTGAAAAAAAAGAATTATATTCGCAATAACAACAAAAAAAAGTAACACGCCTATTGTAACGACCTCTACTCTTTAAACGGTTTTATTCACCATAAAAAAAGGAGGTCATCATGTGTTACAAAAGTTCAACCAGCGATCAAGAATTAATTCACGCTTACGTTAATGGAGACGAGTCTGCATTTGCGTTTCTCTTGAAAAGACATCAGTCTAAGGTTTTTGGTAAGATTTACATGGTGGTGAAAGACAGAGCCGTGGCTGAGGATATCTTTCAAGATGCCATGATGAAAGCGGTAGTGGCGCTCAAGTCAGGCAGCTACAACGAGGAAGGTAAGTTTTTACCATGGATCCTTCGTATCGCCCACAATTTGTGTATAGATTTCTTTCGTTTAAAAAAGAAAGTTCCGGTAGTTCGTGGCACCGATGAATACAATCCGCTGGATTTTGTAAGTGATCAATCATTGAACAAAGAGGAAGGCGAAATGAAAAAGGAAATGTTGGGTACGGCGAGAACCTTGGTAAAAGTTTTACCAGAGGAACAACGTGAAATTGTGATGATGCGATTGTACTTGGATATGAGTTTTAAGGAAATTGCCGAACAACTCGATATCAGCATCAACACCGCATTGGGTCGCATGCGCTACGCTATTCTAAACTTGCGCAAGCATGTTGAGGAGCATAATGTAGCGATTGACTTGGATTATTTGTAGGGAAGGTAGATTTCAGCCATCATACAACGGGCACTGCCTCCGCCGATCTTTTCGATCAATGGAATATCCACAATTAAGGGCTGGACAAATTGTTCCCAAGCCCTTTTTTGTTGCCTATTTAATGCATTCCATCCAGTCGATGAAATGACACCAAAAGGTTGATTTTGCGCATTTTGGACTTCTAAAACGTTGCCACTGAATTGATAGACTTGTTCCATGGTGAGTTCGATTCTGAAGGAGGAGATGTTTTCCAAACTTTCCCTGATGAGCTGGTTTTCAAGGATCATTTCAGGACAGATAAAATGCCAATGACTTCCTATGGATAGTAGAACATTCGTATGGTATACGGGCTGCTGTTGCTTATCTCGGGTGTTGAAAAAATGAAAATCAAAACCTGTTTCTGCGCTCCATGCATCGGCCACTTCACGATGGGCTCTGGGACTATTGGCAATCCAAGCTTGTTGCGATGGCTTGTGAAAAATAATACTGCCTGTTCCTTCCAAAAATCGTTTTTCCTTTTCCCAATGGGTCAAATCGATTCTTTTTTGAATCAGGTAGCCTTTGGACTTTAAATAATCATGAACGCCTAATTCACGTTCTTTTTGCCGATTAGCAGCCATCATGGGATAGTCAATCCAAGTGCCGTCATGCATGGTAGAAAAAAGGTTATTAGGAAAGATAGCGTCGGGTATTCCCTTACGACCAGGAAGTGTTTCTACTAGTATTCCATTTTTAACCAATGTGTTGACAAATTCGTGGAACTCATTTCTGACCGTATATTCTAACTCATGGGGAGCAAGATGATGAGCAGTATTTTGAAATGCATTGCTGCCGGCAGTTTCTTCGTTAAAACCAAAACCAATGGGATCCACCATGAAAACACATAGTGGTGATAAAAGTTGGCTGTTTTTCATTCGGGCATCACTATTTTTGTAAAGATGCGAAGAATTGGTTTATGGTTAGGAGGAATATTCATGCTCTTGATGAATGGATGCGAGGATGTAAAAATCCCTTTTATTCATTCTAAGAAGGAAGGATATATCAAGTATGAGGTTTCATTTCCATACGAGTCAGGTTTGATGACCCAGTTTTATCCCAAAGAAATGTATTATTATTTTAATGAAAATCAAGCGCATATTACGCTTTCCTCTTCTTATGGGGTGGTACAGACCGATTTTTTTATTGGACAAAAGGATCAGTTTTTTTCGCATTATTTAAAATCATTTGGTGATAAAAAAGTGATTCATATGCATCATACCAATGTGCACGAATGGTTGAATCGGTATCCGAAAGTGAATATCCAATCAAGCGATGAGAAAATGGAAATAGCGGGATTGTCCTGTCACAAGGCCATCGCTGATTTTGAGCCTGACACCATTGCGGATGTGATGTTATATTATACCAAGGACATTGAGATCAAAGATGATAATTGGTGGAATAGATACGCCGGTGTCGACGGTGTGCTGCTTGAATATGAAGTGGATCTTTATGGAAAGCGGATGAAAGTAAAGGCAGTTGAGGTGGTATTTGAAAAACAAGAGCTCGCTAAATTTGAGCGACCTGAGGGTTATGAGGAGGTGAACATGGATCAAATGGAAGCTGCTTTAAAGGAATTGTCATCTTCTTTTTCTGAGGGTCAATGAACGAATAATGTAATGAGGTGTACTGCGTCTTGTGATGAGCAAGATGACCCTAACACAAGCTTTAAAATCGGATGCCCGATATTTTCAAATGATTGGACAAACGCTGTTCATCAGTTGGGGTATCTTATTTTTTGGATGGCATACGGAGTGGCTTTCCATGTTGTTGGCTTTGGTCAGCGTTGTAATTTTTCAAGGCATTGCCATTTTAGCTAAAGTCGCTCCAGTTCATTCATTGAGGAGTGCTTTGATTACAGGTTTAGGATTGAGTCTGTTGCTTCGTGTTAATGAACCGATATTAATGGTAACTGCCGCTTCCTTGGCAATTGGCCAGAAATTTTTATTGAATTGGCGAGGCTATCATTTTTGGAATCCAGCCAATTTTGCTATCGCAGCAATGCTCATGGTTACCCAGGATGCATGGGTTTCTCCTGCGCAATGGGGACAAGAGTTGATGTTACTCTTACTTATTTTATTTATGGGAAGCTGGACATTGAAACAATTAAGTCGATGGGATACGGCGTTGTATTATATGTCTACGATGACTGTTTTAGTATTTATTCGATATCAATGGTATTTAGGTTGGGACTGGTCCGTTGTCTGGCATCAATTAACAACCGGCTCTTTTTGGTTGTATAGCCTTTTTATGATTACGGATCCCATGACTACTCCGCAGCACAAACGAGTGCGCAGAATCTGGGCCATTGCCTTAGGGGTATTCACCTTTTACCTGCAACATCTAAAATTTATCCCAACGGCTGCTGTATGGTCATTGGTAATCATGACTCCCATCGTCCCTTTTTTAAATGAATGGTGGGGATTGGGAAAATTTTATTGGATGAAACAACAAAAACAAAACATATGAAAAGTACAATTAGATTATTTATCCTATTAGGATTGGTTTGGATGAGTCCAGAAGCATTTGCCTTTTGTGGTTTTTATGTGGCCAAGGCGGATGCTACTTTGTTTAACAATAAAAGTGAAGTAATACTCGTGCGGAATGGAAATTATACGGTCATTACCATGGGCAGTGATTTCCAAGGTGATGTGAGAGATTTTGCGATGGTGGTTCCCGTTCCTGTGGTGCTCAAGCAAAGTGATATTGCGGTAGTAGATCGAGGATTATTCGGGCGATTAGACGCATACTCAGCGCCTCGTTTGGCAGAATATTATGATGAGAATGAATGCGCCATGAGAGAGATAGAGAAAGAGGAGGTCTTGGCATATCCGAGTAGGGCGGAAGATTTGAAATGCAGTGTTCTAGACAATGATGCGAATTATAGCGTGACCATTGAGGCGCAATATACCGTAGGGGAATATGATATTTTAATATTATCCGCTACCGAAAGCGAGGGTTTAAAGAGATGGTTGGTTGACAATGGTTATAAAATTCCCGGTAGGGCAGAAAAAATTCTTCAACCTTACATCAAGAGTAATATGAAATTTTTTGTGGTAAAAGTCAATCTGCAAGAAATGAAGAAGTCCGGATACAATGATTTGCGGCCGATACAAATTCGTTTTGATCATCCCAAATTTATGTTGCCCTTGCGTTTGGGTATGGCGAATAGTCGCGGGACACAAGACATGATTGTGTATGGTTTTTCACCTAATGGAAGAATTGAATGTACGAATTACAGAACCGTGAAGCTTCCAACGGATCGCAATATTCCTTTATTCGTGCAGCAAGATTTTGGAGGCTTTTACAAACGGCTCTTTGAAAAATCCTATGAGCGAGAGGGGAAGAATTGTGTTTTTCTGGAATATGCTTGGAACGTAACTCCTACTTGGGGAGGAATGAAATGTGATCCTTGCGTCGGTCCCCCTCCTATGAATCAGGATTTCGCTTGGGCGGGCGTAAATTGGTATCAAACGGGAAATGGAAATAACATTTTTTTCACGCGACTTCACGTGAGGTATGATTTAGCCCATTTTCCCATGGATTTACAATTTCAAACCACACCCAATCAAGAACATTTTCAAGCGCGATACGTAATCAGACATCCAGCTCCGGTATATGATGGCTTTAATTGTGAATGGGGTCAAGAATATTTGGTTTCGCTACATGATCGAAGAAGAATGGAAGTAGAAGAATGGGCCAGTCTTACTGGGTGGCAGGGAGACCACCATCATGATTATATTTCACAGTATGACTCCTATTTACATCAGCTTCCAGTGCATTGGCGAAATGAAATTCAACAACAAAATGAATTACCAATTGAGCATAAAAGAGGGTCGATATGGCCAGAAAGTGTATTGGTAAGCGGAGAATGGAGAGAACTATTTGGTTGGCAAAAAATACTACCCTTAATGGGACTATTTAGTTTTCTTATTTCCTTCATTATTTGGACCTTGCGGTCAACTAAATGATTACTTTTGGGATAATTAATAACTGAAATTATGAATTGGATTGTCATGGCTGTCATCGCTGCTACGGTGGTGATGGGATTAAAAACAGTGCAGCAAGGAAATGTTGCCGTAGTAACCGTATTTGGAAAATACAGAAGGGTGATTCGACCCGGTTTGAATTTCATGATTCCATTTATTGAGTTGATTTTTAAGAAAATTTCTACTCAAAACCGTTCTGTCGAATTGGAATTTCAAGCGGTAACTTTGGATCAAGCAAATGTGTATTTCAAATCCATGCTTTTATTCTCCGTGAAAGACGCAGAGGAAGAGACGATCAAAAGAGTAGCGTTTAAGTTCATTGATGACAAGAGCTTGATGCAAGCGTTAATTAGAACGATTGAGGGAAATATCCGTTCTTTTGTTGCGACCAAAAAGCAATCAGAGGTTTTGAGTTTACGTCGAGAGATTGTTGATCATGTGAAGGAGCAAATTGATAATGTTATCGAAGAGTGGGGTTATCATTTGCATGATTTGCAAATCAATGATATCACTTTTGATGATGTCATCATGAAATCTATGAGTCAAGTGGTTGCTTCCAATAACCTCAAGGCGGCAGCAGAGAATGAAGGACAGGCACTTTTGATTACAAAAACAAAGGCGGCGGAGGCGGAAGGAAACGCCATTAAGATTGCGGCAACGGCGGAAAGAGAGGCCGCTCAATTAAGAGGTCAAGGCGTGGCATTGTTCAGAGAAGAAGTAGCAAAAGGAATGCAGAATGCAGCACGTGAAATGCAGCAAGCGAATTTGGATACGAGCATGATCATGTTCAGCATGTGGACGGAAGCCATCAAGAATTTTGCTGAGTATGGAAAGGGGAATGTCTTGTTTTTGGACGGATCGCCTGAGGGAATGCAAAAGACGATGCGCCAAATGATGGCCATGGATCAAATCATGGACACAGATAAGAAGTGATTTTTGCTTTAATAGAGAAGGCCGCATTTGCGGCCTTTTTTATTCTTTTCTTTTTCGCTTGAAAAAATCTTTGAGCAACTGGGCGCATTCTTCTTCCAATACACCACCCATTACTTTTGTTTTGGGGTGAATGATGCTTTGATTATTTCCTTGATGATGGCCGAATTGACTGAACCCCCTTTTTTCATCATAGGCACCAAAAACGATTTGGCCTATTCGGGTAAGGTAGGCTCCTCCGGCGCACATGACGCAGGGCTCAAGTGTTACAAAGAGGGTACATTGATCCAATGATTTTCCGCCCAAATATTCAGAAGCGCTTGTATAAGCTTGCATCTCTGCATGTGCTGTAAAGTCATGTAACCTTTCTACTAGATTATGTCCTCTTGCAATGATTTGATTTTCACAAACGATAACGCATCCAATAGGTACCTCATCTATTTTTAATGATTCCTTCGCTTCGGCTATGGCCGCTCTCATGTATTTTTCGTGTTCACTGTCATCCATCCTTTTCTACTTTTTGGTCAGTAGTTACACTTTTTTGATATCCTGCGTTGTAATCAATAGATCCCCAATCTTGCTGGGGATGCTGGGTCATCCAATACATTACCTCATTGATACCATCTTTAATAGGATCTTTGAACTGATTGAAAATCCATTGCACGTTTTGAAAATCTTCGAGAGTATCTACTGAAAGTTTATATCGATAGTCTTTCCTGCACTGCGCCCAAGCGTGAATGAGCTGTTTGTTTTTTTTGATATATGGGGTGACATGTTCTCTTTCGCTCAACCATTCTGCTTTCTCATAAGCCTCATGAAGATGAGCGAAACTAAATATTTCTGCACAGAATCCATCTTCGACAAAATAGGGAGGTTCATTTCCATTCGAAAAGTAATCGCTTTGCGTGGCTATTTTTTGGTCAATGACGAAATCAATAATGTCTGCATTGATCAGTGGTGAATCGCCGCAAACACGGATAATCCAATCCGCAGGATAGGCTTGAGCAGCCTTGTAAAATCTGGAAAGCACATCCCATTCGCTTCCCTGAACGCAAGGAATACCAAGTACTTTACATTCTTCTACAATGGCATTATCTTCTGCCGATTGAGAAGTAGCAACTACCAAATGTCGAATACGTGAATTTGATTTGAGTCGGTGGATGATCCAAAATAACATGCTTTTATTATCCAACAATGGCATGAGCATTTTGCCTGGCAATCGACTCGATCCCATGCGAGCTTGGATGATCAGCGTGATGGATTTATCCATTTATTTTTAGTATCTTTTCTTCTATTAATCTTTCCAAGATGGGTAAATAAACCAAGCAATTTTCGCCTCTTTTTTCGGCAATATCAATTAAATCATGATGGCCATCAGACCAACAGATTAGATGAAACATGCGGTCAATATCTTGTCGTCTTTTGTCATTGGGTTCGATGGAGGACGGGAGCAAATTCCTTTTTCCCATGCGGGGCTCTCCATAAGGAACCAAACACTCGATTACGCGATTTTTTTCCATCGTTTGTATGATGGAGAAATAAAGAGCAATGGTTTCTCGCATCGCTTCGAAGGAAATAAAAGATTTGTTATCGAGTGACGTGTGATACTCAGGGTACCGATGATACATAGACCGTGTAATAGAACCAACCGGTAAATTGAATCCAGGGGAACAGTATTGTCTTTCGTCGCTTCCTCCTACTGCAAATGGAATGATGGAAAATGGAATGGATTGATGACGTAACACATGAGTGGTGACCTTTTCTAACCATCCATTTGTGTTTTTCGATTGTTTAAATACAAAAGGGGCATTATCCCCGCAACAAGTCATTACAAACCCACCCTTGGTATTGGTCTTCATGGTGGTGCCATGATCAAATAAATAAGCAATTACGCCAATCGTTTCTGGAGCGATGACAAAGCGGTAGGTATATTTACGATTGGGAATTTGTTGGATTTGTTGATATAGATAAGCCATGCAAAGTGGACCACTTAACTCATTGTTCGCCATGCTGGGATGACACAAGTAGGAGGAAAGTAAAATTTCCTCAGCTGTTTCTCCTGGCAGCACGACACTTCCAACTGTAATCGACCCGTCCTTTAAACTACTATCAATATGAATTTGATACTTTCCATTTTTAGGTAGTCGTTGATAGATTTCATAAGGAATGCAAAAGCCCCAATTTTCTTTGTAGTAACTGGTGATATAAGGTATGGCAGTTGGTTGATCAGGCAACGTATATAAATGCTCATTTAGTTCTTCCCAATCTACCTCCCCTGAAAATGGAATACTGTAATTGACCAGATGTAAATTGTGTAATTTGAAATCACAAATTTTCTCTCCTTCAGGAGTAATAATGTACGCGTCAGATACATTCCATTCTTTCGGGATGTGCCAATCGAATACTTCCATTCCAGTGGGATATTCTTTTAATTCTAATGGAATGATCTCTTTTAAAATATCGAATGATTTTCTAAGACCGTCACCGCTGATACTCCGGCAAATGGGCCAAAGACGGTCAAAGTATTGTTCCATTTCTGTAAGGGAAATAGAGGAATGGAGTGTGGGATGGTTTAACATGAATGTCAAATTTACAAAACGAAACGATGAATTCCTGCACCATAAGATGCTTGTATGTATTCCTTGATTTGAACATACGTATGGTTATCGGCAACAAAGTCGACATCGGTGGTGTCTAACATCAACACTTTTAAATGAGGATGCTGCTGGAAGTATTGTAAATATTGTTGCTGAATATTTTGAAGATAATCATCACTGATGTTTTGTTCATACTCTCTTCCTCTTTTTTTAATATTGGCTTGAAGTCTCTCTGTCTGCACGTACAAATAAACAATCAAGTCGGGTTGAGGAAGATTGGAGGATACGAGATCGTACATCTTCATAAAAAGCGCCCATTCATCTTTTTGTAAATTATGTCCGGCGAAAATGCTACACTTGGCGATGAAGTAATCGGCGATGACTTTCGGTTGAAAAAGATCTTGTTGCCATTCTTTTTTTAATTGGCTAAATCGCTCTGACAAAAAACTCAATTCTAATGGGAATGCATAACGCTCAGGGGTCTCATAGAATTTAGCCAAAAAAGGATTGTCCGCAAATTCTTCTAACACCAAATTACATGACCAATCCTTTGCCAGCATTTGAGACAGCGAGGTTTTCCCAGAACCAATATTCCCCTCGATGACTAAATATTGATGCGGATTGGATTTCATATTTTTTGAATGCCTCCTTCGTCTTTGCAAGTGCGGGTTAAGTGCTGAACGGTGACCTGCAAAATGGGATGAATAAAATCGGGTGCAACTTCATTTAATGGTGCCAGAATAAATGCTCGATCTTGAATTTTTGGATGGGGAACCATCAAGGGTTCTTGATGAATTTCATTTCTGTAGAATAAAACATCTACATCCATTTCCCTATTTTCATATCCGGTAGCTTTTCTTTTTCTTCCATAGTATTCATCGATTTCATCGATTTCTTGTTTGATTTGCGCTAAGGTTTTATCTGTTTTCACTCCCAACACTTGGTTGAAAAAAGGAGGAGTGCCTTCTGGCATTCCCCAAGGAGCGGTTTCATAAATAGAAGAGGATAAAACGATATCCCCTATGTTAAAGTCTATGAAGTCGCGTGTCTCTTCTATCAAGGCCAATCGATCTCCTAAATTTCCTCCGATGCTAAAAAAAACCAATGTTTCACTCATTGTTGCGAAAGTAGTATTAATTCTCACAGAAATGCCATAGTTTCGCTGCACTTAAAATAGCGAATATGAATTTTATCAAAACGGTTTTGGCTTCTGCCTTGGGTACATTGTTGGCAATGGTCGCTGGAGTTTTTCTTTTTATTATCTTAATTATCGGATTGGTGGCTTCATCAGGAGATGAGAAAACACCCAGCGAAGGCGTGCTTCATTTGCATTTGAATCAAAGCATTTTGGAACGAGGCAATGATCAAGATGTTTTCCCCATTGATTTAGGAACTTTTCAAAAGAAGGAAGGATATTATTTGGATTTTTTGAAGAGAGATTTAAAGGAGGCCATGAATGATGCGAATATCAAAGGGCTTTATTTGGAAATGGATGGAGTAACCGGCTCGCCCAGTTCGCTGCGAGAAGTAAGAAACATGATTGATACATTTAAACAATCAGGAAAATGGGTGATCGCTTATGGGGAGAATTTCTCTCAGGCAGATTACTATGTGGCCTCTGCAGCCAACGAAGTTTATTTATATCCAACGGGTATGTTTGATTGGAGAGGGTTGAATGGTGAGGTGATGTTTTTCAAGAAAATGTTGGATCAGCTGGAAATTGAGGCACAAGTTATCAGGGGCAGAGATAACAAATATAAAAGTGCGGTTGAACCATTTTTGTACGATCACATGTCAGCACCTAACCAAGAACAAATGAAGGCCTTGATGGATGGTATATGGGGTACCATGGTCAACGACATCGCCACATCCAGGGGAATCGACCGTCAAATCTTGGAGACTGCCGCCACTGAACTGAAGTATGTAAAGAACGATCAAGTGGTGCAAGATGGGGTGGTCAATGGACTGATGCATTTTGATGAAGTCATGGCTTTGATGAATCAAAAGATGGGAAAAGAGGAAAAGGAAAAAGTAACCTTTGTCGAGTATTCGGATTATCATGATCAGCATATCTCGTTGGGAGAGGAACTCAGCATTTCAAATGATCCGAGTATAGCAGTTATTTATGCGGTGGGTGAGATTCAAGAAGGAAAAGGAAATGATGAAGTCATTGGCAGTGACCGAATAGCCGCCGCATTGAGAAAGGCGCGTGTAGATGATCAAGTCAAGGCGGTCGTTCTAAGAGTGAATTCTCCGGGCGGAAGCGCATTGGCATCAGATATTATTTGGAGAGAGACAGAATTAATCAAAAAAGCAGGAAAACCTTTCGTGGTGAGTATGGGTGATCTAGCGGCTTCAGGAGGTTATTATATTTCTTGCTCAGCGGATAAGATTTTTGCAAGTCCAAATACCATTACCGGATCTATCGGTGTGTTTGGGGTTATTCCCAATTTTGGGAATATGCTCGATCATAAATTGGGCATCACCTTCGACCGCTATGAAACACACCCGCATGCTGATTTCCTGTCCATCAACAAATCATTTGATGAAGTGGAAATGGCCAAAATGAATGACATGATTATCGGAATCTACGATGATTTTTTAAATCGAGTGGCGACGGGTAGAGGGAAATCCGTGAGCGAAGTAGATAGCATGGCAAGAGGCAGGGTGTGGACCGGCGAGGATGCTCTTAAAATTGGATTGGTAGATGCTATAGGAGGGTTGGATGATGCCATCCGAACAGCGGCAGAAATGGCGCAGTTGGGAGAAAATTACCAACTCAAAAATTTACCGAAGATGGAAAGCCCGATTGAAATGATGTTGAATGATGCGGCTGAAGCCAGACAGAATATTTTGTGGAAGGAATTGGTAGGTGATCGATATCCACAATTGATCCATTTTAAGCAGATGTTAGATCATCCAAGTATCCAAATGCGAATGCCTTTTGAGTTGGTATTGAGATAGTGAAAATGCAAAAAAAAAGCATGCATGAATTGGAGCGTTCCGATTTGGAAAGCTTTAAAAACCAGGAGAAATTTCCGTTGGTGATCGTCTTGGATCAGGTGCGCAGTGGACTTAATGTAGGAAGTCTGTTTCGAACCGCGGATGCGTTTGCGATTGAGCAGATTGTCTGTGTTGGTTTTACCCCTTGCCCCCCTCATCGTGAAGTGTTGAAAACCGCTTTGGGCTCCGCCCAGGGTGTCAAATGGTCTCATGCAGAATCGATTGAAGCAGAGTTAGCTGGTTGGAAGGAAAGAGGATACCACCTATTTGCGCTAGAGCAAGTGCATGATAGTACGGCCTTGCAAGCATGGAATAATATACCAGGTCCCATGGTGTTGGTGTTGGGCAATGAGGTAAATGGAGTGAGCGAAGAAGCATTGTCCATGTGCGATGGAAGTATCGAAATCCTTCAGTTTGGAACCAAGCATTCTTTGAATGTAGCCGTGAGTGGCGGAATGGCCATCTATCATATTGTTCGACAATGGCAGTTGGCAAAGTCTTGCTGATAACTATCCGATTAAAAATCTTAAATTGTTTGAATTGTCGAAGTGGTTTGACCTTAATTTCGCATCCTCATGTCAAACGAACCGATTCATACGAAGCCCACTTTTTATAAAGATCTCTCGGTTTTGTTCAAAATTAGACTGTCTTCTTTGGTAATAGTATCGGCCGTAACGGGCTATGCGATGGGCGTGGAGGTTTGGGATTGGAGGCAGTTGAGTTATCTGGTTATTGGAGGAATATTGCTAACTGGCGGTTCCAATGGAATGAATCAAGTATGGGAAATAGAGTTGGATAAATTAATGCATCGTACAATGCATCGTCCATTACCTCAAGATAGAATGACCTTAAGAATGGCCACTATTTTATCATTATCAGCAACGGTAATTGGCGTTGTTTTGCTTTGGGGCGGTATCAATTTGGGATGCGGAGTGCTGGGAATAGCGGCTTTTGTGTTATATGCATTTGTATATACGCCCATGAAGCGAATTTCCTCAGCAGCTGTTTTTGTGGGAGCAATTCCCGGTGCCATCCCGCCCATGATCGGATATGTCGCTGCTACTAATCATTTTGGATTAGAGGCAGGTCTCTTGTTCGCCATTCAATTCATGTGGCAATTCCCCCATTTTTGGTCCATTGCATGGGTATTACAGGATGATTACGCGCGTGCTGATTATAAACTACTACCCTTCGAAGAAGGCCGTTCCAAGCGAAGCGCTTTTCAAATTTTCATGTATTCTTTATTCCTAATACCGGTTGGAATGTTGCCATGGGTGATGCCTTTGGGTCATCCGATGATCGGATCATGGGCCCTTGGGATAGGCATTTTATCCGGCATCGTCATGACTTATTTCGCTTTTCGTTTGCACCAGCGATGTGATATTCCCAGTGCACGAAAATTGATGTTTGCCTCCTTCTTTTATTTGCCCGTTGTTCAAATTGCATATGTAATTAATTCACTATAAATTATGATTCAGAAAGTCGATGTGTTTAGCGAAGCTACCCCGGAAGTGAAGCTAAGAACCAAGAAAATGATGATGTGGTTAATCATCTTTGCCGTTATCATGCTTTTTGCTGGAATTACCAGTGCCTTGATGGTACTAAAAGGTAAGATAATGTGGATGCATGTGAAGGTATCGGGTTGGTTTTGGTGGAGCTTGGTATGGGTCACCCTATCCAGTATTCCTATGTTTCTTGCGGTTAAACAATTAAAATCCGGCAAGATCAAGTCCTCCATGTTAATGTTGCTCATGACGTTTGTGCTTGGAATTTGTTTTACGTTCACCCAAAATTCAGGTTGGAATGAGCTCAGTGCAAAGGGAATGGGTTATACCATTTCTCCGGCAGACAATGGGTTGAAAGCGTATCATTGGAATCCGTTGGGTAAATTCACGGGTGCTTATGGGGAAGATTATTGGATAGAATCCAAAGGAAAGGCGCTGGTTCAATGGAATGGGGAGTTTTTTGATGCGGATGATGTAAATCATGAGAAGCCAAAAACCGCTCAGATCATGTCAACATTCAACGCCTCTGGAGCGCTTATCAGTGTGCTCATTTATTTACACATTATTCATTTGGTTTTTGGATTGGGTTATCTGTTAATCAATATTAATCGTTTGAGAATAGGTAAGTTAAATCAAGAAAATTATATGTCGTTGCATGCAAATGGAATGTATTGGCATTTCATGGGAATCTTGTGGGCGTATTTATTTGTATTTGTATTTTTCATTTATTGAGTGGAATATAAAAAGAGAATCGTTGAAAATCCTTTGATAAAAGTTCAATTGGATTGCTGAAAAAAGACATTTTATTCTTAACATTGCGCTCGAAAACCATCAACTATGGCAGGACATACTCAAC
>CAZJCQ010000018.1:0-40762 GCA_964544665.1 uncultured Chryseobacterium sp. | reverse complement strand
CCTCCTTCGGGAGGCGGTTCTCTTTTATGATTAAAATAGGCAACATCGAACTTCCGGATTTTCCATTGCTGTTGGCACCCATGGAAGATGTGAGCGATCCTCCCTTCCGTCTGGTCTGCAAAGAGAATGGCGCGGACATGATGTACACCGAATTTATCAGCAGCGAAGGCCTGATACGAGATGCGGCGAAGAGCAAAATGAAACTCGATATTTTTGAATACGAGCGTCCCATCGGGGTGCAAATCTTTGGAAGTGAAATTGACACAATGGTTCAATGTGCCAAAATCATTGAGCAGACCCAACCTGATTTATTAGATATCAACTACGGATGTCCCGTTATGAAAGTAACCTGCAAAGGCGCTGGTGCAGGTATCTTAAAGGATATAGATAAAATGGTTCGGATGACGGAGTCCATCGTAAAAGCCACGCATTTACCCGTAACCGTAAAAACCCGTTTAGGGTGGGATGATTCTAGTAAAAACATTTTAGAGGTTGCAGAGAGATTACAAGACATCGGTATTCAAGCGTTAACCATACATGGTCGAACGAGGGTTCAGATGTATAAAGGAGAGGCCGATTGGACTTTGATTGCCAAAGTAAAAGAGAATCCTAGAATACGTATCCCCATTTTTGGTAATGGGGATATTGACAGCCCACAAAAAGCCCTGGACTATAAAAACAAGTATGGAGTAGATGGCATCATGGTGGGAAGAGCAAGCATCGGATATCCCTGGATTTTTAGAGAAATCAAACACTACTTAGCAACGGGTCAATTGCTTGCACCTCCCACGATGGACGAACGGGTCGATGCTTGTGTCAAGCATTTAAAATTCAGCATTGATTGGAAAGGACCCGTGCTAGGAATTTTAGAAATGAGAAGACACTACACGAATTATTTTAAAGGACTCTCTCATTTCAAAGAAGAGAGAATGGCCTTGGTTACTTCCCATCAACTTGAAGAAATTTTAGAAAGACTAGAAAACATTCGGTTTACCAGAAGGTCAGCTTGATTTTTTTTCCTCCTTTTTCTTTTCCACTTTTCACGCCATGCCTTTTTCCATCTATCCCATCGAGACTCAGAAGTGACTGTACTATCCGAAAGGACGATTTGAGTTGAATCCACTGTTTTATTTATAGCCAGTGAATCTACATTTTCAATTCGATTGGTTAACGAATCCGGATTGACCCATTCAGGAAAAACCCCCTTTAAAAATAAGTGATCCTGATTTGGATAATAAACCACGCAGCCTCCGCAAGTAGGGAACCAATAATTACAAGGTAGTCCGGATGAAAAACAATCGAAATTCCAAATTAATATTGGCTCAAACACCCATCGATTATCTGAGGTACTCAAATTCAAAGACGAATCATTTCTATAAGTTGGAGTGGTTTCTAATTGAACATCATGGTGAAAAGTCGGCCGCTGCATCCATCCGAGAAATAGGGAAATTATTCCCAAGCACAAGAAATTCAGGCACCACTTCATAATTATTCAGTTCTTCGTTAGCGGCATATACTGCGCATGATGATAAGACTTCGAAAATGACCCAATCGAAAACTGATTAACATTAGTTGTCATTTCACGAAAGCAAAAAGATTCGTCTTTACATTCGTTTCTTTGTTTTTAAAGAACAACTTATGCAAGATCATTGGGAAACATTTTGGAATCAGCGATACGCAGAAGATGGCTTTGCTTATGGACACTTGCCAAACCATTTTTTCGCAGAAGCAATCAAGACATTACCATTGGGTAAAATATTGCTTCCAGCCGAAGGAGAAGGAAGAAATGCCATATATGCAGCGAAATTAGGCTGGGAGGTGAACGCATTTGACATTAGTTCGAGCGGCCAACAAAAAGCGTTACAATGGGCAAAAGAAAATGAGGTAACTATCAATTACCAAGTCGGGGAGCTTCAAAACCTGTCGTTTGAGCCACAATCTTTTGACGCAATTGGCCTCATTTACGCACATTTTTCAGGAGATCAAAAAGTGGTTATTCATCAACAATTATTATCATTGCTCAAACCTGGGGGATTTGTTTTGCTAGAAGCTTTTAGTAAAAATCATCTTCAATATCAAGCCATCAATGAAAAAGTGGGCGGTCCAAAAGATTTGAAAATGCTTCACAGTATAGAAGAAATGCAAACAGATTTTAATGGGTGTACATTTTTACAATTATCAGAAGAAGAAGTGACGCTACAAGAGGGTAAATATCATCAAGGAGTTGGAAAGGTTATTCGAATGTTGGCTCGGAAAAATATTTGAAATTTGATTAAAATAAAAAGGTAGCCTAAGCTACCTTTTAAGTGCGCCCACCTGGGCTCGAACCAGGGACCCACAGATTATGAGTCTGTTGCTCTAACCGACTGAGCTATAGGCGCGGGGGTGCAATATTACACAATTTTAAGCCTGAAACAAAATCTAAGATTCCTATCGGACCCTAATAATCCCAGGCCTGAAATTGAAATCCCTTGGTTCGAATTCCCAGCATTATCCATTGGTCCGAATTCGTCTGAAGGGAGGTGTGATCATTTCTCCATGTTATTTGAGTAAATATTTCGCCCCACTTTCCAAACACTCTGGAAAGCGAGAATTGTTGATACATCAACTGATGCTTTTCGCCCTGCAACAAGTCATTGCCATATTGACTTACAGGGTTCATGTAAGACATAAATACATTTCCTCCATAATTCTTATCGCCTGTATTTCGACCAAAAAGGTTATAATTAAATTGATACTGAACTTTCCATTCCCCCTTTACATATTGAAACATATTCACCCATTCAACAAAATTAGATCCTGAAGGATGCGCCAAAGGTTGATTTAAATTGCCCCAAGCTTGTAGTGGACTGGCATGAGAGTAAGTAAATGGCCTTACGGCATTTACCTCACTTAAACCGCTGAGACCAGGCAGAACATCCAACCACTTGACCCCCATTTGACCACCGTATTTTAAACCCCACCACCCATTACGCGCTTGCACTGCGGAAAGCAGCCATTCGTCTAACAAAAATTGAAAATATATTTTAACCTTTTGACGATGTATATAACTTCCGGACAAGGCCAATAATACATTATCGGCTGAACCTTGCGCATACTCCACGGGTCTCCAAAACAATAAAGGATTCAAATAATGAAGATCAACATTCCTTACTGAAGTAGAATCATTTCGCTGCCAAATAACCATCTCGTGCAAGCCCAACTGAAACTTGGGAGTAATCTTCCAATTCAAACCATGAATGGCCGTATACTTCTTTCTTACATGATCCCAACCCATTCCAATATCCTGCAGCTGCGTCCAAATACTATACAATCTGAAATCTCCCGCCTTTATCGTACTCCTTGCGAAAAAATAAGGAGCGCTATTTCTGCTAAGAATCAAAGAGCGATATCCTTCTCCCACCATTAACTTGTTACGTCCTACTTCAAGAGAAAAATGTCGATTAGGGGCATAGCACATATTGGCCGTCCAATTAAATGCCTGCAATGTTTGATTGTTGGAGGAAAACACTTTTCCCCAACCGGGCAGCACCTGAAGTGAATCATAACCACGATGCAAATACTGCGGCATCTGTCCGCCCAAATATCTGCCGTTTCCTTGAATATACCATCTTTTACCATATGCACCCTCAAGGGTTAATTGACCAAAACCAACACCCCCTCCATGCATGACATCATCCTTCATCAACTGACCTGCCATGCACATAGTCGGGGTGATTTTTATCCCCGCATTCGAAGATTTACCCTTCCTATTTTTTGAAATAAAAAGCTCATCAACACCAAAGGCCAGAGGTAAAACATAATGTGAAATGGAATCATTCCTTTGGAATGTATATCGAAGCGATGTATCTAATTCAGCCTTTTCTCTGACATCAAAATATTGTCCTAAAAGACAAATTTGAATCAATTGAAAAATGATGATACTAAATATTGTTTTCATTGCTCGGGGTAAAGTAAGTATTTTTTTCTCATCAAAAGATACGCATCCAATTCAGATTTCCACGTCGCCCTGATTTGTTCTTCATTTTTTCCCGCTAACATGGCCAATCGTAATTGATCGGTTCCCGCAAGTTTGTCAAAAAAACCAGGAGAACTAAACATCTCCTTACCCTTTTGCTGATAAACTTCAAATAAATAATCCAAGATCAATTGATTGATTCGACCTTGGCATTTACCGCTTAAATCTCGGCCATTGCATACATAATTTTCATACAAAGGATGATTAACCTTACCTGAAATACTTACTGGTGTGAAAGAAAAATCACCTCCTTTGAATTGAGGATAACCGAAGCAAGTAAAAGGATTGGATGTTCCTCTACCGACACTCACCATGGTTCCTTCAAAGAAACAAAGTGAGGGATACCATTGTATAGCACAATCGGAGGATAAATTAGGTGAAGGAGGAACCTCTAATGAATAAACCATTTGATGATTATAATTTTTACAAGAGATAACCGAGAACAACTCAGGTTGAATTGCCCCTTTTAGCCAACCCTCCCCAATGATCATTTTACTGATTTCACCTAATGTGCAACCATGAACCACTGGAACAGGAATGGCTCCGACCATTGACCTAAATTTCATTTTCAAAACCGGACCATCCACATAATGCGCATTTGGATTGGGACGATCGAGAATGATCATCGGTTTTTTGAACTGGTTACATGACTCCATTACATATTTCATGGTTGACAAATAGGTATAAAATCTCACCCCGACATCCTGAATATCAAACAAGACCACATCGACGTTAGATAGGTCTTCCTCTGAAGGAGCTTCATGTTGACCATAGAGAGATACGATCAAAACCCCCGTGGATGGATCCTTTCCTGACTCTACTTTCTCACCCGCTGGCACCGCACCTCGAAATCCATGTTCAGGTGCAAAAACCTTAATCACCTGAATATTCCTTCTTAATAAAGTATCTACTAAATGAACACCCTTTATCTGAGCCGTATGATTGGCAACAATTGCCACTCGTTTACCAATCAACATTGGTAGATACAACTCCATCTGTTCATCTCCACACACTGGAAATTCAATACCGGATGGACTCTGAACCAATGAACCTACAGAAGCTTCACAAGAAGAGAAAACCAACATCCAAGTGATAAAAAAAATGATGCCTTTCATTCTACAAAATTGGAACAAGTTCACATTCATTCTACCTTTGGTCCGAAACTTTATGAGTATTGCGCGTTTCATATCGAAAAAACTGATTTCACAGCAAAACGCTGGTCGCTCGCAGCCCATCATTTGGATTGCCAAAGGTGGAATTATCGTGGGGATGATGATGATGATTATTTCTGTCAGTTTAGTGAATGGTTTTCAGAATGAAATTCAAAGAAAGTTGACCAGTTTTGGTGGACACTTGAACATCCATTCCAACTTCCAAGGAGGAGGGGATATGAGCACGCCATTCGAAAGAAACGACTCGATCGAAAAACTTTTATCGCAACATCCACTGGTAAAGGAGTTGAAAGTAACCGCCCATTTACCCGCCATCATTGAATCGAAAAATGGTATTCAAGGAGTTGTATTGAAAGGCACCGAGTTGAGTTCGGACACCTCCTACTTGAGTGAAATGCTGTTGCAAGGGCGAATACCCAAGTGGCAAAACCAAATAGAAAAAGATTCGGTATTGGAAATTCTTGTATCACAATATCAAGCACAACAGCTAAAAATCAATACTGGAGATAAAATAAGCGTTTATTTTATCAATAACGCTGAGAACCCTCAACAACAAAATTACCGAGTTAGTGGGATCTATGAAAGTGGTTTGGAAGAATTTGATCATCAAATGGTCTTTATGTCACTTCCGCAAGTACTCAAATATGCCCACTTCGGGATTGAGATAAAACCCATTGTGGACTCTATCGATGCGCAACATCGTCTGATTCGTTCTGAAATTACGGGTGTTAAAGGGAGCTATACGAATGTTTGGAAATGGAAAGGCAATCTGCAAAAGAATGCAGACAGTATGTTTGTGACCATTGGGGAAGAGGCGCTGGAAGTTACGATCCTGGCGCAAGATGATGAAACATTAATAATGGATTCAGCTAAAGTCAACCTCACTCCAAAAAGTAATGGTCAAACAAAAGTTGAAATATTATACAACGGAGGTGCATCCCAAGCCATGGCAGGAAGTTATGAAATATCACTCCATAAAATGGATGATATGTACAAAGCTCAAAACGTTCTGTACGACCTTATTCCATACGATTTGGGTATCCTAACGGTGACAGAAAAATATCCAGAAATAATATCCTGGCTCAATATGTTGGACATCAATGTGATTATAATTATTGTCTTAATGATTGCGATCAGTATAATAAATATGACCTCTGCCTTGCTCATTATCATCATTGAAAGGCAGCAAATGATTGGAACGTTGAAGGCGCTGGGAATGGCGAACAAAACCATGGTTCAAACTTTTTTATTCCAAGCGATCCACATCATCAGTAGAGGAATGATATGGGGAAACATATTAGGCCTTGGCCTCTTGTTAATACAAAAGCAATTTCAATTGATTACTTTAGACCCCAAACAATACTTTGTCAAAGTGGTTCCAATTGATTTCAATATCCTACACCTCCTGATGCTGAATGGTTTGGTATTTGGCTTTTGTCTCATAGCGATGATCATTCCCGCGGCATACAGCACACGCATCCAACCCATAAAATCCATTCGATTTAATTAGAAATGAAATACGCACAAAATATTTTAGCTACCATCGGGAATACTCCCTTGGTTAAAATCAACCAAATCACGAAGGACATTCCCGCGTTGGTGTTGGCCAAAGTGGAAACCACCAATCCTGGAAACTCCATCAAAGATCGCATGGCGATCAAGATGATTGAAGATGCAGAAAAAGACGGACGACTTCAACCTGGAGGTACCATCATCGAAGGAACATCTGGCAATACGGGAATGGGGTTAGCGATCGCCGCCATCATGAAAGGCTATCACTGTATTTTCACCACCACGGATAAACAATCGAAAGAAAAAGTGGATGCTTTACGCGCTTTTGGTGCAGAGGTCATTGTTTGTCCCACGGATGTAGATCCTGAAGATCCTCGCTCCTACTATTCCGTATCCAGCAGATTAGAAAAAGAAGTACCTAATTCATGGAAACCTAATCAATATGACAATCCCTCTAATGCTCAAGCCCATTACGAGTCGACAGGCCCCGAAATTTGGGAACAAACTGATGGTAAAATCACGCACTTAGTAGTGGGGGTAGGAACAGGAGGAACCATTTCCGGAACAGGTCGATACCTCAAAGAAAAAAATCCAAATATTCAAATCTTAGGAATTGATACTTATGGCTCGGTTTTCAAGAAATACAAAGAAACAGGAATATTTGATAAAGAAGAGATTTATCCCTATGTAACAGAAGGTATAGGTGAAGACTTCTTACCAGAAAATGTCGACTTCAATGTAATTGATTATTTCGAAAAAGTTACCGACAAAGAAGCCGCTATCATGACGCGAAGAATTCCAAAAGAAGAAGGAATTTTTGCAGGAAACTCTGCAGGTTCTGCCATGGCAGGTTTGGTTCAAATGAAAGATCGATTCAAGGAAGGAGATGTTGTAGTCGTCATTTTCCATGATCACGGAACCCGTTATCTTGGAAAAATGTTTAATGATGATTGGATGAAATCGAAAGGATGGTTATAAGCCATTGACGGGCTCCCCTTCCTTGTATTTTTTTCTGATGAGTTCTTTACCGCTTTTCTCATCAAATATAATTTCCCATCCGTCTTTCTTTCCATTTTTATATTCCGTTTCATGAACCAGTTTTCCTTTTTCTGAATACTGTTTGGACACTCCATGAAATTGGCCTTCTTTATATTCACATGTTCTTAAAATCGCTCCAAAAGGATATTTATAAATCCAACTGCCATTGGGCTTTCCCGCCTTGTAGGATCCCTCGCTGATGACCTGACCCTGTGGGTTATACTCCAAGTACTTTCCATTCAACAAACCTTTATTATCAAAAGTCTCCAATTTCTCTGGAATCCCTTTTTCATTCCAATATTCCCATTGCCCTACTTTTTTATCCTCTTTCCATTCACCGCTGTACTTTTTCTTTCCACTCACGTAATAACCTTCCCACTTTCCGTCCATTTTTCCCGATTTAAAGTTTCCTACATCTAATTTTTTTCCATTGTCGTAAAAGCTTTCCCAAAGCCCTTCCTCCATATCATTACTAAAATGTCCTTGCTGCAACACTTGACCATTCTCGAACCAAGTCGTCCAAATTCCATTTCTCTTATTATCTGCATATCCACCTTGTTTCCAATTCTGTCCCTCGGGATAAAAAAATTGCCAATCGCCTGTTCTATTTCCTTTTTCATAATTTCCGAATGCAGCAGTCTTTCCATTGAAATGAAAATACCGCCACTCCCCGCTTTGCAAGTCGTCTAAAAAATCTCCTTCCATTTCTTTAACACCCTCTTCTCTAAACCATACCCAATGACCTACTTTTTGATTGTTGAGATGATTACCTTGGATTAAAATTTGACCCTTCTCATTGAATTCCTCTATCGATCCAGTAAGCAGATCATTTTCATAATGAACGACTCGTTGGAGCTGTCCATTCACAAAATAGGAAGACCATCGATCATGTTTTCGACCTTTTAAATAAACCCCTACCACTTTGGCTCTTCCCAAAGAAAAATACTCACTGTAGTTACCCTCTGGCAATCCATTTTTGTATTGGGTACTTTCCTTTAATTTTCCATTTTCCCATCTTTCCTCTATGCCATTTCCATTGAGAACCGCACATTGCAATCGCCTCATTCCATCCTCTATTTGCCACTTACATGACTTCCATAGATACATCGTATCACCTCTATATTCCTCTTTGCGCACGGTGTCTTTACCTTGATCTAAAAAGCAAAAAACTCCATCACGTTTACCCTTGACATAACGACCCTTGCTCAGTAACTGCCCTTGCTCATTGTATTGTAATTCAACGCTATCTTGTTTATCAAGAAAAAAATAAGCGTCAATTTGAAGTTGCCCATTGGGAAAATATTTTTTGCTTGGGCCATGGAGTTTACCATTCCAATACCACGATTCCTCCTCCAATTTTCCATTCTTAAAAAAACGCCATAAACTATCCTCCATACCGTTTTTATACCAACCCTCTGCAATCAAATTGCCTTTGTCATCTTTATCCTGATAAAACTGTTTTTGACCTTGTGCGAAAACAGTGACGCACCATGCTTGTAAAATGAATAATACGCTAATTTTCATATGCCCAATTTATTATTAAATCAAGATTAAAAACATATAACTGAATAAAGCTATGAACATTGTGTTCTAGAATAAATTGGGGTATATTGGCTGCATGTTAACTCCATCGAATATGCGCACTTCAAAAACTCCCTTGGGTGCATTATTTTCCTTTCTATTTATCCTGCTTGCCGGTGTCTACTTGTTCCATGCCGCACCTCATCGAGGGGGGCTGAATGAAGAAGGCTACGGCATCAACCCTTCGAGCCGAAAGTATTTTGAATACATGCGGAATCACGATCCAGAACAAGACTTATTGCCCACTAAATGGAAGCAAAACTGTAGGGACTTTGCTGCCCATCTACCCCAAAAAGGAGGAGACCGATCTGCCGATTGGTCGCAAAGAGGTCCATTTAATATAGGCGGAAGAACCAGGGCATTGGCCATTGACATTTCCAATGAGAACGTTATTCTTGCTGGAGCTGTCACCGGTGGATTATGGCGATCCACAGATGCAGGAAATAGTTGGACTCATTGCACCACACCCGACCAATTACACTCCGTTAGTTGCATTATTCAAGACACGCGTCCTGGACATACCAATACATGGTATTATGGCAGTGGCGAAGAATTTTATGGAGTTGTGAGTGGAACAAGCTTTACTTCTCTCTTCAGTGGTGATGGTATTTTCAAGAGCGTTGATGGAGGTATCACTTGGACACCCTTAGCGAGTACTCAAAGTGGAACACCCGAATCCATCATGCAAAATGGCAGTTACGATTTTGTCTGGAGAATGGCTATTGATCCAACGAATACGCAAGAAGACGAGGTTTATGCGGCTGTCTACAATGGTATCATTCGAAGTACGGACGGTGGAAATACTTGGACGAATGTTCTCGGTTTCACCAGTGGCGCTTCTGAATTTACGGATGTTATGGTAACGCCTACCGGAGTTGTTTACGCTACTTTTAGCGACAACAGCACCAATGGCGGCGGATTTTATCGATCAGAAAATGGTGTTGACTGGACCTTTATTAATCCCACTCAACCAGAAATTGCCAATTTGAGAAGGACGGTAATGACCTACAATCCACAAAATACCAACGAAATATTTTTCCTCGGAGAGACCTTAAATAATGGTAATTACGCGCTCGATCATTTTCTGTATAAATATACTTTTGATGGTAGTGATAGTACCGGATTTGGAGGGACTTGGGAAAATAGAAGTATGAATCTGCCCGATACTCCTTGTGAGCTTTTTACGGGAATCAATTTTGACTTCGGCACTTTTCGATCTCAATACAGCTACGACCTAACCATAGCCCATCACCCTACTAACGATGCCCTATTCATTGGTGGGATTAATTTACACCGAAGCATAGATGGATTTGCCAACGACAATGAAAATTGGATTGGCGGATATCGTTGTAATGTAGCACAACCCTATTTTTATGTGTATCCCAATCATCATCCCGACCAGCATTTCTTGCTTTTCTCACCAAGCAATCCCAATGTGCTTTACAGCACCAACGACGGAGGAGTATACAAAACCACAGATTGTATGGCAGATAGCGTTAATTGGATTCCGTTGAATAAAGGGTATATCGGAAGTCAATTTTACACCTGTGGTTTTGAGCAAGGTTTAAGCAACTCCGACATTATCATGGGAGGAATGCAGGACAACGGAACATGGGTTACGGATAACGCCAATTTCTCTAGTCCCTGGAAAGAATTGCATGGCGATGATGGGGCCTTTTGCGCGATGCCGCATGGCGCCGCCTACGCCATCACCAGTTCACAATCTGGAAGGATGATGAAAAAATCCATAGATGCGCAGGCTAATCTCATCGCAACGGAAAGAATTGATCCTGAAAATGCTCCCACCTATCTTTTCATTAATCCTTTTGTTCTTGATCCATGGAACCAGGAAGATGTTTTTATTTCGGCTAATCGTTCAATATGGTATTTGCCGAACACATCACAGATAAATACGACAGGTAATTATACCCAAGCCCTGGCACCAGGTTCATGGGTTCAGATGCCCAACTCCACTGCACCTTTGGTTTCTGGAAGTATTTCCTGTTTGGATAAGCCACAAATTAATAATACTAGAATCTATTACGGTACAACCCAAGGAAAAGCCTTTCGAATTGATGATTGTTACGGAAGCAGTCCGATTAAAACAGCCATTTCTTCGACCCAGTTTCCAACGAATGGATATGTATCTTCCATCGCAGTCAACGATTTGAATCAAGATGAAGTTTTGCTTTCCTTTTCCAATTACAATAAACTGAGTTTATTTCATAGTCTAGATGCTGGCGTCACTTGGACAGAAGTTGGAGGTAATCTCGAAGAAAATCCAGATGGAACTGGATCAGGTCCAGGTGTATATGCAGTAGAAATTTACCCCAGTACACCCACTCAATACTTTGTTGGAACCAGTGCTGGATTATTTTCCACCAATTCTTTAGATGGTTTAAATACGATATGGGAAATGGAAGGGGCTAATACCCTTGGCAATGTTATTATCAATCAAATACAAGCTCGCCCTTACGATGGATTGATAGCAGTGGCCACCCATGGAAGCGGAATGTGGAGTGCACATCTCGAGCCGGTTTTGGGAGTGGGTATTAATGGGGATGATTGGAAAAACGAAACGCGTGTTTACCCCACGGTTTTCAATGATTTCCTGAATATTCAATCCGCTCCAGCAAACACATTATTAAAAATCTATGATGCCAATGGTAAATGTGTTTTTCAAGAGAAATTGACCAGTGCCAATTCCCAAGTAAGCGGACTTGAATCGCTAACGAAAGGCATGTATTTTTATACCATAGAAAATAAGAAAGAAAAAAAATCAGGAAAAATCATTCATGAGTAAAGACATTATTTCATCATCAGAAGCCCCAAAACCAGTAGGAGCCTACCCACATGCACGCAGAGTTGGAAATTTATTATTTCTAAGTGGAGTGGGTCCACGCATTGCAGGAAGTGATCCCCAAGACAGCGGAGTGCCCGGATTGCAATTAGATAAGAATGGTAACTTCCTTGAATTTGATTTTGAGGCACAATGCAGAAATGTTTTTGACAACGTTCGAAAAATTTTAGAAAGCAGCGGAAGCAAATGGGAAAACTTGGTGGATGTAACTGTTTTTCTTGTCAATATGAAAAGAGATTTTCATACTTATAATCGTTTGTATGCGGAGTACTTCAAGGATGCGCAACCATGCAGAACAACGGTAGAAATCAATTCGCTACCCACACCGATTGCCATTGAATTAAAGTGCATCGCGACCATCGAATAATTTTTGGCAAACCTTTTGCGTTATTGATGTTATTATGAAAACAAAATGGTTTACAATGGCTTTGGTTATCATGATGACGCAAAGCGCGATGTCTCAATCTTCTAAACCTGTTAAGGTAAACATCAACAATCTGCCCCAGTTTTCGCTAAGAAACAAATCCAACACTGCTTTCAAACCAGGAGAGCGATTAGAGTATCGCCTTCATTACGGATTAGTGGATGCGGCTACAGCTGTTATTAGAGTAGACCCTCAAGTAACGAAAATCAATAATCGAGAAGTATATCATGTTATCGGAGAAGGAAAAACCGTAAGTTCTTTTGATATGTTTTTTAAGGTTCGAGATAAATACGAATCTTATATCGATAAGCAAGGAATGTTCCCTCATCGTTTTGTTAGAAATGTCGATGAAGGTGGATACAAAATTCAACAAGACTATACTTTCTTCCCAGCAAAAAGAGCCTACAAAAATCAGAAAGGAGAGGGTTACATGACCCCTGAATTTGTACAAGACATGATGAGTGCCTTTTATTATGCCCGTAATCTGGATTTCAGCAATGCCAAAAAAGGAGATATTTTCAAAATCACTTGTGTAGTGGATGATGAGATTTTCCCATTGAAGATAAAATACATGGGAAAAGAAAGCATCGAAACAGATGCAGGCACATTTAACGCAATTAAGTTTGCCCCTGTTATTCAAAAGGGTCGGATATTTAAAAAAGAGGAAGACTTGAGTGTTTGGATAAGTGATGACAAAAATCACATTCCCTTAATGGCATCGGCTAAGATCATGGTTGGAAGTGTAAAAATGGAACTTCAGAAATACGCTGGATTAGCGAATCCTGTATCCCGTATTAAATAAAAATTAATATTTTGATGAGATAAAAAACTCCCTTTGTGGAGTTTTTTTATTTGATACCTTTGCCCACGTAAAACTGAGAAAATGAAAGCATTAGTAGAAGCATTCCCCAACCATTTAGAAGAAGCCATTACCATTGGTCGCTCCGCCCAACTCATTAAAACAAATAAACCCCTCGAGAACATTGTTATCTCCGGTTTAGGTGGCAGCGGCATCGGCGGCAAAATTGTTTCCCAGTGGGTATCAGACCATTGTCCAGTTCCCATTGTTTGCACCAGCGATTATGTGCTTCCAGGATTTGTCAATGAAAAAACACTCGTGATTATCTCCAGTTACAGTGGAGACACTGAGGAAACCGTCGCGGCGATGAATGAAGCATTTGAGAAAGGGGCAGAAATCGCTTGTATCACGAGCGGAGGAAAAATTGGAAATATTGCAAAAGAAAAAGGGCTGAATTGTATCACCATTCCAGGAGGTAATCCTCCTCGTTCTATGTTTGGTTACAGCGCGATTCAGCAATTATATATGCTCGCACATTACGGATTTATTGGAATGGAGTTCGAATCCTCCATTCAAAATGCCATTAAAAATATGGTAGACAACATGAGTGACCTGAGAGCGCAATCCATGGATATAGCAAAAAAAATCGTAGATCGCATTCCTGTATTGTACAGTGAAGCGATGTACGAAGGGGTCACTATTCGATGGAGACAACAAATCAATGAAAATTCAAAAATGCTTTGTTCTCACCATGTCTTTCCGGAGATGAATCACAATGAACTTGTGGGCTGGACAGGAGGAGATAACCGTGTAGGGGTTGTGATACTGAGGAATGAAGATGATCATAAAAGATCTCAAATCAGAATGGATATCTGTAAAAAATTAATGGCAGAAAAATGTGACACCATCATCGAAGCATGGAGCAAAGGTTCCAATAGAATGGAGCGCTCATTATACCTGGTTCATTTGGGGGATTGGATCAGCATCGACCTTGCAGAGCTAAGAAATGAAGATGCAGTAGCCATCCCCGCTATTATCTTTTTGAAGGGGGAATTAGCCAAGTTGCAATAAGATGACCGAAGACGTTATTCCATTATCTCCATCGCCTCATCGAAAAGTGCAATTTGAGGACCTAGGGAAAATGGATTATAAAGCGTGTTGGGATTATCAAGAAAAATTGTTTGACAACATTGCTTCAAGAAAGTTGGAGCACCGGTTGAACCCCAATCAAGAAAGTGCTAACCATCGAAATTATTTATTATTCGTAGAGCATCCCCACGTCTACACTTTAGGCAAAAGTGGGGATCAAGCTCATCTTCTTTTAAGTGAGGAACAACTCAAAGCAGTAGATGCCAGCTATTACCCTATTAATCGAGGGGGAGATATTACTTATCATGGTCCAGGTCAAATTGTAGGCTATCCTATTTTTGACTTAGAATTATTCTTTACCGATATCCATAAATACTTACGTTATTTAGAAGAGGCCATCATCTTGACCTTGGCTGAATTCGAAATAAAAGCAGGAAGAATAGCAGGATTGACTGGGGTTTGGATTGATGAAGAAGATCCCTTAAAAGCAAGGAAAATAGCTGCACTCGGTGTTAAATGCAGTCGATGGGTTACCATGCATGGTTTTGCATTCAATGTTCAACCCAATCTACAATATTTCGGCAACATCATCCCCTGTGGAATCACTGATAAACCGGTAACCTCTATGGAGAAAGAGCTAGGAAGAACAGTAGACTTTGAGGAAGTAAAGCAAAAGCTACAGCATCATATTCAACAACTCTTTGGTTTCGAATGGGTTTAATTTACTCATGATGATAAGACTCTCCCTTGAGAATGGTATGTGCCCGATACAATTGCTCCAATAAAAAAAGTCGAATCATTTCATGGGAAAAAGTCATGGCAGAAAAACTGACTTTAACATCCGCTCGATCATAAACGCTGCTGTGAAAACCAAATGCTCCGCCAATAATTAGAATCAGGTTTTTAGTTCCCGCATTCATAGATTTCTGTAATTGTTGCGCCCACTCATTAGAAGAAAAACTTTTTCCTCTTTCGTCGAGTAACCACACTTTATCTTCAGCTTTTACTTGCTTTAAAAAAAGCGCCGCCTCTTTTTCCTTTATGCTTTCATGCGACATCCCTTTTGCCGAGACATCGGGCAATATAATCCACTCGAATGAAGCGTAAAACGACAGCCGCTTTCTATACTCATCCTCGCCCTGTTGGAGGTAAGCAGCTTTCGTTTTCCCTATGGTGAGTACTTTGATTTTCAATTACTCTCTTTTATCGTCCCTCGATTCTTTTATGTTCTGTTTTTGAAGAGGATTTGAACCATATTCCTTGAACTGCTTCCTCGTTTGAAATACATCACATGCAGTATAAATAGCTGCTCGAAGAGATGACTCGTCCGCCAAATTCTTACCCGCGATATCATAGCCAACTCCATGATCTGGAGAAGTTCTTACGATGGGGAGACCTGCAGTGAAATTCACACCGCTTTGAAAAGCCATGGTTTTAAAGGGAGCCAAACCTTGATCATGGTACATGGCCAATACCGCATCAAATTGACGATAAGCACCTGAGCCAAAGAAACCGTCCGCTCCAAATGGCCCATAGACCATCATTCCTTTTTCCACTAACTCACGAACAGCGGGCTGTATGATTTCCTTTTCTTCGGAACCTAACATCCCATTATCCCCGGCATGCGGATTCAAACCGAGTACTGCTATCCGCGGACTGGGTATTCCAAAATCTTTAATGAGCGAATCTCGCATTAATTGAACCTTCTTGATAATGGAAGGCTTGGAAATTTTAGCGGCCACCTCCTTGATGGGAACATGTCCTGTAACAATTCCGACTCGTAATTCATCTGAAACCAAAAACATCAGAACCTCTTCAGTGCCCGCCATTTTTGCCAAATATTCAGTATGACCAATAAAACCAGCATTTTTACTTTGAATCGTTTCCTTATTAATGGGGGCGGTTACCAAAACATCGATGGTATTATTGGCTAAATCCTGGGCCGCCATTTCCAAGGACTTATAGGCCCATTCACCGGCCTTTATTTCCGCTTTTCCCCACTCCACATTAAAAGGAACATCTTTGAGCACTGTGACCAAATTAATTTTTTTGGGTTGCGCCTCTCGAGCAGTTGGTACATTGGTATACATCCAATCCTCCATTCGAATAGACTTTTTTGTGCATTTAATCCATTCTGGATGTGCATATAAAACAGGAGTAATTGTATCTAACAATCGATTATCCGACAAAGCCTTCATCACAACTTCCATTCCCACACCATTGGGATCACCGCAGCTTATACCCACCTTTATCTTACTATCCATAATTGATTTTTTTTGTGCAGAGCACGGATTGTCTACAAATATAACCTTTAGTTGAATTAAAAATAGCAACTAGGCACTTCTTTTACGCTTGAAAAGTATGTTAAAGATTGCCTTAAAAAACAACTTAAAATCGGTAAAATAAGGGCTTTTCTCTTTCAATAATAAATACTCTCGTTCTGCCGACAACACATCCTCTTTAGATCCGCTTCTATCTAATGCTACGTATGGAGGAATACATCCCGGCTTGTGTTTTAATCTCAACAATTGAAGATCTTCGGGAATATCCTGAAAGTATCTTGGACTTACTGGCCTCACCCCAATCAATCGCATTTCTCCTTTGAAAACATTGATTAACTGTGGCAACTCATCCAGCCAATACCTTCGCAGAAATGGACCATAAAAGGCCAATCGAAAATCATCTGCGGGCTTTCCTGTATCGGCATAACCATTTTGCTTCAATATATAATCGTGCAGATACTCGGCATATGGATGCATCGTACGAAATTTATATACTTGAATGATTTTCCCTTCTTTACCTACTCTACTGAGCTTGATCAACGGGCCATAACTGGGATGATCATCCACAATGGGATCTGACACTTTTTTGGCAACAAAATAATGAATCCCTTGAACATTTTTTATTTCCGTAATTTCAAATCCACAACTGACTAATCTTCCCAAAACCTCTCCTTTTGACAACAGTCTGTTTCTACCTCTTGTCACCATAAAGTACACCTTTTTAAGTCCCCAGATCTTTGGCGTAAGTCGAAGAAATAAAAAATCGAAAATAAAATTAATGGCAAACAAAATGGGGTTGAGTCGTTTTTTCTTTCGACTATAACGATTACGAATACTCTCAAATCGACCTACATAACATTGCCCAATCGCCAACCGCTCATTTACCCTGATAAAAAATTTATTAATAAATCGAATATTATTGACTAAACCCAAATTGATGACACACCCAAACTCTCCCTCCATTGCATCGACATTAAAAGGGTTACTGGTATACAATAGTTTGGACTGCGAAAGATCTGTAGGAAGCATGGCCGTTAAAACGGCTACTTCCTCTTCACCCAAATTGGATGTTAGAAACTCTATTTTCGGTTTAAGACTCATCCCACTCCTCTATCTGAAGTAAAACAAAATTAGCCTATTTCTGTATCATTTCCTCAACGAATGTTGATTTGACCGATTCATCTGGATAATTGATTAATACGGCTCGCCATCTACCCTTGTGCACGAACAATGAACCTGCCGCCATTGCGGCTACATTGGTTTGATTATACAATTCCTTCATATTATTTATACTACTCGCACCTCCGCAAGCGATAACCGGAACAGATAAATCCTCGATCAATTCACTAAACAGTTCTTGCTGGTATCCCTTCTGATGCCCATCTGAATCTATATCTTGCAAAATAATTTCCCCTACACCGATGTTTTCCAATCGCGCCAAATATTCTTTTACAGGTCTTTCCACTTCTATTCGACCATTTTTATAATACGCACACCAATTTCCATTCTTTTTCCTAACATCCACACAAGCGACAATGGAACTTGATCCCAAAATGCTCGCCCCTTTTTCTACCTCTCGCTCATTCAAAATAGGCAATGTTCCCAAAATCACTTTTTCCACACCCACATCAATTATTTGTTGCATTTGTTGCGTATTGGTAATTCCGCCTCCAATGGCTAATGGCATTTCTGCCTCCTCTGCTATCATTTTCACCCAATTCAAATCAACACAACGACTTTGGGCTGAAGCATCAATGTCTAACATTACCAATTCATCGACCCTTGCATCATTGAATATTTTCACCGCGTTGATTGGATCCCCAACGTATTCGTGTTGCATAAACGAACGACTCTTCACCAATCCACGCTGATGAAGCAACAAAACTGGGATGAGCCTTGGTCGATACATACTAAATTTTTAAAAAGGATCTTATGATTTTTTGTCCCGATTCATAACTTTTTTCGGGATGAAATTGTACCCCCATGATATTGTCTTTTATTACACCCGTAACCATTTCACTTCCATAAAACGTAGTGCACATTATATTTTCTTCCTTTACCTCAGACCAATGATAACTATGGACGAAATAAAAAAAATCCTCTTCATTCACCCCGGACAACAACTTTCCCTTTGCTCTTCTAAGCTGATTCCAACCCATGTGTGGAATTTTGATTTTCATCTCAGCCGACTTTTGCATTTTCACCACTCTTCCCTCGATCCAGCCTAAACCATTAACCTCTCCCTCTTCGCTGTGCGATGCCAATAATTGCATCCCCAGACAGATGCCAAGAAAAGGACGTTGTGATGATAAAACGAAGTAAGATAATTCATCTATCCATTCTTTGCTCGTCAACTGTGACATTGCATGATCAAAATGTCCCACTCCGGGTAAGATCAAATGATCACATTCGTGGATGCGATTTGGTTGATCAATAACTACGGCACGTCCACCTGCTTTCTCCACCGCTCTTGCCACCGCCAAGACATTTCCTGTTCCATATTTCACCAAACCCACTTTCATTTTCTGTATAGCTTTGGCATGGCATTGATTCTTTTTATAACCGATTCGTAATCCATTCCAATCATGTGTAAATACCATTTAATAGATTCAAATCTAGGTTGATTCTCTTGCTCAATTCGTTTCATGGCTTCCTCTCTGGTAAGTTTTCCGTTTCTAATTTGATTGCTCCGGAAAGTTTCCACCTCCGAAAAACCAGCCATCACAAAATAGATATAGTTGTAAAAACTGGAAGTACCATCGCCAATTCGCCAAGTAGAATCCGAATCTATGGCCCTCTCCCAGCCATATTTTGATTCGATCACCTCCAATATTTGTCTTTCATCCCAATCGAAATAATCAAAAATTTGAAAATGACCGCTAAAATCAAATTGATCTCTCGCCTTGTATGCTCCAATGGTATCCCACAGGGAAGCATTGAGGTAACTTGGATTGGATAAAAATTGATTCGCGACAAATCCCACTAATTTCATTTTTTGTGTGAGGGATAAGGAATAAATTTTCTCCTTTTCAAAATTGGGGCTTACTCCTGCGAATCCAACTTTGAAATCCGTATTCTCAAACTGATGTGCTCCCCAAATATTCAAATCAATACCCAAGTTCTTTTGAAGTACCGAACAATAGTGAAAGAAATACTTATCTCCTGCCATAAATAAAGGCACCATACCTAAATGCGGATTCTTGAGCCATGCGGTTAAATTCAATCGAATATTCTTCCTCTTTAAGTCCGAATCTGCGGCAAAAATGACATTTTCTACACCGAGCTCACCACATGCACGTGCAATGTTTCTTCGAGCAAGATCGGTCACCATTCCCCAATCATAGGTCATCGTAACGGGAGATAAACCCAACTTTTCTTTCACCAAATGGAGTGAAAAAATACTATCCCTTCCACCACTCAGTGGAACTATACAATTATGGTTTGATCGCTTTATAAACGGTTGTATCTCTCGAGCGAAATCATCCAAATTACCCTTAGTTTGAATGGGCTTGCTCGAATGACAATAATTGCAAATTCCCTCATGATCAAAAGCTATGAAAGGAAATGTCTCCGGTAAAACACATTTTGTGCATCGCTTTAGGTATTTAATTTCATCCCAATTAAACTCTAACAAAGCTCGCTGGGCGGAATATTGTGGACTCGAAAAATTTCGGACATCCATCACTTTAACACCTTGATGACTTGAGTTGATATCGCGAATGACTATTTCGAATGGCTCTTCATCCTCTGTATGATTTGAATATGAATCGATGGGAGGAGAAGGAACCTCATTCTCAAATAATATCAAATCATCAAAATCAAAAATTACAAACTCACCACCCGTGATCTGATGAATATAATCACTGCTCTGCGTTATTGCCCTTTCCAAAAAAACACGCTCACTCGCAAAATAAAATTTCGATTGATCATTTATATAATACAGTGATCCATTATTAGAGGAAAGTATTAACCAATTTCTAGAAGGAAATACGCAAGCGTAGGAATAAGTCCCTTTTAGTTGAACATTCGTTTTTTGAATAAAATCAAAAGGATGATTGACTAATTCTCGTTTTAGACATTTCAAAATGACTTCCGAATCAATTTCATTTTCACGAATCAATTCACTATTCTTGCTCCATAAATCCTCCGCATTTACAATAATGCCATTGTGCACTAATAAATCTTCTCCTGCACAAACCGGTTGGTTATTTCCATTATCCAATGAAGATCCGTTGGTTACCAATCGAGTGTGTCCCATGGCAAAAAAAGTGGAAAGCTTCATTGCCTTTTTATATGATTGTTGATACTCATTCGATTTCAACAAAATATTTAAAGGGATATTTCCTTTCACGATATCTACTCTGCTCGAGTCTGAATCAATGAAAGCAATTCCTGACGAATCCTTTCCTCTGGAGAGAGAAGATTCCATCAAGCTATTCCAAGCTGCAGTTGTTGCAGTTCCAGTTGTATTATTCTTATTGATTATTCCAAATATTCCACACATAACCTACAACTCCTTTTTTACATAAGACTTTATTACTTCGACCCCACGTTTCCTCTTGACAAACACATTCCACCAGGCAATCGGAATAAACTTAAAGAGACCTTCTCCCACCATTTTCATGTGATGAATTAGAAGTCTTCTAGGTTCTTGCGCAATGCGATAAAACGTAGCGAGCCCCATCTTCTTGATCCATTTGGGACTTTTGTTTGTCTTTCCCGCAAAAACATCGACCATTCCGCCACAAGGAATAATAATAGATGCCTTTAATCTACCTTTGTACTTTAGTACAAATTTCTCTTTCATCGGGGTAGACATCGCAATCATTAACACATCTGGCTGATGCTGGTTCACGTAATGCAAAATATGCTCTGATTCCTCTTTGTCAAAATATCCATTCTTACCATCTATCCATTTTGCATCGCTATATTTCCTCCTTAAATTCTCCGTTGCTCTCTTATTGATCTCCTCTGTGCCACCTATGATCATGCAAGACCATCTCTTTCGATTGCACTTCTTAACCATCCAATCGCAAAACTCGGGTATGGACATTACCGTTTTCAACTTCACGCCAATGGATCGAAGAAACCAATTAAAAGGAACACCATCACAGAGCATAAAATCAAAATCATTTACAACCTGAAATAGATCTGGATACTTCTTAAACAAGGTAATATATCCCAGACTATATCCAAAAAAAACAGAAGGGACATGATCTTCTACCACTTGATCCGTAAATGCATCTAGCTCATTTAAGGTGTAATTCGTAACCTTTAATCCCAATGGGTATTCATTCTCCATTACATCTGATGCAGATTATTCCATTTTGCATTTAAACCCGCATTACCCAGCATTAATTTCAATACTCTCCATGAAGTATTTTCAATTTCATAATCAGCGGCTATTTGAGCATATCCTTGATTTTGCTCGAACTCTTTAATTGCCAACGCTACTGCGTTCGCCACGGAATGCTTTTCTATTCCTGCCAATATTATCGTTCCAGCATCCTGTGCCTCTGGGCGTTCCATGCTCTCGCGAATAGAAATTGCTGGGAAAGACAAGATAGATGATTCCTCGCTAATGGTACCCGAATCGGAGATGACGCATTTTGCATTTCTTTGAAGGGCAATGTATTCGAAGAAACCAAATGGCTTCATCATCAAAACATTCTTTGGAAGGGATAAATTATTTGCCTCTAAACGCTTTAACGTTCTTGGGTGAACGGAGAAGACAAAAGGAATGGGATATAAATCAGAAAGATGCTGAATAGTCTCTACTATCTTTTCTAATTGAATAGTGTAATCCACATTTTCTTCTCGATGGATTGAAAAAACAAAATAGTCCTTTTCCTTGAGATCTAATTCAGATAAAACATCAGATCCTAAGATCTGATCTTCATAGGCATTTAACACTTCTTTCATCGGAGAGCCCGTCAAATAGATTCTTCTATGAGACAAGCCCTCGGCAATTAAATGTCTCCTTGCGTGCTCGGTGTATACCAAATTAAAGTCGGCAATGTGATCAATTATTCTTCTATTTGTCTCTTCAGGAACATTAAAATCAAAACAACGATTTCCTGCTTCCATATGAAAAACCGGAATTCTCAACCGCTTCGCTATGTATGCAGAGAGGCAGGAATTGGTATCTCCTAACACCAAAAAAGCATTCGGACATTCTTGTTTTAGGATGGGTTCTACTTTTTTCAAGATATCTCCCACGGTGCTGCCCAAACTCGTTGTATCTGATTCTAAAAAATAATCAGGCTTTCTTACTCCCAATTGATCAAAAAACACTTGATTCAATTCGTAGTCATAATTTTGACCTGTATGAATCAATACTAGATTGACCATCTCATCTGCCAAGGCAATGACTCTGGATAATCGAATGATCTCGGGTCGCGTTCCTACCACTACAACCAGTTTAAAATTTATTTTTTCCATTGTCTTCATTAAGGATAAACATTGATAAAATACGTGTCTGGATCCAATTCATTATAATGTTCATTGATCCAAAACAACGTGAGTAACTCCTCCTCCCCTATATTCTCTATGGAATGGGTATACCACACCGGCATGTCCACAAAGGATGGATCTTCCCCATTTAAATAAAACTCGTATACCGCCGACTCATCAACTTTTCTAAATGCGATTTTTGCTTTGCCTTGGATTACTGCAAATCGCTCCATTTTTCTGGTATGAAAGTGGTTTCCTCTTACTATCCCGGGAACCGTGGTAGAGAAAGACACCTGACCTCCTGATGCCAATCGGATGACTTCGACAAATGATCCTCGCGCGTCTGTATTTTTTTTCAACTTAAATGGAAAAAATTCCTTCCATTGGATATAAGATTGAAAAGTGGCAAACAAATACAACTTCCATTTCGAATCAAGATCGGGCATTTCTCCACTTTTCATGTATCGATGCTTGAATTCCAATAACAAATTCAAAATATCGGAAACTTTTTCAAAAAAGTGAGGTTGCACTTCTACCCATTCATTGATTGGAGCATCATGTTCAATCCATCGAATGATTTCCCAAGCACAATCATCTACATGGATCAGGGGTAATTGGGCATCTATCTGAATCTTGGGCTCCTCGCCCATTGACACTTGATGACAAAATGTCGCCACAACGGAGTTATAGAAAGGCTTGCCAAAAGGACCAAATAAATTTGGAATGAGTAAACCAATAAAAGACTGTCCGTTACTTTCCGCCCAGTGGTGCCATTTTTCTCTGGCCAACTTTTTCGATTGACCATATTCATTATCTCTACTTTCTTGAATAGAGGAAGAAAAAATCACTTTAATTGCTCTCTTTTGATTGGCCAGTGCTTCAATCAATTTCTCCGTCAATGCGACATTCACCTGGTAAATCTCTTCAGGTGAGCTGGCTCTGTTTTTTCCTGCAAGATGGATGATAACATCTTGCTGCGATGTCCAATGAACTAATTCTTCTGGATGATCCCAGCAACTTCGTGGACAAGCCGAAACAGTGAAATCCGTTGACCATTGTAATCGCCTCATCAAAGCGGATCCCAAAAAACCCTCTGCTCCCGTAATGCCAACTCTTTTCATTTTATTCTATCTATTTCACATCGTCCGCTACTTCCTTTAATTTCAATAGCAACTGTTTGGTTTGTTCTACATCTAATTGCTGCGTATTATGTGAATTATACTCCTCTATGAAATCGATGGTTTCGTTACCCTCAGAATAAAATTGATCATAACGTAGGTCTCTTGAATCTGCCGGAATGCGGTAATAGTTGCCTAAATCTTCCGCAACTAACATATCCTCTCTATTTACGAGTGTCTCAAATAATTTCTCCCCATGACGCGTTCCGATCAATTTGGTTCCTACTTTGGAGTCATACAGCGATAGCATTGCTTGAGCCAAAGTTTCGATGGTGCAAGCCGGTGATTTTTGAACAAATAAATCGCCTTGCTTCCCATTTTCGAAAGCAAACCAAACCAGATCCACCGCGTCCTCCAACGTCATCATGAATCGAGTCATTTTGGGATTGGTTAAGGTCAGGGGCAACCCTTTTTTCATTTGTTCGATAAACAATGGAATGACAGAACCTCTAGAGGCCATTACATTTCCATATCTCGTCCCACACAATACTGTTTGATGCTCCGATAAATTCCTCGACTTCGCGATCATCACCTTTTCCATTAATGCCTTGGACATTCCCATGGCATTGATGGGATAAGCTGCTTTATCGGTACTCAACACGACCACTTTTTTTACCCCTGCATTAATGGCGGCATTCAATACGTTTTCTGTACCTAGAATATTCGTCTTCACCGCCTCCATAGGAAAGAACTCACATGAAGGAACCTGCTTTAAAGCCGCCGCATGAAAAACATAATCAATATTCGCCATAGCATCCGAAACACTTCTTGAATCACGCACATCACCAATGTAGAAAGTTACCTTTGGATGATGAATTAATTTTCTTAAATCATCTTGCTTCTTTTCATCACGGCTAAAAATTCTAATTTCTTGAAAATCGTCAGCATGAACAAATCGATGCAATACAGCTTGTCCAAACGATCCTGTACCCCCAGTGATCAATAGTTTCTTTCCCATCTTTCTATTTTTTGATTTGTGCTATTTCATAGAAAACATCATTCATGTTTTGAATGAAACAATCCATCGTAAAGTTACTCAAAAATACTTGACGACCGGCATGTCCATGACGAACCAATATCTCATGATTTTCCATATAATGTTGAATCCTCTCATAAATTGCCTGAACATCCCCTTTCGGAACGAGAAAACCCGTTTTATCATCTTGAATAATCGCAATCAATCCCCCTTCCTCATAAGCAATGACTGGTATACCGGTACTCATAGCTTCAATGGCTACCAAACCAAATGCCTCGTTATAGGTAGGGAAAATAAATAGATCTGCTTGCCTCATTCGATCCCATTTCTCCTCACCATAGACGGCGCCGTGATAAAAGAGTCTATGCTGTAATTGATTTTCAAGAATAAATTGATGGATGTACTCCCCATTTCTATCTCCTTCCTTTCCCACAATATGACCTTCCCAGTTTTCTTGACCCTTCATCAAAAGTGCCAACTGAAGGACATCATCGATACCCTTTGCTAATAGTAAATTCGATAAAAACAACCATTTCAATGGGGACCCCTTTTCCCATTTTTTCACTTCCCCATTTTCGTCAACGCCGTTGGGAATCACCCAAATATTTTCCCATTCTATCCAATCGATATCCTTTTTTTGATTTTCAGTAAGTACTATAGCGAATTGATTCTTCAACAAGAATCGAAACCAAAACCGATACCATCGATGTGCGGCTGCATACTCCCTGATTCCTTTTCCATGAAAGTGCACACATCTTTTCTTCCTCAAAACTTTAGCCACTATGAGTATCAATGAATCCCGGAAGAAAGAGATCCCAAAGATGGACATTTGAAAATACAAAATACTTCTTGAATGGGTTGCCAAGTATCTGCTAGCAGAGAAAAGCAATTGAAGGAAACGGAAGAATTTTTTGATTCGAAAGCTCCCCAAATCTTGAATATTCTCGGCATAGCTAACGGTACAATAATCCACCTTTACTCTTGTCCATTTATCCTTTCCCAAAAAAAGTGCCGCGTTCATAATGGTTGCACCGGTCACTGGTGGAGGTACTTTTAAGACGGCGAGGATGTTTTTACTTTGGTTCATTCGAAAGTGATCCCATTTGATATATGGCATCAGTGCCTCAAATTTATCGATTAATTCGTTCCAGCGGGTCTACATTATTTCGACCTTCATTTAGCACAAAATCAATCACCTTTTTCAGTTGATCTGCGGCATTCTTGGGGTGATAATCTTGAACTTTTTGCATTGCGCCTTGCCTAATCTGCGTATAATATGCATTATCTACTAAACACTTTTTCAATACGGAAAGCCATTCATCAACGATCAACGGTCTTACCCAACCACACACCTCATCTACGACAAGTTCATGGCTACAACCGGCGTTAGAACAAGTGATCACGGGGGTCCCCGCAGCCATGGCATCATTGGCTACTACTCCCCAAGAGTCGGATAACGTGGGAAACAAAAATAGTTGCGCAGCGCCATAATACTTGGGAAGTTCATCTGGCTGCACAAAACCCGGATAATGAAAATCGATTTGATCTCTCTGCAAACGATCAATAAAAGCATCCTTTAAAACACCATCTCCTAAAATTAATACCCGAAGCTGAGGGAATTCTTTTTTCAACGCGCTCGCAACATCACAAAAGAAAAAGGGCATTTTTCTATCAATCATTTGACCGGAAAACATCAAGTGATAAGGCTTGGAAGATTCCCAAACATCTTGCGATCTGTCATTATCAATTGCATAGTGCGAAATAAAAATACGATCCTCCTTGACTCCATAAGACTCAAACATATGTTTTCCTTTCTGACTAACCGGAATAACCGCATGTGCAGAAGGATAAATCCACCTTCTAATTAATTTATGCAACCAAGAATAGGGCTCCTCAATCTTCACCCAAGCATCTGTATTAACGATTCTCTTTTTGCCTTTCACAAAAGCCCAAAGCATCACCCATAACATCGGGATGGTAAAACCGCAAGTGATTACCGCTTTTGGATTCAATTGATTCAGGTATTTCCAGATTGCCCATCCCATTAATAGGCGATTACTCGAGGTAGAGTTGTCAGACCAAAATATATGATCGTGCTTCAAAGAAATCGAATTCCACCTAAATTTTTCATCGCCTTTCGACATATATACAACCTGCAAAGCATCTGGATGAAGCTTGAAAAGCTCATCAAACACTATGGTGCGATAAGGTGAAGGTATGTAGGTAAAGATGACCGCCGATTTCATGAATTTTCTGACTTGTAATATTCCATTAACCCCCTCTTCTTACTACGATCTCTTCCTGTCCATTTTCTATAAACTCCGCGTTTAATTCGATACCAGCGCTTGAGCAAGGGAAATAATAAATTGAAAAATTCTCCCTTGTCTTTTCTCAATTGTACTCTGCTATTCGTTAACTCAACATTGATTTCATGATTCATCAAGCTGGTCCATCGCTCATCATTTTCGGCAGCCTTCGAAAAGGGTTGCTTTCGGAAGTTGGCAATGGCAATGGGAGCGTATTGATATTTTGCTGAATGAAATAAACGTGAGAAAAACTCACCATCCATATTGCATTTAAAATCAGGTCGAAAACCATCTAATGATTTCATTAATTCAGATTTCCATACGACTGCATTAGAACTCACATACATCGTGAATCCAAGTGCCGCTGCCTCTACATAGCGAAATGGCTGATTTCTATGCAAGAACATATTTCGTCCCTTCATATCCATGAATTGAATATCCCCAAAAAGCACATCTAAATTGGGATCCTTTTCAAACTCCTTCACAATTGCTGAAAAAGCATGAGGACAAAAACTATCATCAGAATTGATCCACATGATCAATTCACCCGTCACCACCGATAATGCCCGATTCAAAGCCATTGACTGTCCGGCATTCTCTTGAACGACACATTTAAAATTTTGAGGATAACGATCAACGTACGATCTGATAATCGAAACTGAACCATCCGTGGATCCATCATCTACTATGATATGCTCCCAATGGAGATAATTTTGCTGAACCACACTATCCAATAGCTCATTTAGAAAATGGGCATAATTGTAATTAGGTGTAATGATGCTAATCTTCATTGTACCATCAATTTACGCAAATCGAGCTGCGGTCTGGTTAAATAATAACCACAATAAACCATTACCAAATAGATGGGTGAGGGAAAAGGATTTTGCCCCATGGAAACTGCAAGAATAGAAAGTACAAAGCAAAACTTAAAAATTTTATGTCCTCCTTGCGGATGGGGATTTCTAATAAAAAAATACCGCCGCAGAAAAGCAAAAAAGAAATAGAAATACACAAACCAAAGAATCAAGCCATATCGTGAAGCCATTCCGATTAATCCCATATAACTGTTACTATATCCAATTTCTTTCTCCTCCTCATTTAGATATCGAGATTCCATGAAAATCCCTTTACCAAAGAGGGGATATTCCATGATCAAATCAATGTCCACCCGCGCACTTAAAAATCTTCCCTTTCGAGTAGCTCGATTATTATCCTCGTACACATTCATCTCATCATTATACATCTTGGTCACTTTATCGTACATGAAGGGAAGCTCAATGATAGCGTAATAAATGGAAAAGCCCATCAATGGAATTAACAATAAAGAGAAACTCTTTTTCCTGTGTTCCCACATTACCATCAACAAAAAGAAAATCAAAGCGGAATAACCCGCAGTGGAGGCTGTAGACAGAAGGGTAATAATAAAGACGATGGATTCCTTACTGAACAGTTTTATTTTATCGATATTAAAAAAGTACAATGCAGGGATAATTAACGTAGCAAACACACCTCCTTCTGCCACATAACCAGCATTTTTGTATAAGCCCAAGGCAGAGCGACTGTGTTCTACATTATAAATGATTAAGCTTTCGTTACTTCCAGGATCCAAACGCAAGGCAGCCGAAATATCAGAAAGTACATAATCAATTCCGGGAATAAGATTTTGAAGTGTCCAGAAAAAAAGTGAGATGACACAAAAAACATACATGATCCGAACGTACTGGGTAAAAAAGGCCATTCCGTTGGATCCATAAATAAAATAGGGCATCAGAAAGATCAAAAATACTCCTCCAAAATTGTACAGATTGAATGATTCCAAGATGAAAGCTTGGCCCAATGCGACAGTCAACACCAGTAATACCACATTGGAAAACAAGTTATCTACGTTACCGTGCTGCAAGAGATACAAATAAAACGTAACCAAAACGGTTCCGATAATAAAAAAACCATAGGTCTGGAATGTCACATTCATTGATAGCACAGCGGTCAAGGTCATGATCCACTGATTTCTACTATTATTAAAAAATATAGAAGCCATTTATAGAATGTCGTTATATATTTTTATTAACGCCTGTCGATACTTCGTCAATCCCACGTGTTGCTCAGCCCAATTTCGTGCATTTTTTGAAATTCTTTGTAACTTTTCTTGATCTGTTAAGCTCCGTTTTAATTGCTGGAAAATTTCGTCCACTTTATTCTCTCTCACCAACCAACCGGTTTCTTCATGCGTAATCATCACTTCACTGCTTCCCAATGCAACCATAGGAATTCCCATGGCCATGCATTCAATAACATCTCTTCCCCATGGCTTCATGGATCGTTCCAACCTCATCGCGATGTGCCAATTCTGAATGGCCGGCTTAACATCCGATTGAAATGGAATAACCCTTACATTCGGATTTATAGTCGCCTTGAGCATCCTTCTTATCTTTTGGTAATAGCGTAAGCCCGCATAAGGCAACCAATTCTTCCAACTCAAAAAACCACTATCGGGCATTCCAATTAATTCAAATTTCCAATTCCTTCCCTGTTCATCCTGCATAGCTAAATTAGCAACCTCTACGAATGTGTCATGACCTTTTAAGGCATTAAAATTAGCCATCATTCCAACCACATATTGACGGTTATCTCGATCCACATTGGGTTGAAAATAGGAAGTATCAACGGGATTACGCAATATTTTACATTGTTGCAAATCGTTAAAATGAATGGCTTCTTCTTCCGCAATACAAATGATAAAATCAGAATGCTTCCTGATTTGCTGGATGATAAATTGGGTGACCACATCGTTCGCAGAAGGAATGACCTCGCGAACATGTGTTACAATTTTTACCCTGGTTTTTTGTTTCAACCATTCATATAAACTGGTAAAAACAGAGGAGTTGACATGAAGTATATCAATTTGATTTTCGTTGATAAAGTTCACCAATTCATTGGGTAAAAATTTATTGGCCATTGCTAACTCCTCTTCCGTGCTAATTCCCTCAGGATAACTATGCACACCAGGAAGATGCATTTCGATGATTTCCTTCGAAGACGAAAGCAGGTGTTTGAGTTGCTTATTTAATCTTTTATTTTTCTTTAATACCGTGAAAATTTCGACATCATCACGCAATGCCTTTTGCATCTGAATGAGCGATTGGGATGCCCCTCCATAGCCTAACCCTTGTTGAAGAAACAATACCCTCATCTCAATTTCAACTTTCTCAACACGTTCCCAACTCGTTGTTTATTTTTTGCATACGAAGCAAATTCCCAATGATCTCTTGGCGGCGAACTCATGATGCTTTCAAATTCCTCGCTCGAAATTTCTAACTTTTTCCTTACATAATCGATACTTTTGATTCTCGCATCTGGACTAAGCGGAGGATTATTAATTTTTGACGCTGCTTCAGAACGAGAAATCTGATCGGTGCAAATCAAACTAGAATAATGCGCCTTCCGCTTATCAATTCCAAATTTCTCGAATAATAAAATATCTTGATAAAACTTTGTAAATACGGACTCATCATGCTTGTTACCATAGTTCCTCCAACCCAATTCTTTCGAAATAATTTCAATGGCCTTGCTTTTTTCGTACTCAACAAAATTGAGAATAGGAAATAAGGTCATTTGATTTTTTCCAAAAGAGAAAAATTCCGGAAAACTAAGAAATCGAAAAGAATGAAATTTTCTTAACTCTCCGAACTTCTTGTTGATATCCTTAATGTTAAGACTATCCATTTTATAGGGATAACTCCAAGAAGGAGGCATGATATTCTCACTTTGGAAATTAAATCCAGATATAAAATAAGCAATATTGAATCGCTTGGCGATTTTCCATAATGCGACGCCGATGGCGTGATCAGTCAATAATTCCATATCCACTACAGAGGCTTTCAAAAAAGCCTTTTGCAAAGATTTGAATTCATCCCAATCCAGCACATCCGTAACCAAATCGATGTCGAGTCGATCTAATATTTTATCAATATTCCGGACAGCCAATTCAGAATTCCATCCATTATCCAAATGGACCGCCAATGGTCGTAATCCAAAAACTTTTTTTACCAAATACGCAACGTATGTACTGTCTACCCCCCCGCTCAGACCAATAATACAATCGTATTGCTTGCCTTTCCCACTGCGTTTAATTTTCTCTAATGACTTCTCCAGCTCCAATTGAATAAGTGACTTATTCTGAAACTCAGGTGATTTCCAACGTTGGATAGAAGTCTCACAGTGATTGCAAAATCCCTCAGCGGTGAACCGAATATTCACATCGCTCTCATCCATCAAACACCGCGTACAGACTTGCATTTAAATTTTACTAGATTCTTTCTGTAAAATTAACGCAAAAATTGAGCATTGGCTACATTTAAAGTGAATTGGCGATGCGCCAATATTTCTTCATCTGTCAATTTTATCCATTGTGAAATATGCTTCTCAAAATCTGAATACACTGGGGAAGCAGGTAAACTCCAACCCTTACACATCGCTACGGCCTCCACCATTCCTCCATTTGCTGCTGCTAGAATAGGAACACCACAGAGCATCGCTTCCTGCATACTCACAGGAAAGCCTTCGGATTCACTCACACTCACTAGACAAAAAGGATTCTCTTTGCGAATCCAATCAAGTACCGCTGATTGGGACATCCAACCATGACCTATTACGCTTGATTCCTCGCCTATCCAATTGGCAAGTTCCTCCGTTGTGGCTCCTAAATGATGCCATTCTATGGTATATTCAGGGTGCAGTTCATTCCATTTAGCAATAAGTTGATGGCAAAGTGGAATTCGTTTAATTGGATTGAGACCTGAACATGAAAATATTTTAAATGGTCTTAGACTGGGCAGTAGAATAGAAACCTTCCATTGTTCCGGTACATTCACACCCAGATAACGAACCTCGGTAGGCGTGTTTAGCATCGGATGCCGACTACGCCAATAGTCTTGTGCCAAATGAGAAACAAAAACAACTTTATCCAATTTCCGATAGGTCTGCCGCTCGAAAAAAATCATACCCCCTTGACGTTCCGGATAAAAATCATCTCCATGAACCCGCGTCCAACGCTTTCCTTTCCAGGATTTCTCTGATGCCAATGCTGCCGTAACGAAGGTGTTCCAGAAAGTAAAACCATCCACCTGTTGGGAATCCCCAACCGTCTTAAGAAATTCTTTGGCTATTAAAATTCGAATCACAAAAAATACCCCATTGATGTACAACGAAATTTTAAGTGGTGCGTTCTTTAAAATTTGAAAAAACAATTGAATATAGTACTTCCAAAAAACCCATCGAAAAAACCAAAAGATCCGAGAAGATGCAATAAACGCCCTTGCCAAACTGTCATCTACTTCGCAACCACCATGCGTTTCACTTGGATCAGCTACGCCCTTTACCAAAGAAGGAACCAAAACCACCTCATCATATTGGGACTGCCAATACTTTAGTTCCGGTAAAATAAAATTAGCCTCTTTTGCGAAATCGTAGGGATAGGAAACCGTGAATAACAACAATCTCTTTTTTTTCATCACTTGTTTCAAATACGATTAAAAGATCGTCGAGTTAATTGGAGAATCCAACGAATATAAAAAGCCAAAAACAACGTCAATACGATATAATTCCACATCACCACCTGATGAAAATGTATTCCGAAAAAATATCCTACCGAAAAAATCGCAAGCGGAATTATATTCATGATCAAGGTGTAGGAGAAATAAGTACCTTGTTGGCCGGTCACATTGGGCACGGAAGATATGGGAGAGCTGATCATTTTTAAGATCAACCAAATGGCCATCAGTTGAGCGAGCTCACCGCTCTCTCGCCACACATCTCCAAAGAAGAAATCGAATAACCAAGGACCCAACCACAGAATAGGAAGGTAAACCAAACCCGCTGCTAACGCCAATAATTTAACCAATCGTATCGTATCGGTATGGATCTCCTGCCGATGGGCAAACTTTTTACTGATATCCTGATAATATACTTGTCCTAGAGAATTTCCAATGACCTGCAAGGGCTTTTGTAATAACGACAGTGTAAAACTAAATATGCCCAACAACTGATTTCCATAGAGCAAAGAAATCATCAACCACAAAATGGACTCTTGAAAAGTATCCAGCAATCCTTGAAAAAGCGTATACTTCGGAAATTTTTCATATTGCTTTGCCACTCGCTTTATTCGATTCCACTTTACCAAATTAAAAATCCGAATAACATCCTTGTATCTTCCTCGCATTAAGATAAACAAAGAAGACACCACACCCATAATGGTTCCCAAAATTAATCCGGTTGTTAAATATGACAACTTACCTAAAATAATTTTAGTCGTTGTCTGTGAAACACTTTGAAAAAACTGACGATAGGCAACCGTTTTATACTGACTCAAACGAGTTACCCAATTGGTTAAAATGGCATAATGAGCATAAATCAATACAGACAGCGGTATCAATGCCCAAAATCGATTCAGTGACTCCATGTGAAACCAACCTAAAAAGGTCTCATGTCCCACCCATAATCCAAAGAACAAAAGCACTGCGCTCGCTACGGACAATCCAGACGACAAAACCACCAGGGCAATGGCATCCACATTGCGCTTCGGTAGCATGATTGCCCCCTCAAATTGCAACGTCGATAAAATGGTAAAAAAACCGGATAAAGAAAAAAAAACACTTGCAGCACCAAAGTCTTCTGGGGAGAATATTCTCGACAAAATAGGAGTGGTAAATACTACCACCACCTGACTCAATACACTACCCGAAAGTACAATATAAAAATTCTTGAAAAATGAGGATGACAGATGAAGTTTTAATCTCTCTCTCATTTATTTTTTGAAGAAATAATTAAACACCCCAAGCCAATTTCGCTTCCATCGCTTCATTCGCTTTTTCCACTCTGAATCCAATTTATCTTCTTCTCCATAGCCGTAACCATATCCATAACCATAGCCATAACCATAGCCATAGCCATAACCATAACCATACACGAATCCAAAACCTCGTTTTTTGATTCCATTGAATACCACTGCTGCTGGATAAAAACTCGATTTTTGATCAATATCTCCGATTACTCGCAGAACCGCATCTTTTGGTGAGTGATCATGGCGAATTAAAAACAAGGACACATCGGCTATATGAGAAATGATCTCTGCATCGGGAACCAATCCCAATGGTGGAGTGTCGATGATAATGACATCAAATTCTTGCCTGGCCTCTTTGATAAAGTTCTCAAAGCGACCATTATTCAATAACTCCGCAGGATTCGGAGGTACTGGTCCTGACGGCAAAATATATAAATTCGGTATTTCGTTGGTACACAACGCATCTCTCCAATCCAATTTATTAATCAAATAATTCGATAATCCCACTTTCGCTGAAACCCTAAAAATCTTATGAATTATTCCTTTTCTTAAATCGACTCCCACCACCAAAGTCTTCTTGCCCATTATAGCAAAACTCTGCGCTAAATTGGATGACAAGAATGATTTCCCTTCACCAGAAATACTGGAGGAAATCAAGATGACCTTTTTCGACTCATCGTCTAAATAATACCCCAATTTCGTTCTTACGGCACGTATAGAATCTGCAATAAAAGAACGATTCCGTTCCATCTTAATAAGTCCGGACTCATCATTATCCAGTACAATCTCCCCAATGATGGGAAGCTTGGTTCTGGCTTCAATATCCGACCTGAATTGAATCGTTGTATTCAATTGTTCCTTCATTAATATGATCAAAAAAGGAATAACGATGGACAATAAAGATGCGATACTATATATCAATTTTTTCTTAGGACTCACCGGAGTATAATTGGCTTGAGCCTTTTGAATGACGCGCAAATCGCTGATCGTCGAGGCCACTGATATCGCCGCCTCTTCACGCTTTTCTAGCAAGAAACTGTATATCGCATTTTTAATGGATTGTTGACGACTAATATCCAATAACATTCGTTCTTTTTGGGGCAGAGATCCCAGCGCTGACAATTGATTTTGAATATCCTGTTCCTGTGAGCGAATTCCAATGTTGATCGACTTTCGAACCTCCCTCACATTGGATACAATGCTATTTTTCAATACTGAAATTTCTCCCTCTAAGATTTGAAGCGTTTCATCATTGGGTAAAAACATTGACTTGCGCTTGTTGTATTCCTCTTCCTTCGCATACAATTTCGGTAAAAGAATATGTAACAAATCGCTATTAATACCCATGAGTGAAGGTGCCAAACCGGGTGTGCTTTCGTTGCTGCTGATATAGCGCTCGACCTCGTCAAGCACAGCCAACTGCATCTTCAATTGCGCCAATGATATATCCTTGGTTTTTAGACCTTCCCAATAATATTGATTCTGAGCTTGAAGATCCACCACGTTTTCCTGCTCCTTGAAGCGTTCAATGTTTCTCTCCACACTATCTAACTCTGATGAGACGACCAGTAATCGTTGTTCAATAAAATTCAAAGTGTACTGCGCCATTTGACGCTTATCTTCAATACTCGCTTGACCATATTCATTGATAATGGCATTCAATAAGTCATTACCGCGAGAAGGATTCTCCGTTTGAAGAAATAATTGAATCACACTATTGTTTTTTCCCACTGGACTTACGGTCAAAGAACTTCTTACTCGCGCTACTTCCTCTGATAAGGAGGCCACGCTTACCGTATAGTCATATATTTCCCATTGCCTGAGATCACTTTCTATTAAGAATAAGTAAAAGTCCCCAACATTGGGAATGTTAATCACCGATCCATCTTTTAATGGATAGGTCAATCCCGCAATATGAAAAATGGCCGAATCCACACTAAATCGCATTGACAATTCAGCTACTGACTCAACTGAATCAGGACGAACCGGCATCAAACGAATCGGGAAATTAAAATCAACCACTACCTCATTGATGGACTTATGCCTTGAAATTCTAATTTGAGAACCCGTTGCCAATACCGCCTTCTCGATAATCTCAGGAGACTGAATAATCTCAATTTCGTTTTCCAATTTTAGCACCCCATTGAACAAATCCAACTCACTCAACAAATCCTGACTATTGACAGATCGGGCACTCGATTCATCGCGTATTAAAACTTTGCTATTTACCTCATAGGTTTGAGGCGTATACCGCAAATAAGCAAAGGCGATGGTAAAACAGACGACGATGCTAACGACGAAAAAAATCCAATAGATCAAAAGAATTTTACGGAAATAAGTAAATACGTTGAACTGTCTGTCCAATGCAAAATTCTCCTTGAATTCATAGGTTTCTAATGCCATTCTACTTGATAATTAAGGTTAGCAAAAGAACCAACAAGGTGGTACCTGAAGTAATGGCAGGCCAAGTTTGATAAAAAGAACTGCTCACCTTTAATTTTGTTTCATTCGGTTCCACATAGATAACATCTCCTGACTGCAACTGAAAGAAGGGTGATTTGATTAAATCTGCAGAAGTGAGGTCGACACGTGACACTTGACATTTTTCGCCATTCTTACGCATAACGATAACTGAATGTCTTTTTCCAAAAATGGTCAAATCACCAGCCATCCCTAGCGCTTGAAAAATATTCAGATCTTGATAGGTCACGTTAAAAGTTCCTGGATTCTCGACTTCTCCCAGTACCGACACCCTGAAATTCAGGTATCTCATTTGAACGATGGGATCCTTGACATACTCTTTCAATCTGCCTTCCAAAACGCTTTTCGCCTCACTAAATGTCAATCCATCCAACTTTACTTTTCCCAATTTGGGGATATTCACTTCTCCATTAGCATCAACTATAAACCCTAATAAAGGATTGGTGTTGTTTCCTCCCGCATTGATACTATTATTTTGTTGGGTGGACGAAAAATTGGGGAGGTTAAAAATAACCACCGATTCCATGTTGGTACTGGAAATAAAAATACTGATTTGATCGCCAATTTTTATTTTCGGGTCTTGATATTCTTTCAAGATGTTTACTTCTTGATTCCCAATTCCGTTCATATAGTATACATCTCTCGATTGAAGACAGGACGTAAAAAGGAATACGACCGCTAACAACCAGATCGTTGTAGCCCACAAATTTCTTAGCAAGAATTTTCGCCCAACACAACTCATGCTTCAAATTTAAGGCGATATTTCTTAAAAACTACTTAAACTTAGAAAATAGTGTGTAATGAAAAACACCTATTGTTTCCCCATATAATGATGCTCCAAGAATCGGTAGAGCATTCTTACACCAACTCCCGTTCCTCCCTTTGGACGATACGCTTGCGTTCCATTATTCCAGGCAGTTCCCGCTATATCAATGTGCACCCAAGGATACTCGGTGAAATGTTGCAAGAATTTAGCGGCTGAAATATGGCCGGCATTACCGCCTCCCAAATTTTTCATATCAGCTACCTCACTCTTGAGCTCATCTCCGTAATCGGACCACAATGGAAATTCCATGGTTCTTTCCCACACCTCAAAGCCGGCTTTTTCAATTGCCTTCATTACCTTTTCATCCGCGGTCCCCATAATAGCCGACGCATACGATCCAACTGCTCTTACCGCCGCTCCAGTTAAGGTGGCCAGATCTATGACCAATTCTGGTTTATAGCGTTTGGCATAAACCAAGGCATCTGCCAATATCAGCCTGCCCTCAGCATCCGTATTCATTACTTCTATGGTTGTGCCATCCGAAATAGTGATGACATCTTGAGGAGCAACTGCGTTCATCCCCGGGCGATTATCGGTAGCTGGAACCAATCCAACCACATACAATGGCAACTTATTAGAAGCAATGGCGTGCATAAGTCCAACCACAGCTGCAGCTCCGCTCATATCGCACTTCATTTCATCCATCGATCCGGGAGTTGACTTTAAAGACAATCCACCGGTATCAAATACTACTCCTTTTCCAACCAAGACTATCGGCTGTTTATTTTTTGCTTTGGGTCCTTTGTATTCCATAATGGTAAAGGTGGGAGGCGCTATGGAACCTTTATTCACCGCCAGCAATCCGCCCATCTTCAAGGATTCGATTTGCTTTTTGTGCAAAACCTTTACACTAAATCCAGCCTCTTTACCCGCCTTCATCATTTGAGCGGAAAACTCCTCGGCACTTTGATGAGAGGATGGCTCATTGATCAAATCCCTTGTCAAATGATTGGCATTCACCAATGCATACAATTTCCGTTGTTGTGCTTCAGATAACTGCGTATCCTGAATATATAAATGTTGTACTCCTCCCTGAGACTTCGACTTGTCAGAAAAATACTTGGTGAATTTATAATTTCCCAAGGCCATCCCTTCCGCAAAAGCAAAGACGATTGGCTCATCTACCCCTTGACTTTCTAATTGGATGGCTTCCCATTTATTGGCATTCGCCCAAAGCAACATTTCATTTCCCTTCACTCTCCACTTTTCGATAGCCGCATAACTCTTATCCTTGGTGTCCACAAAATAGTAGAATCGACAATCGCCAAAATGCTGAATCGATACCTTGTCCTTCTTGTTCTTAATTTCAGATTGAATAAAATCTACCTCCGATTTTGTAAAGGGCTGAAGGAATTTTTTATTGGTAATGTCACACAAGATCACCTTGACCGCATTCACCGTATTGCTTTTTTGTTTTTTCATTATTTGAAAATTAATCTTTTTGTCATCACTTCTTTCCCATTCTGAACTTTCACCAAATACATGCCGGCGGGCTGTTGGGGAATGTTTACCAACGTTGTATTTCCAAAAGATGCCAATGGTGTTTGATTCCACACCCAACGTCCTTCTGCATCGATGAGTTGAATTTCATACTGACCTCTTCCCCAACCTGATAATTCAAGCGTCATGGACTCTTCACTGGGGTTTGGATATACGTGCATCGAGGCTAGCCCTAATTTTTCATTCACACTCATGCCTTCTGGACCATACACATTGATGTCATCGATGTACAAATTGTTCCCCCCTTTGGCTGTGAATTCAAATTTCAACTGAAAATTCGAAGTCATGTAAGATGCATTGGTAATGGTAATCATATCACTGTCCCATTGATCTTGGCCTGTGGGAACAAAGTTGCCATTGTTGTCTGGAGCCGAGGGAAGATTAGAAACCCCTTGTTTTGTCCTCAACACGGTCCAATTTTGGCCACAATCTCCTGAAGCGCTTACGCGGAGCACATCGTTGGTATTCACCGTGCGATTGGCCCAAGCCCATTTAAAACTCACGTATGCGGTATCTTGACCGGACAAATCGAAAGGAGCCGAAATAATGGCATCCCTTGTTCCAATTACATCCACCGAAACATTCTGTAAAAACAACGATTGATCGCCGGTATAAGCCGCATTGGTGGTGATAACAAAACCCTCATCGCCTTGTTCGTTCCACTTCGCCCAACGATTGGCATTGATTTGTGGCTCTTCAAATCCGTCCCAAATGGGCAAAGTCAAGCTACCCGCATCATAAACCGTTATTAATCCATTTTTAACTTCAGACATCGAACCTGTGCTATTCGATGCGGTCAATGTCACGTTATAAACTCCAGGTTGAGTGTAGATGTGATATGGATTCTGATGGATACTCGGGTCGTTTCCAGAAAGGGTATTTCCATCACCAAAATTCCAATTCCATTGCGTAGGAACGTTGTAACTTAAATCAACGAATCCTACTGAATCTCCTGCACAAACTACCAATTTTTGAGAGGAAAAATCAACATTGCACAACGCAGGATTGGTGACTCCTGTATTGAGTAAATTGGAAGCGGTAATCAATTGATTGCGCTGAGCGACTGAGGAGGTCAGCGCAGCTCTCATCCTGTCTCTTTGACCCAAGGTAAACATCCGTGAGCAATAACTATATTCCATGTAATTCTGAACATTGTCTAATGGACTTCCACAGGTCGCTCCTAGCAAATTACAGGTGGTCCAACCAATTGTGTTTGGGGTGTCATCCACTTGATCATCCATGTCACAATTGGAGGCCAAACCCGGCTCGTTACTATCTCCCCAGGTATGCATGAGATTCAGCCAATGTCCGACCTCATGAGTTAAGGTTCGAGACCGGGAAGTTGAACTCGTGCCAATGCTTCCAATATAGTCTGATCGCATCATGATTCCATCATTGGCCGCACCCCACATACCCGCTACATTCTCCG
>CAZJCQ010000017.1:31541-42024 GCA_964544665.1 uncultured Chryseobacterium sp. | reverse complement strand
TCCGAATTAACTTTTGTTCTGAAAATCCCGCCCATCGCCAATCTGCAAAACGTTATGCATCATGCAAGACACAACAACAACAATTTGATATGAAAGAGAATAATAACTTCTTAGGAAAATGTTCCTTTCTCGTATTTGCACTCCTATTAACGCTTACCTTTAAGCAATCAAAGGCTCAAGTTGCGAGTATCACCGTTAATAATGTGAATACGAATGTGATGATTCAAACGAAATTACTATTTGGAATAACCTATGACTCTAGGTCGAGTCTAACAGCAAATGGTGCTAATGGTCAAATTGGTTATCATAATGCTAACGCTACAATTATTCCGGAAGTGGACAGCCTTTTTATTGATTTTCCTTATACGACAGTCAGGTATCCGGGCAATGGAATTGCTGTTGGTTTTGAGTGGAAAAAATCTATTGACACATTGGGCCAAATAGGAGCAAGACCCAATCAAGATTTAATGGGAACTCAAGGCCCCCCTCAACCTGTCAACTTCGGCTTTGATGAGTTTATGGCAATGTGCGAAGCCAAAGGTTTAACGGGAGAAGACATTCAAATTATGGTTCCTATCTATGACGCTACCAATTCCAATTTAAATTCAACACAGGCACTTGCCGCAATTCCAAATGTAATCAATAGTAATGCTAATTGGGTTGAATATTGCAATAGCCCTGACGATGGAAATCATCCTTGGGCTGCATTAAGAGCAGCTAATGGTCACCCACAACCATACAACATAAAGATATGGAATATCGGCAATGAACCCTGGTCCACTAATGAATACGGAGGTTCAGCTGCTGCAGGTAATTTATATCTTACTGATGTTACACCTATTATAAATGCCATGCTTGCTGTTGACCCTACAATAAAGATAACTTTACCTACCAACGGTAATGGGTCTACCGGCACTTGGGCAAATGCAATGATTAATTCCAGTTTAGCTCAACAAGGTAAAATATACGGTCTTTCCCAGCATTTTTTTGGTGATGAAGATCCATTGACCAACTCTCCCAGTATCAATTCAATCAATACTTTAATCAATTCGGTGGTTAATGCTGCAGCCACTCAAAATATAAAAGTATTTATTGGTGATTATGCTCATGCCATCAATCCTCAAATAGGTTCAACACTCGCGCAACAAAATTTAGCAATGCAATGGGAAGGAGCTATATTCGAAGCAGACGCACTTCTAATGCTTTCGCAAAAATCCACGATAGAAAGGGCTAATTTTTGGGTGTACGGAAATGCACTTGCACAATGGCATCCGATTAGAAAAAATGGACCAGCTGATTACACTCTCTTACCCGGCGGGGAACTTTACAAAATTTTGAAACCAGCATTTTTAGATAATTCTGTATCGATTACCACAAGCTCTCCAGCAGCAAGCGATGGAAACCCCTATGCAATCAGATCAAATGCCTTTATTTCAAGTGATCTCAACAGTTTAAATATTGTTGCCGTAAATAGAGACAGAAACAATACATTACCACTTCAGGTAAATGGTGTTTCAGGTTACAATTTAGTCAATGCGAAAGTTTATACAGCTACATCCAACACATCAGAAACGATTATAGAATCAACTGCTACTACAAATGGATCAGGTAATTATGTAATGCCACCAATGAGTATAATTATCTTAGAATTCTATTCTCAATCTGTCGGATTAACTGATTTAGAAACAGATCATTCGATTATTCTCTTTCCCAATCCAACTGAAAACGTATTACACTTCTCTAAAAAGCTGAGTAATATTCAAGTATATAATGCAAACGGACAAATATTAATAATTCAACCTAATGACTCAGACAAAATTCCAGTAGGAAATCTAAAACCTGGTTTATACTATTTAAAATCAGACCAACTAAATGGAAAATTTATTGTAAAGGACTAGAAATATGGTTCAAAACGCACATTGCACGCTGCATAACAGCACCTACCCAAAAGTGGCGGTTCAGTGGTTAAATCAAGCTTTAGGATTCTATCAAAGTTTCTGCTTGGTTGCAAGTGAAGTGCTTCGAATTCGCCACCCTCGGGTAGCTGCAACACGTTATGGGCAAGTTAAAAATACAAAGAGGTTCAAGGCAGGCTGACCACCTAAAGTGACAGACAGGAAAGTGGAGACAAGAAAACCACTGAAAAAAAAAGCGAGAATTCCGAAAATCGATAAGAGTAAGAACAAATTTTAAAAAATAACAAAATGAAAAATTTATTGATTTTAGCAACTATGTTGCTCACGTTTGGGTTTGCGAATGCACAAAGTAAAATACTATCAAAAGATAGCGGTGGTTCTGAATCGAGCAGATATATACTAGGATACTACAGCAATGGAAAAATACTATCAAAAGATAGCGGCGGTTCTGAATCGAGTAGATATGTTTTGGGATATTGTACTAACGGAAAAATACTATCAAAAGATAGCGGCGGCTCTGAATCGAGTAGATACATACTAGGGTATTACAGCAATGGAAAAATACTATCAAAAGATAGCGGTGGTTCTGAATCGAGTAGATACATATTAGGATATTATAGTAATGGAAAAATACTTTCAAAAGATAGCGGTGGCTCTGAATCGAGCAGGTATATATTAGGATATTACACAGGTGGTTCATCGAGTGCAGCTGCAGCATTTATATTTCTTTTTTAACCAACCCATAACAGCGTTTAAGCGGAACCCTCTGGGTATGCGCGTACACGCTAAAAGTTAGTGGTAATTTAGGCCTACATTTGATAGCAAAAATCTTTAAATAAATAATATATGGAAAATCAAGTTAAGTGCCCTAAATGTGGCTCAACATCAATTCATGCGGACAAAAAAGGTTTTAGTGGCGGTAAAGCTTGTTGCGGAGCATTATTAGTCGGACCTCTCGGTCTTTTATGCGGAACCAGTGGAAAAAATAAGGTTATCGTTACTTGCTTAAATTGCAAGCATACATGGTAAGTCTATTAAAGGATTACAATTTAGGCTGCCATGGAATACCAGAACGTTGTTTCAGAATAAAAGGACAACCAATGAATTTCTGTGCAAGGTGCCTGGGTGCTTGTATTGGACATATTGTTGCTGTAATAAATTATTTTACATTTCCAATGTTGTCAGTATGGTTAGCTCCACTTGGACTAATAATAATGTTTGGCGACTGGTATCTTCAAAACAAAAAGAAGTTGTATCATAACAATATTTCCCGACTGCTAACAGGTATTATTGGGGGTTATTCAGTTGGACTATTGATTTGGCAAACTGTTAATAAAATTATTGAGTTAATAGGAAAATAACTACCACTAACACGGGTTTTGCATCTGGCGGGGTGACGTGTAAACTTTGAGCTTTGTGCTCAGAAACCCGCCCGAACGCAAAGCCCGAGAACGTTAGCAACAAGTTTGAAAATAAAACTCATACAATATGAAAGGAAAAGAAATATACCCGCTTGTTTACAAAATTGTAAAACGAGCTCAAAAAGAAAATCCTAAACTAAAAAACTTCGTAGACTATTATGAATGGTCTAAGCGAATTCCAGGTCCTCAAGTAATTACTGATGAATTAGCTGATGCATTATGCACAAGTGTATCTTCTTCCCCGGGAGTTGGTCTCGAAATATATTATCAGGAAAAGGTGTATATTAAAGACTTGCAATCTACTTTTTTAGACAATCAACTGGCCTATTTGCTTAGCGAAAGCAGTTCAGACGGCAAAAAATTTCGGATACTTGGTGAAATAATTCGAACAGTCTTTGATGGCAGAAAAGTTCCGAATGAAAAAGACAAGGAATTGCTTACATCTGTATAATTAACATTATGAACAATCAACAATACGACTACTTTCTTGGTCAAGTTTCAATTCGAGTGCACAATTTAAGAAACTTTGCCAGTTTTAACCAATTTGAAAATGATTGGACGGATTACTACCAGAATATCTATATACCCAACTCTAACGCGTTACGACCACCCCGTATTTTTATTGCTGAATCAGCGCCAAGCGGTATTTACATAAATAATTCAAATTATATTTTTCACCAAAATACTTTGAATAATAATGTATCCGACTCAACCGACATGTATTTATATCGATACTACAGAGGAGTTTTCCCAAACTCAACTCCCAATCAAACAATGCAATTATCTAAACAACAAGCTCTCATTAATTTATCAAATCAAAACATTTTAATATTAGATTTACTTCCAACTCATGGAATCAAACTTCGAACAGTTGACAGAGTTTTCATCAAAAACAATTTACTAAATCTTATCGATTTTAATTTTTTAAATGGTTTAATTTTCCCCAATCAGAGGATTCATTATTCATTTTCTGTCCCACCTTCTTTATATACTCAGAATTTCTGCGCTCCATATTTAAATAATAATTTTATTGAATTTGGAAATGTAAATACTGGGCAAGGTCATGCTCCATCTATTCAAGAAATCAGACAGATCATTCAAAATGGCTTCTAAATTCACAAACCAGTTGCTAACAGCGTGTAAGCAATATTGCCTTGCCGTCCCGAAGCATCGGGACAACACAAGGCAACATCGCCTGCACGCCAACCGTTATGGGTAAGTTTAAAAAAACAAAAAATAAAGAAGGTCTGCGAAAGACAAAGGGCCTTGGAGAATAACCTAAATTTGATAACTATGAATAAAAGAATCGTCGTAAATGGTTTTGCACTACTTTTTGCCTTATGCTGTAATGGGCAAATAAATTACAATCTTCCTAAAGGATACGCAACTTTTATAGACTTTTCCGAAAGAGCTGTTAGAGTCGATAAGGACTTTGATAATGATGGAATCAGCGATTTAGCAATTCTATGTAGCAAGAAAGATCAAGACGAGTATTACTACTTATTAATTTATATGAGCTCAACCTATTCATTACAAAATACATTTTATTACATACCCATAGCGCAAGCGCCAGGATACGACTTAACTTTTGAGAACGCTGTTTTAAATTTTGGCGGTTGTTTTGGAAATGGCCGATACTGCGAAAAATACAAATTTAAATATTACTCAAAAATTGCTAATATGAGATTAATAGGCTATGACGAAGAAAGCTTAGGGAATCTTTCAGGTGAAGGTTTGTATAAAAAATCTGTAAATTTATTGACTAATTTTTTAGAAATAGAAGAGAGCGAATACAACGTAAGGACAGAAAAAATTGTTGTAGTGAATGAGATTTCTACTCAAGTCTCAATCCCAATCATTACATTAGATTCGTTTGATGAAAAGACGATTAGTTACCTAAATAATCTTGGAAGCAATTATTTTAAAAACAACTAGAAATACCATTACCATCTTGCCGTAATTTCTTGTCAAAGTACATCTTAAAATTCTTTCTCCCTTTTCATCTGATCTGTTTACAATTGAACTTCCCGTTATTTGCTTGCTTGAATTTCTATCTTTTAGATAGTCGATAGTACCAATTAAAAATTCTGACCTGACAACCGATTATAAAATCAATAAGACAAAAGAAAAATTTTGCAATCAATATTCTAAATCACATTCTAGGATTAATCCATTTGAATAGAACCATTTATTCGCAATTCACAACCAATTGAATTTAATCAAATAAAAAAAATAAACTAAAAGAAATGAGTAATGAAAATAACTCGCTGAGCAACATTAAATGGTATGGAATAGTGCTTTTAATATTGTACCTTTTCGTTGGGAATATAATTTCCTGCTCTACATCCAAAAGAATAGGAGCAGAATGCTGCGATGAATCATATTCTCAAGCTACCGGATCTGGAGCCTGCTCTTGGCATGGTGGGGTAAGGCGCTGGAAATACAAATATTGGTACTCGGACATCGATGAACCGTATCGCTCTTTTTTTAAACTTACAATACCGGGAAACATTAATTCAACCAAAAGTTGTGATGAAGATGAATAAACCCGGTCATTCCCATTGGCATTATTCCTATTTTATTCATATCAGTACTTAAAAATTGGATATGCTGACTCTCTACATCATCTGCGCAATGCTCATGGCTAATCGAGACTTGAGTTGCTTTCTGCCGACGATGTAATCTAAAAATCCGTGCTCTAATACGAATTCAGCACTCTGGAATCCCTCTGGTAAATCTTTACCGATGGTCTCCTTGACCACCCTTGGTCCGGCAAATCCAATCAAGGACTTGGGCTCCGCAATATTGATATCGCCTAACATCGCGAATGAAGCCGTAACGCCTCCGGTTGTGGGGTCTGTAAGCAATGAAATATATGGTAAGTGGTGATCCGCCAATTGAGTCAATTTAGCAGATGTTTTGGCCATTTGCATCAGTGAGAAACCAGCTTCCATCATGCGCGCTCCCCCACTCTTTGAGATGCAAATAAATGGACATTTCTCTGCAATTGCCTTGTCTACTCCTCTCGCAAATTTCTCTCCCACCACAGAGCCCATGCTTCCTCCTATAAATCCAAAATCCATACAGGCTACTACGGCTTTCTTGCCCTCTAAATTTCCAAAACCCACTCGCAATGCGTCTTTCAATCCCGACTTATTAATGGTGGTCTTGATACGGTCCTTATAGGCCTTGGTATCGGTAAACTCCAATGGATCTCCACTGATCAGGTGGGAAGCCACTTCCTCGTATTCATTGTCATCAAATAAGATTGAAAAATACTGTCGAGAGCTGATTTTATCATGATGCTCACATTTCTCACAAATCCAATCGTGTTCTGCATGCTGTTCCGTGGTTACTACATGCTTGCATTCAGGACACTGATACCACAATCCCTCGGGAATTTCTTTCTTTTCCTGATTCTTGGTGGTGATACCTGTTTTCATTCTTTTAAACCAACTCATAAGCGCTTTATTAATACCGGTCAAAAGTAAGCATAAATTGATGATGTAAATTCATTTATCGCTCTAAAACACTCACTCTACCTCTCCCTTTTTTTTCATAAAAAAAGGCCCTTACGGGCCTTCTTTTATATCCAATCTTTTTTTATTTTCCTTGGAAATTTCTAAACTCCAAATCTGTCTTTGCTTTATCCGCCATTTTAGCGTCTTTCTGCACCGCTTTATCCAAGTTTGACTTAACAGCAGCCGCGTCATTCATACGAGCCGCAATTACCGCCATTAAATAATGACCTTGTGCGCTTCCATTGTCCATGTTACACGCTTCTAAGTCTGCTTTAGCACCGGAATAATCCTTATTTAAGCAACGTGCCAATGCCGTATTAAAGGTCTTGAAACTTCCCGCGTTGTTAATGGCAGCAACATAATTCCCCGTCTGTACATCCATTGAAACTTTATTGTATTTCGCTTCGGAAGAACTGCTTTCATTGAAGTAGGCAACCGCTTTCTTGTTATCTCCCATTACTTTGCTCACGGCGCCTAAATTACAAGCTACATCAGCTGTTTTCTCCATGCCATAAGCTTTCTCAAATTGCGCTTTTGCTTCGTTTAATTTACCTTGATTGAAATAAACTACTCCAAGATTGTTAGCAGCACGATTGTCTCCCTCCGCTTTCTTCTCCGCCTCCTTGTAAACTGCAACTTGAACGTTGACATCCGATACCAAGCTTCCGGCTCTCAATAGCTCTTCGTAATTCAATGCGCTAGGATTCGATGCCAAGGTTTTCAACTCCTGATCAGAGTATTTCTCCATCGCATAGTTTACACGAATGTTATCTCTACGCAATTTAGGAAGGATTTGCTTTTCAATTTCAGTATACGTCTTCGTAACATTTTTAATTTCCTTTTCCCTTGCTTGTAAATCCGTCGTTTTCTGCAAAATTCGGATGATCAATTCTCTGTCCTCAATGCCTGATTTTTCCATTTCAGATTTAAAATTGGTCCAGTCCTCTCCGTTAGGATTGGTCTGAATCATACCTGCATAGGCCGCATCCAACTTATTTTTTTTCAATACCTCAAGTAATGCCTTCTTCCCTGCTTCAGCTCTGGCGGCAGCTAAATTTTCGTTTAATAAAAGTTCCCCCTCCACAGAAGCATATGCTTGAATATCGATATTTGATATTTTCATCCTGGGATTACTTGGTAAGGTTTTGGATAAGAAATTCATCAATTCGCTCATACTCGAACTCTTCAATTCACTCGCTTTCACCGTTGAGCTGTTGTAATCGAATAACATCACCGCGTCAAACACACCACTTTTAGAGGTGTAACTATCATTAGCCGTCATCAATTTCACTTCCTTCTTATCGACCATTAATGAAGTCGCGATGACTCCTTTCGCGAGGTCTATCTCTGGAAATTGAACTGTTTTTGAACCTTGACTTCCTACAATCTTCAATTTCAAATCGCTCTGATTCATCGATGGTGCGTATGCAATTTTGTCGTTGTAAGAAAAACTCTTCCCCGTTTCAAATGGGATGACATCACCATTGCCTGGAGCTGATTCTCCTTTGAAAAGCTTTGATTTCATCTTAACCTCGCTGGATCCATAGTGAAGAATGGGAGAAGCCTCTACCGATACTTTTTTTGCAAAAAACTTCTCTGGGAATTTACCAGAAATGGTAACCGCAATAGAATCGCCGTGAACTTCTAGAGGATCTGGAGAAACTTTCGCGTTAAACTGAGAGATTTTCTTTTGCATGGAGCCGACGTTGGCGCATGACCAAACCATCATTGCCATAGTAGCGCTAGCAGCGAGAAATAACAACTTTCTTGTTTTCATTTTTCTATAACTTTTCTTTGACCGCGAAGATACAACAACTCGTGGTCTCTTTATGATTAAGTTTCTGTTTTTTTCACAAATTACGAACGTTCCACATAGCTGCCCATCGCACAGAATTTATCGATACGCTGCTGGACTAATTTTTCTGCATCCCATTTCCTTAACTCTTCGATTTTTTCAAGAATAACGGACTTTACCGTTGCAATGGCCTCTTCATGATTGGCATGAGCTCCACCCAATGGCTCTCTGATAATATCATCCACCAAGCCGTTGTTTTTCATATCCTCTGCGGTTAATTTCAGTGCCTTGGCCGCAGTGACTTTGTGGTCCCAACTTCTCCAGAGGATGGAGGAGCAGGACTCAGGAGAGATCACGGAATACCAAGTATTTTCCATCATCAACACTTTGTCTCCGATGCCAATTCCCAAGGCACCTCCGGAGGCTCCTTCTCCGATGATGATGCAAATGACGGGAACTTTTAATCGCATCATTTCAAATAAATTTCGAGCAATCGCCTCTCCTTGCCCCCTTTCCTCGGCTTCCAATCCTGGAAATGCGCCGGGTGTATCAATCAAGGTAACGATGGGTTTATTGAATTTCTCCGCCAATTTCATTAATCGCAATGCCTTGCGATATCCTTCTGGATTCGCCATTCCAAAATTGCGATATTGTCTCATCTTGGTATTGGCTCCCTTCTGTTGTCCGATGAACATAACGGACTGACCATTGACCAAACCAAATCCGCCAATCATGGCTTTATCATCTTTAACGGTGCGGTCTCCATGTAATTCTACCCAAGTGCCCTCCGTCATCAAATCAATATACTCCAATGCATAAGGGCGATCTGGATGGCGACTCAATTGCACCTTTTGCCAAGGATCTAAATTCTCATATATCTCACGGGTCTTTGCTTCTAAGGCCTTTTCTAATTCACTGACTGCCACATCGACATTGACTCCTGTCTTGGCGGTACTGTCTTTTAGCTTTTGAATCTGTTCATGCAGCTCCTTGATGGGCGCTTCAAAATCCAGGTAATTTCTCATTTCAACACAATTTGAGAGCAAAGAAAAGAAAAGACTTTCACATTCCGTACTTTCTTACCCAAGAAATCCAATTTCGAAAAGCGATACTGCGGTGAGATAATAGATTTTTCTCTTCGATGCTCATCTCTGCAAAGGTTCTTGAATTTCCATCGGGTATAAAAATGGGATCGTAACCAAATCCTCCCCAACCCACTGGTTCCCTTGAAATACGACCTTCCACTTTTCCCTCGACCTGAAAAGGTTGTTCATTCCAACGTCCCGCCAATACGGTTCGAAAGGCACCCCTCCGATTCAAATGGGTTTCCATCTCCTTCAAGACTTTGGCAATATTGGCGGAATGATTCCCATGTTCTCCTGCATAACGTGCTGACCACACGCCTGGTCTTCCCTCTAAAGATTCCACTTCAAATCCCGAATCATCCGCAATGATATTTTCCTTCCAAACCTTCTCAATCGCCTGCACCTTTAACCAAGCATTGCCTTCAAAAGTTTCCGCTGTCTCCGCTATATCCTCGGTAAATCCGATATCTTTAAGTGAAAGCACTTGTGTTCCTCCCCATCCACTTTGCAAAAGCAACGCACTCATTTCCTCGACTTTGTGCGCATTGTGTGTGGCTATTAAAATCCTATTTTTCATCCTTTCCAATTTCGATTTAGTTTTCCATTCTGCAGATAAGGAAGTTGATCCACGTGCAAAAACGCTTTCGGCCTCCAATAAGGAAAATCACAAAAAATATTTTTCCATTGGTAGTCGTTCGGACTCCATTGCGCATCCTCATATAGACAGATGACCTTTTCACCCAGC
>CAZJCQ010000017.1:5313-31531 GCA_964544665.1 uncultured Chryseobacterium sp. | reverse complement strand
TTTACCACTGCATAATTACCGGTGACCCATTCTTTTAGAATATTCTCTACTTGTTCCGGGAATATTTTTACCCCTCCCGAATTGATCACATCATCCATCCTACCCAAAATGATGAATGTACCATTTTCTCTTGGCTCTCCGCGATCTTGGGTCACAACCCTTTGATTCAATGCGTGATCTGTTATGACAATCTGATTTTCATTTTGCCAATCCAGTTGTACTTGGGGCATCGGAGCAAACTCCCTTTCTAATGGACGATTCAATTTGCGACAGGCAATGTGCGTGAGGGTCTCTGTCATGCCATATCCTTCCCAGACCTTTGATTCCAATCGCTGTATTTTCGCTGTCAATCGCTCAGAAACCGGAGCACCACCCAAGAGGATTTTCTTAATAAACGAGATATCTATTCCCAAATCGATTACCGTCTCCAGCATCATAGGCGTGCAGGGCCACCAATCCAGTCCTTTCTCTCGCAACTGCGACCAAGCCTCTGGACTTTTCCAGTCGGTCAAATGATCAACCGTTTGCTTCAAAATGAGCGCCCGTAAAATATTCATTCTACCTGCCACAAAAGAAAGCGGTAAGGTATGCAGAACACGATCGGATGGATGCAAGTCGAAAAATTGGGCTGTTCTTTTCGTGCTCGCTACTATCTGTTCTAAGCTAAAGCAAATTTCTTTGGGAGCACCTGTCGTACCACTGGTAAAAAAAGTAAATCTCTTTTCTTCTTTATTGAGTTCATTCCAATTGGCTTCTATCGACTGCTGATATTCCACAGGAATCATCTTCCACACCCCATTATGTATCCATTGCTTTACCATGGGTGCTTCCATGATTTGTTTTCATCTGCAAATAGCTCACCCTTTTCAATGGTCAATGGAGATTCCCAATTGTTAGCATACAATGCACCGGTACCAAGACCTTGGTATTGGGAAGGTTGATACTGGCTGACCCAACGATAGATGGCATTTAGACCGATATTACTTTCCAAGGCAGAAGTAGCCCACCATTGAATATTTCTTTCTGATGCCAAATGTATCCAACGATCGCATTGCCTAAATCCTCCGTGCAAGGAGGGTTTAAGCACTAAAAAATGTGGCTGGATATGATCCAATAAATTTTCCATTTGTAATACATCACAACCAATTAATTCTTCATCCAAAGCAATTTTTATTGGAGCATTCTCGCACAGCTTTCGCATGTCGTCCCAATTCCCCTTTGCAATGGGTTGTTCAATAGAGTGGATATGTAAAGAAGCCAATCGTTCCATGTTTTTAAGTGCTTGCGAAGCATTCCAAGCGCCATTGGCGTCCAATCGTATGATCCCTTCTTCTCCTATTTGATCCCTAAAAACTTTCAGCATCGCACACTCCTCTTCAAAATCAAAAGCCCCCACTTTGAACTTTATGCACCGAAAACCCTCCTCCCATTTGCGCAAACCTTCCTCCAACATGGTTTCAGGATCATTCATCCAAACCAATCCATTGATCGGAACTTTGCCTGCCTTTGGATTGAACGGTTCGAAGCGATGAGGCGCCCTCAGGGATTGTTCCAACAGCTCCATCGCAAAACGAACGCTGGATGAACTTTTCTGATATTGGGCCCGCCATTCCCTTTCATCTTTTACGATACATAATCCATGTAACTGCGCTTGCACTTCCTCTGCCGACTCTGCCGATAGTCCGATAATGGGAGCACATTCACTGATCTCGATGGATCCATCCTCTGCCGTATATTCTAGATAATGGACAGGATGATGTTGTAAAACATTGCGCGAAGTCCGAGCAGATTTAATAAAGTGCAATGACCACGACCGAACGCTTATTTCCCCTCTTGAGAGGAAAGCGAGATGCTCTTGATTAACCATTCCACAGGGGGATACTTATTTACTTTTTTCAACCACAAATTGCACAACCAATAGCCCATCCAAAGCACAAATGCCGTAAACAATAGGAGCCAAAAAGGATAAACAAAAGCCAGTATATAGGTTCTATTTCCTGCAAAAGCAGACATATAGAAAGTCAATACAACGTAACCGAAAAAGATCAAACTGAATTTCATGGAAGAAAGTTTCTTAACCCATAAAATCAATTTGAGTGATTGGAAATAAGTAAAAAGATGGTTAACCAGATTCACCAATATCCAAGAAATCCCTATCGCCATAAAAACAAAAGAGGGTTGAAATATAAATTGGTTGAAAGGAAAATACAATGCTTGCTTGGACATCTGATAATTTGAGATGTAGATGGTCTCGCAATACTTCTGGATGAGGAAAGCCATGACTAAAAACCCACAAGCCAAAATGGTGGTTGGGGGAAGGAATCCACGTGGTCTCACTGCACCCTTTCCGAAAGCAATTCCGGCAATAAAAAAGCACACCCAAGGAAAAAAAGAATAATATCCATTGAAAAATACAAAAGCCAGAAAATCTTCTGTATCAGTTTTATGAATATCCAACGCATGAAACTTGAGGAAGTACGGCACATCCATATTGACCATGATTAAGCTCGTTAGAATAATCGCGAAAATGAGGGCGTGCAAAAGCATGGAATTCCAATTGATAAAGAGCGGACATATGAAAAGGCATAAACCTAAGATGATAAAAATATTCATTCCCCACTGCCAAACAAACAATAGACCTAGGACAAAAAAGAAAGCACCCTTTCTATTTAAATTGGCCAGTAACTTGGTTCGATTGGTATACTTATTTCGAAATTGCAGACTAATGCCCAAGCCGGTTACAAATAGGTAAATTGCAGGAATCCAATCGAAGTAGGCAAAAGAGAGAGGAATGTCCACTCTTCCTCCAAAACCTGTATAAATCAGTCCGTGAATTCCGCCTACTTGAAAGAAAGAAACAACAAAAAAAGTCAAAACACCAAAGAGCAATTGCATGAAGTTGATTCCATACAAATGTGCTAATCTCGTTTTCCCTTTTGCCATATTGCTAGCTAATGCTGGTCAAAAATAAGCAAAGTGCAATGAAAAACGATGACAACGCCACCTTCTTGAGATCTCCATCCAATTTGGTTTCGCCATCCGCCTTGCTCACTTTTTTCATAAGAGCAAACAAGATCAACCAAGGCAAGAGTGAAAAATAACCCCAATTTGAATCTAGCATGATCAAGGAAATGAGCAGGAAGACAAAAGAAAGGCATCCTAAAATTAAAAAATAAGCGATGCTTTTGCTCCATCCCAACTTGATGGCCAAGGTGATTTTTCCCGCACGTTGATCATCTTCAAAATCGCGCATATTATTCAAATGTAGCACCATAGAGGACAATGCTCCTTGCATGAACGCAAGCAAAAAGATTGTCCCATTCCAAGCTTGATAGATTAAATAATGCGTACCTAAAACGGCAATGATTCCAAAAAAAAGAAAAACCGATACATCCCCCCAACCCCGATAACCATAAGGTCGTTCACCCGCCGTGTAATGATAAGCCGCCCAAATTCCGCCACATCCGATCAGCAGAAACCCAAAAAATTCCAACATTCGACCTTGTGACCATAGCGTAAAATACAATAGCAAGAAGCCCATTATAAAAGAAATAGCACCCGTAATAACGACGGCTTTTTTCATCGAAGCATCAGATAAAGCCCCCGACTGTACTGCGCGGCTTGGCCCTTTTGTTCTATATTGATCTGCCCCATTTTCAGTATCGCCCAAATCATTAGCGAAATTGGATAATACCTGAAGACTAATGGCGGTTAATACCGTAAGGATCGCCGCCATCAGAGGGACCGCTTCTCCCTTACCAGGGATCAACCCTAATAATATTCCTGCCACCGCGAGGGGCAATGTCCTTGGCCTCGCTGCAATGAGCCAGTTTTTCATTAAGGAAATTTAGGGAACTGTTGAAAATCCGGATCTCTCTTCTCCAAAAACGCCTTCTTACCTTCTTGTGCTTCTTGTGTCAAATAATACAACAGCGTCGCATCACCCGCAAATTCCATCAATCCTCTTTGACCATCCAACTCGGCATTCAATCCACGCTTGATCATTCTGATCGCCAGTGGACTTCGCTTCATGATGGTTTTACACCAATGAATGGTGGTGGATTCCAATTCAGATAATGGAACAACCTTATTGACCATGCCCATATCACAGGCCTCTTGTGCGGTGTATTGTTCACATAAAAACCAAATCTCTCTCGCCTTCTTTTGACCTACATGACGCGCTAAATAATTACTCCCGAATCCTGCATCAAAACTGCCCACCTTAGGACCTGTTTGACCAAAACGCGCATTGTCCGAAGCGATGGTCAAATCGCAAACCACGTGCAATACATGTCCTCCACCAATGGCATATCCGTTGACCATGGCAATGACCGGTTTCGGAATCTCCCTGATTCGTTTGTGAAGATCGAGCACATTCAAACGGGGCACCCCGTTCTCATCCACATAACCGCCTACGCCCTTTACATTTTGATCTCCACCACTGCAAAAAGCCTTATCACCTGTACCTGTGAGGATAACCACCGCGATATCTTGACGCTCTCTGCAAATATCCATCGCATCAATCATATCCACATTGGTTTGCGGACGAAATGCGTTATACACTTCCGGACGATTGATGGTAATTTTGGCAATACCATCTTGCCACTGAAACAGAATATCGGAATATTCTTTAATGGTTTTCCATTCGCTCATTGTATTCTTTAAAATGTTGAAAAAACAAATCTAATTCAATTGGGTTCAACTCAGCCTGCGTTTTTACAATCATAATGACCGAATCAGGATCATCAAAAAACGCTTGAAACTGGGATTCACTGGATGCTGAGGTTACTGTGGCCGTCAAGCCCCAACCCTTCACCCAATCCTGAATATCACGACCATGAGGCGTTTCAAACAATCGAGGAACACTGGGCTCGGTTTTAGCACCGTCGATGATTCTGAATATGCCTCCACCCCCATTGTCCAATACCACTATTTTTAAATTGGCTGGCCATTGCGCTTGCCACAGGGCATTCGCATCATAGAGAAAGGATAAATCACCAGTAACCAAAATCACTTTTTCTTTCATCACTTTCGCGGCTCCAATCGCCGTGCTGGTGCAACCATCAATACCACTCACCCCTCGGTTTCCAAAATAAGTCAAATCCGAGCGCTGATCCATCAATTGCAAATAACGTACTGCGGAACTATTCCCCATTTGTATCTGCGCGGACTTCGGAAACGCTGTACTCAATTGATAAAACACTTTAAGATCGCTGTGTGGCCGAGTTAAAAAATAATCAGCGAGTAGTTCCTGGTGAAGTTGATGATGTGAATGAATAATATTGGGCGTTTGCTTCGTGACATCACTTGGTAACCAATTTTGTAAAAACATGGACGGCTCCATCGGAATTATGAGCGGACCCTTTCGATAGGTATCAATGGGTTGCTGCTGAAATTGAATCGACCAATGCTCCCCTACCTTCTCCTTGATCAAAGCCTTTACTTTACGAGAAATAATATTGTGGCCAATCGAAATTACGACATCCCAATTCAATTCGTTCCATTGAAGACTTGTCAGAGCCATGATCCATCGATCGATCTGATCGATGGCGCCCAAACCCTGAACATTTCCATGCGATTCGGTCAGCACCGTAACGTTGGAAAATTGCAATGCACGTTTTATTTCCATCCTAAGTGCTTCGCTCGGTCGATTTTGTCCTACCAAAATGAGGTAACGCTTCTCGCAATCGAATGAAGGAAAAGGCACTTCTTGATGATTTTTAATTACCTGATTTACCACCACGCGGGTCAATTCGTGCGGCTGTTCTATGGTTCGATACAACGGCTCTTTAAAAGGCACATTGATGTGAACCGGACCTTTGGGAAATTGAAGCGCCTCTTGAATGGCATTGGCCACGGTCAGATGGTTTAGCTCCACTTCTTGATCATGTTTGGCTTCCTCCAATAAATGGAAGGAGGCCTTGCTGTAATTCTGATAAATATTTTCCTGACGAATGCATTGTCCTTCTCCTTGATCGATGCTTTCCTTGGGTCTATCAGCGGTAATAATCAACAAAGGAACCTCCTGATAATAGGCCTCTGCCACAGCGGGAGCATAGTTCAATGGAGCGGTTCCCGATGTACAAATCAAGGCTACTGGATGATTCAATTGCTGGGCCATTCCGAGCGCCATGAAAGCTGCAGATCGCTCATCTACGACAATGTGTAAATTAAAATCTGGATGCTCATCCAATGCAATCGCGAAAGGTGCATTTCGCGAACCTGGCGAATACACAATATGGCGAATACCCTCTTTTTTTAGGTGAAAGAGTATTGACTGAACTGCGGTTTTATCGGAAATTCTCATCCGGTGCAAAAGTAAAGGACTTCAACTTCCATAACGTCTCTTTCCACTCATTATTTGGATCACTGTCCTTCATGATGCCTCCACCGACAAAGGCAAACGCCTCATCATGTTCTAATTTCAAACAACGCAATAAGACAATGGCCCATTCTTCTTCTCCTCGTTGCACTCGAAGGACACCGCCATACAACTCTCTGTCATACCCTTCGTTTTGCTCTATCCACTCCTTGGCCGAATCGATGGGCCAGCCGCACAACGCTGGAGTCGGATGCAATCTTTTCACCAATTGATAAAAAGGAAGGTTGACTTCAGATGTAATGGTTGTTTTTAAATGTTTGACACTGTTCAACACCAATTCGTGCATAGGCGAGACCGTTCTGTTTTGATCTCCTACTTCGTCTAAGACTTGTTGAATCATATTGACTACCACAAGATGTTCCTGCTTCTCCTTCTCGGTCCATTCACTAGCATCATCCGACGATTTGGAACCTGCCAAGGCCATGGTATTGAACTTCCCATTGCCCTGATAGGCTAATAACTCAGGACTGGCCCCCAACCATAATCCCCAGTCCGGATGATTAAGAACAAAAATATAAGCATTCGGAAAAGTAGATTTCCATTTTTCCACTAAACCCAATGCGTGCTCTCTATGAAAATCCAGTTTGACTTTTCTGCTCGTCACAACCTTTCCCAATTCGCCATCGCGTATGGTATCAATGGCTCTTTTAACGAGCAATTGATAGGCTTGTTCTCCCATGAGCGTTGAACTGCTCTTTCGAATGGCACTAAAGGGCAAAACATGCGCCGACTGACTCCAAGGCTGAATCCACTCCTCTCCACCACTATCCAACGGCAATCGAAGATAAAAACCCTTCTCTTCCTGATTCAAAAGGGCTTCTAAGGTAATCATGCTTCCTTATTACGTTTAATCAATGAAGTCAATTTTGCCGTAGCGATCAAGTCACCTTGCTCGTCGGAAATTTCAATATCCCACACATGTATAGACTTTCCGATTTTTTTGGGAGTTGCCACACCGGTTACCCAACCATGTCTTTTGGACTTTAAGTGAGTGATGTGAAGATCAACACCAACGGCAATACTATTTTGCTTTTGGGCGATTAAAAAAGATCCAACACTGGCGACGGTTTCTGCTAATGCTGCGCTCGCGCCTCCATGCAAGATTCCATAGGGTTGATGGGTCCTTTTATCTACGGGCATTCGAGCAACCACCTTTGATTCTCCCATTTCCAGCATCTCGATACCCAACGCACCCAATAAAGTATTGTCACGCCAATGATCTAACATTCCTTGATCCATACGGCGAAATTAAACCAAAGAAGGTGAAACGAGGATGTTCAGCGAAATGAAAATTGGCGTTACCTTCGCTTTATTGGAAAAGCGCATCATCATTGTCAATTTTGCCTTTGGCAACAAGGGAAACGTCGGAGGAAGGAGATGGCGCCATTTCTCCGCATTTCTTGAAAAAGATTACGATGCAATTTTTGTGCTGACTGAAAAGTCCAATGAAGCGATGACCAATGAAAATAACTCGATTCAGGTCATTCCATTTTTTCACTTCTTTCAAAGTTTAAAAAAAATCAATATTCCGATTATCAGGGGAATCATGTATCGCTTTTCATTGATGATTTCGCGAGGGTTGATTCGAGGCAATTATTTTGACAATTCCTATTTCGTGGGAAAAAGCATGTCGAAATGGATCCGAAAACATCTCGCAAAAAACCAGAAAGATGCACAATACACGGTACTTATTTCGATGGGACCCTTCCAATCCGCGTTACCTCTTTTATCCCTTAAAAAAGAATTTCCGCAAGTCACTTTTATTTTAGATTATCGAGATCCGTGGTCGCATAACACGCTGGCCTTTGGAATCAAACATTTGAGCGAAAAAAGAAGAAAGATCGAGCAACAAAATGAATGGAAAGCCCTACAAATGGCTGATGGCGTTATCGCGGTAGACGAAGCCGTGATTGCGCAATGGATACACACCCAAACCCTTCCTCCCTATCGAATTATTCCCAATGGCATGACTTGGAGAGAAGAAGTTGGCTCCATCCATTCCGAGAAAATCACCCTGCTCTTTGCGGGAACTTTTTATGAAGACACCCAAGATCTCATTGAACCATTTCTAAAAGAATTGAAATTAATCAAAGTGCATCACGCGGAAATACTCGAACATTTTGAATGGAAATTCATCGGAACCATTCCCCCATCCTTTAAGGAAGCCGTTCAAAAGGCAGGCATTCCACATTTTCATTTCTCTTCACCCATAAAACCCCAAGAAATTCTCGCTGAACAACTCCAATGCGATCTGGGTATCAATATCGTCCACAAAGACTTTAGCTATTCTTTTAATTCTAAATTTTTAGAGACTTTAGGAGCAAAAAAGAAAGCCCTTTACATTGGCTGGGAGGGAACTACATCGCGTTTTATTGAGGAGCAACAAATTGGATTTGTTTGGCATCCGGGTATAGAATTAATAGCGGTATTACAAAAAATTCATGCAAGTAAAGCTGCGAATCAATTAATGGTGATTCCCAATTCCACCTTGAATCAACTTACCTTTGAAGAGCAATACAAAAAGTTCAATGCATTTATAAATGAGCTCACCAGAGATTAGTATAATCATTCCCAATTACAACAAGGGTCTCTTTATATCAGCAACGATAGAATCGATCCTAAATAACTCTTTTAAAGAATGGGAACTGATCATCGTCGATGATGGGTCTACCGATCACTCTATTGAAATCCTTGAGCGTTTTGTGAAGCAAGACCCGAGGATTAAATTAATTAAACAACATAATCAAGGAGGCGCACAAGCCAGAAATATTGGGCTAGCCAATATACAGGCACCTTACTTTCTCTTTGTAGATGCTGACGATTTTATTTCTCCATTTTGTTTGGAGGTGAGATTAAAAAAAGCCAAGGAATTTTCAGATTTCGACGGATGGATCTTTCCCATGCAACCCTTTAGAGATGGGCATCCAGAGGAAAAAATGAGCACCTGGCGTCCACCGGAAAGCCAATTACTTGAGGGTTTAATTGGTCACGAATTAAAGTGGTCTACAGTATCGCCATTATGGCGAACAGTGGCCATTAAAGAAAAATTTCGATTTAATCCAAAATATCATCGACTTCAAGATGTGCAATTTCATACCGAGATTGTTTTATCCGGACTGCGCCTTAAAACATTTCCCAAAGTTCCCGCGGACTGCTATTATCGTCTTATCGCTGACAGCAAATCCAGTAAAGACATGTTCATTTTGAAATGGATCAGTTCGTGTGAAATGTATGTACAAGAATACACCCCACAAGTAGATGCTCCCTTAAAAAAAAGGATTCTCAAAACTTTTATGCGCTGTTTAGAAACGGCCGGACATTATTACCGCAGAGGGCAAATCAATGAAAGCGCCTTCAATCAAGCAATTGCCATTGCGCAAAGAAATATGCCCAGTCGCTATTCCCATGCCTGTATTGAAATATATCGTCAAGTATTACGTCTGCCCTTCCATGTGCGCGGTGCCTATCGCATTTTTTCTTTTTTGCTCACACTTTAAAAAACTTTACCTTTGAGCATGCGAATTCACTTTTTGATATACCTGCTAATCATTGGGGCATCTCAACCCGTCATGTCGATACGATGCTTCACTGATTACAATGTATTTTATGTTCCGAAATCCCTTAGCCCAGATCAATCAGGTCCTTATCTTGAATGTTATTTTGAACTGGATGAGACAACTTGCAAAAAATATTTCAAGGAATCCAACCCTTTTATTGGAGCGGAAATAACCATCTCCATTTCAAAAGAGAACAAAATCATCGGGTTCAAAAAAATTAAATTAGAATTTCCCATTCTCAATCAAGCCCAAAACTTCATCGGAATCGAAAGAATTCCTATTTCAAATGGCCAATTAGCGCTGAACATGCAAGTGCAGGACCTCGGAGATATGGATGCTCCTGCCTTAGAATTAAATGATCAAATGGAGGTGATTCACTTGGATAAAGGAGCCTTTATTTCAGATATAGAATGGGTAAGCGGGTATTCAGCCACCGTGGATGAAAATGGTTTTTCAAAATCAGGAATGGACATCATTCCTCATCTCTCCGACATCTATCAGCAGGAAGAAAAAAACATTCAATGCTATTTTGAAATATACAATACTGATCAGTTCTTTGGATCAGATCCATTTGTTTACTCCTTTGAATTAAAAGACAAATTAGGAAAATCAGTTGCCAATACCCTGCGACTTAAAAGGGAGACTGGAAAACCTGTTATTCCTGTCATTCAGAGCATCGACATCAGTCATCTTCCGAAGGGCGATTACGTTTTACATATTGAACTAAAAGACAAATCCAATCAATTAATCATTGAAAAAAATAGATCGTTTTTAAAACTGCAAGCGAATGACAGTATTGATCTTTCCTCTGCCATCAACAGCTTTGCCTCTACCTACAAAGACAGCATCGTATTGTATGAACACATCCGAAGTTTAAAGCCCATTTCACAAAACATAGAAAAAAGTATGATTGATGGAATGAAAGAATATTCGCTTTGGCAACTGCAAGGATTCTTCTATCAATTCTGGTACAAAAGAAACCCCATGTCTCCAGAAACCGCATGGAGAAACTATGAAAAAGAAGTGCAGGCATGTGAAAGAGAATTTGGAACTAAAATCAAAAAAGGATGGGAGACCGATCGAGGGAGGGTTTATTTGGAATATGGAAAGCCAAGTACCCGAGTCATTCGAAACAACGATCCAGATTATTGGCCATTTGAAATATGGCATTACTATCAAACCAACAATAATTTACATAATAAGCGACTGCTATTTTACAACACTTCACTCAATGGAGATATGGAATTGCTGCACAGTGATATTGCAGGAGAGATCACCAACTTTGATTGGAAAAACATGGTCCGTTCTCGTCAAATGAATGATCCTGCAACCGTCAGTAGAATTAAAAATAATCAGCGACAAGACCCCTATTCTGGTGATGAATTAGAGAGTCTATGGTACAATCCTCATTGATGAAAACATCATGACCAAAAGAATCGCAGTCGCCATACTCAACTGGAATGGTCGCAAGTGGCTGGAGCAATTCCTCCCTAATGTACTAGAACATTCAAAGGAACTTGCAGATGTGTTCGTTATTGATAATGGTTCTAACGACGACTCCATCTCTTATTGCATAGCACATTTTCCGGAAATTAAAATCATTTCCTTGTCTCAAAATCTCGGATTTGCCGGGGGATACAATGAAGGGTTAAAGAACTTGGATCATGAGTTTTTTGTACTATTAAATAGTGATATTGAAGTAACATCCGGTTGGCTCAAATCCCCAATAACCTGGATGGATGAGCAACCCAAGCTTGCGGCATGTCAACCAAAAATTTTAAGTTTTCATCAACGAAATGAATTCGAATATGCAGGTGCCTGCGGAGGTTACATAGACAAAGATGGCTATGCCTTCTGCAAAGGACGAATCTTCTTTGAATACGAACATGACTTGGGTCAATATGATGGCCGACATGAAATCTTTTGGGCAACCGGAGCGGCATTATTTATTCGTTCTGCGGCATGGAAAAATGTAAATGGCCTCGATGCCGATTTCTTTGCACATATGGAAGAAATTGATTTGTGTTGGCGTTTAAAAAACAGAGGGTACGCGATTGGCGCTGACCTATCCTCTATGGTTTATCATGTCGGCGGAGGAACTTTGGATCGTCTCAATCCAACTAAAACCTATTTAAACTTCCGAAATAATTTGTATTTAATTACAAAAAACTACAGATCGGGTAATTTGGCTATCAAACTATCAAAAAGAATGATTTTGGATGGTCTTGCTGGAATGCGATTCCTAAGCGAAGGAAAATGGCAACATTGCTTCTCCATTATTAAAGCCCACTTCCACTTTTATGTTATGCTTCCTTCCATGTTAAAAAAACGCAAGCTGGAAAGCCCGCTAATTCAAGAACCTGACTTAACAGGTCGCTATCAAAAGAGTATCTTATACGCATTTTTTATTCAACATAAAAAGAAGTTCACTGAACTTGACTACCATTCCTTTGTGAGACCATCACAAAAGAATGTTAGATAGTTTTTGGAGAACCCATCCGTTTGTTCGCATTCTAATTCCCTACATCGTAGGAATTAGTTGTTTTGATGACCCCTTCTTGTTTGCGATTTTATTGAGCAGCTTTTTCGCGCTGTATCTCCTATTAAAAAACAACCTGCTCCGAACCTCATTTTTACTATTTGTGGCGCTAATGGGCATTGGTAGCCTTCAAGGAATATTGAATCGCCCAAAACTATTCCATGAAAATGTCTCCGGAACATTGGAGGTAAAAGAAATTCGCAAACACCATCAATCCATCTTGCACGTGCGTTTTAATAGGAATGACAAAGTGGAAGAATGCTCCGTACTGGCCAATTGGAATGTCGACACCTCATTTACAGAATATTCATTTAGCGGAAAACTCTCACCACATCCTTCGTGTGCGAATTTGCCAAGAAATGAATGGAGCTATTTGAATCAAAAGGGAGTATACCATAGTCTTACCCTTGATTCATTGCAAGCAAGCACACAAGAAGTTTTTGATGCGAATCGAACGCACCCATGGATCGAACCCTCGAAAAAATATCTGAGTCCCGATGAACTCGCGATGGTCTATGCGCTGCTCATCGGTAACACTTCCCATCTTGAAAGTGAGGTGAAAAGTCAATATAGAAATTTAGGCATCAGCCATCTGTTAGCTGTCAGTGGGATGCATGTAGGTTTATTAGTACTTCTGTTACAACCTATATTGAACCTCCTCTTCTTCAATAAAGCTAAACGACTATCCGTTATTATCCTCATCCTATTACTTTGGGGATATTGCCATTTATGCCAAAATGCTCCTTCCATTGTTCGCGCTTGTTATATGTTCTCAGTTCTTCAGGTGGGGAACCTTTTGAAAAAGAAAACCAGTGTTATCAACCTACTCGCCTTTTCCGCATTCTCCCTGCTCATCTTTCAGCCGGAGTGCATCCATGATTGGGGGTTTATTCTTTCGCACCTTGCTGTATTTGGCCTATCGCTCTTTCAAAAAACGAATTTCCAACTCCTCCATCAAGCAAGACCCTGGAAGAGATACCTTGTTAATACGATACTGACCTCGCTCCAAGCGCAATGGATAACCAGTTCATTTTTGTTATACCAAACGCACCTCTTCCCTACTTACTTTCTAATAGCCAATTTGATATTGATTCCTTTGTCCACCATCGTATTATACGTATCCATTTTAGGTATCATTCTTTCCCATTATTTACACTTCCCTCCATTCTTTGCATGTTGGAAATGGTTATTGCATGGTATGTCTTACACAGTAGATACACTCAATCAACTCCCGCATCCGCAAAGCCTGGTGCATCACTTCTGTTGGTTCGAAACAATCTTGGTGTTGGGCATCGGTTGTTTATTTTGGCAACTGATCAACGGAAAGCTCCAATCATTTCTCTTATTCTCCCTCCTCTTATGTAATCTACTCTTTATTCATTTGAATTTGTTTTTCTATTTACATCCCAAAGAAATACACTTGTTTACCATTCAAGAACAACGTCATTTGATATATACCAACGGCCTTGAAAGCATCGAACTGCCTTTTGCTTCAGATCATCAACGATTTACGCAGGACAAAGGGAAAAATCAATTGAAACCATCCAATTGACTTTAACCTGATTAAATTCGCATAATGGAAGAACGAATACACTGGGTAGAATGTCCAAGAGACGCGATGCAAGGAATGATTCGCTTCGTACCCACGGAACAAAAAATACAATACATCAATTCCCTTCTGGAAGTAGGATATGACACCATCGATATTGGAAGTTTTGTAAGCCCCAAAGCCATTCCACAAATGAGAGATTCCATGGAGGTTATACGACAAGTAACTTGGTCGAAAAAGAAACCCGAATTTCTTGTCATTGTGGCCAATGAGCGTGGAGGCGAGACAGCAGTAACCGAAGAAAGAGTGGATGTCATTGGTTTTCCCCTCTCGATTTCGGAGACATTCCAACAGCGCAATACAGGATCCTCAATAAAAGAAGCCTTTCACAGACTAGATAACATTCAAAAACTCGTGGATCTTCATCAAAAAAAATTGGTTATTTATCTGAGCATGGGATTTGGAAATCCTTACCAAGAGGAATATTCACCAGCCATTTTGAGTGAATTTTCCATGCAAATAAAAAAATATTTACAACCCCAGTGCATTGCGCTGAGCGATACCATCGGTAGTGCGACACCTGCTTTAATCACGGAGGTATTTCAGCAACTGAGTAATGATTTTTCAGACTTGACCTTCAGTGCGCATTTGCATACCACGCCGAACACAGCAGCAGAAAAAATCATGGCCGCATGGAGTGCAGGATGCCGAAGATTTGACTCCGCCATTGGGGGATGGGGAGGTTGCCCCATGGCCAAAGATGAACTTACCGGCAACCTGCCATCAGAAGCGATTTTGACCACTTTAGCCCATCACCTTTCCGATCAAATTGACACGGATGCCTTCGAGCATTCCAAGCAAATTGCACAAACCATTTTCGCATGAGAGGGGTGATCATGTTACTTCCGGTTTTGATTTGGACGTTGATTTGCGCCCTTTTCGGAATTTTGATTCGAGTTTTCCTCAGAGCGGATCAAACGGTTAAGTGCATTGGACATTATTTGTGGTCTCCTGTTATTCTATTTCTTTTTGGCATAAAAGTCAAAGTAGTGGGACGTGAAAATCTTCCTGCGATTCCCGCTATATTCGTCGCCAATCACACTTCGCAATTGGATATCCCCATCATGAGCCTAAGTATCCCGAGGGGGCTGTTTTTTGTCGCCAAAAAAGAACTGGCTAGCATTCCCATACTTGGACAATATATGCACATCATGGGAATGATTTTCGTGGACAGAGGCAACAAAGAGAAGGCCATACAGAGCATGGAAATTGCGGCAAAAAAGGTGAAAAAAGGAAAAAATTTAGTCACCTTTCCCGAAGGTACCCGAGGAGATGGACAGACCTTACTTCCATTTAAAAAAGGCAGCTTTGTGATTGCCCAAAAAGGAGGCATTCCATTGGTTCCCGTTGCTATTCATCGCGCGCACATTGCTTTACCGAAAGGACGTTTTATTGTTTCCCCTATCGAAATTGAGGTTAATATTCTAGACCCCATTACACCTCAAATACATCAGCATTGGACTATTCTTCGATTCACACAAGAAGCGAAAGAGAAAATTGCTGCCGCTTTGAGCAAGGAGCGTCAATAGTCATTGAGTTGTTGCGAAAATAATGAACTCCGTATTCATTGAATAAACCATAAAAAAAGGGTTTGAAATCAAACCCTTTTTACTACAATACTATTAATCGTACTTCGGCTTCTTGTCACGCTTTTCAGCTCTCTTTTCTTTAGCCGTCTTGGTTGCCTCTTTCTTGGCTTCCTTCTTTGGTTCTTTTCCTTTACCCATGTTTTCTAAGTTTTTTCGAATGTAAAAAGATTTTAGAAATAATCAAAATTAACTGGAAACTATCGATTCACCCAATAACTTGAATCTTCTGTTAATCTATGATACATCTCCCTGAAATCATCCTCTCCACCGTAATATGGATCCGCTATGATAGCGGCATCTCTTCGATACAATCGGATCTTTGACTGATCACTTACATTTCTGGCCCTCTTCAACAAGTAATCAACATGCTCATGGTCCATGCACAACAACCAATCATATTCATCAAAAAATTCGATCCGAAAAAATTGAGCCCTATGTTGAGCGATTTCTACTCCAAATTCCCGTGCAATTTTCACTGATAACGGATGCGCATTTTCACCGACATGATAGGGCGAAATACCAGCGCTGGCCACTTGCATAGTGATTCCCAATTCTTCCGCACGCTTGCGCAGTATCCCCTCTGCCATAGGAGAACGACAGATATTGCCCATACACACACAAAGTATCTTCTTCATTTTTTAAAAATAGTGATGGACCGCATAATCGTATTGCTCAATGAATATTTTTTTAAAGGCACTCACATTATTTCGCTCATAAAATAGCAGCATGGCTTTTTTGTAGTCCATTGGATCAACCGTTCTAAAAGACAACGGGCAATGGTGATGGTTCATTAAAATGGCATTGCTTATGATGCGCGCCGTTCTTTTGTTTCCGTCATCAAAAGGTTGAATGTAGGAAATTAATAAAAGCACCAACAATGCTTTCTCAAAAACATTCTCCTTTGCATTCACTAAATCGCACATCCCTTGCAGTGCCTCACGTATTTGAAACTCATTGTCTAATGGAACATATCGTGTACCTGTAATTCCTACACGCCTGTTGCGGATATTTGGTTTTACCTTTAACTCCGCCGTTAATAATTTATGGATATCTTCTATAGAAGAGACGGTAAGGGGTTGAACATAATGGATATGTTCAAAGATGAAATCCAGTGCTTCTTTATGATTGAGTAACATCACTGCTTCATCCTTGGTTTTACCTTCTGCTGTTTGTTGAAGCACTAACAACCTTTCTGTTTCGAGCAAAGAATAAGTATTTCCCTCAATCTGCGCTGACTTCCAACTTAGATCAATCGCCAATCGTTCAAACTCCGTTTGAAATTGTCCCCTGCTCAATTGTTGAATTTGTCTACTAAAACGACCTTGTAAATCCTGCAATTTTCGCACCTCCATTGGCCGAAACAAATCTTGATTGGTATGAAGATGAGGCAATAATTCGAAATGATACCCTGCTATAATCTCGCGATCCATTGCGTCCTTGGCAAAATACTCTTCCAAATCCACTTCTACCCAAATATCAAAACCGGGCCTTACTTGATAACGAGTGGACTTTCCGTTGCCCTCTGTTTCCAGCCAACCTTCTGCAACCATACTCCCCAACGCTCGTTTAACGGTAGCATAGCCTGCTTGGCCCTCCATGGCCTCAAACACCGCTCTCGAACTGGATTTACCATGTTCTTTGAGATACGCAACGACTTGGGTTTTTAATGGTTTTTTCATGAGCTCTAAAATAATTTAAGCTCAAAATTAAGATTAAATTCCATACAACCCACCAATAAAATGATTTTTTTGAGCTTAAAAGATATTAAAGCTCATTTCTTAATCAACTCTCGAATCACTACCGATGCCACAACCGCTCCAAAAGTAGCGGGTAAATAGGAGATGGTCCCATACGCAGATTTCTTATAATTCTTCCCATCCGTAAGCATCAAACTCTCTTTAATCGGCGGCTCATCGCTGAAGACCACTGTAACGCCCTTTTTGATACCATGTCGCTTCAAATTTTTCCTTATTTGCTGAGCAAATGGACAGGTGTGCGTCTTTGCTATATCCACCACCTTTAATCTTGTAGGGTCCAACTTGGCTCCCGCCCCCATACTACTTACCAATGGAATCTTGCTCCCGTATGCTCCACGTATAAACGTAATTTTCGGAGTAATACTATCAATGGCATCGATGATGTAATCGGGACGTAGCGCAATCAAGGCTTCTACCATTTCAGGATTAATGAACTCTTTGACTACATTCAACTCTACTGCTGGATTGATATCCTTCAGACGGGCCGCCATGATCTCCACTTTTGAAACTCCGTGATTGGAGGAGAGTGCAGGTAATTGTCGATTGCGATTTGATGGATCCACCACATCACCATCAATGATGGTCATCTTGCCCACCCCCGCCCTGCAAATAAACTCCGCGGCAAAAGAGCCGACTCCGCCCATACCTACTACCATTACATGACGTTTCGTCAAATTCATTAAAGCCTCTTCCCCAATCAATAGTTGTGTCCGAGAAAGCCAACTAATATCTTTCATCCCATTTCCAGTTTATTCCCAAATCGATTGCATTTTGATACAACCGATACTTTAATTCTAACAAATCCCTATTTAATAACAATGCAAATGTGTCGTACATCTCTTTAATAGAAAAGGGTTCATCATCTGTTTCCAAAAGTACCCTATCCAGCGGGATTTCCTTGATCCATCCGTTTTTTTCCGGATTTGCCAAAAAAGAAGGCGAGATTCCCAAATAACCGCCCGACTGTATAATGGATTGCGCCATTATCTTTCCGCGATTGAAGCCATGAAAAAGGAAGGAAACCTTCCACTTTTTTAATTCACGGATGATTTCATCTTGCGCCCTCACACAATGAATAATCACCGGCTTTTGATGGTCATTTGCCCAAACCAACTGCTGCCGAAAAACTTTCATCTGCAAATCCCAAGATGTATTGCATTTGCGATCAAGTCCACATTCGCCAATCGCCAAAACACTGGAATGCTCCAGCCAACTCCGCATGGTCGTCAAATCGGATTCAATGCGATCTTCTTTTAAATACCATGGATGCATGCCGAGTGAAACACTTGCTGATGTTATGGCAGAAAATGGCTGATGAATATTCACAAGCGACAAATCCTTTCTGTCACCTGCTCTGTGGGTATGAATATTTACTAAAGGAATTTCCATTAAGTTTACAGCGCAAAAATATCTAAAGAATTTGCTTATGCAGTTGGCTACCTCTTCGGACCAAAATATCATCCAAAGCATGATTGCTTCTGCTGTATATGAAAATCCGAAAGTTCAGTTTCAATTAGGAAAGCAAAACTATGATAAGAAAGTAAAATGGTTGAGTTGGTTTATTTACCAATTCGCGATGAAAAGAAAAGCCATTTATCTTTCAGAGAATAAAGATGCTCTGATCATTTTCATGAAAAGTGATGAGTGGCAAAAACGTTGGCACGATTTTCCCTTGTACTTTCGGCTTTTCTTTAGCGTTTTCAATTGGAGCCGAATCTTTCAAATTCTAAGACTGGAAAGTTCCTTGGAAAAAATACGTCCCCATCAAACACCCTATTTATACGTTTGGGTTTTAGGAAGCGCTCCTCATAGCAAGGGAAACGGAGCCGCTCACGAACTCAAACAATCGCTGTTTAAAATTTCTCAAGACCTTCAATTACCCATTTTTGCCGAAACGGCTTTTGAACAGAACCATATTGTGTTTCAGCGCTTTGGATTTGAGACCTATCATAAGCAAGAATTCCCTGAGATACCTCTATGCATTCACTTTATGAAAAGACCGGTTGATTAATTGGAATTTGGCTCAACAAAATGGCCATTGCGTTGTTACAGATTAAAGTACCTACATGTCAACGAAAACCATTTTAGTCGCCGGCGCATCGAGCGCCATTGCACAAGTTACCATTAAGCAACTAGTAAATAAGGGCCATCAGGTAGTAGCCTTGAGTCGTCAACCTTTGCACCTACCAGGAGTTGAAAGCGTTCAAGTTGAGGGATATGATTCAGCCCAGCTGCCCTCTATCGTCAATGAATTGGACGGGATTGTATATTTCCCTGGCACCATTAACCTTAAACCCTTTCAACGCATTTCCTTACAAGATTTTAAAAACGAGATGGACATTCACGCCTGGGGAGCCGTCAACGTTTTGCAGCAATATATCAGCAACATTCCCAAAACTAAAAATGGAGCGGTTGTTCTATTAGGAAGCGTGGCGGCTCAACTCGGAATGCCCTATCATACTTCTGTATCCATGGCCAAAGGAGCCATTCATGGCTTAACACTTGCGCTCGCTGCTGAATGGGCGCCTCGCATCAGAGTCAACGCCGTTGCGCCTTCTCTCACCGATACTCCCATGGGAGAAAAGCTCATCAACACACCCGAAAAAAGAGCGTTTATTGAAAATAAAAATCCGATGGGTAAAATTGGTGAGGTGGATGACATTGCCAACGCCGTTTCTTATCTGCTTTCAGATGAAGCAAAATGGATCACCGGTCAAATTTTATCAGTGGATGGCGGCATGGGGAAAATCAAACTCTAACACTATTTTCCTACAACGATGAATATCGTTTGGCTCAAACGCGATTTGAGACTGCGCGATCACGCCGCCATCAAAGCGGCTGTTGAGTCGAATCGACCTTTCATATTGCTATATATTTTCGATCCCAGACTTATTGAAGCAGAGGACAGTGATCTTCGCCATTGGCGATTTGTTTATCAATCTTTGAATGACCTTAATGAGCAATTGAAACCCTTACAGTCAGCCGTTTATATTGCTTATGAAAAAAGTGAAATCGTTTTTCAAAAACTCATTGAACACTTTTTCATTCAACAAATTTTTTCCTATCAAGAAACGGGCAATCGAATTTCCTTTAATCGTGACATCGCCATTCAAAAATTATTAAATAAACACGATATTGGTTGGAAAGAATTTCAATGCAACGGCGTCATCCGAGGTTTAAAAAATCGAAATGACTGGGATGAGCAATGGAGAAAATTCATGATTCAACCTCCAGATGATGTTTCCATTGACGAGTATAGTTTCGAAAAAATACCACTAGAACGTTGGAATCAATTATTTCCAAATTCGATTCCCATTGACTTTAATAACAACGCTCCCTTGTTTCAACCCGGCGGCGAAAAAAATGCTTGGAAATACTTGCTCAGTTTTCTTCAAACGAGGCATCAAAATTATTCCCAACACATTTCCAAACCCCTACTCAGTCGAAAGGGATGCAGTCGTCTTTCGCCATTTCTTGCCTATGGCAACCTTAGCGTGCGACAGGTGTATCAACTGACATTGGCTAGTTTGCCAACTTCCAAAAACAAAAGAAGTCTTTACAATTTCATCTCTCGTTTGCATTGGCATTGTCACTTCATACAAAAATTTGAGTCGGAATGCCGCATTGAATTTGAAAACTTCAACAAGGCCTATGATGTCGTCATAAAAGAATACCAACCCGAATGGATACAGGCCTTCGAAAGTGGACAAACCGGCATTCCCATCGTAGATGCCAATATTCGTTGTTTGATAGCAACGGGCTATACCAACTTCCGAATGCGCGCCATGTTGGTTTCTTTCTTTTGTTTTAATCTTTGGCAAGATTGGCGGCATTTACATTTCTTGGCTCGCCAATTTTTAGATTATGAACCGGGCATTCATTATGCGCAATTGCAAATGCAAGCAGGAACAACGGGCATCAACACCCTTAGAATATACAACCCGATTAAAAACGCATTGGATCATGATTCCGACGGGGCCTTTGTCAAGCAATGGATTCCCGAATTAGCCGATGTTCCCATTCCCGATGTTCACACTCCTTGGTGCTTATCTGAAAGTGATCAACTCCTATTCAACTGCAGAATAGGAATCGATTACCCCTCTCCCATCGTTGATATTGAAGCCACGCAAAAAAAAGCCACCGAATTCATGTGGGCGTTTAAAAAAAGTGCAGAAGCGAAGGCAGAAGGAAAGAGAATATTGGGCCAGCATGTAAAATCAAAACCTATGCGAAAATCAAAATCGAAAAAAGCATGAAAAGCAAAACACTGCGACTCATCTTGGGAGATCAGTTGAACATTCAACATCAATGGTTCACTCAATGTTCATCTGACATTACGTATGTACTGATGGAAGTAAAAAGTGAATCCTTGTATGTTACGCATCACATTCAAAAAATACTGGGTTTTTTTGCCGCGATGCGCGCATTTGGCCAGCAATTAGAAAAAGAAGGACATCGCGTCATTTATTTAAAAATTAATGATCCACACAATCTACAAAGCATCGAGAAGAACATTATCACCCTCGTCGCAGAACATTCCTTTCAACATTTCGAATACCAGCAACCCGATGAATACCGTCTAGATCAGGTGCTGGAACAACTCTCCCTTTCTATATCCAAGACAAAATTCGACACCGACCATTTTTATACGACAAGAGATGAGTTGGCCACATTTTTCAGAGGAAAAAAGCAATTGCTCATGGAAAGTTTTTATCGCTATATGCGTAAAAAACACCACGTACTCATGGATGGAAATGATCCCCTGCATGGTCAATGGAATTTTGATCACAGCAATAGAAACAAGATGCCCAACCAACATCATCCTCCAGCACCTCTGTTGATGGATCATGACCTAGGAGAGCTTTTAAATGAAATAGAACAAGCCCACTTACCCTACATCGGAAAGGTTGATGCGCAGCATTTCTCATGGCCCATCAGACGAAGCGAAGCACTGCAGCTCTTGGAATACTTTGCAAAAGAATTACTCGTTCATTTCGGAACTTTTCAAGATGCAATGACACCGCAATATTGGAGTCTTTATCATTCCCGAATTTCGTTTGCAATGAATATCAAATTGATTTCTCCGAAAGAAGTCATTGAACGCGTGGTATTAGAATACAACCACAGAAATGAGGAAATCGAATACGCACAAGTAGAAGGATTTGTAAGACAGATTATTGGCTGGAGAGAATATATGCGTGGCATTTACTGGATGCACATGCCCTCCTTTGGCGAGATGAATTTCCTTGATCATCAAAACCCACTTCCAGAATGGTATTGGACGGGGCAAACCAAAATGCATTGCCTCCAACATACCATTCAGCAATCCTTGCATTATGCTTATGCCCATCATATCCAGCGATTGATGGTGACCGGCAATTTTGCGTTGTTAGCAGGCATCCATCCTAACGATGTAGATCGTTGGTATTTGGGGATTTATATCGATGCCATTGAGTGGGTAGAAATTACCAATACCAGAGGCATGAGTCAATTTGCAGATGGAGGCATAGTCGCCACCAAACCCTACATCAGCTCAGCCTCCTACATCGATAAGATGAGCCATTATTGTGGTAATTGTTATTACAAGAAGTCTGAAAAAATTGGAGAGAAAGCATGTCCCTTCAATTCACTGTATTGGCATTTTCTTTTCAGACACCAAGATAACCTGGCTAAAAATCCCCGAATGACCATGATGTATGCCGTTTGGAATAAAATGAACAAAGACCAACAGGAGCAGATTATTCAACAAGCGGAACATTATCTTGCTCACCTTCATGAATTGTGACAAATATCAACTCTTTCGATAGCGTGACCAATTCAAACGATATTCGCAGAAACAGAAGCCATGAGCGAAAATAACTTACCTCCTTGTCCAAAATGTCAATCTCCCTATACCTATCCCAGCGATAATTTATTGATATGCCCAGAATGTTTTCATGAATGGAATCCGGAAGAGGAAGCCGCAGAAGCCGCGTTACAGGCAGCCGCCGGACAAGTAGTCGATTCCAATGGAACACCATTGGTCGATGGAGACAGTGTCATTGTGATTAAAGATTTACCGGTGAAAGGAGCGCCTAAACCCGTAAAAGCGGGAACCAAAGTAAAAAATATTCGTTTGGTAGAAGGGGACCACAATATTTCATGTAAAATTGATGGATTCGGGTCGATGGGATTGAAATCAGAATTTGTGAGAAAAGCGTAAATTGGCGCTATGAAAAACATCTTCTACCTTTTACTCCTGGTGGGTCTTACGTCGTGCGCTTCGCAATATGCACCGGCTTACTCCACTTATTCATGGACTTCGGCAGAAACTAAAAACGATATGCTCTCGAAAGAAGGAGCCGATTTTGAGTATTATGCAATGGAAATCAGGGAGGAGGTAGATAAAAGTCACGTTAATGGCAAATCAATTCAAGAAGATCGAAAAATTTTGTATGCTGGCGATTTGCGTTTATTGGTAAAAAATGCAGATTCCACCATTGCACAGATCAAGCGATACACCAAGGAATTCAAAGGATACGTCAGTGCATCTGGAAGCAACAGCACCACCATTTACGTTCCCGCTCCTCAACTCAACGAAGCATTACAAAAGTTAAAAACACTGGGATCTGTGCAGTATTATCAAATCGAAAGTGAAGATGTTACTGAAAATTATTTAGATGTGGGAATTCGATTGGAAAATGCGAAAAAAGCGCGTACCCGTTATTTAGAATTATTGGCCCGCGCAGAAAATGTTGAAGCAGGATTGAAAGTGGAAAAAGAATTAGAAAGATTAAATGGAGAAATTGATTCATTGGAAGGCAAACTTAAATTCTGGGATCATCGAATGGAGTATTCGCCCATCCAAATTCGTTACACAGAAAAGCGAAAGCTCGGAATTTTAGGTTGGGTCGGATACGGTATGTATCAAACAGTGAAGTGGTTGTTTATTCGTGGATAAGGAACTCACTGGGTAACGAAAATATCATCTTCCTTCTCTATGATCGGATATTTCGCCCTGGCTTGGGCTCGGCTACAGGCATCAAAATGCCACCATTCGGTTGTAATCCCAGAAAATCCACTCTTTCGCATGACACTTCGCAGGAGCTCTCTATTTTGAACGTGAATAGGAAGCAGCTCACCTGTTTTCAGGAAGCGCCGTTCCATAGAAGGATAAGCTATTTTACTCGGGTCATCATAACCTGCTCCCATATCTAGCGGCACTCCCTGCGCATCACATATCGTCAAATCGACGGCCGCACCAAAATTATGAATGCTCCCATTGCGTGGGTTAGAAACAAACTTCACTCTTTGATAAACCGGAATGGAGTCCAGCGCTTCCCACATTCGATATTGCACTTCACGAGGACGAATAGCATCATAGACCAATAAGTGATAGTCAGGGTGTGTTTCGTTTAAGATGGTTTGAGCCAAAGCCAATTTTTCTCCCACCTCTTTTTGAAGATACGCCTTGGTAATCTTAAAATACAACTGCACTTTGGTGAAATTATCTGGACCACTGTATTTAAGATCGACCAAGATTTTATCATTTAACGACTGGACATCGACCAACCCTTCGCGCAAACGCAAAGCAGTCTCTTGAATTTGCTTTTGATCAACACTCTCCTTCACATGGCTAGCATCCTTCACCTCCGATACGGGACGTGGAGTATCCATGGATGGACGATTGGCACACGAGATTCCCAGCATCAACAGCATCAGCACATTCAGGTATTTCATTCTACAAATATTCTAAAACCCGTCGATCTTTAAAAATTCGTTCAGATTGTTTTCAACGACTCGATGTATGAAAACTCAAGTACTCAAATATTCTTTTTTTACATTTTACACCTAAAGTAATTGCTCAACAACAAGAAACTACCTTTCAAGGACTACCTCAATCGGCTATCGAAAGAAATTCAGCGCTCTGATCCATTTTCAGACGCGGCAGTGGTTTACTCGATTTGACTCCATTAGCAGAATGAAAATAAGAACCATTTTCAAAATAAATATTACCTTCTTTTGAAAGCTCATGATCCCGCGTATAGTAGGAGAACTTCATCGATTCAAAAAACACCTCTTGGCTGACTTCATCGAAACTCAATACTATACTATCATTGATAAACAATCCGTCACCAACTACAATGATTTTATTGTCCAATCTTTTTGCCTTACGAGAAATAGACTCTCCCCAACCACTAAATTCTTCGAATTCCGAATAAACCATTCGATTACTTTTTGAAAAATGCATCGCAAAACCCTCCATTTTACCTTCCATCATGCAAAATGCAAATGCCTCGCCTTTTCCATCTCCATCCAAATCAGACAGATCAATAATTTTCTCATCGGCAAGCAATGAATAACCATTAGGCAATTGAGAAATACAAGGTGTTGACACGACACTTTTTGTGCCCGCTTCATTGAAATTAGAACACGCATTAAAGAATGCGAAAACGATGGTCAAGACTAAAAAACGGAATGGTTTCATAAGAAAAACTTTTTTAATAATTCTATTTCAAAACAAAAATAAACATATCAAACCGAATCGAACAAACGAGATAGCTTTCTCGCAAAAATAGCCGCATCATCAAACTGAAATTTAATAATGGGTTTTTTACCTGTCGATTTTCCTATGACACAAGAGTCATTATACTGTTCACCAATGAATTGAATTGCCCCTGCCACAAAAAAACTCACTTCATATAATATCGACAAAAAACATGCGATACCATTATTTGATCCGCGATCAAAGTAAACCTTTGATGGTGCGCGATCCCTGCACAATTTTTAGTCAAAAAATGGGTTA
>CAZJCQ010000017.1:0-5303 GCA_964544665.1 uncultured Chryseobacterium sp. | reverse complement strand
AGTACTATATACCCACCATCATGATTGAACGAACTATTCAAAAAACAAAGCGAATCCTTTATAACATTTTTGCTCTAAGCACGATTTTGTTGTTAAACGCACATTCTAATTTCGCTCAACAAGATTACTATCCCAATTTGAGCGCTATTTTGATCGTTGGTCATCAAGAGGATGGAACAAGCTCCGCTATAGATGACATGAATGAGATCGCTCATGTTTTCGAACAACATGGAATTAAAGTGTATAAATTTTATGACTCCCGCGCTTCATGGGACGATATAAAGTCTACGGCACCTAATTGTAATTTTTTAGTGTACTCGGGACATGGTTCAACCATGTGTGAAAATGGAGAGGCCGGTGGATTATGCATTAATAAAATGGTAAGCACATCAGAAATGTTGAGTGGACTACAACTTAAACCCAATTCAATGATATTATTCAAGTCTGTTTGTAGGGGTGCTGGCTCATCCGCAGGTGACAATGGAGACATCGGAATCTCCGAAGCTTTAAAAAGAGTCACCTCATATTCCAATCCTTTTTTTAAAATAGGGGCATCTGCCTATTATGCCAATAATTTCGGAAGTGGGGTTGCTAATTTTTTAAATGATTTTCTTTCTAAAGAGTCTCTCCAAAACTGTTTTAATACCAGCGCCGAAATGTGGACCGATATAGAATGCGACAAGACATTTTCAAAGGATCCTTCAAAGAATATTGGAATTGCAAGTTCAAAAGGAGGAGGCATTTCGACCGTAACCACTTATCACAACGGCGTAAAAACAGTGAAGCAAGTGGAAGCGTCAAAGTCATATGACATCGCTTATGTTGGCTCGCCCCATTTTAATATACTCCTAATGACTGGTCATTAATGTGCATTTTCATCGCTATTTTATTTCTAAACCCTTAAAATCCCAAATCAAATGGCTTACTCTTTAAAGATGAAAACGCACCCTGCGCTGCTTGCGGAACTTATTTATGGTTGCAAAAAAATGTTGTTGATTCCATGAAAATTTCAATGACAGAAAACAATTTATTACAAACTTTAAAAAGCATAAAAAAATGAACAAAGTATTGGTTATCCTCACCATCGACTTAGAAAATCTACCCAGTAATTTTCAGGAGATACTACAACAAGAACGCGCGGTAGTTGCGCAATGGAAACAAGAAGGATTTTTAGAACAACTGTATTTACGCCCCACCAAGAACGGAGCGATCCTTATTTTCAAAGACAAAACAGAAGAAGAGGCACACCAACTCATGACCACCCTACCCTTTTATGCATTGAGAAAATCGATGGAGGTGTTTCCGATGATTGCGGAGGGGTGATTGGTTACTTGCTGATCTATGAAAGGATAAGTATAGGTTAAACAATGAAAGGAATCACTTCGCCACAGCCGAAATATTAGTTCTGCGGCCTGGAAAACACCTTCTAAGATCAGAGCTCTGAACAGATGACATCAAAACGATGTTTAAAAGGTAGCTCGGATGAATGAGATAGGTGAGGCATGATAAAACACATTATAATGTGATTTTTCTAGTTTTTATGTATTAATTAACGATAATTCAAACGTATATCACAATATAATGTGATTTTCTTGTGTATTCAGAGTCAAATTTGTATTTTTGATTCCTAAATCACATTATAATGTTGGTAAAGGATTTTGGAGAAGCCATCAAAAACAGGCGTAAGGAGCTGGCTATAACCCAGCCCCACTTGGCTGAATTGGCTCAAATAAGCATCAATACCTTGTACAAATTAGAGAAAGGGCAAGGCAATCCTTCTATAGATGTGATCAATAAATTGGCTGAAGTATTGGGCATGGAACTCATCTTGCACGTTAAAAAGAAACCTTAACAAATGCGAACATTAGAGATCTATCGTAACGGCATATTGGCAGGAATACTCATCGAAGAAAATCGAAAGCAGTTTATTTTTAAATACGACGAAAAATATTTTCTAGACGACGCTAATCCTGCAATTAGCCTAACAATGCCTAAGTCGCAAAAGGAATTCAGGAGCGCATTCTTATTTCCATTTTTTTTCAATATGCTCAGTGAGGGCGTAAATAGAAAATTACAATGCCTACAATTGAGAATTGATGAAGAAGATCATTTCGGATTGCTTGCCGCCACTGCACAATTCGACACCATTGGGGCCATTACAGTAAAACCAATTAGGCTAAAATGAACTTAAAAGAATTACACCATTGTCCAGGAACATTAGCGGAAGGATTTTCAACATACAGTACAAGCTGCCTTCGTAACTTATTTTTCGGTAAAAAGGTGAACCATGTTTTGTCTTACGATCAGCCGCAGCAAAACGAAGAAGTTGCCGAACTCTTCATGGAAAATCGCAAGCACATTTCCATATCAGGTGTACAGGAAAAATTAAGTTTTGTTCTGGAGAAAAACATCCTACGATTGACAAATGAAGGAGAACAAGGAACTTACATTCTCAAGCCAATACCTAGGGATTTAAAAAAAGTGGATCAGGTACCTGCCAACGAACATTTAACGATGCAAATAGCCAAACAAGTATATGGTTTAAACACGGCAGAAAACGCCATGATATTTTTCACAAATGGCTCACCTGCATATATCACCAAAAGATTTGATGTAAAAGCGGATGGCACAAAATGGGGCAAAGAAGATTTTGCAACTTTAGCAGGAAAAACAAATGACAACACGGGTCCCAATTTTAAATACGAATTCAGTTATGAAGAAGCTGGCTTATTGATTCAACAATATGTATCGGCATGGCGTATTGAAATTGAAAAGTACTTTTCATTGGTATTATTCAACTTTTTATTTTCAAACGGTGATGCTCACTTGAAAAATTTCTCTTTGCTAGAATCATTCCAAGGAGATTACCTTCTGAGTCCTGCCTATGACTTATTGAATACCAAATTGCATGTTGATGACTCCGATTTTGCTTTAGACAAAGGATTATTTGCCGACAATTTCAAAAGCGAACAATACAAAAAAAATTTACATCCCAATAAAAGTGACTTTGAAGAATTTGGGAGACGCATTGGAGTTACTGAAAATAGAATCGAAAAATTAATGGCTCCGTATTTAGAAAAACAACCTTTCATGGAAGTTTTAATCAGCAGATCGTTCTTGACGGAAGCAAATAAGCGCGGATACTTGATGATGTATCAAACCAAAAGGAATTATCTTTTGAGCTAATTTGAATCAAGAACACGGCCATCATGACACGCAAGTAAATCGAGAGAATCCGCAACAAGAACGTTAAGTAGTTGAACAATGGAAGCAAGAAGGCTTTTTGGAACAACTGCATTTACTTCTCAATAGGAACGGAGCCATCCACAGCTTCAAAGGCAAAACAGAAGACGAGTTGAACCACCTGATGGCTATCCTGCCCTTCTACGCTTTGAGGAAATCGATCAAGGTTTTCCGATAATTGTTGAAGTTTAGCTCACTTCCCGATACAAAACTTACTGAAAATCGAATGCAAAATATCATCAGCCGATACTGCGCCGGTGATGCTGGCCAGGTGATACAGGGTGTTGCGGATGTCAATGGCCAAAAGGTCACTGGTGAGCTGGGCGCTCATGCCGCGTTGTACTTCCTGCAAGGATTGCAACGCCTGTCCCAAAGCCTCGTGGTGACGGGCATTGGTGACTATGGTGTCTTGCCCTTGCAACTCTTCTTGAAAATGGGAACTGAGCTGGGTCTTCAGTGCTTCTAATCCTTGCTTCTCCTTGGCGCTGATGCGAACCTGCGGACAGGCTTCCCATATTATCTGTGTATCGACCTGATCTTGCTTGTTGATGACCAACAATACATTGGACTCTGGACGACGCACTGCTTGTATCTGGCTCCACTCTGCTTCCATTTGTTCTTTAGTACAACCTCCTCCATCCACCATCCACAAAATCATCTCAGCATGGGAGGCTTTCTCCCAACTGCGCTCAATACCCATGCGCTCAATGGTATCCTGGGTTTCGCGAATACCGGCTGTGTCAATCAACCGAAATTGTATTCCGCCCAAATGCAATATCTCTTCTACGGTATCGCGGGTGGTGCCCGCTATGTCGCTGACAATGGCGCGCTCTTCATTCAACAGGGCATTCAGCAAGGTGGACTTCCCTGCATTGGGTGCACCAACAATAGCAGTGGGGATGCCGTGCTTGATGGCATTGCCCAAGCGAAAACTTTCGCGCAATCGAATAACGACCTTTTCTATTTCCGCCAATAATTTTTGCAAGGCACTGCGATCGGCAAACTCCACATCTTCCTCTGCAAAATCCAACTCCAATTCCAGCAATGACGCAAACTGAATCAACTTCTCCCGCAGTTCATCAATCTCTTGTGAGAATCCACCACGCATCTGGTGGACGGCTTGCTTATGCGCCGCTGCGCTTTCCGCGGCAATCACATCCCCTACCGCCTCCGCACGACTCAAATCCAACTTGCCGTTCAAATAGGCACGCATGGTATATTCTCCCGGTTGTGCCATACGACAACCCTGCTCTACCAACACCTGTAACAATCGCTGTTGAATGTACCGTGAACCATGCACCGCTACCTCCACAACGTCTTCGCCGGTAAAGCTGGCAGGACCTTGAAAATAAGTCAACACGGCTTCGTCCAAAATCTGATCTCCGTCCATGATGGCTCTGAATTGTGCAACACGAACTTTGGTTTCATGCAAAGGCTTCTGTACAATTTTCTGGGAAATGCTCAACGCATCCGAACCACTGATCCGCACCACGGAAATACCTCCGACACCTTGTGGTGTGGAGAGTGCGCAAATGGTTTCAGTAGCGGAGTGACTCATGACGCAAATATATTCACTCGCCTTTGATTTATCTACTGACGCGTAAGGATGTTGGCAAACATTACCACTACAATGATCCAAACAAAACGTTGACTGAGCAATCCTAATGTTGAAACGATTACCAAAGGCAAAACTTCATCTAGGATAGGTAAATTTTCCTTGTCCTCCAAAGTGACTTTGTAGGGACGACTTTGCCACCACTTGCCTTGTTTTTCCATTACCAACACCTCTCTCCCCTCTGCATTCAGCAGCATGATTTTATTGTCAGAAGCACCCTTTTTAATCAATTTCCACACATGGCCATCAGCCGATTTCAATTCAATATCTCCCTTCCATTTGGGATGAATGGTCAGAACATTTTCATCCCCCTTCCAAAAGGTAAAGTTCCATTTCCAAAAAGAATCCTTCTTTATAAGCCCTACTTCTTGCTCACCGCTCAGCACCATCAAATTGCTCTTCCACCATTTCTGTTGTTTAGTTGAAGCGGACACTACATCATCCA
>CAZJCQ010000016.1:8052-43505 GCA_964544665.1 uncultured Chryseobacterium sp. | reverse complement strand
ATTTTTTCTCCATTTTGTCCTTTTTTTTTTGTAAACCTATTTTAGGACGAGACAGCCTTCCAAGACCGTCCTCTTAGCGTCATTGTGCTGTTATTGCGTTCTTTGCGAGAATCTATTTCGCGCGGATCGCAACGTGTCTATGCATAAAGTGCGCTATCACATTTTCAATAGGAGCATTTGTGATTAAAATTAGTTTTGACCACGGAATCCCTACACCACCCGTCCATCCATCATTTCAATGGTGCGATCACTGGCTTTTGCAAAATCATTGTCATGCGTAACTGCGATGATCGTTTGCTGATGGGTTTGAGAAAGCTCTTTTAGAATGTCAAATACCACTTGTGTATTCTTGGAATCTAAATTCCCAGTGGGCTCATCGCCCATGATGATCAAAGGATCATTGATCAAGGCCCGTGCAATTGCCACTCGCTGTTGCTGTCCTCCTGATAATTTAGACGCGGGTTTCAATGCCTGATCCGCCAACCCCAATAATCTTAATTTTTCGATTGCCTTGTGTTCAATCTCCTCTGCAGACCATTTTCCTAATCGCAATGCGGGAATCATTACGTTTTTTAAACAAGTAAAGTCAGACAGCAAGTAATGAAACTGAAAAACAAAACCAATCTTCTCATTGCGTATTGCGGCGAGTTGATTTTGGTTGTATCCTGTGACAACCTCTCCATCAATCGTTAACTTTCCAGTATAGTCGGTATCCATGGTAGAGAGAATGTACAGTAACGTCGATTTCCCACATCCGGACTTTCCTACTAATGTGAGAAATTCTCCTTTGTTCACCGTAAACGATATGTCGTTCAATACCCTGAACTCTACTGGATCATAAAACTTCTTTTCGATATTTTCTATCTTCAATATCATTTTCTAAAAATGCTAACAGGATCCACTTTTGCTGCTTTTTTGGCGGGTATATATCCGGCTAAAAAGGTGATGAAAAGCCCAATTAAAATTCCTCTTAAAAATACCCAAGGCTCAAAACGAATCGGGAAATACCCAATGTCTCCTCCAATGTACACGTGCTGCAATGCTTGCACTAGAATAAGGGCAAAGACCACTCCCAAAATCACTCCAATGGCTCCGATGGCCAGGGCTTGATACACAAATATTCTTACCACATCACGCCCATTGAATCCCATGGCTTTTAGAATGGCAATGTCATTGATCTTCTGACTCACTGTCATATTTAAGATATTGTAAATCCCAAAGCAGGAGACAATCAGCAAAGTAAAACTGATAAAAGTGATGACGATTTTTCTCATGCGGGAGGCAGCCATATAAGCTTCATTGGCGGCTTTCCAATCTTCTGCTTTGTATCCCGTTAAAAGACTTAATTCCTCTGCAATAGCGGGCGCTTTTTCGGGATCTTGGACATTCACATTGATGTCAGTAACAAATACGCCATTCTCTTTGAGCATTTGCTGCGCAGTGGCAATATTGACATACGATTTAGTCTTATCTTCTTTGGAATTATTGGTTTTAAAGATGCCCACCACAGACAAGGTGATATTAACTCCTTTGGAAGAGGTGATGTTGATGTGATCTCCCGTGATCAAATTCATCTTATCAGCAATCCCACTCCCAATCACAATTCCATTTTGATTTTGCGCAAGCGAATTGATATTCCCTTGCACCATGTACGAAGCGATGTTATACATTCTATCCGCTTCTGCGGGAGGAAATCCGATGGTAGTTCCAGTGATTTGAGATTTGCCATTGTTGTAAAAAACAGGACAGTTCACTTGAGGAAAGGCAACGGTTACGGAAGGGTGTTGTTTGACTAACTCAACGTATTGAAGAGGGTTTTCTATGGTAACTTTATTAGGAACGACTTTCGGATTAATGATGAGGATTGGATGGGTGGTATCAGAAGACAACGGAGCGCTTACCACATCATCTTTATAAATGCGGATATGTGGGGTAGATTTAAAAAAGGATTCGCCTGAAGCCCTATCAAATCCAGCCGCCATCGAATTCATGAACATAAAAATGGACATGCCCAGTAAGACGCCCAGTATCGCTACCACGGTCATCTTTTTAGATGCCCAGAAGTAAGTGAATGCGATATTCCGATTTATTTTCATTTTATTTTTTTAGCGGAATAACAATGTCATTTTCGGACAGACCTTCAATGATTTCAACCCATTCATTGCTGCGTACTCCGACTACAACGGGGCGTGCTTCTTTTTCTCCTTTAATCTGAACCGTATTTTGATAGCTAACGTATTTTCTCGGAATGATGAGGGCATTCTCTCGTGTGGAAATGTCAATGTTGGCTTCTAGACGGGTGCCGAGAATGTTGAAATCAAGGGTGTCTTTTAATACAACATCGCACAAGAAAGATTGAGTAGCCTCATCGTACAGTGGATAAATGGTGCCAATGACTCCCTCTAGTATTTTTCCTTTGTTTACGTTGAGCTGCACGTGTACAATTTGTCCTTGCTTGACTTTTTGGATACTGTTTTCATCGACATTCAGTTGAGCTACCACTTGAGAGGGCGAAGCGAGTATGGCAACCACGTCTCCTTTTTTTACATAGTCTCCAACGTGCTTATTTAATTTCACGAGCATTCCGTTTCCTAAGGCATTAATTCGATTGAATTGGGCGGCGTTTCCTTGAATAATATTTTGGGCTTGTTGATTAGCCAATGTCCATTCTGCTTGTTGTTGTATTTGAGCGAGTCTTTGTTGCGCTGCCGCATAATTAGATTTTGCTGTTTCATACGCTAGTTTCGCATTTTCAAGTTCTAAAGAGGATACACTTTTAGACACGGATAATGATTGGTATCGAGCGTAATTTTTTTCTTCTTGTTCAACCCGTTGTTGGGCAAGCGACACATTTGCTTTTGCTTCTTGAATAGCAGGAGCGTTTTGCTGCGTATTCATTTTTGCAATGAGTAATTGTTCATCCGCGGCTTTTGAGGCGGCTTCTGTGGAAGTATTGTTGATTACCGCAATGTTCTGCCCTAATGTAACGACCGCCCCTTCCTTTACTGATATCGATTGAATATAACCGTCTGTTTGAGCAGTTAAATTATATCGGTCATTCGCTACAAGGCTTCCGGCTGCAAAAATGGTTTCAGTGATGGTGTCGCGCTTTGGCTGGAAAGATTCCGAACCGCCACCACAACTGATTAGCGATATAAAAATGAGGAAATAAAAAGTATTCTTAGTCAGCATTATTGATGGATATTTTATTTTGTTGAAAGAAGGTGTTGATAGTTGCATTTGCGAAATCCATTTCACTTGCCATCCACTTTTTTTGCGCTTGAAGGAATTTTTCTAAGGAAATCAGATCCTTTTCAAATAAGTCTTTAGCATGGAAATAGGAATCTTTATCTAACAACAGAATTTGCTCTGCGGAGAGATAGTCCGCTCGCGCTTTTAGATAATCGGCTTCGGTCTGTTGATTGCGAATGACAGTGTTTCTTTTTTCTTCTTCCAATTGAATAGCAGCAATTTCGGAGTTTATTTTTTTGGAACGAACGTTCGTGTACTTAGTGGCGTTGGTGGGAAAATCCCACGTTAACTTGAGTCCAATAAAGCTGCTATAAATCCATCTGAAATTAGGGTCGGCCCATTTTTGATTACTGTTGTTTTGGTAGGCCAATGAAGATTGAAACGCAAGTACAGGCAGTTGTTCGAGCATAGCTGTTCGTTCTGATTGCTTTGAATATTCCCATTCCCATTGCGCTTTTTTTAGTTCAGCATCTCCAGTGGAAGTGGTTTTTGCATCGAGTGTTATAGCAGAAAAAGGCTCGCTGATAACCACCTCTTTTTGACAAATGCCGGAAAGGGAACGAAGTTGTGATGCAAGCGCGTTTTGGATATTGCGCAAAAGGTTTTGTTGTTGGAGAACATTGACCTTTGCGTCATTTACCTCTTGTAAACGGACTATTCCTTGCTGTTGTTTTTTTTCAATAATCTGAAGAATAGAGTCAGCAATCTCTACAAAGCGAGCAGCGATGCGCTCTTGTTTTTGATAGGTTAAAATGTTGCAATAAATCGCGTTTGCTTGTTCTAATGTTTTTTTCTTATTGACAGCAATATCGGACGCGACCAGAGCGGTGTTGACTTTTGCGGATTTTAATTCTTGCCATCTCGCGACATTGATAATATCAAATTGAGGAGTAGTCGTAAAGGAAGTGATGTATTGCTGACCCAATGTGATTTCGCGAAAAGTACCTGTAGGACCCCCAAAGGCGTCGGCAGGAAGAAAATTAACCGGAAGGTTGGTGTTGTTAATGGCGCTTCCCGTCATGGGAATTCGCGGATTGAAAACATTGGCAACAGCGGCCTTTTCCGTAAGTTCGGCTAAGTCCATTTGTCGTTGACCTACTTGTTCCGCTAATGAATGTGATAGAATGTGCTGTGAGAGTTCTTGCCAGTTGTGAATAATCAATACTTGCGCTCCGATAGCGTGATAGAAAATGGATAGAATAAAAAAGAATAGAGGCTTCATGGTTTTAAGCTTTGAAGGATCCATTTAGTAACAAAATCTTTCCGTGACTTGATAAAACGATCATACTCTTTATGGTCTGCATCTCCGATCATTTGTAATAACGGTGATGCCATAAAGGGAAATATGGTTAGGCTCATCATGTTAGTGATCAGCCAAAGCACTGGTCTTTTTGCGTATTTCCCTTTTTTTATTCCCTCTTGATATTGAGTGGCAAAGACAGATTCGTTGAATATTTTTTTCAAACCCAGGGCTTTGAACATGACGGCATGATTTCCTTGTCTTAATTCATTCAGCACGAATAAAGGAATACCGGGTTTTTCGTTAAGGAGCGAGTGATAAGAAAGCACCACGGATTCTACTTTCTTTTCCAATGATGTTTTTTTATCGTTCATTGTAATGACCATGGCTTGCATAAACTCGTCCATGGTGTGTAGTAGAATGATTTCGAATAATTTCTCTTTGCTACGGAAGTAATAGTTGAGCAATGCAAGGTTGATTCCAGCGGCTTCTGCGATATCACGTGTTCGTGTTGCAGCATATCCTTTGGCTTGAAATACGGAAATGGCGGCAGCAATTATTTTCTGTTCGGTTCCCTTTTTTTCTTCTTGAACAAGCGGTTGCTTTTTCATGTTGACAAAAGTAGTAATAATAGCCTCGAATTAAACAATGATTTTAATCATTTGATTAAATCAATATATTAATACGCATAATTTATAGGGTTTATGGCATAAGGGTTTGAGTGTGGACAATGGAAGATTTGCAAAAATCTTATCTTATGAACACAAAAATTTATTTCTTTTTAATGCTACTGGTCACGGGATGTGTACCAGGAGATCCGGTAATCGCAGATTATCAAGGACAATTGTTAGAGTTCGGTACTGAAGAGCCAATAGAGGGCGCTGAGGTAAAAATGTTGAAATCGGTTTATTCTGGCCCCACGGGAGTGGGTAGTTATGAAGCGGTTTGGCAAGGCCATACTGACCAGCATGGGGTGTTTGAGGTTCCTCCCACGGAGAACATGCAGCTCGCATACTTTGAAGCCGATTCTTCTTATTTTGATTTGGGCCCTGCTCAAGCTAGCCAAGTGGTACGCAATGGCGCGCGTCAAAAGTTCTATTTAATGGGAAAGAGCGTTCTCAAGGTAACCGTTCAAGATACAGGTCAAGTGAGCTCGTTGGACTACATCGAGTTTCTGCCGTATAGTCCCATTGATCCGAATATCATTGAAGTCACAGCCGGGTCTTTTCCTTTCTATTCAATGGTTTTTGCAAATTACCCGCAGAATATATCCTATCGAATTCATCGCGCCCAATCCCCAACAGGTGATTTTGAAACGAGGCAAGTGTTCACTTCATCAAAGGGAGATACCACGGCATTTAATATCTATTTCTAATTCATCAATCTAAATATTATGAGAACAATATATAGCTATATCGTTGTATTTATTCCATGCTTTTTTCTGTCCTTTTATTCAAGCTCACAAGATGTTATTCAATTGAAATATCCGATAGAAAAACCGACACCCATTTTGGAAGAAACGGTCATTTCAGTAGATGAATTGTGGCAGTGGCGCAAGGATTTAATGATGGGTATTCAGGACAGCGGAGCAAATCAATCAACACAAAAATTTCGCTTTCCATTTGAATTTAATAAAGAGGAAGAAATCTTGATTTATCCAGTAGGCCTCTCCTTTGACCGGGTAATGCAGCAAGATGGAGTTAATATTATGAAAACGGACACTACTTTTTTTTGTAATTTAAGTCAATCTAATTTTCTTTCGAATGAAATCGTTTTTAAAATACCATCAAACGGCGAGTGGACTAATATTGATTTGGACTCTGTCTTTATGCGATTGGAAAGTGGCATGGAGTGGCAGCGACTACTTCCCGAAGAATCATTGGTTTTTAATAGTGAGGATTTTCAAAACAATCTTTTGGTTTCTTTTCGGTTTTACTCGGAGGGGCGGATATTTCAATCTCAGACATCATTAAAGGGTCTGCAATGTCAAAGTATTTTTCCATCCCCACAATTACCTCCATGGCCTGCGACGAATACCTCATTGCCTTGGGAAATTACGGTTGAAACAGAGTGGGGATTGGTTAGGGCTAATGCCTACACTTTGTTAAGCCAAGACCAGGTATTTGATATGCCTTTTATTTTCGTGGAGGGAATTGATTTTGGCAATCAGCACGGTTATTATCAGCACGGTACTTTTGGTTGGTGTCAATTTACGGGAGGTGATTATTCAGGCAATTATGCCATGATGAATGAGTCGCCCGTGTTTTTATCGGAATTGAGATCTCAAGGCTATGACATTATTTTATTGGATTTTTTTGATGGCGCTACGGATATAAGAGCGAATGCAGAGGTTTTAATTGAATTGATAAGCCTTTGCAATCAATTTAAACAGGGAGCAAAAGAGTTGGTGCTGGCCGGAGCGAGCATGGGTGGTCAAGTAGCGCGATGTGCTTTAGGTAAATTGGAACAGCAAGAAGAGCCCCATTGTGTAGGGGTATATATTTCTTTGGACTCTCCTCACTCGGGCGCGAATATTCCTTTGGGCCTCCAAGCGGCGTTGTCTTATTTGGCAACGTATAATGCGAACGCTGAGGAATTTATTGATCAAGCATTGAATAGACCGGCTGCTCAACAATTATTAATTTATCATTGGTTGGATTCTGAGGGTAATGTTGAGCACCCATGGAAGCGAGAGGAGTATGTTAATTATTTAAGTAGCATTCCTTTTCCATCTCAGTGTTTTTCAATGGCCATTGCGAATGGAAATTTTCAAAATCAATTTTCACCATGCAATTCATTTCTTTTGGAAGAAAATTGTGATGCGTCTGTTTTTTTATCAGGTAATGAATTAGAGATAAGGGCTTTCACCTTGCCAGGAGATTTGACGAACACTGCCAACACGGGTGCTGAAGTAGTAATTGCGGATATGACATACACCACTTTTGGTTGGAACGGCATTATCCCCGATTTTACTCAAGACCATCAATTACTAATGGTGCCGAGCGGTTTGCCTTCACTAGATTGTGCACCGGGAGGGTATAGAACCTCAGTGGCGCAATTGGTTAGCACACTCAATGAGTCTGCGGATTTCACAAATTCTTGCGGAGTAATTGCAGATGATCAGTATTTGAGTCGTCATTGTTTTGTGCCCAGCCCTTCTGCATGGGGAGTAAATCTCGACTGCATGGATATGGAATCTGCTTGGTTGAACACACCGTTTGACGCGGTTTATAGTCCATACAATCAAAATGAACAGCATAGTGCATTGACCGCTCAAAATGCCGAATGGGTGTTAAATCAACTATTGACAATTGATGAAGATGGAAATCCGCTAAACCTTTCCCCTGCTGCGATCTATAACTTCGGTGGAAATGAAGATTTAGTTTTCCCAATGATGGATATTCATGGCAACCAAAAAATATCCATTCAAAAGCAAATTCCATTGCACGGTGGCACATTGCCCCCACCTTTATTAGGAAGCCATCAAGAAATGTTGGCTTTGCCCAACTGTGAAGGATCTCAGGTTGTATTACATGACAAAGCGGTTTTGGAAATAGGAGACGAAAATGGAGTCTCTACGGCTACTTTGATTATCCGTTCGGGAGTTACATTGGATATTTACGATAAGGGGACTTGTTGGATTCACAAAGGGAGCCGGCTTATAATAGAGAATGGAGGACGGGTTCGAATTCATGGTGAAGGCGGATTAAGAAACCTGGGCGGCATCCTAGAAATCAGAGAAGGTGGAGAGGTTATTTATGAAAGCGGCTATTGTTCATTGGAAAAGGAAGAGTCTAGGGCGTTGTTGAAAGGAGGGCTGGTTCATCTTGTTCCTGAAAGCCAGTTGAATTGGACTCCGAATGAAAATGAAAGCGGTAGCATTTGGGTATATCCTAATGACTATCCTGAGTTTTTTTTCGAGCCAGGTGCGGAAATGTCCTTGCGCGGACAAGGCTCGCAAGACACGGTTTTGCGATTGCTTAAACAGGCCCATTGTTCTGACGTTTCATATCTCGATAATCATGTAAAAATTAGAGAGGGGCAAGTGATACTTGAAAATTCAGCCACCTGTCAATGGCACGCAGATGTTACCCTGCATGACATGAATTTATTGTCTCTACCGAATCAAGGGGTAGTGAATTGGTTTACCATTAAAAATAGGGTAGATGTTTATGACAGCCATTTTGAAAATATCAAATGGGAGTCCACATCATCTAATGTTCAATTGTTTGATGTGAAGTCTGAGGGGGTTGATGATTGGAATTTTTCTCACGGAAAATTCTATTATTTGAATGGCCAATGGGTAGGACATGGCGCTGCTTTTCACGATATGCTGGGCACAACATCATTAAGTAATGTGATACTGACCGGCGAGGGGAATTCGTTAGGAATTCATCATAGCGGAACAGATACCCTCATTGTGTCGAAAGTTCAAATTAGCGATTATATCAGTGGTATTATAAAACAACAAGGTGTTGTAAAGGTGAAATGTACAGAGCTGAGTCAGTTGGTTAAAGGCATGCATCTAATGATGGGCGCAAAGGCCATATTGAATAATGATTTTGGACAAAATGAATTCATCAATAATGATTTACACATCTGGATGGAGGACTCCCCTGCCCCTCAATTGCTCAACGGCGGCAATTATTTTTCTTGGGCAACGGGTGGGCCATACGTTTCGGGATCGTGTTCTGTGTTCAATGAATATGCAATTGACTGGAGCGGTAATCAATGGCAGCCCGCCTCTTTTTCTGGTAATTTTCAAGTGTGGAATTTTTCTAATGGTAATATGTTCAGCATCCAGATAGAGCCCCAGATCGATTTTGAGGGATGTACATCAGATGAATTATGGGCATTGAAAAAAGGCGAAGCTGATATCGGTTTAATTTTTCCCAATCCCGCTTGCTCAGGAGAATCTATTTTCATTCAAAAGGCGAGATTGGTAGCGGTAATGGATGCCAGTGGGAGGCCGGTGCCGTTTACCTTTTCCCTAAATAGTTTAAACGCGCAATTGGAATGCTTACCTGATTTAGCCCCAGGATGGTATTGTGCCCGATACGAAAACAGAACGGAGCCGTTTATCGTCCTGCCTTAAGGGTTGTTAAATCGAGTTAAGGAGGCCCCCTAGCCGATCATTCCGGTGTACATTTCAACCCGCATGAAAAAAGGGTTGGTTACACTTTTGGTTTGGTTAGGGGCCTTTTCTTTGTTGAGCTTAGTGGTGCTCCAGGTTTATTGGGTGCACAATACATATTTGTTGAAAGAACAGACATTTGCGGACCACATACAAAAGGCCCTTCATCAAACGGTTGATGAATTAGAAGCATCCGATGATTTAACACGTGAGTCGGAACGTTTAATGGTTCCTGCAGACTCTTCTACAAAGGATCCTTGGATAATAGATCCCAATTCATGGGTGGAAGTGGATATATTTCCCTCGATAGAAGAGCGATTAGACACTCATTTAGTTGATTCTTTGATTACGAAAAATATTTGGAAAGAGGGAGTAAAGGCCCATTTTGAATACGGCATTTACCGAGAAGATGGTTTTTTGTTTTGGACGAAAGAAAAAACGACCCCGAGTCTGGATGAGGAGGCCAATATTTTTAATGTTCAATTGTTTCCAAATGACCCTGTTTCCCAGCGCTACTTTTTAAAAATCCGATTTCCCGACACCACCCGCTATCTCATCGGCTCCATGTGGAGCATGTTGATAATCAGCGGCTTGCTGATCACTGCGTTAATGATTCTCTTCTTTTATTCGTTTTTGACTATCCATCGACAACGAAAATTAAGTGAGTTGAAAAGTGATTTCATAAACAACATGACACACGAATTAAAGACCCCTATTGCAACCATTTCACTGGCATGTGAAGTCTTACAAGATAGAGATGTTCAAAAATCAGAAACGAGCAGAGAAAGATATATCAAAATGATTCGCGAAGAGAACACGAGATTAGGAATGTTGGTGGAAAATGTGTTGCGGACCTCTTTATTTGAACAAGGTCAAATGAAGATGAAAGTGCAGCCCATTGCGCTTCATGAAGTTATTCACACGGTATTACGCAGTTTTGATTTGCAGGTGAAAAACCGCAGGGCTGTGGTAGTAGAAGATTTTCAAACGGGTAATGACCAGATAGAAGGAGACATTTTACACATTACCAATTTAGTGTTTAACCTATTTGATAATGCTTTAAAATACAGTTTGGAGCATCCGGAAATTACCATTACCACTAAAGAAGAAGGAGGGTATGTTGTTTTTGAGGTGGCGGATAAGGGTATTGGAATCAGCAAGGAAAATCAAAAAAGAATATTTGAAAAGTTGTATCGGGTTCCTACAGGAAACGTGCACAACGTGAAAGGGTATGGATTAGGATTGAGTTATGTGATGGGAGTTGTGTTGAAGCACAGAGGTCAAATCCAAGTGATCAGCGAATTAAAGAAAGGAACTAAGTTTATTGTAAAACTGCCAAGAAAATATGAAGCGGGCAATTAGTATATTATTGTGTGAAGATGATCCGAATTTAGGTTCATTGTTAACCGAGTATTTGAATGCAAAAGGTTATAAGACTGATTTGGCCATAGACGGCCAAGAGGGACTTAAACTTTTTAAAAGAGGGAATTATAATTTTGTCATACTAGACGTAATGATGCCAATTAAGGATGGATTTACGGTGGCTAAAGAGATTCGCCAAGACGATAAACACACTCCCATTTTGTTTTTGACAGCAAAAAGCTTGAAGGAAGACACCTTGATGGGATTTGAAGCAGGCGGAGATGATTATTTGACCAAACCATTTAGTATGGAAGAATTATTAGCTCGTGTAAATGCTATTTTAAAGAGAACCAACCCATTGATCTCAGCGGAAAATGAGGAGGAGGAATTAAGCATCGGGCATCTAACCTTTCATTACAACAAGCAAAAACTATTTGTTAATGGAGAGGAAGTGAAGCTGACAACAAAGGAAAACGAATTGTTGTTTTTATTGACAAAAAACAAGAACGGCATTTTGGAGAGAAGCTATGCGTTGAAAACCATTTGGGGAGACGACAATTATTTCAATGGTCGAAGCATGGATGTCTACATAGCAAAGTTGAGAAAACACCTTCGTTCAGATGAGCGCATAGAAATCATCAATGTTCACGGCAAAGGCTTTAAGCTACTGGCACCGTAAGGGCGAGATTATCTATCAACCTCACCTCACCTAAATAGGCAGCGATTAATGCGACAGGTAGAGCGCTGTCTTCCCATTCGGCAAGAGGACCGAAAGAGTTTCCGTCTATGATTTCGAAATAATCCAACCGAAATTCCGGCCGCTGTTGAAAAAGAGACCTTACCCAAACCTCCGCCTCGGATGGGTTTTGCACCCCCATTTGCGCCCTTACTTGCTCAAGAGTTTGGTAAAGAAATGGCGCTTGTTTTCTTTGCAAAGGAGATAGCCTCAGGTTGCGAGAACTCATTGCAAGACCGTCATCCTCACGAACCGTTGAACAAGGAACAATTATTTCTTTTCTGTTTTCTAATTTTACCCACGCTTTTATTACGGCCAATTGTTGGAAGTCTTTTTCGCCCAGATAAACACAATGGGCTTGAACGTTGTCAAATAGTTTTCGGATGATGGTAATTACCCCATCGAAGTGCCCAGGACGCTGTTTTGCCTCTAAAGTGGTGGTGATTAAGCCATGATGAAACACCTCTTTTTCAATGGTTGGGTACATTTCAGCAGTGGAGGGTATAAATAATACGAGATCAGAATAGGATTTTAACAATTCTAAATCCGCTTCGATTTTTTGAGGATAACTCACAAAATCCTTTGGATCATTGAATTGTGTTGGGTTGATAAAGATGGAGACAACGGTGTAGTCGGTTTCTTTTAAAGACCTCTCTATCAGACTAATGTGTCCAAGATGAAGGGCTCCCATGGTGGGAACGAATCCAATTGTTTTTTCTTGAACCGGTTGGCTATTGCGCCAATTCGCTAATTCTTGAAGGGTGTATAGAAGAGTCAAATGAATGAAATTTGGTGCAATTTTAAAATAATCAAGGGAATGTTTGCATAAATCAAAAAAGTTTTTTATTTACCTTTGCACACAATCTTATTTTAAGCTACCTGCATGAGCAAACCAAGAATTCTATTCGTTAGCCAGGAAATCCTGCCCTTTTCTCCAGAGTCTTTTATCGCACAGACGTGTCGTCAGATGCCTCAGGCGGTGCATGAAAGGGGAAAGGAGACCCGTATATTTATGCCTCGATTTGGAAAAATCAACGAAAGACGTCACCAATTGCACGAGGTGATTCGATTGTCCGGAATGAATCTCATCATTGATGATTCTGATCACCCGTTGATTATCAAGGTAGCAAGTATTCCTCAAATTAGATTACAAGTATATTTCATTGACAACGAAGAGTATTTTCACCGTAAAGCGTTTTTGCATGATGATGATGGAAACCTCTTTGAGGACAATGATATGCGGATGATATTTTTCACCAAAGGGGTTTTAGAGACGGTGAAGAAGCTTGGTTGGGCGCCCGATATCATTCATTGTCATGGTTGGTTTAGCAGTTTAATGCCGCTATATGTGAAGAAATTATTTGCTCAAGATCCCCATTTTTCTGAAAGTAAAATAGTGGTTTCTGCATACAGTAATGAGTTTTCAGGCGTTTTCTCGAAGGATGTTCACAAGAAAGTGGCGTTTGACGGATTCGAGTCGGAAGACATTGCGTTATTAAAAAAGGCGACTCATTTGAACATGATGAAAAACGCTTTGCAATTTGCGGACGGTCTGATATTGGGAGATGATCAAGTGCCTGCTGAGTTAAAGCAATTTGCTGAAGGTTTAGAACTTCCAATATTACATCAGTACCAAGAAACCGATTATCTAGCAGCCACTGACGAGTTTTTTGACCATGTGTTGGCGGCAAAGCCTGAGTTGGCCTAATGAGAGTGAAAGCATTTGCGCTTGCATTATTTGGTGTCTTGCTATTTTTATCAGCATGTAAGAAACCCTCACCCACAGAAGGGGGAGATTATTTCCCTTCTTCAGATGAGTTAACAGCCCTGCAAACGGATACTTTTTCTATTGTGGCGACCACCTTGAAAGAGGACAGTGTTTTTACTGATGAACTTTCTTTGGCTTTGGTGGGAATGATCGATAATCCTACATTTGGAACGACGCAATGTGTTACCTACACACAGTTGAGATTATCAGCTTTGGAACCCGATGTTTCCTCAGCAATGGTCGTCGACTCAGTCATTTTATCATTGGCCTATAATGCAACCGCTTACGGAAAACCAGACCGTCAAAGCTTTAGTATTCGCCAGTTATCTCAGCCCTTGTTTAAAGATAGCGTCTATTCTGCACGAAAAACTTGGCCGACCTACCCACATAATTTAATTGTCGATGGGGAGGAAATTCAGGATATTAATGTAACGTCCTTGGTTCCCCTTGGGCAAGACACCTTATCTCCTCAATTGAGATTGCCACTCGATAAGCAATTGGGCTATCTACTTTTACAGCCGCAAGACGCAGCAGTACTGTCTTCTCAACTGGAATTTCAAAATTACTTTCATGGAATAGCGATTGAATCAAAAGCGAGATATGATGGAGTGGCTCGGTATGATTTAATTGATCCAGCGACTCATTTGACGGTTTATTATCGGGACGTGGTAAATGGTTTGGCAGATACGCTCTCTTATGATTTTGTGGTGACTACGGATTGTGCCAGGTATAATGAGTTTAGGCACGACTACCAGGGAACAGAATTAGCGGAGTTCAATAATGGAACTACAAAAGCCGGGGGGGAATATTTTTATGTGCAAACGGGCGCGGGATTAAAAACGAAATTCACATTTCCCCATTTATTGGATTTGAATCAATTTCAAGACCAAGTGGTGAATAGAGCAGAGTTGATCATTCCCATCGATCCAGATGCGGTTTATGCCGAGTTTGATCAATTATATCTTCGATATTTGGAGGATGGAAATCTAAAGCCCTTACCTGATGAAAACGTTCAGGTGATAGGAGGAAATTACAACGCTTCCACCCATCAATATTCCTTCAATATTTCTCGATATGTACAAAGTGTCCTAACAGGAGAACTTCCGAACCGACCTTTATACCTAATGGGAGGAACCAGCGGGGTTTCCGTAAAAGGAATCCGTGCGCATGGGCCTCAATATAATTTGGATAAACCAACGGAAAATACCAGGTTGGTTGTTACCTTCGCTCATTAACTAAACCAATCATATTATGTGTGGCATTGTTGGATATCTTGGAGAGCGTCAAGCTTACGATATTCTTATTAAAGGGTTGAAACGTCTCGAATACAGGGGGTATGATAGTGCGGGAATTGCCCTTATCAACCAAGAAGATTTTAGTATTTTTAAATGTAAAGGCAAGGTCTCTGATTTGGAGGAGAATGTAGGGATGAGTGATCATTCTGGAAATATTGGAATGGGTCACACCCGTTGGGCGACACACGGCCCACCCAATGATATCAATGCCCACCCGCATCTATCAAACGATGGTTCATTGGTATTGATACACAATGGAATTATTGAAAATTATGCTTCTCTGAAATCCGAATTGATCAATCGGGGTCACACTTTTAAAAGTGACACAGACACCGAGGTGCTGATTCATTTCATTGAAGATGTAAAAGAAAAGACGGGAGCCAGTTTATTTGACGCCGTCCGCATTGCATTATCTGAGGTCATTGGTGCCTATGCGATAGTGGTAATGGAAAAAAGCAATCCCAATCAATTGATCGCGGCCAGAAAGTCGAGTCCATTGGTGATTGGAGTGGGCAAGGACAATGAATTTTTTATTGCCAGTGACGCAACTCCTATCATTGAATATACCCGTAATGTGGTGTATTTGGAAGATGAAGAAGTGGCCAAGCTTGATCGTTCGGAGGGAATGAAAATTGTGACCATCTCTAATCAGCACAAAACGCCATATATCCAAGAATTGGAGATGAAGTTGGAGGCCATAGAAAAAGGCGGATATGATTCATTCATGTTGAAAGAAATTCACGAGCAACCCCGATCGATCATGGACTCTATTCGAGGTCGAGTTAATTTGGGAATGGGCTCTGTTCGCATGAGCGGTGTGGATGAACACGCAGAGCGTTGGAGAAATGCCAGTAGAATCATTATTGTGGCCTGTGGAACCAGCTGGCATGCGGGCTTAGTAGCGGAGTATTTGTTTGAAGAGTTCGCGCGCATACCGGTAGAAGTCGAGTACGCTTCTGAGTTTAGGTATCGCAATCCGGTTATTTTGCCCTCTGATATTGTCATTGCGATTTCTCAAAGTGGAGAGACCGCGGATACATTGGCGGCCATTGATTTAGCCAAAGAAAAAGGGGCGTTTATTTTTGGGGTTTGTAATGTGGTAGGGTCGAGCATTGCCCGTGCTACGCACAGCGGCGCCTATACCCATGCTGGACCAGAGATTGGAGTGGCATCTACAAAGGCTTTTACTGCACAAGTTTCAGTGTTGTATTTATTGGCAATGTCGGTGGCGGTGCAAAGAGGAATGATGAAACCCGATCGCTTGAATCGATTAATGGTTGAGCTGAATTCAATTCCTGAAAAAATTGCGGAGGTCCTTAAAACCAATGATACCGTGAAGGAGATAGCGGAGATTTATAAAGATTCTCGAAACGCGCTTTATTTAGGAAGGGGCTACACATTCCCCGTTGCATTGGAAGGCGCGTTAAAATTAAAGGAGATTTCATATATCCATGCCGAGGGCTACCCAGCAGCGGAAATGAAACACGGTCCAATTGCATTGATCGACGAAGAAATGCCCGTATTTGTTATTGCTACGCATGGAGCGAGCTATGAAAAAGTGGTCAGCAATATTCAAGAAGTAAAAGCAAGAAAAGGGAAGATCATTGCCATTGTAACGGAAGGGGATAAAGTGGTAAAAGAGTTGTCCGATTACGTTATTGAAATTCCAAAATGTGACGACAGTTTGGTTCCCTTGATTTCGGTTATTCCACTTCAGTTATTATCCTATCATGTTGCGGTAATGAGAGGTTGTAATGTAGATCAACCGAGAAATTTAGCGAAATCGGTAACGGTGGAGTAGTTGTTAGGTTTTGGTCGGTAGATTCTGTAAATATTCGCGCGCAATTCAAATTTAAAAAGTAGTTGTTAACGAATAATCCTGAGGTATTCAGCGCTTTCTTTTTGAAAAAACGGCAGTTCGTGTGCTTGGACTTTATTAAAATAAGCCCGCGCCTTTTCCTGATTTCCCTGCTGAAATTGACATCGTCCCATATAATAAAGCGCATTGAGGTCGTTCGGAAATGATTTTAATATCATATCACAGGCGGCTGCGCTTTCGGACCAACGTCCTTGATTGAAAAGTCGAATCGTTTCTTCAAGAAAATTCAAATATCCCACTGTGGAATTGCGATTCTTTTGTTGGTTTTGCTGTTCATGATTTTCAAAGGCCGCTTGTGTATGTAACTCATCTAAATCAAATCCACTTTTGCTTGTCGTTCTCTCGTAGTAGGGATACACTTTTTGACCTTCGATTTCTATGGTTAGTACGGGAGGTGTCCAAGATTGATTTTGTTGCGTGTTTAGCTTCTTTTCAGGAAGCGAAGAAATGTGCTCAGGGGACTCTTGATTTTGCTGCTCTGTTGCAGGTAAAAGCCCCTCTCTATTTTGAGTCGTGGAATGATTGGAAAGTGGCAACGTTTTTTTTCTTTCCGAAGACTCAGGTTGGGTAGTGAGGGGAGCGGTTTCGTTCAGTGTGGATGGTTGGGTTGGTACCGGCTGGTTAGTAGCTGGAATATACCACCAATAAACTAAAAGTCCCAATATTAGTCCTGTTGATAAGCCAAGCCCCCACCCCAAAAAATGATTTTTAAAGGATCCTCCTTGAGAGGTTGGAGGTGTAATAAAGGGAGGCAAATATTCCATAGAAGGATCTATAGTCAGTCCGCTTACTGCGGCTTGAATGAACGCATCATTTTCGATTATTTTTTTAATCTCTTGTTTTCTAGGACCTTCAGGAAAATTCCCCGAATTCCAAAGTACAAGTTCTGATGCGGAGGGTAATGGGTAATTATGGTTTTCCATGGTGTTGTTCAATCCAATTGCGCATGTTGCGTTTTCCGTTTTGTATGTGCGATTTAACTGCAGATAAAGTCATTCCTTCCATTGTTGCAATCTTTTCGTAGGATAATCCTTGCCAATAAAAGGATTGGATGCATTTTTTTTGATCTTCTTTTAATTGATTGGCAGCCTCTTCGATGGCTTGCCACCAAGGCTCTTGTTCTTGCCAATTATCTTCTGTTGTCCACGGTTCTGAAGTGAGATTTCTGTACTTTGCTTTTCTTGAACGGAGGTGCATCAGGCAATGAAATTTTGTAACAGAATACAACCAGGATTTCCAATTTTGTACTTCTTGTTGTGGAATCTCTGTCCATAAACGTTCAAAAATATCGGTCACGGCATCTCTCGCATCCTCTTTGTTTAAGAGATATCGGAGCGCAACACCATAAACCAAATGGGCCCATTGCTTATACAGCTCAGCAAAGGAGTCGGAGTCTTGTTTTTTTTGAAAAGAAACAAAACTGTCTTCATTGGGATATGGCGACGAAATGCTCAATGACTTACTTGCTTTTTAGATGCGTTTAATTTCTGATAATATTCCTGAACGAAACTTTTAGTGTTGATTACCACCACTCCTCCGGTCGTGTCTCCATAGGTGGCAGGCATTCCACCCGTATAGACTGAAATGGTGGCGATGCCAGAGGAGGGTATGTTAGGAACATTTTCACGAACCTTCACGCCATCAATGTAATACAGTACACTGCCTGCACGGCTACCTCGGAAATAAAGCTCTTCCCCGTTAGCGCTGGATTTGACATCGGAGAGCATGCCCATTACTATTTTTTTGATATTTCCTCCGTGAGCACTGGGTAAGTGGGTCATTTCTTTTGCGGTAAGGGTGGTGAAAGTGCCACCGTCTGGATCGATTAATGGTACTGCGTAATCTTCGATGATCAAGGCATTTCCCATCAAGGAGGAGTCTTTTAATACAACATCGAGAACACTGATTTTATCTGGGTTGATGATCACCCTTTTTTTTATTAGTTCAGCCTTTCCTTGCATTTTAAAATGGACATCATAGGATCCTGCCGCTATTCCGTTGATGCGATATCTGCCGTCTGGATCTGCCGCCCCTCCAAATGCTACGTGAGATTCGATGGTTACCAAGGTAATCATCGCTCCTGGAACGGGCTGCTTTTCCTCATCAGCTACATGGCCCATCAAGGCACCGTTACTTTGGGCGAATAACGTCTGAACCCCCGTATATACTAAAGTCCAAACAAGTGTGAGTAATCTTTTTTTCATCATCTTTTTGTTATTAGATGCCATGCGTGAAGGTATTCCATAAAAAAATCAAAAAGAAGTTTTAAAATATTATCTTTGCACGCAAATTACACTCAATGAGTGATGCCATCAAGCACGAGTGCGGAATCGCGCTCTTACGATTGAAGAAACCGCTTCAATTTTACACCGAGAAATACGGAACTGCATTTTACGGCCTCAATAAAATGTACTTATTGATGCAAAAACAGCATCATAGGGGGCAAGATGGCGCGGGTTTGGCGAATATTAAACTGGATGTTGATCCGGGCAAAAAATACATCAGTCGAATCCGCAGTAATGATTCGCAGCCGATACGTGATGTGTTCTCAAAAGTAATGTCTCGATTTTCCGATTTGGAAAAACATGCACCAGAAAAGTTAAAGGATGTCGCTTTTTTAAAGGAGCATTATGCTTTTACTGGGGAGTTGTTTTTGGGTCATTTGCGATACGGAACTTTTGGAGGAAATAGCATAGAGAATTGTCATCCGTTTTTAAGGCAAAACAATTGGATGACCCGTAATTTAGTGTTGGCGGGGAATTTTAATTTGACCAATGTAGATGAATTATTTGGTTTACTGGTTGAATTAGGTCAGCACCCGAAAGAAAAGGCAGATACCGTTACTGCCATGGAGAAGATAGGTCATTTTTTAGATGAGGAAAACCAGGTGCTTTTTGAACGGTTTAAATCACAAGGCTATAATAATCAACAAATATCCGGTTTGATTGCGAAGCAATTGGATGTGCAACGCGTTTTGAGCCGAGCCTCTCGAGAGTGGGATGGTGGTTATGCAATGGCGGGGATGTTTGGACACGGAGACGCTTTTGTCGTGAGAGATCCAAATGGCATCCGACCTGCATTTTATTTTGAAGATGAAGAAGTAGTGGTAGTGGCCAGTGAGCGCACACCCATTCAAAGTGCGTTCTTAATTGAGGCAAATTTGATACAAGAGATTCCCGCAGGTTTCGGCTTAATCATTAAAAAAGATGGACAAACTGCTTTAAAGGAAATCCGAGAGCCTAAAACCCCCGCCCCTTGTAGTTTTGAGCGAATTTATTTTTCTAAGGGAAACGACCAAGAAATATATCAAGAGCGCCAAAAGCTCGGCAGAAATGTTGTGCCCGCTATTTTAAAAAGCATCGATCACCGAATTGATCAAACCGTTTTTTCTTTTATTCCGAACACTGCTGAGACGGCGTTTTACGGAATGATCAAAGAGTTAGAAGATGCGATGAATCGAAAAAAGATAGAGCAGTTAACCGCATTGGGACCCCATATTAGCCAACAACAAATTGAAGAAATTATTCTAACTCGAACCCGAATTGAGAAAATAGCATTGAAGGATGTGAAGTTGCGCACTTTCATCACTCAAGATTCGGCGCGAGATGAAATGGTCTCATCGGTTTATGATATCACCTATGGTGCAGTAATTCCTCAGCAAGATCACTTGGTGGTAATTGATGATTCTATTGTTAGAGGCACTACGCTCAAAAAGTCGGTATTAAAAATACTGGATCGTTTAAGTCCAAAGACCATTATTATAGTTTCTTCTGCCCCTCAGATTCGCTATCCCGATTGCTATGGAATCGACATGGCCAAGTTGGGAGACTTTATTGCCTTTCAGGCATGTGTGGCTTTGCACAAAGAACACGGAACCATGCACGTGTTGGATGTGGTGTATAAGAAATGCAAAGATCAATTGAGCATGCCCAAGGAGCAGGTAAAGAATTATGTAAAAGAAGTCTATGAACCTTTTACTGCGGAGGAGATTAGTGATAAAATTGCATCGCTACTCACCCCGGTTGACTTAAAAGCCAACGTGAAAATTATTTTTCAAACGATAGAAGGCCTACACGATGCATGCCCACGGCATAATGGCGATTGGTATTTTACCGGAAATTATCCTACTCCAGGAGGAAACAAAGTCGTTAATCAGGCTTTTATCAATTACATGGAAGGTCGAAATCAACGAGCATATTGAGTTATCTTCGTTATTCATAATTGCAGAAAATGAAAAAACTGAGCTTAACGCATTGGATTTTTATTGCCCTATTATTGGGGGTGGTCGCCGGAGCCCTATTGAATTTTCAATTTCCAGCTTCACCCGCGCCATCGCATGAAGAGTCGTTGCGATCACTGGAGCAAGTTTTGAGTAAATCAGCACAATCTGCAGAATGGAGACAAGAGTTGCAGGTGTTATTAAATGATAGCGCTACCTCAGCGGAGGTAAAGTACCGACAGATTGCGGAGCGTATTTCAAATGAGTCGGCCCAAAAGCCCTTGATGGAAGAAGTAAAAAAGTCCATGACTCGGGAGGTGAAAATGAATTCGACCCTCGAGAAAATTTTAGAATTTCTCAGCATTTTCACGGAGGTTTTTCTTCGTTTGATCAAGATGATTATCGCGCCTCTTGTTTTTGCAACGTTGGTGGCAGGAGTGGCCAAACTAGGTGATTTGAAAGCGGTTGGCAGAATAGGAGGAAAGACCTTGTTGTGGTTTATGACGGCGTCACTGCTATCACTTTTTTTGGGAGCGGTATTAGTGAATTGGTTTCAGCCAGGACATTTGCTTCAGTTGGAAATGCCTGGCGCTCTCTCATCGGTTGGGTTAGAGCATACGGCCATAACGTTGAAAGGGTTTATAACCCACATTTTTCCAGCAAGCATAATGGAAGCAATGGCAAAGAATGAAATATTGCAAATCGTCATATTTGCTTTGTTATTTGGTGTTGCATGTGCATCTATGGGGGAAAAGGCGAGTGGGTTGATCAAGGCCATGGACGCACTTGGTCATGTGATGTTAAAGATTACATCGATGGTGATGTATGTTGCGCCATTGGCGGTGTTTTCTGCGATTACGGCGATTATAGCAAAAAAGGGAGTGGGAATTTTAGCAACGTATGCCACCTTCATTGGAGAGTTTTATCTAGGCTTATTGCTTTTGTGGTTGATATTAATTTTTGTAGGTTGGTTGTTACTAGGAAACCGAGTGAAGCAATTACTTAGTCATATAAAACAACCTTTATTGTTGGCATTTTCCACAGCATCTAGTGAATCGGCTTATCCCAAAATGTTGGAGGAGTTGGAGCGATTTGGTTGTCGAAATAGAATTGTCAGTTTTGTATTACCGCTAGGGTACTCCTTTAATTTAGATGGCAGCATGATGTATATGACTTTCGCGAGTTTGTTCATTGCGCAGGCTTATGGGGTGGAGTTATCTTTTGGAGATCAGGTTGTGATGTTATTGACTTTAATGATAACGAGCAAGGGCATTGCCGGTGTTCCTCGGGCATCATTGGTTGTGATAGCAGGAACAATAGCAAGTTTTGGAATCCCGGAAGCAGGATTGGTTTTACTGCTGGGCGTTGATCATGTTTTAGACATGGGGAGATCTGCTACCAATGTAGTGGGCAATGCAGTAGCTACCGTTGCGATCAACAAGTGGGAGGAATAAATCCTTTGGAAATTCGAAATTTCTGATTACATTCGTTGACGTAACCGAAATCAAAACTAATATGGCACAAAAATTTAATGAAAAAGCGTATTTGGCTTCTATTGGAGCGGGGATACGTGCCCTTCGCAAGAAGAAGAAAATGACCTTAGAGATGTTTGGTGATGTTGTGGGCTTAGATAAATCAAATGCGTATCGAATTGAAAGCGGACGTAATATTACTTTGTTAACGCTAGAGAAAATTGCTCGCGTATTTAATATTACGGCTTCTAAATTACTTGACAGCGCGGTTGAAGTAAAAGAGCAGCCAAAAAAAGCAAAGAAGGCAGTAAAAAAAGTCGCTAAAGCAGCGAAGAAAAAGACCGCTAAGCCAGCGCCAAAGGCCGTCAAGAAGACAGCAAAGAAGAAGAAAAAGTAATCTGTAAATAATGAAAAGGGCCGCAAGGCCCTTTTTTATGGTTGGATATTTTCCTTTGGCGAACTGTTTTGCTCCAAGCGCCACTTTATATATCCTTCTCGGCACATTTTAATAGACAGGACGAACATTAAAATACCGAAAAAAAACTTGACTTGGTTGATGCTGATGTTCAGTGCTATTTTGCTTCCAAAGTAAGCGCCAAAGAAAAATCCCAATCCAATGCATAGCGCAGCCGGAATTTGGATGTGTCCTGCTTGATAATAATGCATTACCGCTAGAATACCCACGGGAAGAAGTAACACGGCTAAGCTGGTGCCTTGGGCTTGGAGTTGATTGTATTGAAGAAAATAAATCAGTGCGGGGACAATGATTAAGCCCCCACCGACTCCGACAAACCCACTTAATAAGCCTGCGAGCACTCCGATTAGTAGTAAAATTAAAACACTTAGAATTGACATTGAATGAAAATTGATTTTTACCATGTTTGAAAAAAACACACTTTTTTTCGAAGATAATGTTCTATTTTTACAACTCAAACAAAGAATATGGAATTTCCTTCAGAATTAAAGTATACCCGAGATCACGAGTGGGTTCGTGTAGAGGGTGATGTGGCATACATCGGAATCACAGCCTTTGCGCAAGGTGAATTGGGAGATATTGTTTTTGTAGAAATTGAGACACAGGGTGAAACGCTAGCGGAGCATGCTGTATTTGGAACGGTAGAAGCGGTGAAAACAGTTTCCGACTTGTTCATGCCTTTAAAAGGTACCATTTTGGAGGTTAATCCTGCCTTGGAAGCAAACCCAGCCCTTGTAAACGAGGATCCATATGGACAAGGATGGATGATAAAAGTGCAAATTGCAGCAGACGCGGATTTAGCATCTTTATTGTCGGCGAGTGATTATCAGCAATCCCTATAAAGAAATTTTTCGATGGGGTCTTCAATGGTGTTTGGCGCCATTGACTACTTTACTTTTAGTCTATTTACATTTAGCGTTGATACAAGTCTCCATTGAATGGAGTTTTTTTCAATTACTTGGGCCGGATAAATGGGTTCACATAGGCATGTTTTTCTTTCTCACATGTTCCTGGAAGTGGAATATTGTTTGGAAATATATGCGACCATGGGTATGGCTTTTACTATTAATAGCTTTCGGTTTTTTATTAGAACATCTTCAGACGTGGTGCACGTCTTACAGAAGTGAAGAATGGCTGGATGCGGTTGCCGATACTATAGGGGTGTTATTAGCGTTCGTTTTTTTCCGCACCCGCATCTTTGCTAGCTTGCGCCTTACCCATGTATATAGTGAAGGTCAAATAAGTAATAAAGACAATAGCGCTTAACTCAATTTTTTCGATTATTTCCCAGCTTTTATTCAGGAATAAAGTAACGGTAAGGAATATCAGCGCGCTGAATAATTTAATGATAATACTCCCCATAAATATCCTAACAAAAGCGTTTGGATTTTTTGGGTTCATCGACCAATGGTGTGTTGCCGCAAGGAGAAATGAAAAAACCAGAATGAACGGGAAGGTCCACACCAGTAGGTGGTTGGAGAGCAGACCCCAAAAAGTAAGTAAGAGATTGATAGAAGCGAGTATTACTCCTAATAAAACGGCGGATAAAAAAGGTTTCATTTTTTATTTAAAGATTTAATCATCGAATAAAAGGCGGCAGACACCCCTATTAAAGAGCCGATGAGTGTGTATAAGACTCCACCTTCTCCATCCAATTTTCTTCCGATGAAAATAAACACACCAATGGTAACGGCCATTTGAGTAGCCATTCCTGTAAATTTAAGAAAGTCGTTATTAGACAACTTTGGCTGGAGCGGGGGCATCTACTTTGATGTCCTTTACTTTTGAACCCATGCTGCAAGATCCACTAAAGCTTGCACCGGGCTCAATGGCTAACTTATCGGTAACCACCTCTCCCTCTACTTTAGCAGTAGATTTCAAAGTGAGCAATTGCTGCACTTGGATTTTCCCTTTGATTTGACCCTCGAGTTCTGCGTTTTGACAAATAATGGTTCCTTCTAATTTCCCATTAGGACCCACCACCAAACGGCCTTTGGTTACTAGGTCGCCTACAAAAATTCCATCAATGCGGATATTGCTCTCGCAACGAATGTCTCCTTTAATAGAAGTGCCTTCTACAACTCTGTTGATAGAAGTGTCCAAAGGGTTTTCAGGAATACGTGCCATAATTGGATGTTGAATTTGGTTAATGGTAGTTTTCTTTGTAAAAAGCTTTATATTTCTCAAGGTCTTTAGCTCTGAAAAGTTGAACGTAGTTAGCTTTTGAAATCAAAAAAACATAAAAACCTTTCTCGTTCAAAGATTTCAAATCTCCTGCGTCAGCAACAAAAGTAGTCATAAAATCCTTTGCCTCTGCCAAATTTTTGAAAGTTTTGGTCATAAGGAGCTGTGTTTGAGTGTCCAACATATTTCCGGTAACGGTCAACTTGGCGGAAGCATAGTTTTTTTGCAAGTAGTCGCTTACTTGAATTTTGTAACTATTGAGGTTGGGGGTAGTGAGCGGAATCTCAATGGCGAAATAGTGTTCAGCCCCTTCATTCATTTGATACAGTGCCTCGACGGGTGCTGGAGGTGTTGGGTTTTTTTCCTCTTGAACGGGCTCTGTAACTTTTGGTTTCAAGGGGTCTAGCATGAGCTGTGCCTGTTTAGCCTCTTCCGTTCCCGGGCATTCCTGAATGATTTTTTCCAGGGACGCTTTGTAAAGGTCGTTCATCCCTGATAGTGACTCAACGTAACCCGTACAAACCGCATGTAACAGGCGATACTTACACAAGAGGTGATTGGATGAATCATTTTGTATGACTTGGTTACAAGCGGTCATTGCTTCTGGGTATTGCCTTCTTGCATACAGTTGATATACCTGTTCATAGGCTAACAGCTCTTCTTGCTTTTTCTTTTCTTTTTCATCTTTTGCATTGGGATCATCAACAAATCTGGACCATTCTGAGTTGGGATATTTTCTTTTTATCTCCTCTCCCCAGTATTTAGAGCCGCACGTAGCACAGGATTTTACGCTGGTATTCGTGAATTGTTCAATGTTCACCCAGGTTCGATAAATTTGATAATGGGCAAGCGGAGTATATTCGTTTTCGTCTAGATTTTGCACTAATTTTTCCCAAACTTGTATGGCTGCAGAGTTATCATTTAAATCTTCTTTGTAGATCAGTCCCGCTTTGTAATATCCTTCTTCCTTCCCTTTACTCAACTTCAGCATTTTTTCTTTATCCGAACAGGGAAGGGATTGAAGTAAATCGTCTACTGAAGCTACAGATTTTTCTATACTATTATCGGTTTCTCCTTCCGCATTAGCGGCATCTTGATCGGGACGTTCATCTTTTACCGAAGCCATTTGTGAGAGTTTCGAATTGAGACGCCAATTGTCTTTCAATGGTCGATCTTCCCAGTAAACAAGAAATTCTTTGTATCCTTTATCTCGTTGTGTTTTATTATAACACCAAAATGCACCTTCTTTGGTGTTTTCAAGTGCGGCAGCTTGACGCTCAGCCGCCAATCGGGCCTCTTCTTCTCTTCTCTGCACTTCTTTTGCCAGCAATTGTTCACGAACTTTTTCCATGGCTTTAATTTGCTCAGTGGGGCTTAATGAACAAATTTTACCTAAGCTGTCGGCTGATGAGATAAGCGATAGGTAGGTGACCAATTCATTTAAACTTTTGGCTCTTCCTTTTACTTCATCAATTCGTGGATGTTGTGGGGAAATTATTTTTTGCGCACTATCGTATGCCGACTGAGCGGAGAGGTATTGTTTTTCTGCAAAGTTGATGTCCGCCAATAGAAGAAAAGATTTCCCTTTTTGTTTTCTGTTTTTTTTACTTTCTCTAATGGATCTTTGCAGTAATTGCTTCGCCTCGTCATGCTCCGCTTGCTCCTCTGCCATTAAAGCGAGGGTATATAGAATTTGATCTTTATACTCGCCGTACTTTACATCTTCGAGCATTTTTAGCAATTCTGCTTTCGCGATCAATACACTGGATCCGTTTTTTAGGGCATTCAACGCCTTCTTCATTTTGGATTGAAAGCTCAGCTCATTGTTGGGTCTGGAAAGTAAAGTTCTTTCGTAGTTTAACTGAGCTGAAGAATATTCGTCAAGATTTTCATGTATTTGAGCAAGGATAAAATACAGTCTTGCTTTGTCTTTTTTCTTTTTAGTATCGAGTATGGCTTTGTTTAATTCCTCTTTTGCTTTCTCCCACTTTTTGGTTTCGATATAAATTTCGGCGAGTACCGTGTGATAAAAGGAACTGGTGGCAGGTTTTAGTCCTTGTGTTGAGAATCCTTCTTTATTCAACAGAGCCAGCGCTTTTGCCTGTTCTTCTTGAGCGATCAGTGCCAATCCAAGCCATGCCAATCCCATGGTTTCGGCATTGGGTTCCTTGTATTTTTTACTGACATATTGAAACAGCTTTTCTGCGACGTCATAATTCTTTTTATAAAAATGGGCTTGACCCACTAAGATGTAATTCTCATCCATCCACCGGTTATAAGCGGGCCATTTAATTTTCGTATTTTGTTCGCCAGTAATCGTGTGCTTTTTAATCACCTTTTCCCCCTTTTCAATCACTCGCTCCAAATCTTCAAAGGCGGGTTTTACTGTTTCTATATTTCCATAAATAAAAAGGGGTAGGATGGAATCGTAGTCTTCTTGATGATTATTAATTATTTTTTCCTCTGCACTGATCATGGCCTGCTCCGCGTTGAATTGACCATTATAGTGGGCGGTTGTATTGTGATAGATGCGGTATGCGACACCATCCTTTTTGTTGGTGCAAGCAGAAATCCCTAAAATCAGGAGCAAAGAGGTTACGAGATAATAGCAACAAGTCGATTTTCGCATGGACAAAAGGGTAATAACCACAAAACTCCAAATTTATTTCATTTTCTTGTTTTAATTCGTAGTTTAGTGAAAATAATGCCATGAAGAGAGAAAAGAAGCCGAGAAGGAAAAAGTTGCTGAAAAGACTGAAATCTAAATTCAGGCTGACAGTTTTGAATGAAAGTACTTTCGAAGAGCGTTTCAGTTATTCCCTTACTCCAATGAACGTTATTGTGATGTTTGGTGGCTTATTGTTCGTTTTTGGTTTGATTATTTATTTATTACTGGCATTTACCCCGTTGAAAGTCTATTTAGTACCGGGTTATGTAGATGTGGAATATCGCGAAGAGGCAAGAGTGGCGAGAATGAAGGTGGATTCCATCAATCAAGTGTTATCTCAACAGCAAACGTATTTGAAGAGCGTAATCACCATTTTCAATGGAGGACAGATTAGCCAGCAAATTGATACTACAGGTATAAAAAAAGAGCGATTAGAATTAACCCCAGAGGATTCTTTGTTTGATGTTGAAATGAAAACCAAAAAACCGTTGTATCAAGCTCCATTAATGTCTGGAACGGTAAATTTCAGCAGTCCGCTCACGGGGAAGCTTGTTCAGCCCTTTAACTCTAGTCATAGGGGGGTGGATATTTCAGCGGGCGATCAATCACCGGTCGCGTCGGTAGAAACGGGGATGATCATTTTTGCGGGACCTTCTGTATCAGGTGGGTTTGAAGTGCATGTGCAACATGCAGAACAGTTTATCTCTATCTATAAAGGGCTCGGCAAGGTTTTTAAATCTTCAGGAAGTCGAGTAGAAAAGGGAGATGCGATTGGAGCGACTGGCGGATCTTATGAGGAGAGCATGGGAAGACATGTTCATTTGGAGTTATGGAAATCAGGCTATCCTGTTGACCCTACCCGATATTTTGTTTTAGCGCAATGAAAATTTCTTACGCGCACTTAGAAAAAATTTGGGAAGCCGATTTATCCAGGCCGATAGACTTGTCGATTCCTATGAGTGAAGAAGGCCCGAGGGCTTGGTATGTGCAGGCTCCCCGCATTACACCCGTGATGGAAAATGGATTTGTTGGGAGTATCGCTTTGGGTGGAAAGGTCAATTTTTTCAATATACAATTCAACCCTCACGGGAATGGAACACACACAGAAACGCTGGGACACATTGACCCTAACAAGTTTCCCATTTCAGATTGGAAGGGACCATACTTTGCACACGCTTTGTTGGTCACCATAACGCCGAGGGTGATAGAAAATGAGGGAGTGAGGGATGAGGTAGTACAGTGGGATCAAATTAAGTCGCTAATTGAGCGACATCGTCCCAAGGCATTGGTGATTCGGACCCAACCCAATACGATTGATAAAAGAGGAAGAAATTATTCGAACACCCACTTTCCTTATCTATCAAGAGAATTGGGCGCTGAATTAAATCGTTTTGGGGTGATTCATCTGCTCGTGGATTTGCCCAGTGTTGATAGAGAAGAGGACGGCGGCGAGCTAGCATGTCATCATGCTTTTTGGGGATTTCCTCAATCCCCTCGGCATGAGGCGACCATAACGGAAATGATATTCGTGGAGGATAACGTGGAAGATGGGTTGTATTGCCTTTCGATACAACCACCCAGTTTTAAAAATGATGCTGCGCCATCTCGACCTATTTTGTATCCATTGCATCAATTGAAATAGGATAGCGAATCATCATCCTCGTTCCAACATGCAGCTGACTCTTACATTTGATCATTCCTCCGGACCATTCTACCAGCGTTTTTACTGTGGCCAGACCTAGTCCAGTTCCATTGCTTTTTGTAGTAAAACGGGGTTGAAATAATCGGTGTAAAGACTCCTTTGGAATTCCTATTCCGTTGTCATTTATGACGACGTATAAAAAGTTTTTGAACACCCGCATCTCGACGGTAATAAGCATTTTTTTATCTGTCTGTTGGGCTTGAATGCTATTGGTAAATAGATTGGTGAAGGTACGCTCAATATCGAGGGAATCTGTGAAAATAAGGCATTCCTTCTTTGTAGGTATAACTGATATTTCGCATTGTTCAGATTGAAAAAGCGTCGCAATGCTTTTGATTTTTTCTGCTAGGTTGAGAGAGATGAATTTATTTTTTTCCGTCTTGGCAAATTGAGAAAAAGCATTGGCGATGTTGGCCAATGAATCCACTTGCTCCGTCATTGTTTGGATAAAGGATTTTAATTGCTTTTTGAATTCCTCCGGATCATTTTGCTCATATTGCCGCTGTAAATGTTGAACGCGCAGACGCATTGGGGTTAATGGATTTTTTATATCATGCGCTATTTGCTGTGCCATTTCGCGCCACGCTCCTTCCCTCTCTCTTTCTGCCAATTGGTCAGCACTTTTCTTTAAGGCGACGAGCATTTTGTTATACTCTTTTACCAGATGTCCTATTTCGTCATTACCTTCCCATTGCAGTTCTGTGAAGCTTTCTGTGAAGTTAGTGGACTTGATTTTGTCTGCAATTTTATTGAGCGATCGCGTTATGTATCTCGAGAGTAAAAAGGCGGTTGCAGCTCCGATGAAAAAGAGCAGTATGTAGCTTCCGATGATACCAATAAAGAAATCCTTGATGTCTTTTGGGTCTTCATCGATGTTGGAGTAGTCCATTGCAATCACCGCGATGGGTTCGCCGTCTAAATCTTTGAATAGCCAATAGGCAAGCGTATAATTTTCATGGGTGTAATGATCCCAAACACACTTTTTATTTTCTCCAGTTTGAATTTGATTCAGCACTTCTGATGGAACCTCCTTGGGAATTTCCAATGTATCCAAGTATGCGCTGTTGTTACTGATGAGATATTCTCCGTCCAATGCAAATAAACCGATGAACATGTCATGTACATCAGCTAACTCACATATCTTATCCCCGAATTTGTAAGCTACACTATCCGGATTCATGTGGCCCCCCTCATGATTAAGAAAGTAATCAAGAGATGCGCGAACTGATTTTTCCTTTCTCTCTAAACGTTGTTGATTAAACTCCTGATTCTGTTTTAAGTCATGATACAAAGCAACTACCCCTGTGATGATGAATGATAGCAAAAGAATGGCAATCATGGAAAGGTAAATGCGAGTGCGAAGACTGAAACGATACATGAGGTAAATGTAGTTAAATTCCACTAATGACTACTGCTTCACGAAGCGTATTGCTTTTCCTGAGAATTTTGAACTGGTTACTCGAAGAAGATATTCGCCAGAAGGGAGTGTTGAGATATCTTTTGTTTCTTGGTAATTCCCCATGGGTAGAGTCAGGTTGCTTTTGGATACAACTTGTCCTAGTAGGTTGAGGATTTCTAAATGGACATTTTCTGTGCTTTGAGCGTGAATATCGATTTGCAATTGATTAGTCACTAATGTGTTTTGCAAAGAGATCCAATTTGGAAAATTAGGTTCATAATTATCGACATGGATGATGCTGTTGGAATACATCCCTGTTTCCCAGATGCCCCTTCCAAATGTGGCTGCTCTTAATTTTCTTGAAGGATATTGAATAGCGAGATCAGTGATCGATGTATTGGGGATCCCGCTGCTGTAATATTGCCAATCGGCAATACTATCATTGTATACAAAAACACCAAGATCCGTTCCAATGTACAAATCGAATAGCGCACTTTCTTCATCTATGATGGAGCAGTTGATTGGGGTGTTCGGAAGATTGAGACTAAAATTGGAAAAAGTGGTAGACCCATTGCTGCTGTATCGAACCTTATTATTATTTTGGTATCCATCTACGGTCACCCATAATTTCATGGGGTCTTGCGGATGAACAACGATTGAAGTGATATTTCCGCTGGTAGGCCCTTGTAAATAAGCACTATGATTTCCCCATGTGCTTCCGCCGTCAAAGGTGGAATAAACTCTGTTTTTATAAGAGGCATAAATAACACTGGGGTCTGACGGTGCAATAGCGACTGCACTGATTTTGTAGTCGACGGAGCCCGTTAAATTGTTCGAAATTTTATTCCACGTGTTTCCATGATTATGAGAAACGAAAACATCTTCGTATCCAGCGACAATGGTCGCGGGATCGTAGGGGTCGATCACGTATGGTGTGACCCAACCACCGCCGGTAGTTTGATTAGGAGTAATTTCTTGATAGGTATCATTTCCCCATTGATCGTTGCTGCGATACAACGTTCCATACGTATAAGTAGTGTAAATGACTTGGTCATTCTCGGTGTCAACGGCCACCTCCATTGCATCACCGCCATTGGTAGCAGCCCATTGACCAGCACCAACCCTCTTTCTTCCTCCGTTATCTTGGGTACCACCGATCATGAAAGTTTCGTCTTGCTGAGAAACGGCTATTCGATAAAATTGGGTGATGACAAGGCCGTTGGATAGATCGGTCCATTGATCATTGATTTCGTTGTATTTGTATAAACCGCCGTCATTACAAAAGAATATTTCTTTGGTGATAGGATGATGGGAGACAAATCTTTGATCCGCGTGCACAGTAGGGTATTCTGGCACGTCGTACCACATTGATTGTTGGGCCCAATTATATCCCCCATCTTCAGAAGAATGTACATTAAGTCCACCACAATAAATTCGTTGTTCAAAGAGGGGAGAGCAATGAATGATCCAATCATCTGGCACAACGGATCGCTCTTGAAAATTAAATAAAGTATCGCTAGCAACCCACCAATGCCCTTCTCCATTAACGCTGTGCACAATGCCGACAAACGAGGGTTCCATGGGAGAAAGAGCTAGAATATTTTTTGCATATGGTTCATTGAAGGAGGTGATCATCGACCAGGAAGCTCCGTTGTCATAGGATACAAAAACTTCGGAACTACCCCAGTAATCATCCCGGCAAGTGTAGATGGCCGACCCGTCCATTTTTATGGCTACATCATTGTGGTATCCGGATTGAGCAAGCGTCCAAGTTGATCCGCCATCGGCGCTGTGGAACAGCCCATTGCTTTGTGCACTCCATAAATGTTGAGGATGAACGGGATCAATTAGTAAACGTAAAAAAGCGTCTTGATTAGTGAAATTAGTAGATTGCGAGGTAGGATTCCAAGTCATGCCCCCATCGGTAGATAGATAAATACCAAGCCCGTAGTTCCACCAGCCTTGGTGATCACCCACTGTGATGTAAATAGAATCAGGATATTGCGGATGGATGGCAATATTTCCAACACTTACATATGGTAGAGAGTCTCCCATTGCCGCCCATGTATTTCCACCATCGGTGGTTTTCCAAATTCCACCAATGGGGGCACCTACGAAAAATATGTCAGGATTCGTAGGATGAAATGCAATGGATGTGAGTCGACCCATGCCGTTATAGCCACCATCTGCGCTCGTTTGACTGATATTGGTCCAGGTTTCATTGTTATGTCTGAACCGACTTTTGTGCTGTAAGGAACGATAAATGGCGCTTTGAGAATCGAGATTGGGAAAGAGACCGTCATCTTGGACACGTCCTTGCCAATACCACTCCCATCTTGAAAAGCGATTCGCCTCGTTGTCTTCTTCTTTTTCCGATTCGCTCAAAGATTGCTGATTAAAGTATCGTTTTGAATTTTCAACGATTTCACCAAATGTCAGCGGTTGGGCGTTTTTTATTTCGAAACGATTGGATTGCGCATTGGAAAAAATACGAATGCTTAAAATGCAAATCGTTAACACGAGATACTTCATGCTGCCAAGATAAGCAGCTTGATGGAAAACGCATTTAACCTGCCCAATTTTCTCTGTCGAGTGATCGAAATTGAATGGCCTCAGAAAGATGTGCTGTTTCGATATTGGTTTTACCTTCTAAATCGGCAATGGTTCGTGCTACTCGAATGATTCGATCATAAGATCGAGCAGATAATTTTAATTTTTCCATTGCTGTCTTCAGTAATTGCTGACAGTGCGTTGAAAGAGGGGCTTGCTTTTTTAGTTCTTGAGCGGAGAGGGAGGCATTGAGCATTCCCGAACGATTCCATTGCAAGCTTCTTGCTTCGACCACTTGTTCTCGAATATGCTGACTATTGGATGTGTGGGTGTTTCCCGAGAGCTCATCAAACGCAACAGGTGTTACTTCTACGTGCAAGTCGATTCGATCTAATAATGGCCCGCTGATTTTGTTTAAATATTTTTGAACAGCTCCGGGACCACATACGCAACTTTTGGAGGGATGATTATAATAGCCACACGGACAAGGATTCATTGATGCCACCAGCATAAAGTTCGCGGGAAAATCAACGGAGAAGCGGCTTCTAGAGATGGTGACCAATCGGTCTTCTAATGGCTGTCTTAACACTTCGAGCACGGTCCTTTTAAATTCAGGAAGTTCGTCAAGAAATAAAACGCCATGATGAGCTAATGAGATTTCTCCAGGTTGAGGAAAACTCCCTCCACCCACCAATGCGACATCACTAATGGTGTGATGTGGGCTTCGAAAAGGACGTTCAACAATCAATCCATTGCGGGTTCGGAGCTTGCCCGCTACACTATGAATTTTAGTCGTTTCCAAGGCTTCTTGAATGGTGAGTGAAGGAAGAATTCCGGGTAGGCGCTTGGCTAGCATGGTCTTTCCTGCGCCCGGTGGGCCTACCAAGATAAGAATCCAATATGATTTTACAGCAGCTATTGTAATTGATTTCTGAAAGTTGTTATATTTTAAATTGAATAAAAACAAAAAAGCCCCTCACAAGACGATGAAGGGCATTAGTTATTCAATATTCAATAAAATTATGCAGTAATTCGACTTGGATATAATTGGATTTTTGAATAGGAAATAGGGACGAATAAATCTCCATATTTCATGTCTGATGGTGCGTAATTTACCTTACTAGCTTTAGAGTATGTATATTCATTTGGTCTGACTATTTCGTCCATCGTGAAATTAACTTTCTCGATAATATTAAATCGCTTGTTGGTGATAATTAGATTTTCCCCTTCAATTTTGAAACTCCTAGTTATTTTGCGTATCTGAATATTTTGCGTAACGGTTTTATCTATTAGCAAGTATGTTTTTTTTTCAATAGGAAGATCCTTAGCATATTTTGAATCTATATTAAGTTTTAAATTAAAGTCATTTGATGTTTTTTTGAAACCAATTTCTAAAATGGTATGCTTTGAACTATGGAATAGTATGTTTATTTGACTTACAAACAAATTAACATAGTGTTTTAAGAGGGATTTGTCCTTTTCAATGAGCTGAATATTGTTAAGGATAATCTGCTCGTAATTCTGATGTTTTTCATTTTCCATCATTTTTAATTTAACTTGTATTGAGTTAATTGCTTGGTCTACCTCATTTTTTTCTATTTGCAACCTGTCCATTGTTGCGGTGAATTTTGGGAGTTGTTCATCAATATTAAAATTCCGCATACCTCTGATTATTTCAAATGATTTTAATTCTGCATTAAACTTCTCTTCTAGTTTTATTTGTCTGTCTTTTAAGTTTTGTTCTTCATCTTGTAACGTTTTCAGAACATTGTCTGGATTATTTTCAAAAATTTCTTTAGATAAAACAGCTAAGTCTGATTTGATTGTCGACCAAACCACAGAATCGAGTAATTGCATAGAAAAATACTTTGTGTATCCGCATTTAATAATGTTTTTGGTTGCGAGGCAACGATATCCGTATCTAATTTCACCAGCCTTTTTTGGGGTATATTCTCCACCTAAAAAACGTAAACATTCAGGACAAACGAGCATTTTCGCCAATACTGTTATATGTTTAGAGGATTTCTCTGCTCTAGAATTATTTGTCTTTAATTTAGCCTGCACATCATCAAATAGCTTTTGATTTAAAATAATAGGGTATTTGATTTCTGTATTGGT
>CAZJCQ010000016.1:0-7952 GCA_964544665.1 uncultured Chryseobacterium sp. | reverse complement strand
TTTGGATTTCTTCAGCTTGTTTCTCATCAATAGAATAAGTATTTCTGTCTTTGTCGTGGGGGATTCTTTTATAACCAAAAAGCAATTTCCCTGACAAAGAAATACCAAGCCCATTCCAGTAAACTTTTGATCTTCTAAACCTATCCTTTTTGGTACGCATCTCGCTTTCAGCAGCATAACCATAAAATGTAAAAGCGAATGCAGCAGAATCATTTAATCTATAATCTTCATCAAACAGTTGATAGTTTCTGTCTTTTAAGTAAAACTGGATTTTATTCTTAATAAAATATTCTTTGATACAATGCAAGTCAGCCTCAGTTCTTCCCATTCTTGACATCTCAGTACAAATCACAGTTTTATACTCTGGATTATCTTTAAGAAATTCAAATAGAGCATTTGTTCCTTTTCTATTTTGGTAATTAATAAGTCCACTCTCCTTCGTTTCTATTAAATGATATTCTGTATAACCTTTACCAACAGCATATTTCTGCAAATCGGATATTTGCGGATCCAATTCCTGTCCTAGAGTAGATACACGGCAGAGTAACACACATTTATTTCCGTTATTCATAATTCTTAATTTATGCTGCCTGACTTAATTTTGGGAATTCTCTGTAAATCAATCCCTCTAATTGGCTTCCACCCTTCGAATATTCTGGATGCCCTTTTTTCATTGTTGGATCTGTCGGATCTGGATTGAATCTCTTATCACCCCATTGCTTGAAGAAAAATGCGGTGCCGTATATATCACATTGTTTCTTAATGTTTTTCACCCATTCCAGCTTAACTATCCTTGCACCCTTACCACTTTCACCACCAACAAGACATTGGTCGATTCCTGAGAAATCTATTTCTCCTAAATCACCGATTAAAGGTTCGCAAGACAGAAATTTCACTTTGGCGCCAGTCTTCTTTAAAAACTCTATTCTTTTAGTATTTTCTTTGTCTTCAACTGATACACCCAACCAGATATTATCTGTCCATTTGAGCAAACCCTGTTGATCATATTCATAAAGTAAGTTTGCCCGTTTGGTTAGCACTTGGTAAGTTATGTGAGGGGTCTCATTCATTACTTTAAAAACCTTTTGAATGAACTCAATAGGTACATCCTTATGAAATAGATCGCTCATACTATTTACGAACACCTTCACAGGTTTTTTCCAGGTATAGGGTCGCAACAATTCAGATTCATGAATCGTTAGTATAAATTCATTTCTGTATTTATGTTGACCCATTGCTTTGAGTCGTTTCGCCATTCCACAGGCATAACAGTTTTTGCAACCTTGCGAAATTTTGTCGCATCCAGTTGTTGGGTTCCAGGTCAAATCTGACCATTCGATCTTAGTCTTACTCATTTTATGTGTATATTATTATTTACGTTTTTAAAAGGCATAGTTTTCCCATCCCAAGCCATGATGGTTGCTTTTAGTGCAATATTGATCTTGATTTTATCTTCCTTTAGAGAGCTTATCCCTCATCTTCTGGAAGAACTTTAATTCATCCTCAATTGCCTGTTTCAGCTGTTCGGTATTTTGGGTTAACTTATCACATCGTAAATTCTTACCCGAATTGATTTTTAAAAATTTGATCTCAATTCCGTAGAAATTTCCTTTCTCATCCTTGTGAATAATGTCATACATCTTGGTGTATTCACTTGCAGGAAGATTAGCGATCGCCATTACAGCATTTGAATCAATAAATTTTTCAGCTTTCTCATCTCCGAATTCATTTACCATTTTGAAATTATCAGGAGATATTTTTTCCCATCCAAGCTCGTCTCTGACCTTATCAATTTGATAGACAAAGTGAGGAAGGAAGGAAGCTGTTTTGCCTTGAAGTTGAATGTTACCCTGACCGTTAAAAAAGGTCTCACGAAGCTCCTTACTCAAGTGGAAATACTCCTCTTTTTCCGATGTGGTTAACTGAATATCGTTTCCTTTCCCTGCACCAGGAATTGGATTTAAAACTTTCTTAATCCAAATTTCGACCAATCCCAATGGAACTGATCCAATATAAACCACTCGATCCCAGTCCGATACTCCATTTATATCCTTGGTGTTGAGGCTGTCATTCAGTTGAGCAATCTGATCATTATTGAATCCCGATCTTTTCAAATACATACTAAACTGAAATCCTAAGGCATTCGCAAGAGAGAACCTTCTTTTTCCTGCACTTCCCTCTCTGTGGAACCGAATAAAACCGTTTGACTCGTGGTAATTCAACATTCTACTGCTCAAACTCAGGTCGAATTCAAATTGAGGATTTCTTATCAAGTTCATCAACCCATCTGGGGTCTTTTGCCCTTTTAATAAGGATTCAAGTTGTTTAAGTTCCCGAATGTCTTCTATATTCAAATAGCTTTTTGTCATTTCCTTCCGATTGTAATGCAAAGGTATATCCAAAAAATTTAACCTGCAAATTTTGGAAGGTATTTTTTTACATGATGTAAGATTTTAAGATGCTAAAAACTCAGGATATTCTTCCTTGATAAACCTGTACATAGCCTCACGAATGATGTCTGATCGTTTTCTGGCAGTTAATTTTTCGATCTTAATTAATCTGTCTTTTTCGATCTGATTGATTCGTAATCTCACGAAATTTTCCCTTTTTAATGTGTTTTCCATATTCATTCTCTTTTAAATAAATATAGGCTTGAAGGTCAAAATGTAAAGCCAAAAGAACATTTTTTTAAATAATTCGGACTTTTTGTGAAACAGTAACTATTTATTTTCAAAAGTATCCCAAAAGAACATTTACAATTTGTGGGACTTGCTTAGAATTAGAGGAAACTAAACAAATTATTATGAAAAAAACTTATTTAATGACGATCGATCCGACTCGCCAAAGCGGAAAACCCAACAAAAGGGACTACAATAAAATTAGCAATCAAATTGTGTTGGTCACAGGATTAACATCAGAGGAAATAGTTATCTATTCAGCACCGCCTTACAGTTACACCTTTTGTACTGCAATTCTTAAAGGAAAAAGGATAAATAAAAATTGGACTGGTCAACAATCCTTTATGCTTGATTTCGACTCTGGAATTACACCGAAAGAAGTAATTACGAAGCTACTTGAACACGGCATCATAGTTAATATTATCTATTACACCTTTAGTCATACAGAAGAACATCCAAGGTTCAGGATTGTAATTTTATTAGATGAGCCAATTTATGATTATTGTGTAGCTGAAGTAATTCGTAAAGGATTGGTTCAGGGACTTGCTGGTTGTGACATCAAATGTAAAGATGCTGCTAGAATGTTTTTGGGCGGGATCAGAAGCGAAGAATTAAGTTCTGAACATACTGATATCCAAAATTTATTTCTTTTTGCTTCAATCAACTTGGTTGCAGCTGACAAGCTACAAACCAGAAGTTTGCAGAAAAATGATTGCTTCTATAATAATTATAATAGAAGTACCTCTTTTCCTGCAAAAATCAATTATTCTCAGTCTAATGACCCCAGACATGAATACCTATTAAATCTGAAAAATTACCATTTCAATTTTGATCTTGCCAAGAATAATGTAAAAATTGTTTATGATTTTACTTCTGGAAAAGAATTAAAGTACAGGGAACTATTTGGTTTAACGACTAGCTTAATCCATGTTAAAGGTGGTGAGAAGTTCCTGAAAGATACCATGATTCTTTACAATGGAATGGGAATAACAGCCTATAAACCTGAAGATTTTGCCATAATACCAGTTGTTAAATATTACAATTACTTACCAGAAAGATTAGAACGATATAGCCCATATGAGGAAGATCATAGGTTTACGGATGTTATTGATGCTGTTAAAAAGCCCAGAGGTGAAGTACAGGTTATTGAACCCGTAATTAAAATAAAGCTGTCAGAAGCCGAAGCAATTTTAAACTCAGAATTTGATAATGTAATACAATCTGACGATAACAACATCTATATATTCTCAACACAAACAGCAATAGGTAAAACATCTAAACTTACCAAACTTAATAATACAACACTAGCATTTCCAACCCATGACCTTAAAAATGAAATAAGTGGTAAAATGAATGTTGAACATATAGTTGTACCTGAGCTTCCAATATTTAATAACAAATTGGTAAACGAAAAAATTAAGGTTTATTATAAAATTGGATTAAATGAAGAGGTATACAAGCTAATAAACACAATAGCATATTTTTTGGATGTAGAATATTCGGATCAGGATAGGAAATTGGCTAAAAACTATATTAATCTTATTGCTGAATCAAATAATACAACCAATACAGTATTAACAACGCATTTAAGAGCTCTATTTGACCAATATGGTCACAATACAATCATATTTGATGAAGACCCTATAAACAGCCTTTTATCCATCAAAGAGTTTGAATTGTCCGATCTCATAACATTGGAACAGTTGGCAAATGAAAAAGAGCCTATTACTCAATTGATTGATTTGATTAGATCTGCCCAACCTGGGGTTATTACCCCAATAAACCAATTGGGTATTGATAAAAAAGCCATCGCAACTTTGGTCTCAAATTTTCACACCAACTCAAACTTGGTTCAATTTTTTAATGCAATAACATTTTGCAAGGATAAATACGACCCAAACATTATCCATTATCAAATAAAACGTGAAATACCAGAGGGAAAGAAGGTGATAATAATGAGCGCAACTCCACAGATTGAGGTATATAAATCACTTTATGGTGATCGGGTTAAAATTATAGATATACCATTGGCTGAGTGCAAAGGGAGTATTATACAATATACCAAGAATGGATATTCGAGGTCTTACTTAAAAAGCAATAAAATACCAGATTTGATAAAACAAATTGGAGAGAAACCAGTCATCACATTCCAAAAGCACAAGAGCCTATTCCCAACAGCACATCCATTGGTGCATTATGGCAACTGCGAAGGATATGATTTTTTAAATGGAATTGATTTGGCAGTAGTTGGTACTCCCCATAAAAACGAACTACATTATTTGTTTACAGCACATTCCTTGGGAATTGATCTAACTGAGGTAAACTTGGAGTTGCAGGATTTGAAAATTGATTGGAAGGGCTTTCGTTTTCGCTTCACAACATACGAAGATGAAAGATTGAGAAACATTCAACTTGGAGCGATTGAAGCAGATTTGGTTCAAGCTATTGGAAGAGCAAGAAGTTTGCGAACAAATACCGAGGTGCTGGTATACTCGAATTTGCCATTACAAATCAGTACAACTATTCAACCATAACGGAATAAAAATGTGTTCAACATGTTTAGAAAAATCACAACTATTGTTCATTTATTTCATAACTTCGAGACCTTAATACTCTCCAAATTTTGGGCATTATGAATAAATTAAAGGCTGTACTTAAGAAACAAGGAAGAACTCAATTATGGTTAGCGAATCAATTGGACATAACTAAAAGTACCATGAGTACCTGGTGCAATAATCGCTCTCAACCAAGTTTGGAAAAACTTTACAAAGTCGCAGAAATATTAAACGTAGATGTAACCGAACTTTTGGTGACAAAAAAACAACTTATGAAATAATGGGGATTCAAATTGGCGATATAGTAAACCAAATAGTAGCGACAGAACCTGTGGTTGTTAACTCAATCAAAGTAATGGGTGATTGGGTGAACATTGGTTATACTGGCAAAACATCAAATATTTTCGGCAACAAATCTATGCCTGTTGATGAATTTAATTCATTGACTGCAATCACAAGCGACAATACATTTAACTTTTCAGGAAACCCTGAACGTTTTCAATTGTTTGCTGAAGCTGAACGTATAAATTCAGCCTATCAATTCGATCCAATGTTTGCGGTGAATTGCAGTATTGTTGATCCATTGCCACATCAGGTTGAAGCAGTATACAAGTACCTGCTTCCTCTACCTAAAATTAGATTCTTATTAGCTGACGATACGGGTGCAGGGAAAACGATCATGACAGGCTTGCTTTTGAAGGAGTTGCTCATGCGTGATGTAATTGAGCGAATTCTAATAGTGACACCAGGTGGTTTGACTAAGCAATGGCAGCTGGATGAGATGGGTGTTAAATTCAACATTCATTTCGACCTTGTAAATAGAAATCGTTTTCAATCTGATCCCAATATTTTCCAGACTTCGAATAAAATTGTTACATCCATTGATTTCTTATCCAGAGAAGATGTAATGAATGTAGTTAAAAATTCACACTGGGACATGGTTGTGTTCGATGAATCGCACAAACTATCAGCTTATGAATATGGTGCCAAACAATATGAATCAAGAAGATATGTTGCTGCGAAAGAATTATCAGAACGCTGCGAACATTTATTACTGTTAACAGCCACACCTCATAGAGGAAGACAAGATACCTTTAAGAAGCTATTACAGCTCCTTGACGAAGATATTTTCTCAACAGAGGACATAGCAGCTACACGTGTGAAAGAATTAGAAAAAGAGGGTGCAAACCGATTTTTTATAAGGCGGTTAAAAGAAGATATGAAGGATTGGAACGGCAATCCTTTGTTTAAAAAACGGTCTACTTCAACTGTTTCATATGAGCTTACAGCTGATGAAAAGAGTTTGTATGATAACGTAACAAAGTACCTTACCAAAAAGAAAGAAGAGGCAATTACAGCCAATAACATTCACGTATCATTGGCTTTAACTGTAATGCAACGAAGACTTGTGAGCTCAATCTTTGCAATAAAAAACACGTTATCAAAAAGGTGGAAAGCATTGGACGCAATTGTCGCTGAGTTAACCAGATCCCCTGAACTCTGGAAGATGCGTCACAGAGTTATGAGTGCAGATATCCAGGACATGGAAGGCAACAGTGCAGAGAGTCTATTCGATGAATTTGAAGATTTGGAAGATGATCAAAGAGATGTTTTAGAAAGCATTTTATCTGACCCTAGAAAGTTTAAATTATTTACAACCGCAACAAGTCCTCAGGAATTAATTGATGAGGCTAAAGAAGTTAAAAAACTATTCGACCAATCAGAAACACTCTATAACAACCAACAAGAAGAGCAGAAGTTCAAGGAGCTCCAAAAGCTGTTAATTTCTAAAAGGGTAATTGAAGGCGAGAAACTAGTCATCTTTACTGAGCACAAGGATACCTTGATTTATTTAGAAGAAAGGCTAAGTAGAAGCGGTGGATATAAAGTAGCAACCATTCATGGTGGTAAAAATGTTGACGAGCGAACAGAAGCTCAAAGGATGTTCAAGAAGGACGATTGCCAGATTCTTATTGCCACTGATGCCGCAGGTGAAGGTATAAACTTACAATTCTGTCCATTGCTTATTAACTGGGACATTCCTTGGAACCCCAATCGTTTAGAACAACGTATGGGTCGTATTCATCGTTATGGACAACTTAGAGATGTTTTAGTGTTTAACATGGTGGCTAGCAATACCAAAGAAGGTGCTGTGTTAGAAAAGCTATTGTTAAAGATGGATGCAATCAGAGAAAGCATTGGGGATGACCGAGTATATGATGTGATTCAGGATGTCTTAGCTGGCATAAGTATGGAAGAAGTTTACCGCTCAGTTCTGAATGGTGAACGCACTAAATTTAATGATATAATCGACCAGGATTTAGAGTCCTCGAAGGCTACCTGGATGGAGAAAATAAAAGAAGAAAAGGAAAAACTAGGCTTCAGCCAGATTGATTATAGTGATGCACGTTTGTTAAAAGAACAGTCTGACGAAAAGAGGTTACAGCCAATCTATGTTAAGTTGTTTTTTGAAAAAGCGTTTAGATACTTAGGTGGTGATTTTACAGAGCTTCGAACAAACATCTATCACATAAACACTTTACCTGATTCTATAACCAAGGTGCTTAAAGATAAGTATAACATCTATGCTGATCTGAAGAGGGTGAATTTTTGTTTTGACAAACAGGTTTTCTTGGATTACCAATCACTCGGTGATCTTGGAACTGTGCATTATATTAATCCAGGAAATCCTTTATTCGATTCAGTAATTGAGGTTGTT
>CAZJCQ010000015.1:28881-45992 GCA_964544665.1 uncultured Chryseobacterium sp. | reverse complement strand
ACATATACATCGTAATCGCGGATAGGCTTCACATCGATTTGAGAACCTGGTAAGAAAGCTTCTAAACCAAATACATCGACGATCAAACCACCTTTGGTACGACACTTCACTTCTCCTTTGATAATTTCTCCTGACTCCAATGCCTTATTTACATCGGTCCAAGCGCTTAACAAGCGAGCCGTTTTGTGTGAAACGCGCATCTGACCTGTCTTATCTTCTTGTGTTTCGATAAAAATCGGAACTGAATCTCCCATTTTCAAATCTGGGTTATAACGGAATTCCGTTACAGGCACTACGCCCTCAGACTTACCGCCGATGTTCACCACCACCTCTTTTTTACCAATAGAAACAATGGTTCCAGGAACCACTTCCTTTTCTTTGATGGTAGAAAGTGTTTTTTCATACACATCATCATAACGCTTACGCTCATCGTTGGTATAACCGCCTGCTGCTTCGTAGGCTTCCCAATTGAATTCACCTTTCTCGGTCATGAACAATTGATCATCAGCCGTACTGTAAAGATCCTCAACAGGTTCTTCGCGTACTACTTCTTCTTGAGATGTAACAGGAGCAACTTCTTCTTGAGCAGGTTGCAAGTTTTCAGCTTCTTCAGCTGGATTTAGATTTTCTGCCATGTGGCAATGTTTTTTGTATTCATTTACAACAAGCGTTGTACGTCAAAAATGAATGGGTTTTACATTTTTTCAATCGATTAGCTGACGTTATCCAATCGGCCTTTTCATTAAAAGGAGCGCGAATATACGATACAACTGGGAAATAAACAATTTTATTTAATGGAACAAGTTCGCTGCGCGAACGGGACAAGCTCGGCGGAGCCGAGCGGGACAAGGGGACACACTCGCTTTGCTCGTGGGACATGCTCGGCGGAGACGAGCGGGACAAAGGAGACAAGCACTCGCGTTGCTCGTGGGACAAGGCGGTCAAGTTCTCTTCGTGTACTTTGCGCTTTCTTTGCGTTCATTGCGTGAAATTTCTCTTCGGATTCTTATCGGGAGAAGTGAGAAAAGCAACGATTTATTCGCTCTGTTTCTCTTGCTCGCTCTGAAATGACCACCCCGTCAGCTGCGCTGACACCCCTCCTTTCTCTCACTGCGTTCGAGTAGGAGGGGAAATCTATTCTATTTCGCTTTTGCTATGAGTTAGTAGAATTTCTGTCGTGCATGGAGAAAAATATTAATCGCAGTGTCCCAATGGCGTTGGGATAAATTTAAACATTCGCATTTTCAATTTTATCCTATATTTGCCTCGCCTGAATGCAGGCAGGAAATCATTTTTATGAGTACAGCTAATATCTCGATGCAGCCCGAAATAAACGAGGCCATCACCGATCGAATGAGTACTTTCGATCACGAACAAGTGGTGTTTTGTCAAGACAAAGCCACCGGTCTTAAATCCATTATTGCTATTCATGACACCACCCTTGGCCCTGCCGTTGGAGGTACACGCATGTGGGCCTATGCCTCGGAGGCCGATGCCCTGACTGATGTCTTGCGATTATCGAGAGGGATGACCTACAAAAGCGCATTGGCGGGATTAAACATCGGGGGCGGTAAAGCCGTCATCATCGGTGATGCCCGAACTCAAAAAAATGAAGCGCTACTCAGAAGATTCGGGAAATTCGTGGATACATTGGGAGGGCAATACATTACCGCTGAAGATGTGGGAATGAGCACGCAAGATATGGAGTACATTAAAATGTCCACCGATCATGTCGTAGGACTACCCCCCTATCTAGATGGTGGTGGCGATCCCAGTCCTGTTACGGCATACGGAGTTTATATGGGAATGAAAGCTGCTATCAAACACCAAACAGGCAGTGAGTCATTAGCCGGAAAAAAAGTCGTCGTTCAAGGAGTAGGACACGTTGGAGAATACCTGGTGTCACATTTGGTCAAGGAAAATGCCGAGGTGTTTATTGCTGACATTTATGAAGACCGTATCAAAGCCGTTGTCAAGGAGTATGGCGTAAAAGCCATTGATGTCAAAGAGGTATATACACATCCGATGGATATTTACAGTCCTTGCGCCCTGGGCGCGACTGTAAACGATGAGACCTTGTCACAACTTTCTTGTGGAATTATATGCGGTGCAGCGAACAACCAATTGGCCAATGAAAGCATTCATGGCAAAGCAGTGATGGATAAAGGCATTTTGTACGCTCCTGATTATTTAGTCAATGCCGGAGGGATCATCAATTGTTATTGGGAAATCATCGGCTACAGTCAAGAGGCTGCGTTGAGCCAGGCCGAGAAAATTTACACGACCATGCAGCAGGCATTGGTAAAATCAGAGACAGAGAAAATCCCCACCTACTTGGCGGCCAACTTGATGGCAGAGGAGAGAATTGCAGCGATAGCCAACATCAATAAAAAATTTTAAGGCCCCCTTATGCTCAACCGCAGACACATTCGAATAAAAGTTCTACAAATACTTTTCGCCTATTACAACGAAGAAACTCCTGATGCCGCTCGATATGAAAAAATGCTCTTTGAGAGCATTGAGCGCTTTAGAGAATTGTATATCGCGTTGATGAACATCTTGGTAGAAATGCATCATTTGGCCATTGAAAAAATTGAAATGGGCATGCAAAAAAGATTGCCGAGCCATGAAGATCTTCATCCAAACACCCGTTTTGTAACGAATGAATTATTGCGCATTTTGGCCCATAGTAAAAATTTGGAGAATGGAATGAAATACAACCATCTTCAATGGAATGCCCATCCCGATCTAACCAAAAAATTATTCAAAGGATTGCTGGAGCAAGAAGATTACCAAGAGTACATGAGCGGCACGGAACGTGGATTTGAATACGATAGAGAATTGGTGCTTCGTATTTTCAAAAAGTATTTCGTCAATCATGAAGATATCCAAGAGTTCATGGAAGACCAAGGTATTTTTTGGAATGACGATCTGGATTTAGCCGCGAGCATGGTCCTTCGCACTTTAAAATCCATTAAAAGTGGAGATGATGAAGTTCAATTTTTACCCTTATGGAAAGAAGGTGATGATGAAGAAGGGTATTGCCGCGATCTTTTCAGAAAAACCTTGGCCATGGGAGCCGACTTGGAAAAAACCATTTCTGAATACACCAAAAACTGGGAGATTGAGCGCATCGCGACCATGGATGTGGTCATCATGAAAATGGCTTTAACCGAGTCCATTGTTTTCGATCAAATTCCGGTGAAAGTAACAATGAATGAATACATCGAACTTGCGAAATACTACAGTACTCCCAAGAGTGCACAATTTGTCAATGGGCTTTTAGATCAAATTATTCCCAGATGGCAAAAAGAAGGGAAAATCAAAAAAACAGGTCGAGGACTTATTGAGTGAAAAAACCCATTCTCATAGCTGTCGTTGGGCCAACGGCCAGCGGAAAAACTGCAAGAGCCATTGAATTGGCGCTTGCACATCAAACAGAAATTTTATCTTTCGACTCCCGACAATGCTACCGAGAATTGAACATTGGAGTAGCGCGTCCCTCGCCAACTGAATTAGCGCAAGTACCTCATCACTTTATCGCTACCCATAGCATCCACGAACCATTTTCAGCCGGACAATATCCTGCCCTTGCATGGCCCATTATTCTGGATTTATTACAAAAGAAAGAAGTGGTCGTGGTGGTCGGTGGAAGTGGGTTATTTTTAAAAGTCTTACTTGATGGTATCGATCCATTACCATCCGATGAATCTATTCGAAACGAGTGGGAGACGAAAAAAGAAACCATGGGACTACCCTACTTGCAAGAAGTGTTGAAAGAAAAAGATCCGGTGTTTTTCAATCAAGTGGATATACAAAATCCGCATCGCGTTATTCGAGCATTGGAAGTCATCAGCATTACAGGAAAAGCATTTTCTGCCTTGCGCACACAGAACAAGCAAACCCTCCCATTTGATATTCAATATGAATACCTTCAACCGGAAAAAAATCTATTGCACCAACGAATTGACGATCGCGTAGAAGCCATGATGGATGCTGGATTAATGGAGGAAGTTGAACCGCTTTTTGCCCAACGACATCTTCAACCTTTGAATACGGTGGGTTACAAAGAGTTGTTTGAATTCATGGAAGGAATGCACACCCTCACCGAAGCCATTGATTTGATTAAAATGCATACTCGACAATACGCCAAGCGACAGCTGACCTGGTTTAATAAGGAGACCAAAAATCGATAGCACCCACTTCAATCCGCAAGGAACCCAAACTTTCCTGCATTATAGTCTTGTATCGCTTGACGAATTTCTTCCTCCGTATTCATCACAAAAGGACCATAGTTGACATAAGGCTCATTCAATGGCTCTCCGCTTAAAACCAATAAAATGGATTTTCTTTTTGCTTGCACATGAATTTCACCCTCTTCGTTTTTTAATTGCACATAATGATTTTCCGGAACCTCCTTGCCATTAATGACCACGCTTCCGTCCACTACCAAAATTCCGCTATTGTAATTTCCTGGCAATTGAAAATGAAAATCAGCAGCGGCGTTCAAATGCATATCCCACAATTGAACTGGAGAAAAAGTACTCGCAACTCCCTGCACCCCGTTATAGTCACCTGCCACAATGCAAATTTCTCCCATATCACTCTCCAGTACCACTCTTGGCTTTTGAGCGTGGACAATGCTCTGATATTTGGGAGGGGCCATCTTGTGCTTTTTGGGAAGATTGATCCATAGCTGCAACATTTCAAAAGCACCGCCTGTTCGATTAAAGGTCTGTTCGTGGTACTCCTTGTGCAATACACCCGCGCCTGCTGTCATCCATTGCACATCCCCCGGATGAATGACGCCATGATTACCCTTGCTATCATGGTGTTCAACGGCACCTTTGAAAGCAAAGGTAATGGTCTCTATTCCACGGTGCGGATGAACACCGACACCTTGCGCTATATCTGATGGCGGAAAATTAACTTCTGCATTAAAATCCATTAAGAAAAAAGGACTCATTCTTTCCTCAAATCCCTTTCCATTTGGGAAATAATTCATCACCTTGAAACCATTCCCCACCATATGGGTATTGGTAGGCGAAAGGATGCCTTCGATTCCTCTTTGAGTAGCCAAGGCTTTGTCTTCTAGTACAACCGACTCTTCGGAGTTTGCCCAAAAGGATTTTGTAAAAATAAGGGCCAAGCTTCCCAATACCCCAGATTGCAGAAATTGTCTTCTTTTCATGCACTAAAAATAAACAAAACGATACAAAACAAAGGACTAGCAAAAATCAGATTTACTCATCTTTAGCCACTCCAATGCAGCGCCATGGAAAAGATCTTGAATGACATGGTCTTCCAACCCCATCTCCGTGATGAATTGACCTATTTTTAAGTCGCCTAATGGAAATGGATAATCGGTTCCTAAAGCTACTTTTCTACTTCCTTGTTTCCTTAAAATGTAGTGCAACAATTCTGGATCATGCGTCGCGCTGTCCACCCAAAATTGTCCTAAATAATTTCTAGGGTTATGGGGATTATCCACTGCCACTAAATCAGGTCGACAATTGAAACCATGTTCCAATCTTCCGATGGTGGGGATGAATGAACCGCCTGCATGAGCAAACATCCATCGGATACCGGAGAATTTATCCATGACCCCTGCAAAAATCAAGGAAGCCATCGCTCTCGCTGTTTCTGCTGGCATTCCCACCAACCAGGGTAACCAATACTTTTTCATTTGTTCCTCGCCCATCATTTCCCATGGGTGAACCATCACACACATATCTAACTCCTCTATTTTTTCCCACAACGGAATAAATATTGGCTCACTCAAATTCAATCCATTGATATTAGATCCTATTTGAACGCCCTTGAATCCCATTTTTTTACATCGCGCTAGTTCACTGATGGACATGTCGACATCCTGCATTGGCAAGGTGGCTAGTCCTACATAGTTTTTCGGATAACGTTGAAAAATTTCGGCAATGTGATCATTGAGAAAAACACTCACCTTTAGGCCATCCTCCGGCTTTGCCCAGTAGGCAAACAAAACAGGGATGGTGCATACCACTTGAACTTGCGTTTGATATTGTTGGTAATCGGTAATACGCATGGCTGCATTCCAACAATTCTCTTCTATTTCTCTAAAAAATCGATCACCTTGCATCATCCTCGCAAAACCTGCTCGATGATGATCGAGATGAATAAAGCCTTCGTAACCAAATTCCTTGGACCAATTGGGAATTTGCTCTGGCATAATGTGGGTATGAACATCTATCTTCAACATCTCAAGGGCGAATGTACGGCGACTTTTTGACACGGGTTAAATCTAACAAATTGATCCCATTGATGGGCCAATTTGCCACTTGCTTGCCCACCACATGAATCACTTGATCATAATACAATGGAATCACCGGGAGTGTTTCGGATAAGACTTGATCCAACTTGGTAAATTGTTCTTTCCGATCGCGCTCATCGCCAGATCGCTTGGTAGCATAAAATAACTTCTCCCAATCTTCTTGATAAAAATGCGTGTAATTGGGACCCTTTGGCGACCATTGCTCATGTGTAAAAACCTGTAGGAAATTTTCAGCATCGGGAAAATCGGCTAACCAATTTTTTCTAAATAAAGGAATCTGACCCTTGGCGGTAGCATCTTTAAAAGCGGCGGATTGCATCACTTTAATTTTTATATTCAATCCTACCTCCTGCCATTTGAATTGAAGAAACTCATAGATATCTACAAATTCTGGAGTAGTTGCTAATACTACTTCCGGAAGCGGGTTTCCATATTTCGCCTCGAGCTCCGAAACCCATTTTTTTGCCTGATCTGGCGCATAATTTAAAAACTGCATGTGCGTTGTGTCACCATCTAAGATGGGAGGAACAAAACCATGTGAGGCGGGGACAATCAAATTATTTCTCAACTTCTCACACAGTACTTCTCTCGGAATAGACAAAGAAAGGGCTTGTCGAAATTTTTCATCTGAAACGATCGAAGATTCTTTAGAATCTAGAAAACATCCGATGTAATCCGTTTTGATAAAGGGTACTTTATACAAGGTCAATTCACTCTTCCATTGATCTTGAAGAAATCCCTGAGGAGTTAATAGCTCATTTAAAAAACTGGGATGCACACCGCTCATGAAATCATATTTACCGCTTACCAAGCCCTGAAATTCTGCAAACGGGTCTTTAACCAAGTCTACTTGAATGGCTGCTAAATATGGAAGGCTTACTCCTGCATCATCTTTCATCCAATACTTTTCGTTTTTGTGAAAAACGATTCCAATTTGATCTTCCCAAAAGGCCAATTTAAAGGGTCCAGATCCCAGAGGATGTTTTCTAAAATCCATTCCAAACTGTTGCACAGCTTCCGGACAAACCACATTGGCGTATTGTGTGGTAAGCATCGATAAAAAAGAACCTTGCGGCTGCTTCAATTCAATTTCAAAAAGTGAATCGTTGATGGCCTTAAAACCATTCGCTTGAACATTTTCAAAAATCCACTTACCTGGTGAAGCCAACGTTGTTTCTAGGATCCGATTAAAACTAAAGAGCACATCACTCGCCACCAATTTTCGACTGAAAACGCCTTGATGAGCTGTTTGAAAAAAAACATCGGTACGAAGGTGGAATTGATACTTTAATCCATCGTCACTCACATTCCAAGATCGCGCAATACAGGGAGTGACCGACAATGAATCATCCATCATTACCAATCCATCATACAATTGATTGACGAGCCACATGGTTTCGAGGTCACTGGCAAACGCTGGATCCAGACTGGAGATGGCGTTGCTCTCATTGTATCTAAAGACCAAATGATCGGACTGAGAAGAATCGTGACAACCGACCATTCCTAAAATTAACATCGTCATTATATAGCAGGTCGTCTTGTTCATTGCGGTAAAAATAATATGCATTCATCCAATCTGTGTTTAGATTTGTAAACAAAGCAATACGATGAAAAATATTATTTTCTTGACCTTAATGATGGGCTTGTTGAATTCCTGCGAAACATGGAAATCCACCACCTCGCCCGCGACTAATGCTCCCACTACTGTCCAACAATATTTGATTCTATCCTATAATGTGGAGAATTTTTTTGACACCATCAACGATCCGGAAAACGATGAAGATTTTACACCTAAGGGAAAATTACAATGGGACAGTAAAAAGTATTTTGAAAAAAGTCAACACATCGCAGAGGTCATTAGTACGGTGACCAAGCAATTGGATTACCCTCTTTTTATTGGCTTGATTGAGGTGGAGCATTTGTCATGCTTGGAAACGCTCAGCAAGGAATCTTCGCTTCAAAACAAATACACCCCTCTGCTCATTGAAGGAGAAGATGAACGAGGCATTGATGTGGGTTGCTTGTATGATGCCAATCGATTTAAAAAAAATGAAGTCCTCACCCATACCATTACGCTTCCCGACAACGACAAGACACGACCTATTTTAGAAGTCAATGGCACAATTGAAGGGCAACCGTTTTCATTCTTTATCAATCATTGGCCGAGTAGAAGTGGAGGTACCGAAAAATCTGCGCCCTTGCGAATGTTGGCATCCAAGACTTTACAAAAGGCCATCGCAGAAAGAAAAAAAATACAACCCAACTGTCAAATAATTTGCATGGGAGATTTCAATGATCATCCCAATGATCCCAGTGTGCTATCGCTTGCAGAACAAATATCGTCTTGTCCTATGAGCAACTTGATGACTCCCATGATGGCACCAGAAAAAGGAAGTCATTTTTACAAAGGAGAGTGGGGATTTTTGGATCAATTCATCATCAGTAAAGAAATGGCGAGCATCAATAAGTCTTGTGAAAAATCAAATTGGTGTGTGACACAACCTGGCGTTCCTCTCTGTTATGATTTTCTCATGTATACGAATAAGCAAAATGAAAAAAGTCCAGCTCGAACCTACGTTGGAGATTCCTACAAAGGTGGATACAGCGATCATCTTCCGATTTTAATGATCTTAGAAAAGCATTAAATAAAAAAAGCCCTCCGAAGAGGGCTTTTAAATTTTGGTTCTCCAAATTATTTCTTCTTTGGAGCAGCTTTCTTAGCAGCAGCCTTTTTAGGAGCAGCTTTCTTAGCAGCAGCCTTCTTAGGAGCAGCAGCTTTCTTAGGAGCAGCAGCTTTCTTTGGAGCGGCTTTCTTAGCAGCAGCTTTCTTTGGAGCAGCAGCTTTTTTAGCAGCTGGCTTCTTAGCAGCAGCTTTCTTTGGTGCTGCTTTTTTAGCAGCTTTCTTTGGAGCAGCTTTCTTAGCAGCTGGCTTCTTTGCAGCTTTTTTCGGTGCTGCGGCCTTCTTTGTTTTACTCATAGTATTAAACGATTGATTGTTGCCTATATTCAATAACTCACGTTTGAGTTAAAAGTAAATGGGATGAAGTTTTATTTTTCCGTTTCCTTTCACTTCTAAAGTTGGCATTGGAATTTTAATTATGCTTAAATATTCCGCCAACTTCTTCATCCAACTTCGCTTCCATTTCACTTGTTTCAAATCTGCATCAAAAGAAAAAAGAAATTTACGTTGCGGATGAAAATTATTAACAAGTGAATTGTTGGTTTTTGCACTGATCATTTGTTCCACTCCATAACCAATTGAAATTCCAAAAACATTACTGAAACCATTGTAAACATTGAAAATGTTATTTGTATTAAAAGACAACCAATAGGTTTGTCCGTTATAATCCTTCAAAACACGTTGTTGAAAATTATCACCTAATTGTGCAGAATTGTATTTCGCATATGGTGAGTTTCGATAAGAAAATTTCAACTGAACGAATTGTTTTTGAAAAAAATTCTCTTGTAAAAAAAACAAACTTGTTCCTAAAAAATTAGCTCCAAAGTCACCATAAGAAAATCCCCACTGCGAAGAAAACCCATCTAACATTTCGATCCCTGTCATGTACCCAAGTGAAGTGATAGCAGCATATCGCGATGCTTTTTTTCTATCATAACCAGTATTCATGTATGCATTAAAAACATTTCGGGAGATTTGATAATTGGTAAAAGCGTGTCCGACTTTATCCATTTGAAGCCATTCCTGATTATCATTAAAAAAATGAAAATGAGTCTGTGGATACTGACTATACCATGCTTGTTGCAATACCATATAACTTCCCACCCCCATAAATGTCGTAATCAAAGGAACTCGGTTATGACAACCGCAAGAATCGGACACTTGCGTTCGACTTTGAAAGTAACATATAATAAGAACCAGAAGAATAAAGCACGATTTGCACTTCATTAATTTTTAATATTTAGTTTTCGCAAATACGCTTGATATGCGGCAGCATTTCTATTGTGCTCCTGAAGACTCGAGGTAAATAGGTGGTAGCCACTTCCATCATCCTTTGCGCACATGTATATATGATCATTCCCTTCATAATTCAAGACCGCTGCTAAAAACTTTTTTTCCGCTATGTGAATAGGACCCGGTGGCAATCCCGGATACTTATAGGTATTATAAGGAGAGTCAATTTCTAAATCACTATTCAAAATGCGTCTTGCGTTTTTCCTACTTAGGATAAACTGAACGGTAGCATCACATTGTAAAAGAATATTTTTTTTCAATCGATTGATATACAATCCCGCAATTTTTGGAGCCTCTTCGTCGTGTTTACATTCCCCTTTAATGATAGAAGCTAAAATATACACCTGCTCCTGGGAAAGATTCATTGCCTTCGCCTTTTCTAAATTTTCGTTCGTCCAAAAATCATCGTGCATTTTCTTAAATCGTTTCGCCACTCGTTCTGGAGTGTCCGAATATTGAAAATCAAAAGTGTTGGCAAATAAATAGGTGGTCGCCATGGCTCTTCCACTAGCTGATGTATCAAACCCTAACGTTTTACAAAAACCCTCTCGGTATTCAGCCGCTGTATATTTCAACTTTTCTGCCAATGCATCAAAGAAACCATCGATGACCCTTTTCTTATCCGTGCGGACCATATAGCTCGATTGATCTCCTTTCTTCATTAACTTAACCAATTCCCAGGCCGTGATCCCCGATGGTATGGTATATTCACCACATGCTATACTCGAAAAATTCTCCCACCTGCAACTTACCCACCATGCCTTTTGAAATAAATCGGACTCATTGAGGATCTTTAAAAACTCATTGGCTGAAACCTCATCCGTCTTGATGATATGCTCTCGCTCCACTTTCGTTCCGTACATTAAAAACAAAAAGGAGCCTATTAAAACCAGGATACTCAATGACAAAAAAATTACCAGTTTTTTCATTTCAATTGCTTTTCTAATTTGATGGCATTCTTTCCCAAATGCATTAATTCTAGGACACGAAGATAGCCGTTTCGTTCAAAAAAAGTTTGACCTTGACCATTCGTCTCATGAACTAAGACCCAAATTTTTCTGATACCATATTGATGAAACAACAAGGATTCCATTTGCAATAAACCCTCCGAACCCAGTCCTCTTTTCCGATCACTGTCTTCCATTACGATAATACCCAAACCTACTTCGTGGTTCATTCGATCGTACTCAAAAGCATCGATCATGCCCACAGGACATTGATCCTCTTCGATCATCCATCGTGCTTGACCTTGCCTTTCTAACTGATTGGAGTTGATTAAAAATTGAACAATGTCCTCTCGTTCAAAAGGACCCGGTTGGTCCGTGATCGCCCATATACGAGGATCATTTTCCCATTTCAAAATGATTTCGACATCTTGAACACTTGACTTGCGTAATTGAATCATGAGAATTGATTCGTATTGAGCAAGACCAGGGTGCACGCCTCTTCCCATTCAATCCGTTGGTCATCCAGTAATCTTTGAAATTCCTTATTCTCTGTTCCAGGATTAAAAATCACCTTGCGAGCACCTGAATTCAAAATGGAATTATACCATTGCTTTTGATTGGCTGGACCAACATATAGCGTAATGATTTCGGGAGAAAATCCCAAAGGGAAACTTTGATGTATGGGCAATCCTTCCACTTCCATGTTTTTATTACCCACCAACGCTATCTGATAACCATGATGCTGAAACAAAACCATGGCGCGATGACTATATCTTTCTGGGTTATCACTGGCTCCTAAAATCAACACTTTTGGATTATTCATTATTGCTTACTTTTGTTACTATGAATAAAGGGATAAAATTACTGCTTTTTATAGTTGGTACTGCGATGCTTTTTTCTTCGTGTCTCATCAACAAAGATTTCATGTTCAAAACACCCGAAGAGTACGTATTTGAAATTCCAAAACTCGACAGTACGAATAAAGAATACAAGATTGCTCCCAATGCCATCCTTCATATTTCGGTATTTTCAAGATCTGGCAGTGCCATCATTGAAAGCACCACTGGTGGAGCAGATAATGGAGGCAACACGCGTCTTCCCGCCCAAAACAGTAATGCGCTGCAATACGTGGTTGATAAGAGCGGATTTGTCGAATTACCATTGATTGGAAAAATGAATATTCTTGGACTTACACTCTTTGAGGCTCAAATTGCAATAGAATCGAAGTTTCAAAATTTCATCAACGACCCTTATTGCGTTATACGAATCATTAACAGAAGATTCATGATGTTCAATGGAAACGGAAGTAATGGAAGTATCGTCCAACTAGAGCAGGATAACTGCTCACTCATCGAGGCCATTGCGAGAGGCGGTGGCATTGATAAAAGGGGCAATAGCTCCAAAGTAAAAGTCATCAGGACGCTCGATGGCAAACAGCACGTTTATCAATTTGATCTGAGTACCATTGATGCCATACAATACACCACCTTTGCCATACAATCTGGAGACATCATTTATGTAGAGCCCATGCCGCAATACTCTACAGAGATTTTAGGTATTGTAACTCCCGCATTGACTTTATTGTCCACCATTTTGTTATATGTAAGCATCGTTACCAACTAATCATGAATATTACTCGTTTAGAAGATTCAGACTTGTTGATCATCGAGCCATCCGTTTTCTCAGATCACCGCGGCACCTTTATGGAAACTTTTAATGAAGCGGTCTTTCGCTTGAAAACTGGATTGAACATCACTTTTGTTCAAGACAATCAAAGCACTTCCCATTCCAACGTATTTCGTGGTTTACATTTTCAAATCCCTCCGAAATCACAAGCAAAATTGATTCGAGTATCCCAAGGAAGCATCATCGATTTTGCAGTCGATCTAAGAAAATCAAGTCCCCATTTTGGAAGATGTTATCAATTGGAAATTTCTGCTGCGAATCACCTGCAATTTTATATCCCGGAAGGCTTTGCGCATGGTTTCCTCGCATTAGCGCAAGACACCATTGTTCAATATAAATGCTCTCATTACTACAGTCCTGATAGCGAGCGCAGTTTGTATTACCTCGATCCCGCCCTTGAGCTCTTCTCTTCCGTATCAAAATCAGAATGGATTGTATCCGAAAAAGATCAGCAAGGCCAAGTCCTTAGTGAACTCTCTGATTACTTTTTTTGATGAGGGCATTTATCAAGAACATAATATTCTTTAGTTTCTCCGCGCTGTTGATTTACATTACCAGTATCATTGCCATTGGCAGTGTTACAAAAAATGGCTTGGGTAAAAATTTTGTTTTTCCCCTGGGAGATTACGGCCATACCCTCATGCGTCTGCGCGAGGCACGTGAGCATTCGCCCGTGGATATTTTGGTTTTAGGATCATCCCACGCCTATCGTGGATTTGACCCTCGTATTTTCAAGCAGCATCAACTTGAACTTTTTAATCTTGGAATGAGCAGTCAAACACCATTGCAATCTTATTATCTATTAAAAAAATATTATCCTATTTTACAACCTCGCTGTGTTATTCAAGAAATTTATCCACTACTTCTCGAAAACGATGGAACGGAAAGCAATTCGTTTTTGTTAGCGAATGAGCCGATCTCCCGAGAACTTACCCAACTCGCCTTCCATCATTTTAATATGCATAATTTTAATTGTTGGGTTTATGGATCTTTTAGGAATGCACTCCACCTTAACGATGACTTAATCCTTGCCACTAAATTCAAAGACGATACTTATGTATCTGGAGGGTACAGTCAAAAAGATCTCCTGCCTTTCTCCGATGACGATGAACTGATTGCAAAAGAAATTTCGATTCGCGAAGATCAATTCGCTGCATTGGATTCTATCAAAGCCTTTTGCCATCAGAAACAATGCCCCCTATTTTTTGTGATTACACCCGTCACGACGATTGAAAAACACCATATACAAAATTGGTCTTCTGTTGTAAACGAATTAGAAAAAATAAATCCGGTTCATGATTTCAGCCATCTGCCCTCGCTACAGGACACCATTCATTTTTATGATAATGACCATATGAATCAAACCGGGGTCGAAATTTTCAATCCAATTCTTATTGAAAGCCTATTTAAGTAATCTTATTTCTTATTTTTACTTCATGAATAAATTTTCTTTTACCCTTTTGTTTGTCACCCTTTACATTTTCGGATGGGGTCAAGCTCCCTCTGCCATTCCCTACCAAGCCGTCATGAGAAATGCCGATGGTAGTGCGATGGTGAATACAGCCATGAGCATCCGTTTTTGTATTCGAGAAAACTCGACAACAGGAACCATCACCTATCAAGAAATACAATCTGCCACCTCCAATTCACAGGGCTTGGTATCTTGTACCATCGGAAACGGAACTGCCACGATTGGAAGTTTCAATAACATCCAATGGGGAAATGGAAATAAATATTTGCAAGTAGACATTAATTTGGGAAGTACCTGGATATTTATCGGCACAGAACCATTAAATAGTGTCCCTTATGCCCTATACGCAAACAATACCAGGGTATCTACTAGCACAACTGGAGATACCCTTACGATCGGCAACCATGCTATCATTATACCGGGTATTAGTGCCGCCAACCATATATTGGGTTGTACCAATCCGCAAGCATGTAACTACAACGCCAACGCGACGGACGACAATGGCTCATGTCATATTACCGGTAATGCTTGCGATGATGCCAACGCCAGTACGACTAATGATCAATACAACGCCAATTGTGAGTGCATCGGTTCGGCCAGTTATACCGTTGGATCGCAAGGTCCTGCAGGTGGGTATATTTTTTACGATAAAGGAAGTTATTCAAATGGATGGAGATATCTAGAAGTATATCCCACTACTGTATACGGACCCTGGGGTTGCCAAGGCACCAGCATTGCTGGAACGTCAGCTGCCGTAGGTACCGGTGAAACCAACACCGCGCTGATACTTGCCGGTTGCACCACGGCCGGAACAGCGGCTCAACTTTGCGATAATTTCAGCATCAATGGATTCACTGATTGGTTTCTTCCTTCTTCAGGTGAAATGGATTTAATCCATGACGTTTTATTCGTTAATAACATCGGGAATATTCCCAATGCTTTCCATTGGACCTCTACTCAATACGCCGCACAAGGAACCATGTATGGTGTATTATATGACAATGATTTTGGAACTTCGGACATACAAGCCAAGAGCATTTCATTAACTGCCATTCCTGTAAGAGGATTTTAGTACCCCACCATGAATTGGTTTCATGCCGTTCGTCAACGCATTCTGCACCTATACAGAGCAAAAGAACGTCATGGCGTACATTCCCCCCTTGTTTATCAATTGATGGAGAAAGACCTTCGCGTCGACGTTCCGTCCACCGTTGAAATCATCGAAGATTATCGAAAAAAACTATTGCAAGTTTCTACCGAATGGTCACCTCAAGACTATGGAGCAGGATCCCGATTGATGGTAAACAAATCACTGGCCACAGCGGTAAAAAGAGCCAGTAGCAACCGAAAAAAAGGTGCTTTCCTTTATCGATGGGCACATCGATTTCAACCTTCGGTTATATTGGAACTTGGAACACATGTGGGAATTGGAACCGGCTATCTTCACTTGGGTCAACCATCAGCCGAATTATTCACCATGGAGGGAGATCCCTTTTTAGCCGATCAAGCAAAAAGTTTTTTTGCTTCCAACGAATGGAAAATAAAATCGATCATTGGAACTTTCGATGAGCAGTTAAGAATATTCTTTTCACAACCCCGCTGCATTGATCTCGTAATCCTAGATGGTCACCACCAAAAATCCGCCACATTGCATTATCTCGAAGTGATCGCAAGCCATGTCAATGAAGGTGGCTGGGTTTTAATTGATGATATTCATTGGTCAAAGGAAATGACCGCGGCATGGGATTCCATCGTCCGAGATAAGAGGTATCAATTGACTCTTGATTTTTTCCAATATGGTGCTGTCTATTTAGGACGGAGAAATCAAAAAGAACACTTCATTTTGAAGTGGTGATTACGATTCCAACTTTTTTGAAATGGCATTCACCATTTGCTGCAAGGCGGGCAACTTTCTAAATATCACATAGGACTTCTTGTAGTGCAAGATGGGCATTGCAGGAGAACCTTGAATGGTGGTATTCGGTTCTTTAATGGAAGAAGCAATGCCACTTTGCGCTGCTATTTTTGTTCCATCCGCGATGCTGATGTGTCCGGCAAAACCGACCTGTCCACCAATCATACAATTTTTTCCAATTTTGGTTGAACCCGCTACACCACATAATGCAGCCATTACCGTATTCTCCCCAACCTCGACATTGTGAGCGATTTGAATGAGGTTATCTAATTTAACTCCCTTACGAATAATGGTGGAACCCATTGTTGCCCTGTCAATACAAGTACCGGCACCAACATCTACCCGATCTTCAAGAATAACGTTACCAATTTGGGGAACTTTGTTGTACTGGTTTTCGGCATTCGGCGCAAATCCAAACCCATCACTCCCAATCACGACATTGGCATGTAAAGTACAATGGCTTCCAATGTGACAATCGTGATAGACCCTAACACCTGGATAGAGCACCGTATGATCTTTGATGATCACCCTGGCCCCGATGGTAGATCCGCTTTGAATGATGACATGATCACCGATCACTGCACCTGGAGCAATGCTCACCCAATCTCCAATGTGCACATTCTCACCCAATTTCACGTCGCTGGCAATGGAAGAATGGGCACTGATGCCAGGTGGTGGTAATAAAAATTGGTTATAGGCTTCTAACAACTGCGCAAAGGCCGCATAGGCATCCTTAACTTTAATAAGGGTTAAGGTAGCTGGCAATGGTTTCTCAGGCTGAAACTCTTCATTAACGATGACGACGCTTGCAA
>CAZJCQ010000015.1:0-28871 GCA_964544665.1 uncultured Chryseobacterium sp. | reverse complement strand
CGGTCTGATAAATATATGGGACATATTTCGGATTGGATAAAAATGAAAGTGAACCACTCTTTCCTTCCTCTATTTTTGAAAGCGAATCAACCATTACATCATCACCCACTAATTGACCCTGCAACATCATGGCTATCTGAGAGGCATTGAATTTCATGAGGCTAAGATACAATGATTTACTCAACGCGTGCGCCGAGCTTTTTTATCGTTTCATAAAAATTGGGAAAAGATTTGGTGACACATTCGGCACCATGAATGGACAGTGTAGCTCCCGCCATGGCCATTACCGAAAGTGCCATGGCCATTCTGTGATCATCATGGGCGTGAACATGCGCAGGCTGAATGGCTTTCGGATATACTTTCAACTCATCTCCTCTCACAACGGTATTGATACCCATCTTCGACCATTCATGTTGAATAGCCTTTCCTCTGTTGCTTTCCTTATCTGCCAATCTGCTCACCCCTTTGATGACTGATGGACCATCCCCCATGACCGCCAATACCGCCAATACTGGAAATAAATCAGGACAATGTGTGGCATCAAACTCAAAAGCTTTAATGCGTGAAGTCCAAACACGATACCCATCATCACATCGCTCCCACTTTACTCTTGCTAAAGTGAGGACTTCTAAAATTGCCTGATCCGCTTGAGGGATATTTTCAGTCAGCCCCTTGATCAACAAACCCTCATCTGCACATAATGCCCCTGCAACAAATAAAAAGGCTGCTCCACTCCAATCTCCAGCAACCGATGTTTCCAAAGCTTGATACCGTTGACCACCAGCTACACAATATCCATTTCCGGTATCGGACATCTCTATTCCAAACTGCTCGGCCACAGCTATAGTCGTTTGGATATAAGGACGACTCGGTATTTGTTGAATTTCTAATTCGACCCCTCTTTTCGTTGCGCTTCCCGCTATTAAAATGCCTGTTACAAATTGACTGGACGAAACTTGCTCGGCGTGTATTTTTCCTCCTAACAATGGGCCTTGAATTCTAGCTGGTAGTTGGTCATCTTTTAATACCACCTTCGCTCCCAAATGCGGTAACCAATCTTCCGCAGTTCTCATACTTCTCTTCAATAAGGTACCCTGACCTTCCATCGTTATTTCCTCATGCCATAGCGCCGCAATTGGCATGAACATTCTAGCTGATAGACCACTCTCCCCGACATGAATCAAGTTCTTTGGATGACGAATATCCGCCTGAAAATTGTTGGGAAAACCACCTCGCACATCTAACACATCGCCGTTTTCGGTAACCACAGCACCAAGGGCACGCACAACGTCCAACGCAGCCTTACAATCGGCAGAATCCGGAAATTTAGTGATCACCGTTTCTTGAGGAGATAATAATGAAAACGCCAGCAATCGTTGCGCAATGCTCTTGCTACGCGGAACATCAGTTTCTCCGCTTAACAACGATGGGTAAATGGTCACTTTCATTTACTCGCAAAGTAAATACTTGCGATTCCGCCTGAAAGTGGAATAATCTGAACTTTTGAAAAACCAATTTTGGATAAAATAGCACTAAACGCCTCACCTTCTGGAAAGGCATCAACCGACTCCGGTAAATAAGTATAAGCCCTACTATCTTTTGATAACCAATTACCGATGGTCGGCATGATCCATTTAAAATAAAATCCAAATAGTTGTTTGATTGGAAATCGCTTGGGCTTCGAAAACTCAATAATGGCAATCACCCCATTGTCATTCAACACCCGGTACATTTCAGCAATACCCTTTTCCAAATTCTCAAAATTGCGAACTCCAAAAGCCACAGTAACGGCATCAAAAGACTGATCTGCATAAGGCAATAACTCAGAATCGGCCTTTTTAAAACTTATTTTATCCTGAAGATTTTTTTCTTTCACCTTCTTTCTTCCCACCTCTAACATCCCTTCACTTATGTCTATTCCCGTAATAGCATCTACCCCCTTATATTGCTTAGCCGTTAGAATTGCGAAATCACCGGTTCCTGTCGCCACATCTAATATTTGTTTGGGATGATTTTTTTGAATCATTTTAATGGCTCTCTTTCTCCATAAAATATCGATACCTAATGAAAAAAAGTGATTTAGAAAATCGTATTTATGGGCGATGTTATCGAACATCTGTTCTACCTCTTCTTTTTTAGAAGATTGATTATAGGGCTTTACGACAGGAGTACTCATTAGGGACAAAGGTAAATCAAGCCAGGTTCAACGCCTGAATTTCTTTCCTCAACATATCTTGTGTGATGGGAACCACACCCACTTTCTCGCAAACTAATCCACCAGCGAGGTTTGCGATATATACAACCTCTTTCAAATGCATTCCTGCAGCAAGTGCGAGTGAAGCAGTGGCAATTACGGAATCGCCCGCACCCGAAACATCGACTACCTCGCGATGATGTGCTTTCTCGTGTATCCATTCATTCTTGCGATGAATCATCATCCCATATTCGGATAATGTGAGCAAACTGATCGAATTGCCCATCTTCGACTCGAGCGCTGTGACCGCATTTTGAAGAGAATCCGATGACTGTGGATCAATTTCCAATTTCAATCCTTCTCTCATTTCTTTGAGGTTCGGTTTGAACAGGGTACAACCTTGATAATCCCAAAAGTGATCTTTTTTAGGATCTACCGTGGTCGGAATATTCATTGCATTGGCCTTTTCTATCACCTTATTGATTAGAAATGGTGTCAGCACCCCTTTGTTGTAATCTTCTAAAATGATAACGGAAGGATGGTTTTCATTCATCTCTTGCTCGATCAAACCCCACAATTCGCTTTCCTCTCTATCATTTAAAGGAGTGGTCACTTCTTCATCTATCCTTACGATATGGTGTCCTCCTGCGATTACCCTTGTCTTTACCGTTGTAGGACGATCAAAAGAATGCACGATGGCCTGAGTTTGAACACCTTCCTTATTCAACAATCGCACTAACTCTTTGGATTGATCATCATTACCCACCACACTGCACATACTGACTTTGGCCCCCAATGAGATTGCATTTAGCGCAACGTTAGCCGCTCCACCTAACCTTTTATCCCATTGATGAACGTTGACAATAGGAACAGGTGCTTCTGGGGAGATTCTATCCACTTTACCCCAGCAATAAGCATCCATCATCACATCTCCAATGACGAGCACACGTTGCTCAGAAAATTTTGAAATTCCCTCTATTAAACTCATGACAATTCCGATAATCCCTTTTTCAATCGATTCATCGCATCTATCAACACTTCCTCATGGGTTGCATAAGAAATTCGAATACAATTCGGATCTCCGAACGCACTCCCTGTTACCAAGGCTAACTGATGCTTCTCTAATAAATACAAACAAAGTTCATCTGCATCTTGTATTACTTTCTCACCATCTCTCTTTCCGAAAAAAGAACGAACATCCGGGAAGAAATAAAATGCGCCTTCAGGAATGTTCACCTTTAATCCAGGAATGTCCTTGATAAGATCATAAACTAAATCTCTTCGCTTTTTAAAGACCTCTACCATTTCCTCAACCACAATAGGATCGGCTTCAACCGCCGCCTTGGCTGCCATCTGAGCGATGCTATTGGCACCGCTGGTAATCTGGCCCTGCATTTTGTTGCAAGCATCAGCTATCCACTTAGGTGCTGCGAGGTATCCAATTCTCCAACCGGTCATAGCAAATGCTTTGGACACTCCATTGATGGTAATGGTTCGATCCCACATTCCTTCCAACGAACCAATGCTCACAGGTCGATTGGTAAAATGAATCAACTCATAAATTTCGTCACTAATGACATACAATCCTGGATGTCTCAAAATCTCTGTTGCAAAAGAAGACAACTCCTCTTTGGAATAAACGCTTCCTGTTGGATTGCATGGTGAACTGTAAATAATCAACCTTGTCTTTTCAGTAATTGCATTTCGCAATTGCTCCGCCGTTATTTTAAAATCATTTTCTACACCAGCGGCAACTTCCACGACTACTCCACCTGCCATTTTTACGATTTCCGCATAACTCACCCAATAGGGACTTGGCATGATGACCTCGTCTCCTGGATCTACCATGGCCAAAATAGCATTGGCTAAACATTGCTTAGCCCCTGTAGAAACCACAATCTCGTCAACTGAATATTTTAATTGATTATCCCTTTCCAACTTTTTTACAATGGCTTGCCGTACTTCCAAAATGCCATTCACTGGAGGATAATGGGTGATATTATTTCTCATCGCCTCAGCAGCGGCCTCCTTGATAAAATCAGGGGTGTTGAAATCGGGTTCACCTAAACTCAAGCTGATCACTTGAATGCCCTGCTGCTGTAGTTCCCTACTCTTACGTGCCATCGCCAAGGTGGCGGACTCTGTCAATTGACTGAGTAATTTGGATGGCGTTCCTGCTCTTTCTTCCCTATTGGTCATTGCAATGGTTTTCAAAAAGCAAACTTAGTGTTTTTTTTGAGATAAGCGCCATTCCTATCAGTAAAGAATGACGTCCTATTCTTATCGCGGACATTACGTAATTATGCGATCATCACTTCTCTCCTTTGGAAGATCCTGCGTTCCACTCCTCAATAGCAGCCATCCCATTAAACCACCATATATCGTGCTGACAATTGGATTGGAAGCAATCAAACAACCTCCACTTTCGCAACCTACCCAAACATGATATGAGTAACCGAGTATCATACCTATTCCGATGAATAAAGTACTTCGTGTCCATTTCCTACTCATGCGTTCTCTTTGTATTAATTCCGAACGGTAGGTACAATGGACAAATTCGAATGATGGCCGTAGCCAAAAAAATAAGCGCCACGATGTAAGAAATTCTACCTAACCATCCTTGTAAAAGACCTTTTGATGCCAATACAATCAAAACAATCGATAGCGTGATTCTCCATAACCGATCGAATTTACCAATGTTCTTTTTCATGTTTTTTTGAGCAAATTTCTCTCCTGCTCTCTCTCCCATTCGTAACCAAAGTCACGCAGATATATGACTTATCTTTACCCCATGAATCGAAACGATTTTTTAAAATTAACCGGTTTAACATCGTTGTATTTTATGACCAATTCATTACAATCGCTATATCAACTTCAAGGTTCTCTTGCATCCAGTCCGTTAATGCCGGTTCTATTTTTAGGCCACGGAAGTCCGATGAATGCCGTGGAGGAAAATATTTTTGTTCAAGGATTTAGAAAGGCCGCTGAAAACGTGCCTTTGCCTCAAGTGATTCTTTGCATATCCGCTCATTGGTACACCAAAGGTACCCTCATCACTGGACAAGCAAATCCACCCACCATTCACGATTTTGGTGGATTTCCGAAGTCCCTTTATGAAGTTCAATATCCTGCACCCGGGCAACCTCAATTTGCAGCGGAACTAAAAGAATTAATTCAACCCACTATTGCCAGTTTAGATGATCATTGGGGATTCGATCATGGCGCGTGGAGCGTCATCAAGCATCTATATCCCAAAGCCAATATACCCATGATCCAAATGAGCATTGATTATCAACTTTCTCCTGCTCAACACCTCGAGTTTGCCCAACAACTCAAGTCTTTACGAAAAAAAGGAGTGTTGGTAGTAGGTAGCGGTAACATCATTCACAATCTTGGATTGGTCGATTTCTCGAAAATCAATGAGGTTGGATTTGGATTTGATTGGGCACAAGAAGCCCATGGATTATTTAATCAATGGATTCATGATCGAAACGTAAAAGAGCTCACTGGAATATCGAAGGGTAATCGATCCATTCAACTTTCCATTCCCACACCTGAACATTACCTTCCCTTATTGTATTCCATCGCTATGACAGAGGAATCAGAAGCGCCTCAACTGTTCAATGACCATCTCCTTGCGGGATCATTGAGTATGACCTCTGTTCGGTGGGGTTAATTATTATCGCAGCTTATCGTTATCCTTGTGCCGATCCGCGTCCCTTCTGGTCTTTTTCGTCAAGTTATTTTCCAATGCAGTGGTTAGATCGATTCCTGTTTGGTTTGCAAGACAGATGAGTACGAACAAGACATCAGCCATCTCATCACCTAAATCTTTTTGCTTATCACTTTCTTTTTCGCTTTGCTCTCCATATCTGCGAGCAATAATACGAGCCACCTCACCCACCTCTTCTGTCAACATCGCCATATTGGTGAGCTCATTGAAATACCGAACACCATGATCCTTGATCCAGGTATCCACTTTGGATTGCGCCTCTTGAATCGTCATTACTTGCTGAGATATAAATTTCGCTCAGCGTACACCTGCCGAAAGAATGGATCTTTTAAGTCTTTGATAAAACGGATTCCTTCTCCTGTCGACTTCATCTCCGGACCTAACTCTTTGGTGACCTCCGGAAATTTCTCATAACTGAATACCGGAATTTTAATGGCATATCCATTTCGCTTTGGCTGGAAATTAAAATCCTTGACTTTCTTTTCGCCTAGCATCACTTTGGTGGCATAATTTACATAAGGTTCATCGTATGCCTTAGCGATAAACGGAACCGTTCGAGAGGCCCTTGGATTGGCTTCAATAATATAAACCACATCATCTTTGATCGCAAATTGAATATTGATCAAACCAACTGTTCCGAGTGCTTTCGCAATTTTTTTGGTATGCTCTTCAATTTGGGTCATCACAAAATCACCCAAGTTGTAGGGTGGAAGTACCGCGTAGGAATCACCTGAATGAATACCAGCTGGCTCGATGTGTTGCATGATTCCAATGATATAAGCCTCCTCTCCATCACAAATAGCATCGGCCTCTGCTTCCGTCGCTCCTTCTAAAAAGTGATCCAATAAAATTTGATTGTCTGGCATATCACGCAAAATATTCACCACATGTTGTTCCAATTCTTGCTCATTGATGACAATTTTCATTTTTTGACCACCCAAGACATAAGAAGGACGAACCAATAAAGGAAAACCTAAATCACGACTCAACTCAATGGCCTGTTCGGCACTTTCCACTACTCCGAATTTAGGATATGGAATATTTTGATCTTTCAAAAGATTGGAGAAACGACCTCTATCTTCTGCCAAGTCCAATGAGTCAAAAGAGGTTCCAATGATTTTTATTCCATAACGATTCAACTTGGCAGCGAGCTTCAGTGCGGTTTGTCCGCCCAATTGAACGATCACGCCCTCTGGCTTTTCATGACGAATGATGTCGTAAATATGCTCCCAAAATACTGGTTCAAAATACAATTTATCTGCCGTATCAAAATCCGTGGATACCGTTTCTGGATTACAATTGATCATGATGGTTTCGTAGCCACATTCCTTGGCCGCCAATACACCATGTACACAGCTATAATCAAACTCGATTCCCTGGCCGATGCGATTGGGACCGCTTCCCAACACCACAATTTTCTTTTTATCACTAACGACACTTTCATTCTCCCACTCGAAGGTAGAATAGTAATAAGGGGTTTGTGCCTCGAATTCTGCTGCACATGTATCTACTAATTTGTAGACTCGTTGAATGCCCAATTCATCTCTTTTCGTGTAGACTTCACTTTCTAAACATCGCAATAAGTGCGCAATCTGACGATCAGCATACCCCTTCTGCTTTGCTTCGAATAACAAGGACTTTGGGAGACTTTGTAAGGAGTGCTTTTCTATTTTTCGCTCCAATTGTATCAACTCCTCAATTTGTTTTAAAAACCAAATATCGATACGTGTCTTTTCACAAATCGTTTTAAAAGGAATACCCAATTTAATGGCGTCATAGATGTGAAAAATTCGGTTCCAACTGGGATGTTCTAAGGATTGTAAAATTTGGTCTTGATCCCGCAACTCTTTACCATCTGCACCCAATCCGTTTCGATTAATCTCTAATGATTGACACGCTTTCTGCAAGGCTTCCTGAAAACTTCTACCGATGCCCATGACCTCACCCACCGATTTCATCTGAAGTCCCAACTCTCGATTACTACCCGGGAATTTATCAAAATTCCAACGCGGAATCTTTACAATCACATAATCCAATGTGGGCTCAAAAAAGGCTGATGTCGATTTTGTAATTTGATTTTTCAGCTCATCTAGGTGATACCCGATAGCCAATTTAGAAGCGATTTTAGCAATCGGATAACCTGTGGCTTTTGACGCCAACGCCGAGGATCGCGAGACGCGAGGATTGATTTCAATGGCAATGATATTTTCCTGATCATCTGGACTCACTGCAAATTGCACATTACATCCTCCAGCAAAATTTCCAATGGCACGCATCATGCGAATGGCCATATCTCTCATTTTTTGGTAGGTCGTATCGCTCAGCGTCATCGCAGGGGCAACGGTAATACTATCACCGGTGTGAATTCCAATTGGGTCAAAATTTTCGATGCTACAAATAATGGTCACATTATCATTTGCATCCCGCAACAACTCCAATTCAAACTCCTTCCATCCCATCAAAGCTTTGTCAATCATCACTTCATGGATGGGGGATAAATGCAATCCCCTTTGTAATAATCGATCATAATCTACCTGGTTGTGGACCAAGGCCGCTCCAGAACCACCTAAGGTGTAAGAGGGTCGAATACATAACGGAAAGCCGAATTTTTGAGCGATTTCCTTTCCCTCTAAAAACGATTTGGCAGTAGCTTGAGGCGCCATGGGCACTCCAATTTCTCTCATTAAATTTCGAAAGGCTTCCCTATTCTCGGTAATTTCAATGGCCTGCGTATCCACCCCAATCATCTTCACTCCGTATTCGCTCCACAATCCCATTTCTTCACATTGAATGGCCAAATTCAATGCGGTTTGTCCACCCATTGTTGGCAGCACCGCGTCAATTTCATGATTGTTCAGAATGGTCTCAATGGAAGCTGGTTCAAGCGGAAGGAGGTAAATATGATCTGCCACCACTTTATCTGTCATAATGGTGGCTGGATTGCTGTTGATCAAGGTAACCTCTATCCCCTCTTCGCGAAGCGACCTCGCAGCCTGACTTCCGCTATAATCAAATTCACATGCTTGTCCGATTACGATGGGTCCAGAACCAATAATGAGGACCGATTGAATACTTTTGTCTTTGGGCATTTTTTTTTTATCTCGCCCCGTTACCAGGTCAAGAGTCAATAGCTCGTCTGTAAATGAATGATGCAAAAATACAAGCGAAGTGTTTTGAAAAAAAGTTTAGATTTCAACAACTTACCACTATTCTAACAGAATGGCTTCCACCCTACGATTGGCAGTCATATCATCTGCGCTGCGCTCCGGCCAAACTTTAGGATGACGATTCCCAACACCGGAATATTTCATTCGATCTGCCGCAATTCCCTTTTTTATCAAATAATCATACACCTCCTTAGCTCTTGCCTCAGACAAGTTGTTTAATCCCGTATCAATGTCCGGCCCATCGCCGATTTCTGGCTGACAACAAATGTGACCTCGCAACATGATCTTCACGTTGGGATTTTGTTTCAAAGACTCTGCAAATTGATCCAAGACACGCTCAACACCGGGTAAAAAATAATGACGCCCAGGTTGAAAATTCACTCCCACCATGTCTACTTTTCCATCCTTCTTGATTATTTCAGTTAGGTCTTTTGTCTCCTCCTGCTTTTTGACTTGATAGGTTATAATCATGTCTACTCTTCTATTTTCCTGATCCCCTGCAGGCCCATCCACTAAACATGGCAACTCACCCTTTGCACTCACCTCTACAGAAATGCCGGATTTCAAGACCTCCGATTTTTTGATCAATTGTTCGACGAAGCGGGCACGTCTCATAGATAAACTCATGTTGCTCTCAGGGTTTCCCTGACAATCCGCATATCCAAGCACCTTAACTCCCTTGATGTCAGCGGTCGTCCAAACTTTATCGTCCTCTGTTAACACAAAGGTCTTACCCTGACTGAGTCGATTGGACACATTCGTATCGAAATAAAAACTTTTCGTCATTGTCAAATCACTCTGAGCATTCGCAAATGAGGACACACCAATGGCCACCGGCATGATGATGTTGAGAAGAAGATGGTTTCGCATGATTTCCAGGTTTATTCTATAACGTGCAAAATTTAAATTTCTTGTGAAACTATCCAAGTTTATTTTCATAACTTTGAAGGATGCGCTTTTGGTTTTTTATTTTTGGAATATTCCTTTTGAATGTGGGTTGTCAAGACACTCCGCATCAAAAGTTAGTGGCCCCTTGCGACTCGATTTATTATTTAAATGAAAATCAAATAATCTTTTTAAACCATTTTCCCGCCGACAGTTTAAAAATGCTCAAGCAAAAGATCCGACAAGATTTCAATACGCTTCAAAATTATAACAACCGGCAAAGCACCCCCTTTATTCAAGGGAAATTTGATGCTTACTTTAATATTTCGGATAAAATTGAATCTTTGCTCACCGCTCACCAGCAACTGTTGGTGCAGGTCAATGCTGATCAGAAAAGATTATTCGATCTGAAGACCATGTTACGAGAAAAAAATTCCAAGGATGCCGCAGGCAATCCCGTGACGCTGGATTATTTGAACGATATTTTCCTACATGAGAGTCAGCACCTTGACAGCGTTCAAATGTCTGTTCGCTCACAACATGAGGAAGCCATTCGCGTTATCCAACAAGTACAATGGCTAAGTCCATTGGTGCAAAAATCGATCGAAGAGATTCAAATCAACAATCCCTTTTAATGCGTAACTGGATTTTCATTTTACTTTTTTCGTTTTGCTCCATCCCTTCATGGGAGCAAGTGACCGATCGCGAGATTGCTGATTATCATTATAACCAAGGACATTATGAAGAGGCCATTCTTTATTACGAGCGATTGTACAAATCTGAACCGAGTGAAGCCATCTATCAAAATTATCTCAAGTGCTTATTAGGGGTAAAAAAATTTGAGGATGCAGAGTCGCTCATTAAGAAAAAAATAAAAAGCAAACAAGGGGAGGGTTTGGCCTATGTCCAACTTGGATCTCTTTACCTACAACAGAATAAGCAAGAAGAGGGCACGAAACAATTTCAAACGGCCATTGATAAAACAGATGCTGCTCGGGCATTCATCACCCGACTTGCTCAAGAATTCATCAATATTCAACAATTCCCATTTGCGCTGCAAGCTTATGAAAAAGGACAGAAAAAAGGGAAGGACGGCTACCTATACCAGATGGAAATTGCCTCTGTGAAAGGCGCTATGGGAGATATGGAAGGCATGTTCAATGCATTTTTAGATCTACTCTCCGAGGAACCCCATTATCTTAATGTAGTAGAGACAACCATCGCCCGACTCGTGAAATTTGAGGATCAACCCGTTCAAGGGGATAAACTCAAAAGTGCTTTATTGAAAAGAATTCAAAGCCAACCCGACATTACCGTTCATTCAGAGCTGTTGATCTGGTTCTTTTTGCAAAACAAAAATTTCGCAGGTGCCTATCAACAATGTATCTCACTCGACAAACGACAAAAGGAAAATGGAAATCGCTTGATGGATCTCGCCCAAATTTGCTTGGACAATGATCAATATTCAATAGCCACTCAATGTTATGATTATGTAGTTTCGAAAGGAATGGATTCTCCTTTTGGATTCTCGGCAAAAATTGGCAGTCTAAATGCCCAACTAAAATGGCTGCAGACCCAAAATCCAAGTTTCAACGACCTACAAAAAATGGCCCTTTCCTTTGAATCTGCACTTACTTCGCTTCCGCAAAATGATGACACCTATATTCTTCTTGAAAATTACGCGAAGCTCCTCGCTTTTCAATTGCACCAAGCCAACAAGGCCGAAAAGGTGCTGGAAGATGGTTTACAATGGCGATCAATCACGCCTAAAACCAAAGCGAAAATTAAGCTCATCATGGGAGATGTCCTGATGATTCAAAACAGAATCTGGGAAGCTTCCTTACTTTATTCTCAAGTTGAATTAGAATTTAAAGAGGACATACTCGGCAATGAAGCGCGCTTTAAAAACGCTAAGGTTAGTTTTTACGCAGGCGATTTTGGCTGGTGTCAATCGCAACTCGAAGCATTAAAAGCGTCCACTTCCAAGTTGGTAGCCAATGATGCCATAGAGCTATCCGTTGTTATTACGGAGAGTGTTCAGGATTCTATTGAAATTCCCTTAGAGATGTATGCTCGTGCAGAACTGCTGGCTCTTCAAAACGACGACTCGTCCGCATTTATTACTTTGGATAGTTTGTTCAAAGAGTTTCCAGGTCATCCTTTATTGGACGATGCACTTTTTTTAAAAGCAAAGACAGAATTGCGCCGCGGTCGAACAGAAAACGCATTAAAATTTCTTCAAGAAATCATCGATTTTCATTTTACAGAAATCAAAATGGATGATGCCCTTTTCTTAAAAGGCCAAATACAAGAAACCCAATTACATGACAAAGAAGGAGCAATGACCACTTACGAGAAATTACTCACCGATCATCCCGGGAGTCTATTGGTCGTTGAGGCAAGAAGACGATATCGAATATTACGTGGCGACAACATTCAATAAGCCTTCTTATTAATGATAAAATAAAAGGGCTGTAAAAACAGCCCTTTTTAATGTCATTTCAGCCAAGTGCTATCCACTGCACATTTCACAAGCATCTGGATTATCCAAGGAGCACGCAATGGTCGCTTGTTCCTGTGCTATCTGATCTGCTGTTTTCGCTTGCGCCGCTTCAAAATTTCTAACGGCTTCCTCTTGTGAGGAAGAAATAGCGGGATTCACTGCTTTTGGAGCCTCTTGATATTTCTTATCAACGGTAAACTTAATCGCATCGGTCGCTGCCTTTGTTCTTAAGTAGTACATACCTGTTTTCAATCCACGCTCCCACGCATAGAAGTGCATGGAGGTTAATTTTCCTAAATTGGCATTTTCCATGAAAACATTGAGGGACTGACTTTGACAGATGTAGGCTCCACGATCTGCCGACATATCAATGATCGCTTTCTGAGATAATTCCCAAGCTGTCTTATATAAAGCCTTTAAGTTTTCTGGAACTTCCGCAATGCTCTGAACAGAACCATTTGCAGCAATCAATTTATTTTTTAATTCCTCATTCCAAATGCCCAAACTCACCAAATCTTTCAATAGATGCTTATTTACGATGATATACTCGCCTGCTAAAACTCGACGAGTGTAAATATTGGAAGTATATGGTTCGAAACATTCGTTGTTACCCAGGATTTGAGCGGTAGATGCGGTAGGCATTGGAGCCAACAATAGAGAATTACGCATACCAAATTCCTTAATCTCCTCTTTCAACACATCCCATTCCCATCGGCTGGTTGGTTGCACATCCCAAAGATCGAATTGCAATTTCCCCTTTGACGCGGGAGATCCGGGGAAAGTTTCATAAGCCCCTTCTCTTTTAGCTAAATCCTTCGATGCTGTACAAGCTGCGTAATAAATGGTTTCAAATATTTCTTTATTCAAACCTCTGGCTTCCGCACTATCAAATGGGAATCGCATCATAATGAACGCATCCGCCAATCCTTGCACGCCAATACCAATTGGTCGATGACGCATATTGGACTTGCGCGTCTCGGGTACTGGATAATAATTACCGTCGATAATCTTGTTGAGGTTAATTGTCAACTGATAGGCCACCTCAAAAAGACGGTGATGATCAAACTGTCCTTCCTTTACAAACTTTGGCAAGGCAATCGAACCTAAGTTGCACACGGCAATCTCGTCTGCCGAGGTGTACTCAATGATCTCTGTACACAAGTTAGAACTTTTAATGGTTCCCAAATTCTGTTGGTTACTCTTGCTATTTGCCGCGTCTTTGTATAACATGTAAGGAGTTCCCGTCTCGATTTGAGACTCCACAATTTTGTACCACAAATCTTGAGCACTGATGGTCTTTCTTCCCTTTCCTTCCTGCTCATACTTGGTGTACAATGCTTCAAACTCCTCTCCCCAACAATCCGAAAGTCCAGGACACTCATTGGGACACATCAAGGTCCAAGTGCCATTTTCCTTTACTCTTTGCATGAATAAATCCGGAGTCCATAACGCATAGAATAAATCTCTTGCTCTGGCTTCTTCTTTACCATGGTTTTTTCTCAATTCCAAGAAATCATAAATATCCGCATGCCATGGCTCTAGATAAACGGCAAATGAACCTTTGCGCTTTCCACCACCTTGATCCACGTAACGGGCGGTATCATTGAAAACACGTAACATCGGAACGATACCATTGCTGGTTCCATTGGTGCCCTTGATGTAAGACCCCTTCGCTCTCACATTGTGAATGCTCAAACCTATACCACCAGCGCTTTGAGAAATCAAGGCGGTTTGTTTCAATGTATCATAAATGCCTGCAATGCTGTCGTCTTTCATTTGCAATAAAAAGCAAGAAGACATTTGCGGTTTTGGGGTACCGGCATTGAATAAAGTTGGCGTTGCATGGGTGAACCACCCTTCACTGATCATGTTGTAGGTTTTGATCACCTCATTCAAATCCGCTTTGTGAATACCCACTGCTACACGCATAAATAAATGCTGAGGACGCTCTGCCACCTTTCCATTCAACTTCAATAGATAACTTCTCTCCAAGGTCTTGAAACCAAAGTAATCGAAGGAGAAGTCACGATCATAAATGATCGTACTATCTAATAATGGGGCATTTTCCTGGACCACTTTATACACGTCATCCGCAATCAATCCCGCATTCTGTCCTGTCTTGGGATCTACATACGTAAACAAATCATGAATGGTCTGAGAAAAAGATTTCTTGGTATTCTTATGAAGGTTACTTACGGCTATACGAGAAGCCAACTGCGCATAATCGGGGTGAGTTGCCGCATTGGTTGCTGCAATCTCGGCCGCCAAGTTATCCAACTCTACAGTGGTCACCCCATCATAAACTCCTTCAATTACCTTCATGGCAATTTTTACGGAATCCACACTGGGATTCAAACCATAACACATTTTAGAAATACGCGCCGTGATCTTGTCAAATTTCACTGACTCCTTTCTACCATCTCTTTTTACTACAAACATCTTTATGAATAATTAGAATAAATAAATCTATATCAATTAAAAATCAGCATCTAAAGTGAAAGATTGACTTTCCTTGCCTGTCATCACACCCGCCTTTTGATATTCGCCCACACGCTTTTCAAAGAAATTCGTTTTTCCTTGTAAAGAAATCATCTCCATAAAATCAAACGGATTCGACACATTGTACACCTTATCATTTCCCAGCTCCATCAACAAGCGATCCGCCACAAACTCGATGTACTGAGCCATCAAGTCGCTATTCATGCCAATTAATTTAACCGGTAATGCATCAATAATAAATTCCTTCTCGATTTCTACCGCATTGATAATAATATCTTGAATGCGCTGCTTGGATAACTTGTTTACGATATGATCATTGTACAATAGACAGGCGAAATCACAATGTAATCCCTCATCCCTGCTGATCAACTCATTGCTAAAACTTAAGCCCGGCATTAAACCTCTTTTCTTCAACCAAAAAATACTACAAAAACTCCCACTAAAGAAAATACCTTCGACCGCAGCAAATGCCACCAAGCGCTCGGCGAAACTTCCATTTTTAATCCAACGCAAGGCCCAATCAGCCTTCTTCTTGACACAAGCCAAAGTATCGATAGCCTTGAATAAACGGCTCTTCTCCGATGAGTCTTTGATGTAAGTATCAATCAACAGAGAATAGGTCTCACTGTGAATGTTTTCCATCATGATTTGAAATCCATAGAAGAACTTCGCCTCTGTATATTGAACCTCCCGCACGAAATTCTCAGCCAAATTCTCATTCACGATACCATCACTCGCCGCAAAGAAGGCCAATACGTGTTTCACGAAATGGCGTTCATCATCATTGAGCTTTGAATTCCAATCCACTAAATCGGCTTCTAAATCGATCTCTTCAGCAGTCCAAAAATTAGCCTCTGATTTTTTGTAGAAATGCCAGATATCTTGATGAACAATTGGGAACAAAACAAACCGATCAGGATTCTCCTTTAAAATAGGCTCTACGGCTATTACAGGTGTGTTTTGCTCTTCCATTTTTGTTGCTAGATTATCAAATAAATTTTGTTCCATCTTTATAATGTCTTCGGTTTCAGGATTTTCAATGACTCTGGTCATTTCCCTTTAGCGATTTCAAAAATGATGTTTTTTTTTCATGTTTCCTATGCAAAACAGTTAACAAGATTAACTACTTTTTAACACCGATATTTTGATAGTTGCCGAAAGTGGAACCTTTTGAAAAACTAAGCTCAATTGTTAATAATCGTAATAACTTTTTTTTGTATAAAACAAAAACAACGACTACGCGTGCGCGTTCCTTAATAATAGCCGATCGGATTGTGAAAACAGGTCTTTTAGTCTTACCTTTGCCCCCATTTGAAAAGTTACGAAGATGATAAAGGCGATACAAAAAATACTGAAAACCATCGTTGGAGATAAAGCCCAAAACGACCTAAAAAAAATCCAACCTTTGGTGGACCAAATATTGTTGCAGGAGCAACAAATATCCCATGTATCCATCGATGAGTTGCGTCAAATGAGCGCCGATTTAAAACAAGAAATCCAAGTTCGCCTGGCTCCCCTTCAGTCTCAAATCGAAGATTTAAAAAATCAAGCAGAACAGCTACCCAGCGAAGTACTGGATCAAAAAGAAAGCTATTACGTGAAGGTGGACGAACTGGAGAAGCAAAATCTTCAGATTCTTGAGGAATGTTTATTAGAGATTTTACCCAAAGCATTTGCCATTGTCAAAGAAACCGCTAAAAGATTCAGTACTCAAGATGAAATCATCGTCAAGGCTACTGATTTTGATCGAAGTTTAGCCGGAAAAGGAAAAGAGTACGTTAAGATTTCGGGCGATCAAGCCACGTGGAAAACGGAATGGTTAGCTGCAGGAAACCCCATGAAATGGAACATGATTCATTACGATGTTCAATTAATCGGAGGTATCGCGTTACACCAAGGAAAAGTGGCTGAAATGGCGACAGGTGAGGGTAAAACATTAGTAGCTACCCTTCCTGTTTTTTTAAATGCCTTGTCGGGCAAAGGGGTACACTTGGTAACGGTCAATGATTACCTCGCTAAACGTGACTCACAATGGATGGGTCCCTTGTATGAATTCCACGGTCTATCGGTGGATTGCATCGATCAACACCAACCCAATACCACGGCTCGTCGCGAGGCTTATTTAGCCGATATCACCTTCGGTACTAATAATGAATTCGGATTCGATTACCTCAGAGATAATATGGCGGCGGAGGCGAGTCATCTGGTCCAAAGAAAACATCACTTTGCCATCGTCGATGAGGTTGACTCCGTGTTGATTGACGAAGCTCGTACACCACTGATTATTTCTGGACCAACTCCAAAAGGAGATCAACAAGAATTTGATGCCCTGAAACCAAAGGTTCAACTGCTCATCAACGCGCAAAAAACAGCCGTGAATGATTTTTTGACCCTCGCTAAAAAGAAACTAACAGCGGAAGGAACCATTTCAAAAGAAGATACCCAAGAGGGCGGTCTTGCCTTGTTCAGGGCTTATCGCGGTTTACCGAAGAACAAAGCGTTGATCAAGTTTTTGAGCGAGGAAGGGATGAAAGCGCAATTGCTGAAAACGGAGTCTTTTTATCTTCAGGACAATCAGCGAAATATGCCGCAAGTAGATGAGGAGCTTTATTTCGTGATCGAAGAAAAAAATAATCAAATAGAATTGGCCGAAAAAGGAATCGCTTTGATTTCTAAAAACATGGATGACGATCAATTCTTTATTCTTCCCGATTTAGGAACAGAACTCGCCACGATTGAACAAACCGCTCAAACGGAAGAGGAGAAAACCCAAAGAATCGAAGCGCTTCAGCGTGATTATGCCATCAAAAGCGATCGCATCCACACCATCAATCAATTGTTAAAGGCTTACGCCCTTTTTGAAAAAGATGTCGACTATGTAGTCATTGACAATAAAGTGAAAATCGTAGATGAACAAACAGGTCGTATCATGGAAGGACGTCGATATTCTGATGGCCTTCATCAAGCGATAGAAGCCAAAGAAAATGTGCGGGTCGAGGCGGCTACACAAACCTACGCCACCATTACTTTACAAAATTATTTTCGCATGTACCATAAATTGGCGGGTATGACCGGAACTGCGGAAACGGAGGCGGGTGAGTTTTGGAGTATTTATAAGCTGGATGTGATGGTCATTCCAACCCATCGTAACATCAAACGAAAAGATCACGACGACAAAATTTATAAGACCAAGAGAGAAAAATACAACGCGGTTATTGAGGAAATTGTTCAACTCAAAGAGGAAGGTCGCCCTGTGTTGGTAGGTACCACTACTGTTGAAGTTTCCGAGTTGCTCTCTCGAATGCTCAGACAGCGGAATATTGATCACCAAGTATTAAATGCTAAACTGCATCAAAAGGAAGCTGACATCGTAGCGTTGGCGGGGCAAGCAGGAACCGTCACCATCGCCACCAACATGGCGGGTCGTGGTACGGATATCAAATTGGGAGAAGGGGTAAAAGATAAAGGTTTGGCCATCATTGGAACGGAAAGACATGACTCTCGGCGTGTTGACCGTCAGCTAAGAGGTCGTGCAGGTCGTCAAGGAGATCCTGGATCTTCCCAATTTTACGTTTCGTTAGAAGATGATTTAATGCGTCTCTTTGGATCGGATCGAATCGCTAAAACCATGGATCGATTTGGTTTAGAAGAAGGTGAAGTTATTCAACATTCTTTGATTACCTCTTCCATTGAAAGAGCACAAAAAAAAGTAGAAGAAAATCATTTCGGTGTTCGTAAACGTTTGTTGGAATTTGATGATGTGATGAATGCGCAAAGAGAAGTGATTTACAAGCGCCGTAAACATGCCCTCTTTGGTGAACGTTTACAATTAGACATTGACAACACGATGTTCGATATTGCCGCTCAATTGGTGGAAATCTTCCACGCCAGCAAACAATACGATGCTTTCAAGTTGGAGGCGCTGCGTTTGTTCGGTATCGATACCCGAATTGATCAACATACTTTCTTAACTTCAAAAGAGGATGATTTGATTCATTCCCTTTACGAAGAGGTAGCCATGGGATATCATCACCGAATGAATGCCCTTAAAACACAAGCCCTTCCCGTTATCAGCAATATTCTGAGCAACAATCAAAGCTACCAGAATATTGCCATACCGCTTAGCGATGGTAGAAAAAATCTGCAAATCGCGGTGAATATGGCTAAAGCGATTGAGAGTAATGGGAAAGAAATTGTAGACTCGATTGAACGCAGCATTACACTGGCCATCATTGATTTGTATTGGAAAGAACATTTAAGATCCATGGACGATCTTCGTCATAATGTTCAATTTGCTTCCCACGAGCAAAAAGATCCTTTGGTGATTTATAAAATTGAGAGTTACGATTTGTTTAAAAAAGTGCTCAGCAGAATCAATGGTGAAATCATTCAATTCCTTTTAACTTGTAAAATTGTAGAAGGTACTCCTCCGCAAAGAGCGGTTCAAAATACACCTCAGCCTAAAGTCAACGCCTCAAAAGCAGATGCGCAAAATCTCAGTACCCGAAGTAATGAAGGTGCGATTGAGCAAAGCGCGCCTGTCAAAAGCGAACCTTTGAAGGCGGACCCAAAGATTGGCAGAAATGATCCATGTCCCTGCGGAAGTGGAAAGAAATATAAATCCTGTCACGGATAGTAAAATAAAAAATGGGACGAAAGTCCCATTTTTTATTTCTTTAATATTTGAAGTGGATTAATCTCCGCTGGCCCTAACCAACTTCGATATCGCAAAATGGCTAAGAGATAAATGGTCATCATCCAACCCAATCCACTGAATGCGGATTTCCAGCTTTCACCCAAAATAGATTGCAATATAAAACAACCCATCCCCACCACTACTCCCAGCATCATTCCATAACGACTTACCCACAAAACTTCCAAAAAATTACCTTGTATGACCCTTTGTCCCAGCCATGCACCCATCAAGTAGTGAATCAATGTAGACAAGGCAATGATGAGCCCTACTTTATCAACTCCAAATGGAATTGCCCACCAAGTACCTACTACCATCAACAGGACATAAACACCCTTTATCCAACTGGCTTTAAACGTAGCGTCTTTGGCTCTTAGCAAGGCATCGCTTACTCGATTCAGCGTACGAAAAATAACCCCCACAAATAGATACTGTAAAATGATACCAGCACCGGCATATTGCTCGCCAAGGTACATCTCCATGATAAAACTTGCATTAAAAATAACCCAAATCGAAGTGGGTATAATCGCTATGGAAAGTGCATTGGTCATGACCATCACCATTTTTCTCAATCGATCCCACTCGTCTTGCATTTTGGACATTCCACTGAACAATACATTATCACTCAATTTCGCCATGATGGTAATCGGCAACGAAACAACATAAGCGCTTCTTTCATACCAACCTGCATAAGTCCATTGCTGCGATGGCAAACCCAATGGTACCAAGGTAATATCGACTTTGGTTGCCGCGTAATTTAAGGCGTTGAATAAGGTAGAACCTGCACCATAATGAAGTAAATCCTTGATTCCCTTCCTGGTTTCATTCCACCCAATTGAAATCGGATGCGCAAACCACATGGCAATGGTCATTAATGCATTTTGAGCGAACAAAGCCCAAACATAGGCCCAAACGCCATATCCGGCATATGCCAGTGTCAGTCCAATGATCACATTTCCTCCCACAATGCTTACCATACTGGCAAAGAAAAAGGATTTGAATGCCAGTTTTTTCATCAAAAAACTTCGTGGAACTACACCTAATGCAGAAATGACAAAACTGGTACTGACTACTTGGGTAATGACTTCAAGTCTTGGCATTGCATAGACTTTCGCTAACCAGTGCGCGCCAAGTACAAACCCCATGGTAAACAATATGCCCAACGCCAATGCCGTCCAAAAGGCACCATTGACATGCCGCTGTTCTGTCTCCTTTCGCTGGATAATGGCCGGACCTATTCCCACCTGCGAAAAGATTTCGGCAAATCCCATCATACTCAATACAATGCCCATCATAGCAAAATCTTCGGGAACAATCCATCGGGCCATGATGGCGGTATACACCAATTGAATGACCACCTGCAATACCACCGTGATGGTATTCCAAGAAAAACCACGAACCATTTCTTTTGTAGTGGACATAAAACAAAGATGCTAAGTTTACCTCGCCTCCTCCGCTCAAATACAATAAAGTTTAAGCACTTTATTTTTAATAAACTAAAAATGTAAAATCCGAATCACCTTTTCTTCCTGATTGAAGATTCGCAGTATATAATTCCCTGGAGGCAAATCACGCATCGAAAAACGAAACCCTTGACCCCAATGCAGGCCCGAATTGCACAATTGACCGCTTTCATGGTATAATCTCCATTTAGAAAAAGAAAACGGAATTAAGCCAGAAACTTCAACATAGTCGCTTGCAGGATTGGGGTAAACAAAAATCCGATCGACATCAAGATTTCTATCAATCGAAGAAGGCGCTTGAAAAAATTCAGTTGCATCCCAATGATGCAATTGTGCGGGAACCGTAAAACCTTGAATGAACTGCTCATTGGTGAGATAATAGTGAAAACCATCTGCAGAACAAATCGCTTCCATTTGAAAAAATGGCATGGCTAAAGAAATTTTCCTCTTATTACCAGACAAAAATTGAGTGGAAGGAAAATCATAGAGCAGCACTACAAATGGTTGTAGCAATTCATTATATCCCACCAACACCAAATGATCTTGGTTTTCCATTCGGTGCGCACCCGTTATCATCCCTTGTGCATCCCATGATGCTCTTTTCATAGCGGTGTAATCGCCCGGTGTATTGGGAAAAGTATACATTGACGTAGTATGACTTGCCCAACATTTTGTAAACAAGTAAATACTATCCCCTTCTACAAGAAATGCCTCACTATCATAATCATGATCATTGGAGGCATTGTTAAAGTCCAATTGATCTTCATAATGAAAAGAAATGGTATCGACCATACTTAAAGAGAAACCAGTCAACCCACTTTTGGGAATACGCAGAATTTTCAAGTCTGTTCTATTCCCACTGTTATTACCGATATCGCCAATAAAAAAATACCATGCATTTTGTTGAATATCTTCCCAATCGATATTTTGCATACCCGACCAAAAAATAGTATCGGTAACCTGACCTGTAATGCTATCCAACGCGTACCACGCAGGATCTGTATCATCATTATGGGTCCAATATCGATGGTTGTAAAATATCAATCCAGAAGTTTCCATGACTACATCCGGAATCGACATGGATACATCAGGTGATTGAGCGGTAAAGGCGTACAAACAAGAACCATCGTTGATGGCAGCCATTGCATTGAAATTCGTTGCCAACGGATCAGTACAACCGGACTGAGACCAAATGACTGATCTTGATAAAACAACAAAGAGTAACAGGACTCGGTATTTCATTTCATCAAAACTAAGATATTCTCGACCAATCTGATTGATCTCTATTTAACCAAAGTAAATGTTGATGAATCATTTGATAAGGAGGTGAAAGCAAGGTAACATCCTTTTCTACGATTTCCAGGGCGGTTTCCCTCGCTGCTAACAAGATCGCTTGATCCTTCACTAAATCAGCAATCTTCAACTGCAACGTTCCGCTTTGCATGGTACCCGCCAAATCACCGGGCCCTCTCAATTCCAAATCCACTTCGGCAATTTCAAATCCATTGTTCGTTCTCACCATCGTTTCCATTCTTGTCTTTGATTCTGCTGATAGTTTATTACCTGTCATTAATATACAATAGCTCTGATCGGCGCCTCGTCCCACTCTTCCCCGCAATTGATGTAGTTGAGATAATCCAAATCGCTCTGCACTTTCTATTACCATCACGGACGCATTGGGGACATTAACGCCCACTTCTATCACCGTAGTGGCCACCATAATGTGCGTACTTCCTTTGACAAATAAATCCATTTCAAAATCGCGATCTTCATTTTTTATTCTGCCATGGACGATGCTTATTTGAAATTGAGGTCGTGGAAATCGCCGGGATAAACCATCATATCCATCTTGCAAATCTTTGTAGTCCAATGCTTCGCTTTCTTCAATCAAAGGAAAGACCACATAAATCTGCCTGCCTTTATTGATTTCGTCTTCCATAAATTGAAAAACCTCTAACCTTCTGGCATCACTTCTCCAAATGGTCTGTATGGGTTTTCGACCGGGTGGCAATTCATCAATCACACTGATATCCAAATCTCCATAAAGGGTCATGGCCAACGTACGAGGAATCGGAGTTGCCGTCATTACCAAAATATGCGGTGGCATTTGGGCTTTTTGCCATAATCGGGCTCGTTGCGCTACGCCAAAACGATGTTGCTCATCGATGATCACCAATCCCAATTCTTTAAAAACCACAACAGGTTCAATCAACGCATGTGTGCCTATGAGCAAGCGTATACTCCCATCTTGCAATCCTTCTAATATTCGCCTTCTTTCTTTGGCTTTGGTAGATCCCGTCAATAGTTCTACACCGATAGATAATTTTGAAAGCAACGACTTAATTAACTGAAAATGTTGCTGGGCCAATATCTCCGTAGGCGCCATCAAACAAGATTGAAAACCATTATCTACAGCCAATAACATACTTAGAACCGCTACGATGGTTTTTCCACTGCCTACATCCCCTTGAATCAATCGATTCATATGGTATCCCTTGGCAACATCTTGTCTGATTTCTTTGATGACTCGCTTTTGTGCACCGGTTAATTCAAAAGGCAGATGATGATGGTAAAAGTCATTGAAATAATCGCCTACTTTTTCAAATACGACTCCTCGTTCCTCTTTGGTTAACGATATTTTTTGACGCGCAATTTGAATTTGTATAAAAAACAACTCCTCAAACTTCAATCTCCTTCTCGCTGCCGTTAATATTTCTGCACTGGTGGGAAGATGAATACTTCTAATGGCGCTTTCTCTGTCCATCAATTGAAATTTCTTTAGTACTTCGGAGGGCAAGTTTTCTTTGATTGAACCGACTGGAAGTTCAGCGATTAATTGCCGGGTTAACTGGGCAATTCCATTACTATTTAAACCTTTTTTACTTAACTTTTCGGTCGTTCGGTAAACCGGTTTAAAAGTATTTCCCGACATCCACCTTGACTTCTCCACCATTTCCATTTCAGGATGTGCCATATTGTATTTACCAGAAAATAAGGTAGGTTTTCCATAAACTAAATAAAATTGACCCCGCTGCAACATTCTTTGCACCCAACTTATGCCCTTGAACCAAACCAATTCCATCTCACCCGACGCATCTTTAAATCGAGCAACCAAACGCTTAGCTCGAGCAACGCCCACCTCTTGCCAACCCACACATTCTAATAACAATTGCACGGGAAATTCATCCGTCTGAATTTGTCTAATGGTAACTAATTCTGATTTGTCAATATAACGAAAGGGAAAATGCATCAACAGTCCTTCCCATGTTCGAATGCCCAACTCTGATTGCAACACCTCTGCTTTCGCAGGCCCCACACCTTTTAGATACGTAATGTTCTGATCGAGCATTTCACGAATTTACTATGAAACCCTTACAAAAGGAAATCACGCCTCTCGACTATCCATCCAAATCGTAACCGGACCATCATTCAATAATTGAACTTTCATATCTGCTCCAAAAATTCCTGATTCTACTTTTAATTGAGAATGTATTTGAAGTTGACGAATAAACGTTTCATACATTTCCTTTGCTTTGCTGGCAGGGGCACTTTTGATGAAACTTGGACGGTTTCCCTTTTTTGTATCGGCGTATAACGTAAATTGACTCACGACCAGCAATTCCCCTTGAATATCTACAATGGATACATTCATTTTCCCTTGCGCATCAGAAAAAATTCTGAGTGGAATAATTTTTTGCACCAAATATTCGATGTCACGAAGCTCATCATTTTCACCAACACCAAGAAATACGAGCAGTCCTTTATCGATCGCTGCTACTCGATTCTCCTCCACTTCCACTGAAGCGTGACTTACTCTTTGAATCAACGCTCTCATTGCTCTGAGTCTAACCACACTTTTCCTGTTCGATAAACGGTGCCCTTGAAATAAGCTACCGCTTCCTCTCGTTGATTACGAACGGTCACGTGATAAATACCTATTTTTTGGGAAACACTCTTCTCTTCCACATCAGTTGTCAGTTCGTCTCCTTCCTCCACTTTTTTGACGTGCGATATACTGGTTTCCACACTTACACATTGAATTCCATGAGCGTTAGACGCAAAGGCCATTGCACTATCAGCCAATGCGTAGGCAATTCCACCATGTGCTATTCGAAAGCCGTTCAGCATATCGGATCGCACCAATAATTTCAACCTACTTTGTCCAGGAGCATCCAATTGGCGTTGGATTCCCAACCATTGAGAAAATGGATCTTGGTTGTACATTAAGTCAACAATACGCTTGGCTTTTTCTTCAGGACTCATTTTTTAAAAATTGACGTTGGTACAATTTAGCGTAAGTTCCGTTTAGATTCAAAAGTTCCTCATGGGTTCCTTCTTCTTTTTTCTCCCCCTGATCGAGTACCACAATTTTACTGGCCTTTTGAATCGTTGACAGTCGATGAGCAATGACAATGGACGTTCTACCTTTGGTGACCAGCTCTGTTGCACGTTGAATTTTTTGCTCCGATTCACTATCCACACTAGAAGTGGCTTCATCTAAAATCAATATAGCAGGGTTTTTCAAATAGGCTCTAACGAATGCCAATAATTGGCGCTGACCCACACTAAGCACTACACCACGCTCTCTTACATTAAAATCGTATCCTCCAGGCAGTCGCTGGATGAAATCGTGCACACCTACTTTCTCGCAAGCTGCTTGCACTTGTTCTCTGGTAATATGTGGATCATGTAAAGTCAAGTTATGGAAAATTGAATCACTAAATAAAAAAACATCCTGAGGAACCACCGCTATTCTATTTCGAATGTCATCCAAAGAAAATGTTCGAATATCCACACCGCCCCAAGTAATTAATCCCTTCTGCGGTTCGTACAGACGGTTCAGCAATTGAGCCACTGTAGATTTCCCACTTCCCGTATGCCCAACCAAAGCAATGGTTTCACCGGCAGGAATAGTCAAAGAAAAATCTTTTAATACCAATTGATCCGGAACGTAACTGAACTGAATATTACGAAATTCGATCCCGGCAGAGTGCTCTTGCCAATGAACTTCACCTTGAGATTGCGATTCGTCTCGATCCATCATTTGAAATACACGTTCCGCATTGATCATTCCCATTTGCAGAACGTTGAAATTATCAGCCATTTGTCTGATAGGACGATACATCATCGATATAAAAGTAGAAAATTGCAATAAAACACCGGGAGAGGCGGTTGCATCGAAAGTTCCTCTCAACGCCCACCACAACATGAGACTAATAGACATAGCCGATAAAATTTCCACGACTGGAAAAAAAATAGAATAGGCCCAAATCCCTCTAATGTGCGCATCTCGGTGTGTTGCATTGATGGCATGAAATTTCTCTTCCTCTCTCTTTTCTTGTCCGAAAATTTGAATGATTCCCATTCCGGTTACGTGCTCTTGAATGAATACATTGATTCTTGCTACTTCATTGCGGACATCATTGAAAGAATTTTTGACCGCTTGCTGAAAAATACGAGTCGCATACAGCAAGATAGGAATGGGCAAAATGACCACCAGCGTCATTTGCCAATCTACCCAAAACATGGCCACCATAATCACCGCGAGCTTCAAAATATCACGAAAAATATCCAGCAAACCCACAGAAAAAACTTCTGCAATTCCATCGATGTCCGAAATATGTCTTGTTACCATCTGCCCTACAGGAGTCTTATCGAAAAATCCCAACCGAAATCCCAAGCTATGTCGAAATAAATCGGCTCGCATGTCTAAGGTTATGGATTGTGCCATTTTATTGGCTTGATAGGTTTGAAAATACTGAATCGCACTTTCTAACATCAACATTCCAACAAAGGCTGCTGACCAGAAAAAGACCGCATTCATATCTCCACTTGGCAAAGCTTCATCAATGATCACTCGCATTTGAGCGGGACGCACCACTGAAAGAAAAGCCAACACTAACACCCAAAAAAAGGTAAAATAAAACTGTCCACGATAAGGAGAGCTGCGTTGGTATAAACGCCAAAAAATTTTACTATCAAATGCCTTCCCTGCTGCCGACATACTTACCTTCCTTTATGTATGGATATTGAACATCCGTTAAATACAAACCACATGCATATACACTTTCACCCGCCGCTCCTCGTTGTTGAAGTTCCAAAATGTCTTCCATTTCTTCAATGGCCAATTTTCCTCTACCTACCTCCATCAGCGTACCTACCACCGCTCTCACCATATTCCTTAAAAACCGATCCGCTGTTATGTTAAACACCCATTGACCCCATTCGTTCACTGTCCATTGCGCTTTTCTAACATCACAAATATTGGTTTTTTGTCCACCTCCTGTTTTACAAAAACTCGAAAAATCAGCTTTTCGCACCAATACAGCGGCGGCTTGGTTCATCGCAGCGAAATCAAGAGAATGGGGATAGAACATAGATCTTCCATAAAAAAAAGGATCTTTCTTCTGATGAATAAAATATTGGTAAGATCGCTCTCTGGCATCAAATCGGCTATGACATTTATCTTCCACTCTAAACACATCTTGTATGGCAATAGCTTGAGGCAAAACTTGATTCAATCTAAAAATAATCTCTTCGGTGTTTTCAATCGCATTTTTGGCATTGAAATGTGCATAAAAAACAGTGGCATGAACCCCAGTATCTGTTCTACCACATCCCACTGTTATCACTTTTTCTTGACGCAATATTTTGCACAAAGCTTCCTCCAAAACAGACTGGACACTGATAGCATTGGGCTGTCTCTGCCATCCGTGGAATTCACCACCGTTATAGGACAACTTCAAAAAGTACCTTGGCCAAATATTTTCTTGCATTAATTCCATCCAACAATAAAGGCGCAAATATCTTGCGCCTTTGGTGATAACACTAATTTATCTGTTAAATAGTTATTTTCTTGATTTCAGTCTTATTTCCATAAACACAATGCACCAGGTAAATACCTTTTTGCAAGTCACTTACCTTAATAGTTTGATTAGTCTGCCCCTTTTTAGACAATACTAATCTTCCATTAACATCAAAAATCTCCCATTGACAATTTTCTATCACATTTCCATTTACACCTAACTCCATGCTACTTGGATTCCAAAGTAACATTGACTCTTTGCTCTCCGCAATTCCTATGGGTTGTACAGGTTGAATCTGAGCAGAGGTGCTATAGACATTATCTCCTGAAGAGGCCTCATTGCCATTGGCCGCGTTACCTGACGCATAAAAAGTAATAGCTCCAAAATCTTCAGTAGGTGCAGTCCATTGAAAACCAAAGGTATGGCTATCGGCAGTGGCCCCTCCATTGAAATCATGGGTTAAATACTGTCGGGTAATACCGGAAATAGTGGCCGCATCCGAATGATTGTCCGCACCCGCCATTAAAGTCCCAACACTATTTCCATTGGCATCCAATGCCACGATACTGAAACCAAATAAAGACAAACCCGTTTGCTCAACTGTTACCGATAAATCATAGGTTTGACCTAGCTCATACTCCCCGTTTATCATAGATGCAGTGTTGATACTGATGCTCCCTGAGCCACTATTAACAGCACTGCCCGAGTGGCATTGAACACAAGTATTTTCACCCGGAGCCCCTGTTTTGCCGGCCTTCCCATCTGAACTCAAGACACCATATATAAAAAACACACTACTGAAGGCGATCAACCAAAGCGGAAAATTGATTTTTCTCATATTTTTAATTTTCACAATGATAATAAAAAAAGGACCTCAAGGATCCTTTTCCGATTGAATTTTTTACTATCCTGTATGTTACGCCCAAGA
>CAZJCQ010000014.1:41630-46761 GCA_964544665.1 uncultured Chryseobacterium sp. | reverse complement strand
TTTCCATTTTCCAATGTGATAACGGCACGCTACAAGAAAGCTGTAAAATTGATCCCAAACCTATTCTCTGGAATTACCTCGATAATCCAGACCGTGTGCACTTATACAAAGTAACGGCCGCCTTGAACCATTTGAAGAAAAACTACCAAACCTTTTCCACTACAAATTACACCACAGATCTTTCCAATAAAGGCAAACGACTCATTCTCGATGGATCAACAATGGATGCGGTGGTCGTAGGCAATTTTGATGTCATTGGAATCAATATGATTCCAGGATTCACCCATACCGGGACTTGGTACGATTACTTTACAGGAACTCCTATCAATGTTAGTTCGACATCCACCTCTTTTTCCTACAGTGCGGGAGAATATCACGTATATACGGACAGTCCACTTCCCACACCTGATCTAGGCACTTGTTATTATGAAGGAAATGCTTGCGATGATGGAAATGCCAATACCTTTAATGACGTCATCAATGCGAACTGTCAATGCCAAGGGGTAACTTCAGTGGCCGGATGTATGGATGCATCTGCCTGTAACTACAATCCAAATGCAACCACGGATAATGGTAACTGTGCCTTTGTAAATGACCCCTGTAATGACAACAATGCTGGCACCATCAATGATACTTATAACATCAATTGCGATTGTGCAGGAATCCCCACAATTGTGGGATGCATGAACATGGATGCTTGCAATTACAATCCAAACGCAAACACCGATGATGGATCTTGTTTATTCATAGGTGCTGTTTGTGATGATGGTATTTCCTCTACGGTAAACGATACCGTAAACGCCAATTGCGAATGTGTCGGAGAAACGGTCGGTGTCGCTGAGCTCAATGAAAATGTTTGGAGCGTATTTCCCAATCCCACTTCCACTTCTTGGACCATTCAATCAAAAGTGCTGACTTCCGATATGAACTATACCATTTCCGATATACTCGGACAAACTTTAATGTCCGGAAAAGCAAGGTCTCAACGAATAGAAATTCCAGCTCATACATTATCTAACGGATATTATTTCTGTCGCATCCATGCTGGTCAAGAAACAATTCAGATTATTACGATTGTCAAAGAATAAACATATGAAAATTAAATCACTGCAAATTACATTAACCCTCCTTTTGCTATCAGCCTGGGGAATGCATGCGCAAACCATTTCTGGCGTCATCAAAGATGAAAAGAGCCAGCCGATTCCGGGAGTGGTGGTAGCGGTTCCTGCCAATGGTAAAGGAACCCAAACCGACCTTGATGGTAAGTACAAACTCGAATTGACCGCCGGTCAACATAAAGTTCAAGTTACGTTTATTGGTTTCGAAACGTTCGAACAGACCATCACCCTTAGCAACGGTCAAAATTTCCCGTTGGATGTTGTACTTAAAAGCAACGAGATCACTTTGGATAATTTGGAAATCGTAGGTTACGGAATTGAACGCAACAAACCCAATACCGGGGCTGTTTCAAAAATCAACGGAAAGGACGTAACTGCGGTACGAACCCCTTCTTTTGAAGCCGCGCTTCAAGGTCAGGCGGCAGGTCTTCAAATTTCCCAAGGATCAGGAATGGCAGGAGCCGGCTCCATCGTTCGAATCAGAGGTATTAGCTCTATTTCAGCAGGAGGTGACCCTTTGTACATCGTCGATGGTATCCCCATTACCAACGACTATTTTTTACGAGGAAATAGCGGTGCGATGAATAACAATCCGCTAGCCACCATCAATCCGCAAGACATCGAAAGCGTCGAAGTAAGAAAAGATGCCGCAGCAGCCGGTGAATATGGATCTAGAGCCGCTAACGGGGTAATCATTATTACCACTAAAAAAGCAAAGCAGAAAGGATGGAAATTTGACTTTAATGTCAACTCAGGTCTCGCAACTCCGGCATCTTTACCCAATATGTTGAATACTGAACAGTACTTGAAGATTCGACAAGAAGCATGGGAAAATGACGGAGGTACAGGATATGTGTGGTTACCTAATTTAACAGCTGCTACTGATGATGCCGCAACAAGAGAAGCCGCTTATCAGCAGGCCATGAAAACCAACACCAATTGGGTTCAGCAAACTGTAGGGTTAGGAACTAAATATGGAGCACAATTTGGCGCTCGTTACGGAGGTGAAAAGCATAATGTTTATTTCTCATTGGGTTATGATAACAATGAGTCCTTTATGATTGGTAATTCTTATAGACGCTTATCCGCACGTATTAATCCGGAATTTAAAATCAATAAAAAACTACGCGTTAATCTTGCCCTTTCTGGAACTCGAGGAATGAATAATCGTGTAGATGCCGCATGGTCCGGAGGTTTAGGAGATGCAATGTCCAATGCGCTACCCTATTATCCGGTTACCTACACCGATACTACCTATGACGCGTCAGGAAACGTGGTGAATAAGCCAGGTGATTATTTTTATTGGAAAGATGAATGGGGAGGTACCAAAAATCCAGTAGCCGCAAGAAATCTAAAAAGATGGACCAATGTGGAAGACCGCTTCGTGAACTCCGCTCGCATCATTTACAATCCAATTAAAAATCTCTATGTCATCGCAACAGGAGGTATGGATTGGATGCACATCGGAGAGAATCGATTAAATCCAGCCGCATTGGATGTAAATAATGCGCTTGGAAATTATTCCAGTGATCAGCGCATTGTACGCAATTATAGCTACAACGTGACTGCCGAATATTCAAAAGAATTAAGAGAGCATTTAAATGCCAATATCTTGATTGGTCATGAATTGCAAACATCTAATACCGATAGTTACAATGACTACATTCCGAATTTAGGACAAGACATTCAAGAGCTTTCAGATGTCAATCCTGCCGACACGTCTAGAATTCGAAATGTTTACAATAAAGAGCAATTCAGCTTTATTGGATTCTTCGCAAAAGGAAGTATCAATTATAAAGAGAAATATTATCTTGACGCTACCTTTAGAAGAGACGGTTCATCTCGATTTGGACCCAACAACAAATTTGGTAATTTCCCTTCCATCTCTACGGCTTGGGTTGCCTCCGAAGAGAACTTCCTCAAAGACAACAAACATCTTACCTTCCTAAAATTCCGCGCGAGCTGGGGGCTAACCGGTAATTCGAGCATTCCCGCAAATGCACAGTACTCCTTATATTCCGCTGCAAATAATGGATTATATTACAATCAAAACCCCATCATTTTCCCCACCCAGCGAGGCAATGACAATTTAAAATGGGAAACCACCAACAACTCCTCTTTCGCCATCGAAACAGGATTTTGGCAAGATCGCTTGACCTTAGTTGTCGAGGGTTATCGAAAATATAGCCGCGATGTATTGATGAATGTGAGCCTACCCGCTTCTACCGGGTTCTCTAATTTCTGGGATAATGTAGCCGAGGTGAAAAACAAAGGACTTGAGCTTACGGTAGGCTACAATTGGTTTAAGAAATCATCTCTTAAATGGAAAACCAATGCTAATTTCTCCTATAATTACAATGAGTTGGTGAGCATTGGAGACTACACTCCAGATGCGGTAAGCGGAGGTACAAACGACTCCCGTGTTATTGTTGGAAAGCCCATTGGATCATTCTATTTAGTAGAATTTTCTCACATAGATCCAACCAACGGCCGTCCGGTGTATCTCGACTTGAATGGAAAAGAAACCTACGATTATGACAATTCGATTCGCAAATTTGTAGGAAGTGGATTACCAAAAATGTATGGCGGTTTTACCAATACATGGTCTTGGAAAAACTTTACACTCACCGCGCTATGCACTTATAGCCTAGGAGCTAAAATTTTCGATTCAAGCGCAAAACGCCAATTAGGGGTAGTTTCTAGTTGGAACATGCGCACCGATATTTTGGATCGTTGGCAAGAACCCGGTGATGAAACTACTTATGGAAAATTAACCTTGGATGAAACCAACTACGGGCTTCCCGCTGGATTCCCATGGTGGAACACTTCTTTGTTTATTTACAATGCAGACTTCTTAAGATTAAGAAACCTTTCACTTGATTACACTTTTGATAAGTCAAAAATTAAGTTCTTGAAACTTCATCAATTGAGTGTCGGGGCATTTGTAACCAACGTGTTCACTATTACGAATTTCCCAGGATTGGATCCAGAGATTGTTCGTGACTTCGAAAATGCACAAGATCGCAATTTGAGTCCCAATGTAACCTATCTAACCCCTATGCAAGAGCGCAGTTTCAACTTCCGCTTGAGTGCTAATTTTTAAATCTGAACACGATGAAAAAAATATTTTATATCTCAATCATCCTTTTCGCAGTGGGACTCAGTTCTTGCGAAAAAATGCTGAACTATCCTCCAGACGGAGCCATTCTCGCGGAAGACGCATTAAAAACTCCTGAAGATGCACAACGACTATTGAACAGTTGTTACGACGTAATGGCCAATGTATTCGACGGCAGCTATCAAAATTTAGCGGAACTCCTTAGTAACAATCTAGCCGTTCCCAATGGACTCGATTTTCAATCGGTGTACAACAAAGAAACCAATTTCTTTACTCCCACTACCAATGGTGTTTATAGCGATTTTTATTATGCTATTTATCGTTGTAATTCATTGCTAGAAAATTTCGGATTAATTGAGGGTCTTAGCGAAGCTGAGCAATCAAGAATGGAAGCAGAAGCAAGGTTCATTCGCGCATTTTGTCATTGGCATGTCGCTAAACTTTGGGCGCAACCGTATGGCTTCACCACAGATAACAGCCATTTGGGAATTGTCATTCGTGACAAAGCCTCTAACCAACCTTTGCCCCGAAACACGGTAGCCGAAGTATACGATTTTATTCAAAGCGAGTTAGAATTTTGCGCTAACCAACTTCCCGAATCGAATGGTAATTACGCGACCGCCAATGCTGCGAAAGGCGCATTAGCCATGTTACATTTTCAAATGCGAAATTACAATACAGCTATTCAATACTGCGACCAACTCATCTCGCCATCATTATTCGAAGACACATTACTCGATCGATTCCCTGGCAGTGAAGATGGTTTAGTAGCATTGCCTAACAAAGAAACCATATTTGGAATTGTTAGTTTTGATAATGATTTAAGAACCGATGATTTGATTGGTAATTACAACGCGGCAGGTGTATTACCTCCCAACCTCACCTTGTGGGATGA
>CAZJCQ010000014.1:0-41620 GCA_964544665.1 uncultured Chryseobacterium sp. | reverse complement strand
GACCCCACTTATTCGTCGAGCATAGAACTTGAAAATCCATTCTACTCCTTTGTCATGGTGAACAGTGCCGACAAACGTAAAAATTGGTTGGGTACCAATGGCGGAAGAAAAACACTCACTCGATTTAGCGACAAAGTCGTTTTCAATATCCCGCTCATTTATCAGACAGAGCTTATGCTCATCCGCGCAGAAGCCATTGCTTATGCTCAACCCAGTCGACTAGTCGAAGCCATTCAAGATATCAATCTCATCAGAACGCGCGCTTATAGTCAGGATAATTCAATCCCTACTTCCTCCAACGCGGACGAAATCAAGGCCGCTGCGCGCAGGGAATATCGCATTGAAACCATTGGCGAAGGAAAATGGCTAGACTTCTTCAGGAGATTAGCCGTTGAAGGGGTTGTTACTGATATACGCAATGCCCCTTGGAATTGTCCTGGAATGGCTTTGCAATTTCCCAATAACGAATTTACTGGAGCTAGCTTTGTCGGAAATCCTGAAGGCGGTTGTAATTAAAAACAAATGATGATGAAAAACAAATTATACCTTTCCATTTTAATTTTCAGTATCGCGCTTGGAAGTTGCAAGCCCGAGATCAAAGGAGAGTTAGGAGAAACCTCGAATAAAGAAATCGGAATGAACGGCACCTGGGAACTCGCGCAGTTTATTGTTCAAGATCCAAACAGTCCCATCTTGGAAGAACGCGATTTGAGCGCCTGGTACATTGTCAGCGGAGTACAACCGATGCGAATCAGCCTGGATGCTGCTTCGCACACTTATCAAGTAGAAATTACCCAAGGCAAGAACTTTCTGGGTGATCAAGGAACTTGGCATTTGGACGACGTTTACGCACCCTCTACACTTTTTCTCGAAACACAGAACGACACCATTGAAGTAAGTATGGGTGCCATGGTCACGGCCAATTCAAGTGAAATGAAATTGAATATTGACCGCACCTGTGCGAGCACAGGTTTTAAAAATGTCATTTACAAGTTTAACTTTAACCGTGTTAACCCATGAGAACATTACTGAGTATATTAATGATTGGCTGCAGCGCAATGATATGGGGACAAGCAGCATTTGTTCTTCCCTCCCCTACCAATGCCAATGACACGATGACCATCTACGTTGACTTGAGTCAAACCACTTATGGACTAAAAGGAATTTTAACCAACCATCCCGAGTACAAAGACTCCGTATACATGTGGACGTGGCAACCTACAGGGCCAGCCTGCGGAAATGGGGAATGGGGAAATTCAAACGATTGCATGCGCATGACACATGTAAATGGTTTGATATACGCTATGAAAATGGTTCCTACCCAATTTTATGGTTGTACTCCTTTACAACTGTATAGTACAGGAATCTCATGCTTAGCCAAATTAGATAATGGCAATGCCTTTCCGGACGACGGCCTCGGAGAAGCCAAATGCGAGGATTTACACATTGACATTTTACCCGCACTTTGTGCAGAGAAGTTTTGTTATTTCCCGGAAGCTTCTCGACCCGATGACTTCTTTACCATTACTTACGATAACAATCTGGAGTCGGATGTTAACCTTCAAAATTTAGGAGCGAATGAATGCTACGTTTACATCGCAGGTAAAATTGGAAATCAAATATATCCTTACGCAACGCCTGCAGAGTCGCCTAATACGCCAGCGCTTCAAATGACGCCAGTGCCAGGCATGCCGGGTAAGTTCAGATTCACCATGATTCCGTCTGATTTTTTCCCAGGAGTACCTGCAGGCAGCACCATCCAGCAGATTTGGTTTTACATTGTCAAACCGGGTTATATTCCGCAAATTCCAACCACAATCAAATACGTGCTATACAATTGCAATTAACCTATCCCTTCCTTTAGGACTGAGCACCCCGAATTTCGGGGTGTTTTTATTTAGACTGAGGCGCTTTGAAATCTAGGGGATATCGTTATATTTGAAAAAATTCAAACGTATGTCAGACAACAAACAACAAAGTCATCCAAAAGGATTGTGGTTTCTATTTGGAACCGAAATGTGGGAACGATTCGGGTATTATCTCATGCTCGGAATTTTCTCATTATACATGGTAGAAAACTGGAATAGTGGAGGGATGGGATTTTCTCATGCTAAAAAATCAGACATCTACGGCACTTATTTGGGTCTCGTATATTTAACTCCATTCATCGGTGGATTGTTGGCAGATCGTATTTTAGGATATCGTCGTTCCATTATCATGGGAGGATTAATGATGGCCGCTGGATATTTTTGTTTATCCCTGCACTCTGAGTTTTCTTTTTTCGTTGCCTTATTTTTAATCATTCTCGGTAATGGGTTCTTCAAACCCAATATCTCCACATTGGTTGGAAATCTATATAGTGGCGACGATTTGAAACACAAAAAAGATGCTGGGTACAACATTTTCTACATGGGAATCAACATAGGCGCATTCATTTGCAATTTCGTTGCTGCATACATGAGAATCAATTACGGATGGGGACATGCATTTGCCGCTGCTGGTGTAGGGATGTTGATTGGGGTCATCGTATTTATTTTAGGTACCAAGCATATTAAGCATGTCGATGTCGTCAAGCCCGTTCAAGAGGGAGATATGAGTACAATGAAAATTCTTTCTATGACCGTTCTTCCTATGTTTGCCTTTGGCGTTTTAGGTTATATGATACCCGGTAATTTCTTGGGATCTGATACCAACGATGCTTTCATCATCGGTTGTTTGCCCGTTATTGCATTTTTCATTTATCTAGCTTTCAAATCGGAAGCTTCAGAAGCGCGAGCCATCAAAGCCTTATTGGCAGTATTCACTTGTGTCATATTATTCTTTGCTATTTTCCATCAGAACGGGGATGCTTTAACAGAGTGGGCGGAGAATCATACCGACCGTAAAATGTCAGAAGGAGTTGCCTCTGTAGCAACCGATTTGGGAATGGCGCAGGTAGTGGTGAACAACGAGATTGTTTCAGCGCCACAAGCGAAGTTTGATTCAACGATTACTACCCTCCGAGCAGAGGAGAAAGCAATGCCAGACAATAGCGCTGAGGAGCATAAAGCCAAGGGCGAGTTTTCTGATAAAGTCACTCAATTGGAAAAATCCAGAAAATATTTCGAAACCCTTCCCGCATCAGAAATACCAAAGCAAGGATCTGATATGAAATTGTACAGTACAGAGTTGTACCAAAGTATCAATCCTTTTTGGGTAGTCATGTTAACACCTGTGGTTGTTGGATTTTTTGGATGGATGGCGAGCAGAAAGCGGGAACCCTCTACTCCCACCAAAATTGCAATTGGTTTGGTGATTACAGCGCTTTCCGCTTTAGTAATGGTGGGAGCGGTTGCTGCTACCAATGACTTGTCTAGCAAAGCAGGATCCTGGTGGTTAATCGCCTCTTATGGCGTTATTACCGTTGGAGAACTTTGCCTTTCTCCAATGGGATTGAGTTTGGTGTCTAAACTCTCACCGCCACGTATCACCGCGTTGATGATGGGCGGATTTTTCTTGGCAATTTCGGTAGGAAACAAATTATCGGGTATGCTATCGAGTTTGTGGGAAGAAATGGACGATAAAAGAAATTTCTTCTACTTGAACTTTGCATTGGTAATGGCCGCAGCTGTCGTGCTCATTCTTATGTTGAAGTGGTTGAATAGCGTAATGAAAGAAAAAAATATTCTCTAATCAATGAGCAATTCGACAACTGCTGAAATTCAAAATTTTCAAGGCAAATACCCCAAGCAATTGTGGTATTTGTTTTTTTCTGAGATGTGGGAGCGCTTTTCCTTTTACGGAATGCGTGGCATGCTCACTTACTTCATGGTGAATCAGCTCATGATGAATGAGCGCGATGCCAATCTCCAATACGGCGCTACACAAGCGTTTGTTTACGCCTTTACCTTTATTGGAGGATTGTTCGCCGATAAAATTTTAGGATTCAGAAAATCGCTATTCTGGGGCGGTATTTTGATGATTATTGGGAGTGTGATTTTGGCCATGAATCCAAAGGAGTTTTTTTTCTTGGGCATCGCCTTTAATATCATTGGCACTGGTTTTTTCAAACCCAATATTTCCACGATGGTAGGTCGATTGTACAAGGATAATGATGATCGCAGAGATGCTGGTTTCTCACTCTTTTACAGCGGTATAAATATCGGCGCATTACTTGGCGGATATGCCTGTATTGCTTTAGGAAAGAGTTATTCATGGAATGTGGCCTTTGGTCTAGCAGCAGTGGTGATGACCATCAGTCTATTGACCTTCATTTTCACTCAAAAGCAAATGGGAGATATTGGGGTATCACCGCTATTAGCAGATGATGCTGCGGTTAGAAAAAGAAAAGAATGGATGGTCTTCATCGGCGGGGTATCACCGCTATTAGCAGATGATACTGCAGTTAGAAAAAGAAAAGAATGGATGGTCTTCATCGGCTCGGTCTTATGTATACCATTGATTAGCATCATGGTCAAACAAACCGAGTATACAGATTACTTCATGTATGCCATTGGTCCTATCACCCTATTGTATTTCGTAATAGAAACATTGAAGTTAAACAACAATGAGCAAAAGAAAATGTGGGCTGCTCTCATTTTTATTTTATTCTCCATCTTGTTTTGGGCCTTCTTTGAACAAAGTGGTGGATCGCTTTCCATTTTCGCAGCCAATCATTTGAGTACAGAGCTTTTGGGCAGTATTACCCTTGATCCTAACGGCGTAAACAATGCTGCCAATTCGCTATTTGTCATTCTTTTCGCTCCCATATTGGGAATCATTTGGATCGCCTTAAGTCGAAAAAAAATAGAACCCAATACCACTGTTAAATTTGGACTTGGATTTATATTTCTAGGATTTGCGTTTCTCATTTTTTACGCTACCATTTTTATGGCCGATGCAAATGGTATCACCTCATTGGATGTATTTACCATGGCCTATTTTATTATCACCCTTGGTGAACTTTGCCTCAGTCCAATTGGTCTATCCATTATGACCAAATTAGCCCCCACCCATTTACAAGGTATGATGATGGGCATGTGGTTTTTAGCCAGTGCCTATGGGCAATATGTAGCAGGGATTCTTGGTGCCGGCATGAGCACCCCAGAAGAAAACGCTTCCGGATTAGAAAAATTAACCACCTATACCAACGGATATCAGCAATTAGCCTGGATTGCCTTCATTGCAGGCATTGTGCTGTTTTTGCTTTCTCCTATCGTTAAAAAATTAATGCAAGATGTTAAATAACAAATGGCTTTCCTTTCTTGTTGTGTTGCTTTTTAACACAACGACAATCAGTGCATTTTCTCAAGAGGTAATCAACAAAATCCACTGGATGACTGTGGAAGAGGCCGTGTCTGCGACACAAAAAGAACCTCGTAAAATCATGATCGATGTATATACCCAATGGTGCGGACCCTGCAAAATGATGGCTGCACAGACTTTTACGAATCCTGATGTGGTCAACTACATGAATGAAAAATACTATTGCGTGAAATTTGATGCAGAATCCGGAGACTCTGTGCGATTCGATGGTAAGACTTTTAAAAATCCAGGATATAAGCCAGGAACAACTGGCCGCAATTCCGTGCATGAATTAACCATGTATTGGGGTGTATCTGCCTACCCTACTTTACTATTCTTCGACGAAACCGCCAAGGCCATTGCGCCCATTACGGGTTTTCAGACAGTGGAAAATTTTGAAATCTTTGCCAAGGTTTTTGCACAAGACGATTACAAAACCATTCAAACGCAAGAAGATTGGGCCAACTACCAAAAGAATTTTGTTCGCACTTGGAAGGCAACCCCAGCCCCAGAGAAAAAAACAGGACCATCCCCTGTTCAAGAATCCTTTGTTCCCATGGACACCCTTCTACCCAGTCCATTGCAAAACCCAGCCGACCAAGAAGAGCCTATTTTTGACGTAGCGGAAGACAATCCAACATACATCGGAGATGTGAATAAAGACATTGCAAAAAATGTAGTCTATCCCGATCGCTGCAAGGAAGAAGGTATACAAGGAACGGTGTACGTTCAGTTTGTGGTGAACAAAGAGGGAAATGTCGAAGACGTTAAAATATTAAGAGGCGTCAAAGGAGGAGCCGAGTTGGAGATGGCTGCTATTCAAGCCGTGAGAAGACTTGGGAAATTTAAACCGGGAATGCAAAACGGAAAGCCTGTGAAATGTCACATGACAGTACCCATCAAATTCGCGCTACAATAATTGGCCATTTTTTTGGCATTTCAAGAATTATTTGTATATTTGCACCCCTCTAAAGGGTAAAATTTAACGTTATGAATCGCATCAAAGCATTAGAAAAACAAATAAATCCTGTTCGTGAATTCCCAGCATTTCAGGCAGGAGACACCATATCTGTTACTATCAAAATTAAAGAAGGTAACAAGGAGCGTCCACAAACTTTCACTGGTGTTGTGATTCAACGTCGTGGCACAGGTTCCACAGAAACTTTCACCATTCGCAAAATGAGCGGTGGCGTAGGTGTGGAGCGTATCTTCCCTTTCAACACTCCATTTATCGAGAGTATTGAAGTGAATAAGAGAGGTAAAGTACGTCGTGCACGTATATTCTATTTGCGCAGCTTGACAGGAAAAGCAAGCCGTATCCAAGAGCGCAAGCAAGCAGTCGTTGCATAATCCAATTTAACTGATATAAAAATCCCGCTGTGCGGGATTTTTTTTTGACCTTTGCTAACATGAAACCCCTCTTAGAGATCATCGCCTCGAACCTTGAGCACGTGCGTCAAGCCCAACAATCAGGAGCCGACCGAATAGAATTGTGCGCTGCGCTGAGCGCTGATGGCATCACTCCCTCTCATGGCTTTGTGCAAAGCGCTATTAAACTAAGTACCCTTCCAATCATGGTCATGATTCGCCCACGTGAAGGAGATTTTCAATATTCGGAAATTGAAATTGAATCGATGAGTCAAGACATTGAATGGGCCAAAAAATGCGGAGCCATGGGAATCGTGATCGGAATATTAGATGAGCATCAAAATGTCCGTAAAGACGTCCTCAAGAAGTGGGTACAGGCTGCTTATCCCATGGAGGTAACTTTTCATCGTGCCTTTGATGTCACCCAAGATCCTTATCAAGCACTAGAGGATATCATCGCTTGTGGATGCACGCGCATTCTCACTTCAGGTCAGCAATCATCATGTATCACAGGTAAGAAACTTATAAAAGAACTCCAGTCCGCAGCTGGCCAAAGAATAACCATCATGGCAGGGGCAGGAATCAACGCCCATAGCATCGGAGATATGATGGACTCCGGTATTTTCGAATATCACATGAGTGGGCACCAAAAAGATGAAGTGTACAATGCTCAATAACGGGTTTTCGGATCCCACCCAACCTTGAAAGTCGATGACATTCGGCAGGTGGCACTCGTTTTATCAGAATTAACGCTTGACGAGTTGTCATGAAAGACAAAATCATGCAACTATTGAAAGGACCACTTCCGGGTAGATCCGCACATGTTGAAATTTGGTCATATCCCAGAAATACAGTAGAAGAAGGATTGACGATGGAACCACCCCCCAAGCAATCTGCCGTTTTGATATTACTGAGACAAAGAGAGGAATTGGAGATATTGTACATCGTCCGTTCTGATTTTGGTATTCATGGAGGACAAGTAGCATTTCCAGGGGGCAAACTAAATTCGGATGAAACCCATGAGGAATGCGCAAAGCGCGAGACATTAGAGGAATTAGGCATTCCCTTTCATCAATATAAAATACTGGGAGGGTTGAGTCCCGTATTTATTCCACCTAGCCACATGATAGTCTATCCGCAATTGGCTTGGGTAGAGGAAGAAATTCCCTTACAACCCAACCACGAGATAGCGGATGTTTTTTGGCTTCCCTTGCGTCAGGTAATGCCGGAGTGCATCCAGGAGCGAGATCATTATTTAAAAGCGTTTGATCGCACACAAAAAATTCGAGGAATTCCTGTTCATTCGTACTTTTTATGGGGAGCTTCTGCAATGATTACACAGGAATTAACGAAAATACTCGGAACTTCAACAATAGGACAATGAAAAATAGCTTACTGAAACTTCTCGGCTCAGTAAAATGAAAAAACATTGAACGAAAAAAAACTTAACTTGTACCGCTTTTCAAATCATCGATTTTGAACTTGAAACAGGAATATCACCATTGGACCGATGAGGCATTGATGCAAGAAATCGCCATCAAAAATAAACGCGCCTTCGACGTCATTTATACACGATATTCTCGACTCATGTTTAGCTATTTCTATCGTATGCTATGGAAAAACAAAGAACTCTCGAATGACTTGTGTCAAGAGATTTTTACCAAAGTAGTCCTCAACGCAAATCAGTTTGATCGAAGTAGACCTTTTAAAACTTGGTTATACAGTATTGCACATAACATGTGTAAAAATGAATACGCAAAGCACGAAGTTCGAACCAAAGCGCAAATGAACATCGCTATTTCATCCGAAAATACTGCTCACCATCAATTGGATTTAGCACAATTTAAACTACATCTTCATCGCCTTATTCAAGGATTGGATGAAGTAAAGAAACAAACCATCGAACTGCGCTTTTTCCAAGAGCTGAGTGTGCCTGAGATCGCCCAATCCATGCAATGTAGCGAAGGAACTGTAAAATCAAGGATATTTTATATCCTCAAAGAATTTCAACAAGAATTAAGTGTTTATAAAGAGATTCTCACCCTATTCATCCTTTTGATCACCAGAATCGTATGAACACCTCTACCTATCACATAGAAGATCTTGAGACGTTGCTGTTGCAAAAAGAATATGCAGCGTTGCTTCCTGAAGAGAAAGCCTTTGTTCATCAACACATCAAAGATGAGCCAACCTATTCTCAAATGAGGTCCTTGTTATATCGACTGATTGAGGAAAGTCAAGAAGAAGCGGAATGGAAAGATCCTGATCCGCATGTTAAGCAAAACTTAGACGCCATATTTTCTTCAACAGAAAATACGACGCCCATTATTCCCTTTTATCAAAGCAAACTTTTTTGGTCGCTCACGGGTGTTGCAGCACTTTTCTTGATAGGCTTTTTCCTATTCATGCCCAATGATCAACCAGGGGCAGAATTAGCAGAAGTGAAATCACCCGTTGAAATAAATTCTTCACAAGATAACCAATCCCAATCACCTCCTGAACAAGCAAATTCAACCCCTGTGCCGCCTCCCCCTCCACCAGTGGTTGAAAAAATAAATTTTACTGCAGTTGAAATTACTGAAGAAGAAGAAGAAGAAGTGGCCAACCCTCCCATAGAGGACCGAATCGAAAAACAAGTCACCACTGATACCTCTCATCCATCTGCCCCCGTTTCAAAAAACGAGTCTAATAATTTTGCTACAGCCGCCGATCAGGAAGAATCCCAACTGGTATTTTCAGCGGCCGAGAACATCACCTACGTTTCCGGTGATCAACAGCTACAAATTGATATCGCTAACATTGTTCAACGCTGTCTAGAAAAATCACAATTCGACCGCAGTATTGCACCTTTCAAAATTTTTGTACAACTCACAATTTTGCGAGATGGTAAAGTACAAAGTGCCCAAGTCATGAAAGGAGGTGAAAGCTACCCTGCCCTTTGTCAATTATTGCAAACCGATTTGAAACACCTCGGATCATTTCGTTTTCCTTCAAACATTACAGCGAACAGCCTGCCATTGACCATCCCCTTGAACATTCACTGGCAGTAATTTTTCAATTAACATTCCTTATCATTCCAACTGAATTGCTTAGCAAAAAGCTTCTTTATTTTCGTATTCACAAAAATCGAAAAAGGATGAGAGCAATTTTTACGTGTAGTCTAATTTTTTGGGGTGCCTTTATCAGTCTTACCTGGTCACAATCTACGGTAAAAGTAAAAATCAAAAAACAAGAAAACGGACAAGTCGTCACGGAAGAAAAAGTTTTTGAATTGGAAGAAGGCCAAGACCTAGAAGAAGCCCTAAAAGCCAATGGAATAGACAAGAAAGGGGCAATCGAGTTCTCTATTTCAATAGAGAATAATTCCTCTCAACCTTATTGGGGCAATATCGACATCAAGGGTTTTCCTTTTGAAAATATGCCCCCTCAGCTCGATCGACCCTATTTAGGCATTACCCTTAAAAATGAGAATCATCAAGCCGTTGTAACAGAAGTCAATCCAATGTCTCCTGCCGAGCAGGCTAATTTAAAAGCAGGAGATATTATCTTAAAAATAGACGATATTAAAATCAATAGTGCGAATGAGCTCGTTGAATATATTCAAACTAAAAAGCCAGGAGAATGTGTGGACATCAAAGTAAAAAGGAATCGCAAAAGAAATAAAATACAAGTTTGCTTGGGAATTGGACAAAAGGGATTCTGGGGCAATCAAGAAAATATTGATTTAAATTTCCCCGGATTTCCTGAAACATTTAAATGGCAAGAACTTCCCTTTGCCAATGAAAGTCAAACGGCCTTTCTTGGTGTCATGCCCAACAATTCCTTTACGGCTTCTGGCGTTCAAGTAGACAGCGTAATTACGTCTTCAGCTGCCGAAAAAATGGGATTATTGAAAGGTGATGTTATTATTGCCATCAATGGAACGAGTATTGCCAATTTCGAAGAGCTTAGAAATTTTGTTGCCAAACAAAAACCTGAATCCAAGTGTGAAGTGACCGTCATTCGAGATGAGAAGACCATTATTCTCGAAGGCGCATTTGGCGCAAAGTCCATCATCATCAAAGATGGTATTCGCATTTATAAAAATGAAAAAGGCCTCGATGATCAAGGGCAATTGAATCTGGACTACGAACTCGATTTAGAAGAAGAGTTGGACTCTAATTTTAAAATGCTCATTGATGAAAATGGCATTCAAATTTTCAATAATGAGAATAGCGAGAAAAGACAAGTATTCATTGAAAATTTAACTACTGAAGACTTAAATGCATTCAAAGATGAACCGCTCCATACTGCCTCTTTCCAGAGCATTTCGTTTATTCCGGATTATGCTAATCAAGAATTGACTATGAACATTCAATTCCCGCAATCAAGCAGCGCAAAGGTTCAAATTATCAATTCAGAAAAGTATATTATCATGAGCGATGAACGCATGGAAAAAACCAATTCGTTGCAACAAAAAATAAAATTTTCAGGATGGGAAAAGGGGATTTATTTTATCAAAGTATACCAAAATAATCAACTTGCACTGATTAAAAAGTTGATCGTTAAATAAGTTCTCCCAGGTGGATAACCATCGGTCCAATGGCAGAAACGGCTGCTTGCATCTCTGTTAACTGTTCTTCCGCGACTACATATGTCAAACGACAATCCTCCTCTTGAACAATCGATTGCTTTTCAGCTTGCCTTTGCTTCAAGATATTCATCAATTCAGGAAGTTGTGCATAATTACAAACTATCTCTACCTTCCGTTGCCATCTTTTCTCTACCACTCCTGCATCCTCAATGGCCATCGTAGCCGCTGTTTTATACGCTTGAATAAGCCCTCCTGTTCCTAGTTTGGTTCCTCCGAAATAGCGCACCACTATTACTAAAACCTGGGTAATTTGGAAAGATAAAATCGCACCCGCAATTGGCTTACCCGCAGTGCCACTGGGTTCCCCATCATCCGAATGCCTCTGCACATCCGTTATGCCACATCGGTAGGCATAACACACATGATTAGCATCATGGTATTTCGTTCGAAAAAGCTTAATCCATTCCTTCGCCTGCTGTTCATCTCTTATGGCCAATGCAAACCCCAAGTGTTTACTGGCCAATACCCTATGAACGGAATTCCCTTCCTTTACAATCGTCTGATAGGAATGATTCATTATGAAATAGGATTTAGCATAACGCTAAAAACCGTTATTGAATTGGGATCACGCTTGAAATATAATTTCTCCAAAGCACCCAAAATATTACTAGAACGAAAATAACTGGTGTGAAGTTTATTCTCGCCAATAATCGACCATTGAATGGTATAACTGCACTCTTCTTCCTTATGAAATTTGACATATTTCAGCATTTGCCGATGCGCCTCTAATACAGAATCCGCGGATATCGCATGAAATAAAAATGACTGTGCATGGATTGGATTAAAGGTAATCAACTGCAAATAGTACTTTCCCTTTTTCCGCTCTGATTTAAATGTCAGGTTCTCCTTTCCAATACTTATGTATCGTGCAATTTGCGTTTGCAGATCTGAAAGTTCATCCTTACTCTTTTTCACCATGTTGATCTAATTTTTGAAATTCAGAGTTGTTACTGATATATTCTGGTATCAGCACCTTTAGCGCCCCTACCAATTGATCATTCGACTGTTGCGTTAATAATGGAGTCAACTCATTCAGCCATGCAGCAACTTTGCTATCGTCATACTCCTTCACTCGTGCAATTAAAATTTTAGGATGATGGGTGGGTTGCGTCGTTTCTGCATCACTTAGTACTTCCTCATACAATTTCTCACCGGGTCTTAGTCCCGTAAATACCAATTCCATATCCTTACCAATGGTAAATCCCGAAAGCTTGATCATTTTTTTTGCGAGATCCGCAATCTTGATCATTCGCCCCATATCGAAAACAAAAATCTCACCACCCTTGCCCATTGCACCGGCTTGTAAGACCAAAGATACCGCCTCAGGAATGGTCATGAAAAAGCGTGTAATTTCGGGATGCGTTACCGTTACGGGTCCTCCTGCTTCAATTTGCCTTTTAAATATTTTTAAAACAGAACCATTACTCCCCAACACATTTCCAAATCGAGTAGTAATGAATTCCGTATTAGACTTTCCATTTTTAGCCTGTATGTAAATTTCCGCTGCCCGCTTCGACGCTCCCATCACATTGGTCGGATTAACGGCCTTGTCCGTAGAAATCATGATGAATTTTTGCACACCGAATTCCATAGAAAGGTCTGCCAAATACTTAGATCCTAATACATTGGTCCTAATCGCCTCAGAGGGGTTATTTTCCATCAACGGAACATGCTTGTACGCGGCAGCATGGTACACCCACTGGGGTTTAAAAACTTCGAACACCCTTCGAAGCCTTCCTTCATTTCGAACATCACCGATGACACATTCCAAAACCGCAACACCTAACTCATTTTCCATCTCAAACAAGGGGGTTTCCGCTTGATCCATGGCAATCACCTTTCGAGGTTGGTAGCGTATAATTTGACGAACTAATTCACTACCTATTGAACCTGCCGCTCCGGTCACCAATACCACTTTATCACGGATTCCTCCAATCACCTGTTCATCATTAATGAAAATTTCATTACGCTCTAATAACTGCTCGAATGGGATATCCTTTAATTGACCAACATTCAACTGCCCGTTAATCCAGGTCTGCAATGGTGGCACGTCTAATATTTTTATTTCGGCATCCGCTGCAATCCCCATCCAGTACTTTCTGGCTTGAGAGTTCTCTGGATCGATTGCCAACATCATTTCGTCTATCTGACCGTCCTTTAAAAGATCAAGGGCTTTTGACTTGGCTATAATCGATAAACCCTCCAAAATATTTCCTGTGAGCTTTTCGTCGTTATCCACCCATGCCACCACGCTCTTGGTAGAGAACGCATTTTGATCAAAAGTACGCTTCACCATACGTCCCAAATCACCCACTCCGATGAGCATTACACGCTTTGCATTAAGGGCTTTTGGCGCCAGGTAAAGTTGATAAATGTATTTTACAGATGCTCGGAAAACCAATTGAAAAAATAAAACAAATAGATATTCCAATACTAAAATTGAAATAGGTATAAAATACAACTCGTCCAATGACCAATATCGTCGACTCAAATTGAGTCCAAGCAACAATAAACTTCCGATTGATAGCACCACAAATATTCGAATCCCATCTTGATTACTGGTGTAGCGGATGATGCCTGCGTAAGTTTTACCCAATAAAAATGTGATGCCTCGTAGGCCCAACAAAATAGGAAAGAAAAAAACACCCCTTGCCCATTCCTCAGCAGGAGGATGGAACTCGAAGCGAATCAAATAGGCAGATACAAATGCAAGAAAAACCCCTAGAAGATCTACCATTAGGATGATCCATCTAGGGGTTGTATTTTTTGGAAAATTGAACATTATGCTTCTAGCACTACTGCGCTGGCTCCACCTCCACCATTACATATAGCGGCTCCTCCTTTTTTTCCGTTGTTTTGCTTCATTACATGAATCAAGGTAACCAAAATTCTCGCTCCTGAACATCCCAAAGGATGTCCTAAAGAAACCGCCCCTCCATTGATATTTACTTTGGCTGCATCTAAATTCATTTTTTGAATATTCACCAATCCCACCACTGAGAATGCTTCATTCAATTCAACGCAATCTAACTCTTCCAGTTTCCATCCGGCTTTAGCCGCTGCCTTTGGCAAAGCCAATGCTGGGGTGGTAGTAAACCATTCAGGCGCTTGTTCAGCATCCGCATAGCCCGCAATACAAGCCAAGGGAGTTAATCCCAATTCGTTCATTTTTTCTTCGCTCATCAATACCAAGGCTGCTGCTCCATCATTCATGGTGGAAGCATTGGCTGCTGTGATGGTGCCATCCTTGATAAATGCGGGCTTCAATTGAGGGATCTTTTCAAATGAAACATTTTTATACTCCTCGTCTTCCGTTACCATTACCACATCTCCTTTCCTTCCTGTAACTGGAACTGCTACTATTTCTTCGGAAAACTTACCTGCGGCCCATGCAGCTTGAGAACGCTTATATGATTCGATGGCAAATTGATCTTGATCTTCTCGAGAAAATTGACACGTTGAGGCACACAATTCAGCGGCATTTCCCATGGCGTAATTATGGTAAACATCCGTCAAACCATCTTTAGCCAATCCATCAATCATTTGAACATTTCCATACTTGTTACCCCAGCGTTGCGTTGGTACATAATACGGAACCTGACTCATGCTTTCCATACCACCCGCAATCACCACTTCCGCATCACCACATTGAATAGCCTGCGCTGCCATCATTACTGCTTTCATTCCGGAAGCACACACTTTATTGACGGTCGTGCATTGCACAGCATCTGGCAATCCTGCAAACTTCGCTGCCTGCCTAGCCGGAGCTTGTCCCAAATTTGCTTGTAAAACCGACCCCATGATCACCTCATTTACTTGATCACCCGAGACGCCAATCTTTTCCAACGCTCCTTTGATCGCAACTGCTCCTAATTGCGTTGCAGAGACAGAAGATAAGGCTCCTCCAAAACTTCCTAGCGGCGTTCGAACAGCCGATACAATATATACTTTTTTCATTGCTTGATTTTAAAAGGCAAATTTCGGAACTATTCTTCCTTAAACCAAAAAGTCGTTAACATGTGTTGAAAATAAATTAAACCTCCCTAACTTGTAGCGTAGTACTTTAGAAAGCAATATTTGAAACATGAAAAAGATTTTCATTACAGCGCTATTGATCCATTGCATTCAATTTTTGTCTGCTCAGAAGTTGGTCAATTTCTCGACGGACAAGGAGGAGTTTATTAAACAGCTATCTGGAGTCTTTAATGAGCAAAGAAAAGGTACGGGAAAAGAGTTGATTGAAAAGCAATTTGAACCCCTATGGATTAAGAATCCAGCTTTTTCCGCCGACCAGGAAAAGAAAATTATTGAAACCCTAGATCTTATGTGGGATTTGAAAATCAAGGTTTTTCCTGATTTCGAAAAGTATATTCAATGCCTTATTGCATTTCATGATAAAGCGATTCCATTGCCCAAGTTCAATGAATGGCACGCTGTATTGAACGGAATGCTATTGGACAAAAAAATGAAACGTCATTTTGGAATATTCGTCGAGACCTCCCTGTCGCTTTTTAATGAAAAAAAAATATATGAGTCAGAAGCATCCTATTGGTGCACCAATAACTTCAACTATACTTTTAAGCTCGACTCTATTCCTCATATCGATTTTACTGGAATCAACTTAAAATGCGTAAGCAAAGGAGATAGTAGTGTGATCCATCAAACAGCGGGGACCTACTATCCAGTGACAAACCGATTCCATGGAAAAGGAGGAAAAGTATATTGGACCAGGGTGGGATTAGATCCTCAAACCACCTATGCCCAAATTCCCGACTACACGATTAAGATCAAAACAACTTCCTACATTATTGATAGTGTGACTTTCTTTACAACCTATTTTAAAGATCCTTTGATCGGAAAGCTTCAGGAAAAGATTCTGGCTGGTAAGGATGAAGAAAGCGCGAGTTATCCAAAATTCGAATCCTATTCCCAACGATTTGAGATTGAAAACATCGTTCCAGGAATCAATTATTCTGGTGGTTTTACCATGAGCGGTGCTAAATTCAATGCCTCTGGAACACCAGAAAATCCGGCGAAGCTCATTTTTCTAAAAGAGAACAAACCTTTTCTTATTACCAGCGGAATATTTTACGAACTCAAACCGGAGCGCTTCATATCGAGTCACGTGAAAGTAACTTTTCTCGTTGATAAGGATTCTATCACTCATCCAGATTTGAACTTGAATTTCACCATTAAAACACGAGAATTGGTGCTTTCACGATCTGAACTCGGTCTTTCCAAGAGTCCATTTACAGACACCTATCACAACACGGACTTGTATTTTGAATCCGTGATATGGAAAATCGACGAAGCGAAGATGCGCTTTGGAGCTACCAAGGGAAGCTCGCAACAAGATGCCGCTTTTGAATCGGTCTCTTTTTTCAGTAAAAAACGTTACCTGGCTTTGAATGGAATTGGATCTGAAAATCCACTAAGTCAGATTTACTCCTGCACCAAAGCCCTAAAGAAATCAACTTTAACGACCTTCGAAATTGCGGAGTTCACAAAGCATTCCGAAGAAGAATGGCACATCGTTGTGATCGATTTATCCAATAAGGGTTTTTTACTGTATGACATCGATCGAAGGATCATAAAACCTTTACCCAAGTTGGAGAATTATATCGCTAACAATAACGAAAGAAAAGACTTCGACATTTTACAATTTAACAGTAATGTGCCAAATGGTGAAAATGCCACCTGGAATTTATTAAACAACGACTTTCAGCTCAAAGGTGTGGACATGTTTTACATCAGTGATACACAACAAGTCCGTGTTTTTCCTTCTAACGGTGAATTAATCTTGAAAAAGAACCGCAACCTTATTTTCGATGGACTAGTAAAGGCGGGCAATTTAGAATTTATGGGTAAGGGATACTTTTTCGATTACGAGAAATTCCAGATTGAAATGAGCAAAATTGACTATTGCCAAATTTATATAGATGATAAGTCACAGCCCATGGATCAATTTGGAAAATATCCCAAATTGAAAATCAAATCTCAAATCAAAAGTATTACGGGCGTATTATACATCGATGCTCCCACTAACAAGGGAGGTGCTCAATCTAAAAGATATCCGCAATACCCCTACATTAAGACCACAGCCAATTCATCTGTCGATTGGGACTCTCCCGTCATTCAAGAAGGAAGATATCCAAGAGATAAATTTTACTACAAACTGGATCCCTTTACGTTGGACTCATTGGACAATTTCAAAAATGAAAATGTAAAATTTACCGGGGCACTGATCAGTGCGGGAATTTTTGAAGACATTGATGAGCCGTTGATCATGATGGACGATAACTCACTTGGATTCAAGAGAAGCACAGGAGCTGCGGGCTATCCAAGCTATCGCGGATTTTCCAATGTTACGGCTGACCTTACATTAAACTATTCAGGACTACAAGGAAAAGGCAGACTTGATTTCTTGAGTTCAAGAACTGAATCGAATGAATTCGTTTTTCTTCCAGACGAAACAAAAGGTATCACCACCAAGTACGTGCAGAGTGAAAAAACCGGAAGACCTGAAGTTCCCAAGACCAATGTCAACGTCGCTAAGGTGAATTACTTTCCACAAAAGGACAAGTTAGTCATTACTACCGTGGATGAGCCCATCGTGTTTTTTGAAAAAGAAGCCACGATGAAAGGGTCAACGACTTTGAGCTCAGAAGGGTTGACCGGTAAAGGCGCCATGCAATTCTATGACGCAACATTGAGTTCCGTGCACTTTAAATATGATCGAAGGAAAGTGCACGCGGACACTTCATCGTTCAGCATTGCGGGTAAAGACATGGGAGCGTTAGCTATTTCAACTGACAATGTTCAGGCTCATGTTGATTTTGATAAAAACATCGGACGATTTATCAGTAATACAGGTGAAACTAAAATCACCTTCCCGACCAACCTATACATTTGTTACATGGATGAGTTTACTTGGTTTATGAAATCCGCAGAACTCGAATTAAAATCATCCCGAGAAGCCAACTCTGATATTGTAATTAACGCTGAAGAGCGGAAACGTGCTTCCAATTTCTACTCCACCGCATCGGGACAAGACTCGCTGAATTTCTTATCCTCTAGGGCCAAATTTGATATCGCCAAGAGTATATTAACCTGTGACAGAATCAAAGATATATTGGTGGGCGACGCCTTAATTGCACCTGATAGCGGAAGAGTCATCATTGAAAAATTTGCAGACATGCAACCCTTAAAAAAGGCACTCATCACGACGAGTGCCGTAACAAAGTACCACAAACTCTTTAATGGTGATTTAAAAATTGAAGGTAGGAGGAAGTATCACGGAACTGCCGACATGGCGTATATAGATGAGAATGCACAAAGTCAGATCATCCACTTTGATGAAATCAAGTTGGACACTTCTTACAAATCCGTGGGTAAAGGAGTGATAACCGAAGAACAAAATTTTCATCTATCTCCCCAATACGCTTATTACGGAAAATTCTCGTTGGTGTCTACGACTAAGAACCTCCTTTTCAGCGGAGGGGTGCGCCTGGAACACACTTGTGACAATTTAGAAAAATCCTTCTTCAAATTCGAGTCCCTCATCGATCCGCTGGACATTTACATCCCTGTAGATACCGTTCTAAAAGATGTTTCATCCCGAAAACTCGGAGTGGGAATGATGGTAAAATCTACTAGTCCCGCCAAAGTATATCCCGCCTTCCTGAGTCCAAAGCTCAGTAAGGATGATGCGCCAATATTAGAGGCCAACGGATATTTGCATTATGACAAAACATTGAAGAAATTTTTCATAGGAAGCAAAGCCAAAATAATCCAACCAAAAATACCTGGAAACTTAATTGAACTTAATGCCAATACTTGTGACTTGACTGCGGATGGGATTATGGCATTCAATGGTCGATTTGGAATGATTGAAATGAAGAATGTGGGTGTCGCCAACCTTAAAAAACAAGATGACGCCTTTAAAATGCAAACTACCAGTTTCATCCATTTCCCGTTTGATGAAAGTGCGCTCAAACAAATCGTTAATAATCTGGAGAAGAATACAGATTTGCCTAATATCGATATTTCCGCCACCACTTTTGAAAAAAGTTTGGCAGAGATCATTGGAGTAGAAAAAGCAGAAAGACTAACCACTGAAATCAATTTGACTGGACAATTCAAAAAAGTTCCAGAAGAATTACAGAAAAATTTCGTCTTTGCTGATCTAAAATGGGTTTGGGATGTAAACTCAGAAACTTTCCATACAACCGGCCCTATCGGAATTGCGAACATTGATAAAAAACAGCTTTTTAAATATGTTCCTGGTAAAATAGAAATAGAAAAAAGGAAAGCGGCCGATGTGATGCGTATATACATCGAAATCGATCGATCAACTTGGTATTATTTTGAGTATAAGCTAGGAGTAATGACCGTCCTCACCGGCGATGCAGAGTTTTCTAAAATACTATCCGAGATCAAGGATGATAAAAAGAAATTTGAAAGTGGAAAAGAAAAGTTCTCCTATCAATTGTTGCTGACGAAAAAGAAAAGGGATGATTTTAGGAATCGCTTTCCTGATGATTTCCCTCAATAATTAGGGCTTTTTTCTTTTTTTAAAAAGATCCATGAAGCGATCGAAATCTTCTTGGTAGATGATTCCCACTCCTTGAGTATATGGCGATTGCTGGGTTGTCACGTTCCTATAATTATTGCTTTCATTATAGGCCACTAACTTTAAACGACCTTCCTCGGTTAGTCGATATTCCACTTTAACATCTCCAATATAATTGCTGGGCTGTTGATTGGAAGCATTCCCACGAGATAGTCCAAAGTTCCCGCTCAACTGCATTCTATTATCGAATAATTGTGTGCTCAAAGCCAAGGCCACTTCTTCGTTGGATATTTGATCTCCTGAACGATAGTTAAATCCCAAGTTAAAATCATCGCTGATTTGACTGAGCCAATTCGAGATTTGACTGGACAATAATTCGGTGCTGTTCTCTACAAATAAATTGTTGGTAGCGGAATTCGTAGATTTCACAATGTTGGGCGGGCTTACAAATTGTCGCAGCACCAGCAAGGCAAATGCTTGACGATTTCTTTCCTGGTCGGTAGAAACAATGCTTTCAAATCTGCTTTTCGTCATGGGGTCCACGGATGGTAAATCAATTTTAAAATCGACAGATGGATTCAACATTTTCCCATTAAGGTTCATCACCAGGTCGACAGGAACACGCTGTCCAGAATTTGCACTTTGATCTGCTAACACATCACTTAACGATGCATTTACCTTATAGAGCGCATTTAATTTCAACTCTGCTTCGTATGGATTACCATACCAGGCGATGGTGCCTCCTGGTTGAATTTGAAATTCTTTATTGATTAAATTTTTTAAAGTGAACAAATAACTTCCCGAGGCAATTTCAATATTTCCGTACATATCGAAAGTCGCCAATTTGCTTATTCCCAGTGACACATGTCCCGTTCCTCTTCCCTTCATTACATCACCCACCGCTTCATCGAAAATGATGGATAATTCTGCATCCGGAGTCACATCAATCTGAATATCTAAAGAAATACCAGATAAATCCATGGGTTGTTCCGTATTTGACTGCACATTTTTGGAAGAAACGAAGTGAATGAATTGACCTAACTCTTCCTCTTCTCCTTCGGCCATGGGTAAATTCAATTTGGTTCCAGGAGCTGTCTTAAAAGCCATCGTCATTCCCAAATTATCCAAATCACCGGTCAAATGAAAAAATCCGGTGGCATTGGCGCGTCCATAATAATCCGGATTATCCTGCTCACTGGTATTCAACAATCGCATGGGTTGTTTTTCCAGGTCGGCTAAAATATCAAAACTCCATTTTTGAAATTGCTCATGTCCAATAGAACCCGTAAGCAATCCTTTATTGCCCAATTGATCTTTAATGATGGCATTTTGAAAAACAAAACGTTCTGGCTCAATCCAAATTTTATCATCGATATAATACTCCGTTTTCAAGTAATCCACTCCAATTACTCCATTTCGAATGCTACCCGCACCATATAATTGAGGATCTGCTAGGCTACCCGTCACCTTTATTTCTGCTTGTGCAAGTCCATCAATGTCAAGTGTGGTGGAGTCGACAAAGGACTGAATAAACCCCAGATTAAAATCCTTTAATGCAACATTAATATCTAGCGCCTCAGCACTGTCTTTTGGGAAATAAAACCCGCTAAAATCCAACGTTGTCAGCTCGTTATTCTTGACACCTCCTTTTAAATCTACACAATAGCGCTTTTCATTCCATTTGCTCTCCAATTGAACATCTCCATACACCTCATTATTAATCCCAAAATCGGTGAAATGAATATTACTCACCCATTGAGGATGAGAAAGAACTGATTGTAAGGCAATGGTTCCATCGAGTGTTCCATTGAGCTGAACACTCTTTGGCATAAAGGCATTCAAAGAATTAAAATTCACATTGGAAAAAGACAGTAATAACGGTTCTCCGCTGGACTTGGAAACCTGACCGTTGACCGCGACACTCTGCAATTTGGAAATCAATCCAAAATCATGAAACCAAAAAGACTCATTGTTAAAAGACAAAGAAGAACCATCTGCAACTTGCCATTTTTCTGTTTTCAAGCGAACATCTCCACGATAAAATTCAAATGCATATACATCATCTTGGGTCAAGCTAAACTTACCTCCAATGTCTCCGGCGTGCAACGCCTTTTCATTTCCCCATACCCAATCAAAATAAACCCAATCTCCTTCTGCTCGTGCATCGATGGACATTGCCTCCATCCACTTTCCTCCTTTGTACAAACTATCACAGGAAATGGACCCGTAAATAAATTCATCGGGCTTGCTAATATCGAATACTACTCCGTACGCCACTAAATCGTCTCTTGCAATCGAATCCGCAAAAAACACACAGTCAAATAATGACGTTCTTTCATCCACTTTCAACTTGAGTCTAGCCTGTTGAGACATGCCAACCCCAAGATTAAAGGCCGCACTTATTTGACTAAAATCTAAAATATTAATATCTAAATCAAAGCGCTGCAACTCATGAGATCGAACTGAAAAATCCACTGAAGGAACGACAGAAAAAATGATGTTTTCGACGGCATAAGCAACATCCTTGACTTTAAAATTACCATTCAAGGAACCCACCGCAATATCCGAATTCAAGTTCAAATGAAGCGCTTCGTCACGAGCGACTTCTAACGATAAATAATCCAAAATATAATCACCTTGGTGTGTGCAATAACTAATATCTTTTAGCAATACGGTCCCCTCAAAATCATCCTCACTCCATCCAGAAGACTGCACTTCTGCCTTTCCACTGATGTTACTGTATGGCCATCTGGACATCAATCCCAGATTTTTAATGTCTGCAAAAACAACGTCCAGATTACAATTCAACAAAGGTTTCGCTCCTTTGAAATCCACGGTTCCCAAAAAATCAAGTTCAACGTTCTTATCACGTACCGACAATTCGCCTTCGAAAGCTCTATTTGCTAAATCCCCCGTTACCTGAATACCTTGAAAAGGATAGCCAAGTGCATTCAATTCCGCGATTTCTCCATCCACCTCAATCTTCATATCGCTTAAGGAAAATCCAGTTCCATTTACATCAAGACTTGCGGTCACCGGACCCAATTCACTTGAGCCATAATATTTTCCTAAATCAAAATTTTCCATTTCCAAATAGCCCGAATAAACACCTTCGCCAGCCAAAGTCAAATCAATATCCCCCTGAACACTTCCAATCAACGTTTGAATATCCCCATACATTCGATAGTCTTGCTTATTCTTCGAAACATTACCCTCATAGGTGATTAATCCAAGTGTCTTAAGATTATTGGGAAGTATACTATGATCTAAATTCAATACGGAAAAACCATCCACTACATCGTCATAATCTACCTGCAAATTGGCCACATCCACATTCATCGAAAACCCATTCGTATCCAACAAATCGGTTAAACTACCCGATATATCTAGTCTCGAATAGGCACCCGTCGACAATTCACAAGTAGTAATATTCACGTCTTGGATATTTCCACTACAACTTAAATCAAGCATCACCTGCTGTGTCTTGTCCTGAAAAGATTTGTCCAATAATGCAAAATCCGAAACTTGCAACGGTGTTGCTTTTGTATCTAATTGCCAATTCCAATTCTTCCAATTTTCTAGATCCTTCAAATCTCCCTTTACTGATAGTGATGTCGTCAAATGTGAACGCTCTGTGTCAACATGCAAGTCAATGATTTGCGCCGCATTTGGAGTCCATTGAAAACTCGATGCAATGTTCGCTACGCGATAACCCATCCTTTCAGCAGCATTCGCTATTTTCAAATGGGTATTCACCCCACCATTCGACGCTGCAAGAGATTGTAGATTGAGTTGTCCAATATCCCAAGCAGTATTCCGCCAATCTACTACACCTTTAGCGGGACTATCGGCAGTGTTCCATGTATCCCGAAATTGCACGTGCAAGGTTCGCAAGTCAATTTCCTCCATATTGAGCGACCACGACACCGATGAGGTATCTGTTCCTGGACGAGACAAATAGTCAATTATACCTTGACAATTCCAACGCGCATCTTCTCTCCTTTCTACAAAGACATCCACATTGCTCAAAATTATTTTTTGAACACTTAATCCTGCATTCCAATTATATTGATAAGCACTGATTTCAAAATCTTGAATTGACATTAATGTATCTTGATGATCATCCAAAATAACAAATCCCTCCAAGTGCATGCCTAGCCCCCAGTCTAAGGCAAATCGATCCAACTTAATCTCAGCGTTCCATTCCTTTGAAAAATACTCCGCTACTCGTCTTGCTATAAAGGTCTGTACTGCGGGAACCTTTAATGCCAATACCGCGATCAATATAGGAATGAGTACAATCGTCCCTATCAAAATCATGATATTTCGAAGCCGCCTATTCAATGTACATTTCCTTATTAAGCAAAACATTTTGAATGAGTCCTTCTTTTAACGCAAAAGCCGACCTGAAAATTTTGCTACAGTTACTGATCTCCAAAACATATTGAATCAAAAACGAAGAAACCGGCATGTACTCCGCTCGAATGGAGGGTATCGCAGGATGATTCATTCTTTCTTTTAAGGTGCTTCCTAGCAACCAAATATGCATTGCAGGGAAAGCAGATAATGGAATCTCCTGAAGGTTTGGATTAGGGAATTTCAATCGATCTGCATTAGCCGACGAAAAGATATCCAATAAAGTATCAAAAGAACCACTTGCGCCGATTAAATGTTGGCAAGGAAATTCCGCTAGCGCTGCCTTTAAATCCACTAATTGCAGATCTAACATTTTCCTCAGCTCGTTCATATTCTCTCGTGACAATCGCTCTTCCGGTGCTAATTTCTCAAACAATCGGCTTACGCCCAATGGATAGCTCTTTTTCCAAAACATTGTGTCATGATTCGCAATGATCCATTCCGTGCTTCCTCCGCCAATATCCATGATTAAGACGGGGTCGGGTCCCAAGTCACCCGATTGCTTTACACCCTCATAAATTAATGTGGCTTCTCCATCTCCCGAAATCACTGCTACTTCCCAACCAGTATATTTTCTGACTAATTCATTAAATCTAGCCTTATTGGATGCATCTCGAACGGCCGAGGTGGCTACTACCTTTACCTCATCGACTGACATCATTTTCACAACCTGCTGATAATGGACCAACACATCGATCGCTCTTACCATTCTTGCCTCTGTGATTATCGCTTCTTCAAATCCTCCACTTCCAATCTTAACTGGCATTTTATTAGAAAAAACCAATTCCCAAGCAGAATCATGATGATCCACTACCAATAAATTAAAGGTATTGGTACCACAATCAATGATGGCTAATCTCCTTTTATTTATGGGTTGTATCGAATCCACTTCCACAATTCTTTGTAGGTTGCTTTTTTCCCATACATCAATATTCCCACACGATAGATCCTACCCGCAAGGCCGATAAAAGCAATAAAAGTGACAATTAAAATAAGCATGGACAAAAGAATCATCCACCAAGAGGTTGATGTCATCGTCGCCTTAACCATCATCACTACTGGTGAAGTCAAGGGAAATAAAGCGAAAAAATTTCCTGCCGGGCTATCCGGATTATCGATAAGCATGGCGGAAACGATATAACCAAAAACCAAGGGCAAAGAAACCGGCAACATAAATTGTTGGGTATCCGTCTCACTATCTACCGCTGCTCCTATCGCTGCAAAAAGGGATGCATACAAAAAATAACCTCCGATGAAGTAAAAAATAAATAGACTGATCATCAGCGGCCAATTAATTTGAAAAAACCAATTGATGGCTTGATTATTCATCAATTCATTTCTCAATATCTCATCATTCACTCCTGTTTGCAATACTTGTGCATTTTCCACCACTTGTGCTCCACTGGCGATGTTATTTGCAAAAAACCACATGCCCACCGTAGCGACCACGGAAGACAACACCACCCACATTAAAAACTGCGTTAAACCTACTAGTCCAATACCCATTACCTTTCCCATCATTAACTGAAATGGCTTTACGGATGATACTATCACCTCAATAATTCGGTTGGTCTTTTCTTCGATAACACCGCGCATTACTTGCACTCCGTACATGAAAATGAACATGTAAATCATGATCGCAAAAGCAAATCCAATCACCGCCTTTTCTTGTGTCTTATCCTCCTCGTCTACATTCTTGATGTTCTTATCTGAAAACGTGACATTTATTTTCGCTCGCTTGTATTTCTCATAATCCAATTTCAAACTATCGATTACCCTGAATCTTTCTAGTGAATTCTCTAGATCATCTTTCAATTTGCCCTGCACTTTCTCTCCGGGAAATTTTTTATACACGAAATCACATTTCCCATCATTGATGGTCATATCATCGACCGTAATCATCACTTGATATTGTCCTTCTTTAAACCGCTCGGTGGAAACAGTGTCCTGAGTGAATGAATATATGAGCCGCTCTGAATCTTTGAATTGACCTGTAAACCGGGGATAAAACTCCTTATTGGAACTATCCATTTTGGTAACTACGCCATAAGGATCCGAAATTAAGATTTGATAAACGGTGTTATCATTCATGGTTACCGCAATCGCTCCAAACATGAGCGCTGCAAAAAGCAGAGGTCCCAGAAAAGTCATGATGATGAATGAACGCTTCTTGACCCTACTGAGGTATTCTCTTTTTATTATGAGTAAAATGGTATTCATATAACGGGTTGTTGATTTTGGGTAGCGAGTGTCACCGCTGAAATAAAAATTTCATTCATGTCTGGGATAATTTCTTTGGCAGAAACAATGAGTAGATTCGGCATCAGCGACATCAATAAATGATTAAGGGTCATTCCATCTCCCAGCTTAACCACAGCACGATTATCATCCGCTCTCACCTCATGATGAACCAGTTCAAATTGATACCCTAGCTGTATTCCCAATTCCATTGCGGTTCCTTGGTAAATGATTTCAAATAATCCCTGCTTGTATTTCTTTTTCACTTCTCCCACGGGTCCGTTCACTATGACATTCGCTTTGTTTATCAATGCAATTTGATCACACAACTCTTCTACACTTCCCATGTCATGTGTAGATAATATAATGGTAGCCCCCAAACCTTTTAACCTCAACATTTCTTCTTGAATCATGGCCGCATTGATGGGATCGAAACCACTGAATGGCTCATCCAAAATCAATAACTCTGGTTCATGCAAAATCGTGGTGATGAATTGAACTTTCTGCGCCATTCCCTTGGATAAATCTTCAATGGTCTTGTTCCACCAGTCAGTTGCCTCGAACCGCTCGAACCAAAATTGCAATCGCTTTTTAGCTTCTTCTTTGGAGAGTCCTTTTAACTGCGCGAGATAAACACATTGTTCTCCGACCTTCATTTTTTTATAGAGACCGCGCTCTTCCGGTAAGTACCCAATTTTAGCGACATGCTCTGCCCTGAGCGGGCTTCCGTTCAATAAAACCTGACCTTGATCAGGAGCCGTAATTTGATTAATGATTCTGATCAAGCTGGTCTTTCCTGCGCCATTGGGTCCAAGCAGCCCAAAAACGCTTCCACGCTCTACTTCGAGGTGAATGTCATGCAATGCTTCATGGGATCCATAACGCTTATGGACACCCTGAATACTCAGAATATTACTCATGGCACGAAGATAAGAGCGATTGCCGAAAATTTCTTCAATATTTATAGAGATTTACCATCGGGAAAAGGCGGTAAATGCATCTAAAAAAGAGGAACATAATTGATTATCTTTGCCTTCCTAATCAATTTTATATGAATATAGCTGTCGTAGGCACTGGATATGTTGGATTGGTTACCGGAACCTGTTTTGCCGAAACTGGTAATAAGGTTATCTGCGTTGACATCAACAAGGAAAAGGTAGCCGCTATGAAAAGAGGTGAAATTCCTATTTACGAACCTCATCTCGACGTTCTATTCGAGCGTAATATTCGTGAAGGACGGCTGCAATTCACCACTGAGTTAGAGGAGGCAATCCAAAACGCGAGTATCATATTTCTGGCATTACCCACTCCTCCCGGAGAAGACGGCAGTGCTGATCTTAGCTATGTATTAAAAGTTGCCGACGACCTTGGATGGATGATCAAAGATTACAAAGTGATCGTTGACAAAAGTACCGTTCCGGTTGGAACTGCCGAAAAGGTGCATGATGCCATCGCAAGAAAAGCTCAAGTTCCATTTGACGTGGTCAGCAATCCCGAGTTTTTAAGAGAAGGTTTCGCAGTGGATGATTTTATGAAGCCCGATCGTGTGGTCATCGGTACCTCTAGCGACCGAGCCAAAAAGGTAATGGAGGAATTATATCGTCCTTTCGTTCGTCAGGGAAATCCGCTTCTGATCATGGATGAGCGCAGCGCTGAACTGACGAAATATGCAGCCAATGCTTTTTTGGCTACTAAAATTTCGTTCATGAATGAAATCGCCAACTTCTGCGAAAAGGTAGGAGCCGACGTTGACATGGTGCGCCTGGGCATTGGTTCGGACACCCGAATAGGCAAACGTTTTTTATTTCCTGGAATTGGTTACGGCGGAAGCTGTTTCCCGAAAGATGTGCAAGCCCTGGCCAAATCAGGATTAGAAAGCGGTTATGAATTCCGCATTTTGAAAAGTGTCATGAAAGTGAATGAGCGTCAGAAGACCACTTTACTTTCCCCCATCTTGCAGCATTTCGGGCAACATCTGACGAACAAAAAAATCGCCATCTGGGGACTGGCCTTCAAGCCTGATACGGATGATATTCGCGAGGCCCCTGCGCTTTATATGATTGAGCATTTATTAGAGGCTGGAGCGAACATTCATGTCTACGATCCAGAAGCAATGGAGAACGTCAAAAAACAAAAAAACTATCCCATTCATTATTCAGATGACCAATACAGCTTACTAACGGATGCTGATGCGCTGCTGATCTGCACCGAGTGGGGCGTATTTAGAACTCCCGACTTCGAATTGATGAAAAAATCCATGAAAGACACGGTGATTTTCGATGGAAGAAATTTATACGAAACAGACAAAATGCATGAACTAGGTTGGACTTATTACAGCATTGGTCGTAAAACCATTAAACCATAATTTATGGCAAGAGTGCTTATAACCGGCGCCGCTGGATTTCTTGGCTCGCATCTTTGTGATCGTTTTATAAAAGAAGGTTTTGATGTGATTGGGATGGATAATCTCATTACCGGAGATTTAAAAAACATCGAACATTTATTTCCACTGCCCAATTTTGAATTCCATCATCATGATGTTTCCAAATTCATTCATGTGGCAGGTCCCTTGGATTATATCCTCCATTTCGCCTCCCCAGCCTCTCCTATTGATTACCTTAAAATTCCCATTCAAACCTTAAAAGTAGGCTCTTTAGGCACACACAATTGCCTTGGATTGGCTAAAGAAAAAAACGCAAGAATCATCGTTGCCAGTACGAGCGAAGTGTATGGTGACCCTCATGTTCATCCACAAGTGGAATCATACTGGGGGAATGTAAATCCGGTTGGTCCAAGAGGTGTATATGATGAAGCTAAACGATTCCAAGAAGCCATTACCATGGCCTACCACACCTTCCACGGACTAGAGACCCGTATCGTTCGAATCTTTAATACATACGGACCAAGAATGAGGCTCAATGATGGTCGAGTGTTACCCGCATTCATCGGACAAGCATTGCGCGGAGAAGATCTAACGATCTTTGGAGATGGTTCACAAACGAGAAGTTTTTGCTACGTTGACGACTTGGTGGAAGGCATTTATCGTTTGTTAATGAGTGACTATGCCTATCCAGTGAATATCGGAAATCCAGATGAAATCACTATCAAAGAATTTGCAGAAGAGATCATTCAACTCACCCAAACGGATCAAAAAGTCATTTATCAACCGCTACCCACAGATGATCCAAAGCAAAGAAGACCGGATATCACCTTGGCCAGAGAAATATTAAATTGGGAGCCCAAAGTTCATCGCTCAGAAGGATTGAAAATCACTTATGATTATTTCAAAACATTGAGCACTGATGAGCTGAACAAAATTGAACACAAAAATTTCGAACCATACAATCGAAAATAATGGATTTTTACGCACACGAAACAGCCCTTATCGACGAGGGATGCGAAATCGGACAGGGAACAAAAATTTGGCATTTCTCTCACATCATGCCCAAATCCAAATTGGGAACCAATTGCAATATTGGTCAAAACGTGGTCATTAGTCCTGAAGTGATTTTGGGGAATAACGTGAAAGTTCAAAATAATGTAAGCCTTTATACAGGCGTTATTTGCGAGGATGATGTTTTCTTGGGTCCTTCTTGCGTTTTCACCAACGTTATCAATCCAAGAAGCGCCGTGGTTAGAAAAAATGAATATAGAAGCACCGTTGTAAGAAAGGGTGCTTCGATTGGAGCCAACGCCACCATTGTCTGCGGATATGAAATCGGAGAATACGCCTTTATTGGTGCTGGAGCCGTTATAACCAAACCGGTCAAAGCATTTGCACTCATGGTAGGCAATCCAGCAAGACAAATGGGATGGATGAGTAAATTTGGACATCGACTTTCCTTTGACGATCGTGGCTTCGCTATCTGTCCAGAAAGTCAAGAAAAATATCAATTAAAAGATCAAATAGTAACTTGCATTGAGAAATAATATGATGATATACGATCAATTAGTAAAAAAAGAAAAAAGCCTTTGTGTGGTCGGATTGGGCTATGTAGGACTACCCATCGCATTGGAATTTGCAAAGGCCATCAAAGTAGTGGGGTTTGATATTAATGCGGAACGCGTTGAAATGATGCGCAATCACATTGATCCCTCGAACGAATTGAGTAAAGAAGATTTCGAAAATTGCGACATCACTTTTACCAATAAAACGGAGGACTTAGGTGATGTTGGATTTTATATCATTGCCGTGCCCACTCCCATTAACAACATGAACCTTCCCGATCTTGGTCCAGTGATCAGTGCTTCACGCACAGTGGGTAAAGTGCTTAAAAAAGGAGATTATGTAGTTTATGAAAGCACGGTCTATCCAGGATGTACAGAAGACGATTGTGTTCCTGTTTTGGAAGAATTGAGCGGTTTAAAGATGGGCCAGGATTTTAAAGTTGGATATTCACCGGAGCGTATCAACCCAGGAGACAAAGTCAATACGTTGCGCTCCATAATAAAAATCGTAAGTGGTTGCGATGATGAAAGTTTAGATCAAATTGACGCTGTATATAAACTGGTTATCGATGCGGGCTTGCACAGAGCCGCCTCAATAAAAGTGGCAGAAGCCGCAAAAATCATTGAAAACACACAGCGCGACGTCAACATTGCATTGATCAATGAACTATCCTTGATTTTCGGAAAAATGGGATTGAATACCTACGATGTCCTAGAAGCGGCAGGAACAAAGTGGAACTTTTTGAAATTTCAACCAGGATTAGTGGGTGGACATTGCATTGGGGTTGACCCCTATTATTTGGTTTATAAAGCAAAAAAAATCGGCTATTTTTCCAAGGTTATTTCTTCCGCACGTTATGTCAACGATTCCATGGGTGCCTATGTAGGGAAACAGACGGTTAAAAAGATCATGGAGATGGGAAAGAACGCCTTGGAATCTAAAGTTTTGGTGATGGGGGCTACCTTCAAGGAAAATGTAAGCGATATTAGAAACTCGAAGGTGATTGACATCATCAGAGAATTGGAAAGTTTTAGTGTTCAAGTTGACATCGTAGATCCACATGCCGATAGCCAAGAGCTTCAACACGAATACGGTCATTCCTTAGTGAAAGAAGCTACTCCAAATGCCTACGAAGCCATCATTATCGCAGTTGCGCATCAAGAATATTTACAACTGAATGAAGCTGATTTCAAACATCTATTAAAAGATGGAAAAGGAGTTTTGGTAGATATTAAAGGTAGCTATCGAAATCGCATTAATGAATTATCATATTGGAGTTTATAATCACATGAAAAGATCCATCCACGCTGTATTAAGCATTTTGAGCTTGTTGTCCTTTCACTTTTCCCAAGGACAAGTGCGGATAGACAATATCCCTTCACAAAAAATAGACACCCTATATCAACCATTGGAAATTGTTTTTGAAAAAAGACAACCCGCCACAGAGTTGGTTGATTTTGGTGGAAGTACTACCCTTTTGACCGCAAAAGATATTCAAAAACTTCCCGTCACCACCCTGCAAGAAGCGCTGCAATATTTATCCGGAGTGGATATTCGTTCTCGTAACATGACGGCTCAAGGTGATGTAAGCATTTGGGGATCCACTTTTGAGCAAGTCTTAATATTGATTGATGGAATTCCCATGCGAGATCCGCAAACAGGACATCATCAATTGAATCTGCCCATTGACCTATCCCAAGTGCAGTCCATACAATTGGTGAAAGGAGCTGCTGCGCGAATTTATGGTGCTAACGCCTTAGCAGGAGCTATTAATATTATAACCAAAGATCCAGGCAGCACTCGTGCCTCTGTTCAATCCTTTTGGGGAAGTAACTATGAGAAGGACACCGTCTCTGGACAAACTTATTTGAGTAACCAGCAGATCGTTCAAATTGGATTCAAGAAAGGGGCTAGCGGACACTCCATTAGTTTTCGGAGATTACATACGAATGGATATGAATACAACACGGGTGTGGAACAACAAGGGATATTTTATCGCGGTAATCTTCGTCAACCCAATCAACAATGGAATTGGCTCGGTGGATATTTGAATAACCAATTTGGTGCGAAATATTTCTATGCTGCTCCCGATGATGTCGATGCCATTGAAAATGTTCAAACCTTATTTACCGGAGCATCAGCAGAAATTAAACAGGAGAATATCACATGGACTCCTCGTCTTTATTATCGATACAATTACGACAAATACACTTTCATAGCCAATCATCCTGAAGTATACCAAAACCGTCACTTTTCTACCTCTGCTGGCGCTGAATTAAATGGAAATGTCAAAAACAATTGGGGTTATTTGGGATTTGGTATCGAAAGTCGAGCGGATATCATTCGCAGCAATAACCTGGGTAAACATGAGCGTGTGCTGAATACCGTTTATGTCGAACAACAATTTCAACTACACCCCCATTACCAAATTACCGCAGGACTCAATGCTCAGGTAAGCCCGAGTTATCAGCCAAAAATATTCCCTTCATTTACCTTTTTGTACAAAAAAGAAAGAGGACAATTCTTTATTCATTCGGGTGCAGGCAGCCGCTTGCCTTCTTACACCGATTTATACTACTCCGACAGCAAAAATGTAGGAAACCCCAACCTCACCACCGAATATGGATGGACCGCAGAAACAGGGGTTCGCTATCAAGCCGCTGCGCTTCAATTTCAACTCTCGTATTTCTATCGTCGCGTAAATAATCAAATCGATTTCACCAAGGGATACGACAATCAAATCGACCCCAATTTATGGTACCCGATGAACATCGGAATTTCTCAATTCGGTGGTGTCGAATGTCAAATCAAAGGAAATTTCCAACAATTGGATCTCTTCCAAAGCGAAATATTATCACTCACGCAATGGGGAATCCGTTCTAATTTCTTGACCACTACGATGAACAACAATGTCTACGTGAGCAAATACGTATACAATCAAATTAATCAACAAAATATCGTGTTCTTAGGCCTTCAAACAGGTAAACACATTAGCCATCAGTTAACCTATCGATCTTGGCAACGTTCGAGCCAACCAATGGTACACTTGCTAGATTGGAGAACTGCTTTTCAATTGGATGAATGGTCCATTTTTGCCGACCTTTCCAACCTAACCAATCAAAAATACAGCTTCACAGGTGATGTTACCATGCCTGGAACTTGGTATCAAATCGGTGTTCAATATACGATTCCTGGTAAATGAATAAGAAAAGCATCTTAATAACGGGAGGTGCCGGATTTATTGGTTCGCATGTCGTTCGTTTATTCGTGAACCAATATCCACAATATCACATTGTCAATTTTGATGCTTTGACGTACGCCGGAAACCTAACCTCCATTCAAGATGTTGAAGCCAAAGGCAACTACACATTTGTCAAAGGGGATATCACCAAAGAAGAACAAATCGATCAAGTATTTCAGCAGTATCACATCAGCCACATCATTCATCTTGCGGCTGAAAGTCATGTAGATCGCTCCATACTCGATCCGATGTCATTTATTCATACGAATGTTCTCGGCACTGCCCAATTATTGAATGCCGCGAAAAAATACTGGAAAGAAAACGAAGATCATCTATTTTATCATGTTTCAACGGATGAAGTATTTGGATCTCTCGGGAAAGATGGGAAATTTAATGAGGACACTCCTTACAACCCACATAGTCCATACTCTGCAAGCAAGGCGGCAAGTGACCACTTGGTTCGATCCTATGGAGATACCTATCGATTACCCTTTGTCATTTCAAACTGTTCCAACAACTATGGCAGTCATCAATTTCCGGAAAAACTAATTCCCATTATCATTCAAAACATCATTCATCAGCAACCACTACCCATCTATGGCAAGGGCGACAATGTTCGTGATTGGCTTTGGGTAGAGGATCACGCTCGCGCTATAGATTGCATTTTTCACCAGGGTAATCAAGGTGAAACCTATTGCATTGGTGGGAACAATGAATGGAACAATTTAGAATTGGTTGAGCTTATCTGTGAATTGACGGATGCTGTACTTGAACGCCATCAAGGCGAAGCCAAATCGAGAATTCAATTTGTAGAAGATCGAAAGGGTCATGATTTCCGCTATGCGATTGATGCGAGCAAATTGGAACGCACACTAAATTGGCATCCAACACAAGACTTCAAAAAAGCATTACAAGAAACCATACTTTGGTACATCAAGAACAATGATTGGGTGCAAGCGGTGAAATCAGGAGATTACCAAAAATATTACGCGGCTAATTACGGTCATCGTATCTAGTTATCGTAACAACCATCCAGTAATCGACATTCGGTCTTCAAAAGTGGTTTGCACCTCATGCAACAAATGCGAGAGAAATAATATGAGTCGACCACCTTGCGGCTCAATCGTTTGATTATTCCCGTCTTCCAAATCGATAACTAAATGCCCTCCTTTTTGTGAATTCCAATTGGTATTTAAATACAATACAGAAGAAACTACTCTTCGCGATCCCACCTGATGCTGGTCACTGTGCTTTTTATAAAATGCACCCTTAGGGTATAACGCTAAATGGGCTTCCAATGTCTGAATACCTAAGAAAAAAGCACGATTTAAAGCCATTCTCACCTCCTCCATTCGACCAAAATAAAGACGCTCTGCTGAATGGCTACCCTGGGGATTTAACCAAAAAATATAATCTCCCCGCTGCTCATCATTGATTTGAAAATGATCGCCCTTCCCGATACCCGCCCTTTTCAATTGAGCTTCTTTTTGCAAGGTGTGCAAAAAATCAATGCACTGATTTACTTCTTCAAAACTCAAGAAGTCATCGACCACTAAGCAACCCGTTTGTTCGAATTGCCGCAATTGCTGCTCGGAAAAAATCATTCCTTCCAATCCGCTATGAAGATATTGGTATCACGGGTTCTTCCGTTATTTCGATTACTGCACCAAACCAATTGTTTTCCATCCGGCGAGAACATCGGAAAGGAGTCGAACTCTGTATCAAAAGTGAGCTGTTGCAATCCTTTCCCATCTATTCCAATCATGAAAAGATTAAAGGGAAATCCGATATTGCTTTTGTAGTTGCTACAAAACACAACATGCTTACCATCTGGTGAAAAAGTGGGTGACCAATTTGCATTGCCCAATTGCGTGATTTGTTTGACATCCGAGCCATCTGCTTTCGCAACAAAAATTTCTAAATTGGAAGGCTCCACCAAATCTTGCGCAAGTAGGTCGCGATACTTCTTCACATCCTCCATTGATGAAGGACGAGAGGCCCTCCAGACAATATAATTGCCATCCGGAGAAAAAGTGGCTCCACCATCGTATCCCAAAGTGGAGGTGATTTGCTTCAAATCCGTCCCATCCAAATTCATGGTATACAGATCCAAATCACCGTTTCTTAAACTCGTAAATATTATTTTATCGCCCTTTGGACTGATGGTGGCCTCTGCATCATATCGAGGACTATGGGTCAATTGTTTGGTAATATTTCCGTTCAGATCTGCTACATAAATCTCATAATCCGAATACAAGGGCCAAACATAGTGTCCCGGTTTCTTTTCAGGCACTGGGGGACATTGAACTGCGCCTTGATGGGTTGAGGCATATAGAAAATGTTGCCCATCGGGCATGAACCAAGAACAAGTGGTTCGTCCTTGACCGGTCGATATCATCTGCTTTCGAGTAGAGTCCCCTGGCGCATTCAATCGCAAGGTGAAAATCTGATCACATCCTACACCCCATCTTGCATTATCACTTTGAAAAACCAATTGATCGCCCTTCGGATTGAAATATGCCTCTGCATTATTTCCTCCATAGGTCAACTGACGCACATTGGTAATTTTTCTTTCTTTCTTATAATGAATAGGCTCGTTTTGACTCCACATCAATGGCTTTACTCCTAGGAAAAGCCCAATCATCAAACAACACTTAATAAATGAATTCATGTTCCAAAAATAAGGAATTTCATGCCCCTAAAAACTGAACAAAATCAACATAATGAACTACTTCACGATTCGCAAAAATGTCAATCCTATAACCCGTAAATCCTCCCAAACACTTGGCTTTTCCAGATATCGCAAATTGATCTTCAACTTAGCGGGCATGATCTCCTCGATATACGTCTTCTCTGGATCCGTGCTTTGGGCCAGTAAACTGCTCTCTTCAAAATATTCAATGGAGGCATAATCGGTAATTCCAGGCCGAACTTTCAATACTGCCCTTTGATCAGCCGTATACATATCCACATATCGCTTCACCTCAGGTCTGGGTCCCACGAGACTCATATCTCCCTTCAATACATTCATCAATTGCGGCAATTCATCCACCTTGTATTTACGAATCCAACTTCCTATTCTGGTGATTCGTGGATCTTTGCCTACCGTTAATTGCGCCCCTTGTGGCGCATGTATTCGCATGGATCGGAACTTGATCATCTTAAAGGCCACACCTTCCCTTCCGATGCGCTCTTGCAAAAAAAATGGATGGCCAAAATCCACTAAGAAAATGATCAATGCAATCAACAAAAAAGGAATCAAAAGCAATATTATACCCACAGCACTGCCCAATATATCAACTGCCCTTTTCATCTATAGCTGATTTATCGCTTCGCCAATTGCGATGCCGATTCGAACAACATCTTCATCCGCTAAATCATAATAAACAGGTAAGGAAATTTCATTTGCGAACTGTTTCAATGCATGAGGATAATCTTGCTCGCGATATCCCAAATTTCGATAATAACTCAATCGAGGCAATGGCTGAAAATGGACATTGGTGGAGATGTTTTGTTGAGCCAAAAGCGAAATAATATGATTCCGCTGATCTTCTGTTATTCCTTTAATGCGCAATGGATATAAGTGATAACTGCTCTCCCGTTTCCCCTCTTCAAAGACCGGTAAAATACATTGAGGATTTCCTTCAAAAATTTCGTTGTACTTTTTTACAATCGCCTTTCGTCGGGGAATATGATCAGTTGCATATCGATCCATTTCTACCCATCCCAAAGCCGCCTGAATATCGGTCATATTACATTTATATCCCGCCTCAACAATATCATATTGCCATTGTCCGGCCTGTGTCTTGGACATGGCGTCTTTGGTTTGCCCATGCAAGGATTTTGTGTTAATCTCCTTCCATATTTGAGCATTATCAAATGGATTTGGTAAATTAAAAACCAAGGCACCTCCCTCTGCAGTGGTAAAATTTTTCACTGCATGAAAACTAAATGCCGCTACATCTACCTCTCCGCCTACTGGTCTTCCATTGTATAAAGCACCAAACGAATGAGCCGCGTCGGAAATAACCATTATGCGTCCCAATTTCCTTTGATTGTCATTTGAAGCAACAAACAGTTGCGCCGAAAATCTCGCAATCTCCATCACTGCTTCATAATCTACAGGGAGCCCGGCAAAATCTACAGGCATGATGACTTTTGTCCTTTCTGTAATGGCCGTTTTCAAGGCATGCAGATCCATTAAAAATCCGTTCTCTTCAATATCCACCATGACCGGCTTAGCACCGACGTGAATGACAATATTGGCCGTTGCCGCATAAGTATAGGCAGGAATGATCACCTCATCTCCCTCTCCCACTCCATACCACCTTAACATTAACTCCACCGCATTGGTCCACGCATTAAGACAAAGCACAGGACCGGCTCCGATGTATTGCTGAATCTTCTTCTCGAGCTCCCTGGTTACAGGACCGGTTGTTATCCATCCTGACCGCAATACTTGCGTTACTTTTTCAATGGTCTTCTCATCAATCCGTGGTGGAGAAAATGGTATCGGCTTCATAATTCAAAAGTAGGGTGTAATTTGAAACTGCTTATATTTACCTCATGAAGTTTCTACAATCCATTGTTAAAGGACCCTCCTTTCTTTTCGTCATTCTTATTGTTTTCTCATCTCCTTTATTAGCGCAACCCAACCAAGGGAGAGGCGGTAAAGGAGGGGGCCAAAGAGGCAACTGGCAAGGGGGAGAAATGACCGCACGTCTCTATGGAAAAGTCATAGACAGCACCTTAAAAACACCGATGGAGTATGCGGTCATTCGGGTAATGGACGAAAAAGGGAAATTATTAAATGGTGCTTTAACTGAGAGAAATGGAGATTTTACGATTGATAAACTTCCTGTCAATCAAAAGCTCTCCATCGAGTTTGCATTGGTAGGTTTTAATAAAAAATGGGTAGAATATCAAATTGTTCCAGGCAATGGCTTTCCCATTGAAAAAGATTTAGGAAATATCAGTATGTCTCCGGCCAACATGAAAGAACTGGTGGTTACTGACGATGAAAATGGATTTCGCAAGGAGTTTGACAAAAGCATTTATGACGTAGAAAAAACCGCCATAAATGCAGGAGGAACGGCCGAAGATGTCTTGCGTAATATTCCAGTGGTTCAGGTAGACCAAGATGGAAATGTAAGTGTCCGAAATACCGCTCCGCAAATATTTGTGGATGGTCGTCCAACAACCCTTTCCATCGATCAAATTCCTGCCGATGCCATTCAAAAAGTAGAGGTCATCACCAACCCATCCGCCAAATATGATGCCTCGGGAGGAGGGGGAGGAATTGTCAACATTGTGATGAAAAAGAACAGAGGCAAAGGATACAACGGTAGTATTCGTTCGGGAATCTCTTCTGTTTCTCCCGAATTCATGGATCAATTTTCCAAACCCTACCGCTACAATGGAGGAGTTGATTTCAATATTAGAGAAGGTAAATTTAACCTTTTCGCCAATGGAAACTTGAATCAGCGTCGCAGTGTATCGAATGGTATCACCAAAAGAGACGACTTAGGATTACTTCCACTGACCTCCGATCAAAATCAAATCAATATCAATAACGGTTATTTTGCCAGAGGAAATGTAGGAGTCGATTTTTTAATGGACAATCGAAACACGTTGACGATTTCACAAAGTTTCAATCAAGGGGCCTTTCAGCCGAGCGATTCGTTGGATGTTTTAGTGGATACGCTCAGCACATCATCCCCTGATACCGGTCACTACTATCGTCGGAGTGACACAGAGCGAACTTTCCAAAACATAGGGACCAGCGCATTGTACAAACATTTATTTACCAAAGAAGGAACGGAATTTACGGCTGACTTTAACTACAACGCCATCAAGAGCCGATATAACGGAGATTATAAAAACGTCTATGACGATCGTGACCCCTCGATATGGCAACAATTGGGAGGAGTGCGCCAACAGGTATTTACATTTCAAATGGATTTTGTTTCGAAACTCAATGATCGATTGAAGATTGAAGCAGGTCGCAGATTCTCTTTGCGAAAATATGGTAGCCAATACGACAACCTGCGCTTCGATCCCTTGCTAAATGATTACTTCGTCAACAATGCCCTTAAAGTAGACTACGCCTACCAAGAGCAAATAGAGGCAATGTACACTACCCTTTCAATCAATGGAGATAAATGGAAATACCAAATAGGACTCCGAGCTGAAAGTAGTTTTTATACCGGAACATTAAAGAAGACCAATCAAAGTTATCGAATCGATTATCCCATTAGCCTATTCCCTTCTTTGTACTTAACGCGCGTGATTGATGAAACGCAGGATGTTCAACTATCGCTCAATCGAAGAATTAACCGTCCTAGTTTTATGCAATTATCTCCATTTACTGATTACAGTGACTCCTTGAATGTGAGTAGAGGAAATCCAAGTTTAAAACCAGAATTCACACACAGTGCCGAGTTATCATACCTCAAAAACTTTAGTCGTCAGCACACCTTTGTAGCAAGTGCTTACTCGCGCTACACCACCAATGTTACCATTAAACAACAAGTAACCGAATTTAGTCCTGTATTGAACGACACCGTTATCATCAATACATCTTTAAATGCTTATTACGGCTGGGCATCGGGAATCGAGATGGTTTCACGAAATGGATTTGGAAAATGGCTCGACATGACCACAACTCTCAACATTTACAATAGCACCATCGATGGTTCGAATATCAGTCCCCAGTTGACGAATTCGATCAATAGTTATTGGATCAAGATGAATTACTCATTCAAGCTCCCTAAAAATATTGTCATACAAGTCAACGGCGATTACGCAAGTAAAAAAGCATTAGATGTGGGCAGTAGCGAGCGCGGCGGCGGAATGGGAGGAGGCGGATTTGGCGGAGGCATGGGAGGAGGAGGAATGCATGGTGGAGCAGTGAATACTGTCCAAGGATACATTCGACCCAGTTACGGAATGGATATCAGCATCAAAAAAGACTTTTTAAAAGATCGCAATTTAACAGTGTCATTGGCTGCGCAAGACATTTTTCATACACGCGTAACGAGCATGTACAGTGCATCCCCTTATTTTATTCAAGACTCCAAACGCTATCGTGACTGGCAAGTATGGCGCTTGAATGTGAGCTGGAAATTTGGAAAAGTAGACTCCTCCCTATTTAAACGCAAAAACAACAAAATGAACGTAGAGGGGATGGAGGGATAGGTAGAAGAGTGAGAGTGAGAGTGAGAGTGAGAGTGAGAGTGAGAGCGAGAGTGAGAGTGAGAGCGAGAGTGAGAGTGAGAGCGAGAGTGAGAGCGAGAGTGAGAGCGAGAGCGAGAGTGAGAGCGAGAGTGAGAGTGAGAGTGAGAGTGAGAGTGAGAGTGAGAGTGAGAGCGAGAGTGAGAGCGAGAGTGAGGGCGGGGAACAGAATGAAAACAAAAAATCAGAGATCAAAACTTTGCTCTCGCTCTGTTTCTCACTCTGATTTTAATTCCCTGTGATTGTAAAGACCCAACATTTAGAGCTTTGTCCAATATCACAACAGCCTACAAATTGCATTGTGATTCATCCCAAATTTCTAATCATCACAAAAAGCATCCTTGACAACTCATCAGCAGCATCCACCATTACATCAAAATTGCTGCTTTCGATTATATCACGATCTCTGAGTATGTCAAGAACAGCAATGCACTCAAATAATGAAGCTCTCGCAATAATATAAAAATTTCGTCGATCCACTTTTGAGAATTTGCCGCTTCCCTCTGCTATGTTCAATGCCACGCTGAAAGATGCCCTACCCAATTGGTCGTTCACAAATCGCTCAAGTTTATTTTCCCTCATTACCACCATACACTGCAAATGAAAATGCTTGGCTTTTTGGTAAACATCTAGTTTTATAAAATCAAACATCATTTTTGTTTTATCCAAATTTGTTCTCCGCGGTTT
>CAZJCQ010000013.1:0-57618 GCA_964544665.1 uncultured Chryseobacterium sp. | reverse complement strand
GATGTATATCGTGAAACAGAAACCGATATTGATGATGTGGATTTGGAAGAATTTGCAGATGAAATCGATGGTTGGATTATCGATGAGTTAAAATCGGTAGGTTGTGATACCGCCAGAGCGGTGCTGGATCTTTCTAAAGAAGAATTAGTCAGAAGAACAGACTTAGAAGAAGAAACCATTGAAGAAGTGCTTCAAATTTTGAAATCAGAATTTGAATAAAAAATTGTTTTGTTCCTGTTTTGTGTGAAAGAATTGTTCCAATAAAAGTTTAAAAAAATGTCAGAAATCAAAGGACCGCAACGACTCGGAAAAGCCGCTACTCAATTGAATGTGAGTAAGGATACCATTGTCGAGTTTTTATCCAAAAAAGGAGTTGTAATTGATAACAACCCCATGGCTAAAATTGAAGCTGACGTCTTCGATATGCTCTTGGCTGAGTTTGCCGGAGACCAAATAGCCAAGGAAAAAACCAAAGCCGTTGCTACCAAATACAAAGAGTCTAGAGAAACGATTACCATTCAAGATTCTAAAAAGAAAGCGGAACAAGCAGAGGAGGAAGCTCAAGAGATTGATTTAGCCCAATTCAAAAGAAAAAAACCGGAGCCTAAAAAAGCGACTCCAGCAGAGGAGTCTGTCAAAGAAGAGAAAACGACTAAAAAAGATGCGCCCGTAGCAGTAGCACCAACCGAAGAAGAAAAATCGGACAGTCCTAATGAAGTTAAAATTGTTGGAAAAATTGATTTAGGTGCTATCAAAGGAGGTCGTGGTAAAAAGAAGAAAGAGGAGGTTAAAGACGAAACTCCTGCTGTGGAAGAAAAAGCCATCGCAGAAGCGCCTGCCGTAGAAGAGCCAGAGGCACCGGTAGAGAAAGAATTGATTCGAGTAAACGTAGAGAAGTTAACGGGTCCTAAAGTAATGGGGCACATTGTTCTGCCCGTAGAGCAAGAAAAGAAAAAACCTGAACAAAAAGCAGATGACAACAAAGAGAAACGCAAGCGCAAGCGCGTTTCTAAAGTTGATATCTCTCGCCAACAAGAAATTGATAAACGAAATCAATTTAAAAAACCACAACAAGCGACTCCTCAAAAGACAGAACTAAGTGAGCAAGATATTCAAAATAAAATTCGTGAGACACTCGCGAGATTAGGGGGATCTGGAAAATCCAAAGCTTCTAAAAATCGACGCGATAAACGCGACATGCAAGCAAAGAAGCATGAAGAAAAAATGATGCGCGAACAAGCAGAGAACGCCATTATCAAATTGACCGAATTTGTGACCGTCTCCGAGTTGGCTACGTTAATGAATCGTCAGCCCACTGAAATCATCGCAGCTTGTATGCAGTTAGGTATTTTTGCTTCCATCAATCAACGATTGGATGCGGAAACCATTCATATAATCGCTGAAGAATTTGGATTCGAAATTCAATTCGTAAGCGCCGAAGTTTCAGAGGCCGTTTTTGAAGAAGAAGATCAACCTGGTGATTTGAGTTCACGTCCTCCCGTTGTCACTGTCATGGGACACGTTGACCATGGTAAGACCTCCTTGCTCGACTTTATTCGTAAAGCCAATGTAGTAGCTGGAGAGGCCGGCGGTATCACCCAACACATGGGTGCATATAGTGTGAAAATCGCCAATGGAAAGCAAATTACATTCATTGATACTCCAGGTCACGAAGCCTTCACTGCGATGCGTGCAAGAGGAGCTCAAGTAACCGATATTGTCATTATTGTGATTGCGGCCGATGACAATGTCATGCCGCAAACGAAAGAAGCAATTTCGCATGCGCAAGCCGCTGGCGTGCCGATGATTTTCGCATTTAATAAAATTGATAAACCAGAAGCCAATCCCGATAAAATCAGAGAGCAGCTTTCTGCTATGAATATATTAGTCGAAGAGTGGGGTGGAAAATTCCAATCCCAAGAAATTGCGGCAAAAAAAGGATTGAATATCGATAAACTGTTGGAGAAAGTGGTGCTCGAAGCTGAAATGCTCGAACTAAAAGCCAATCCAAACAAACGTGCCACTGGTACCATCATCGAAGCTTCTTTGGATAAAGGAAGAGGATTCGTCACCACCTGTCTAGTATCAGGAGGTACAATGAGAATCGGTGACGCAATTCTCGCCGGACAATGGAGCGGAAGAGTAAAAGCCATGTTCAACGAGCGCGGGCAAAAAATTGAAGCAGCAGGTCCTGCGACACCTGTATCGATTCTTGGTTTTGAAGGCGCTCCTAATGCCGGAGATAAGTTCTATGTATTCGAAGAAGAACGCGAAGCCCGCGAAATCGCAACCAAGCGTCAACAATTACAACGCGAACAAAGTGTGCGTACTAAAAAACATCTTACCATCGAAGAAATTGGAAGACGTATCGCGTTGGGTGATTTCAAAGAATTAAACTTGATTGTGAAGGGAGATGTGGATGGGTCTGTAGAGGCATTGGTAGATAGCTTGCAAAAACTTTCTACCGACAAAGTTCAAGTAAGCATCGTACACAAAGGAGTTGGACAAATCTCAGAAAGCGATGTGTTACTAGCAAGTGCCTCCGACGCCATCATCGTTGGTTTCCAAGTGAGACCTTCAACCAGTGCTCGCAAATTGGCTGAAACCGAAGAAATTCAAATCCGACAATATTCCATTATCTACAAAGCCATCGAAGAAATCAAAGAGGCCATGGAAGGTATGTTGTCTGCCAAAATTGAAGAACAAGTGGTGGGTACTGCGGAAATACGCGAAACCTTTAAGATCTCTAAAGTAGGCACCATCGCAGGTTGCTTTGTTCAGGATGGTAAAATCAATCGAAACAACAAAGTACGCATCATTAGAGATGGTGTTGTCATTTATACCGGTAACCTTGGTTCATTAAAGCGTTTCAAAGATGACGTGAAAGATGTTACCAAAGGATATGAATGTGGCTTGAACATCGATCGTTTCAACGATATCAAAGTAGGTGACTTGGTAGAAGCATTTGAAGAAGTGGAGGTAAAACAAACCCTGTAATGCGAAGTTGGATTCCCAATAGCATCACCCTGGGCAACTTATTCATGGGTTGCCTCGCTATTGTACTCTCCACTTCCAACGATCCAAACCGCCTCCAATGGGGAATGATTTGCATTGTCATTGCGGCAGTTCTGGATTTTTTTGATGGATTAGTCGCTCGTGCATTGGGCGTCTCTTCCGCACTCGGAGCACAATTAGATTCACTCGCTGATGTGGTCTCCTTTGGAGTTGTTCCTGCCATTTGGGCCAGTCAATTCTTACCTGCCGATTGCTGGTGCCGATTTATTCCGTTCATTTTGCCTTTAGGTGCGGCCTATCGCTTGGCCAGATTTAATTTGGACACCAATGCCATGGAACATTTTAAGGGACTGCCTGTTCCTGCGAGTGCCATGATCTGGGTTGCTGCCATTGGACTCAACGAACATCTGATCAAAGCCAATGGAATCGGACTATCCCATACAATGATTCATTTGTTGACTTTTATTACCACCACACTGATGATTTCCACCTTACCCTTATTGAATTTAAAATTCAAAGGCCTCGTGTGGAAAGGTCAAGAAATAAAATGGATATTACTTATTTCGTTCATCCTCGTGTTTGTAATTTCCGCACTAATGGGAAAATCGCTTTATTATGCGATACTCATCGCAATGGGCTTCTATTTAATATTATCCTTCACACATTATAAAAAATTTTCATCATGAAATTTAAAGCCGAAGTTGATGTAATGCCATTAGATGCATTATTGGATCCACAAGGAAAAGCAGTTACCTCTGCCATGGGAAACCTTGGATTATCCGGAATTGAAAATGTTCGTATTGGAAAGCATATGACCATTTGGATAGAAGCAGAGAATGAAGCGGCTGCCCATGAGATGGTTGATCAAGCTTGCAAAAAGTTGCTTTGTAATGCCATTATGGAGCAATATCGATTTGTTATCGAGAAAATGTAATTCATGAAGAGAGAAAATTCAGAAAAGGCCTTTGAAATTGCAAAGACCCTATTTCCCGGCGGAGTAAACTCCCCCGTTCGAGCATTTAAATCAGTGGGTGGAACTCCCATTTTTTTTCAGAAAGGAAAAGGGGCTCATGTTTGGGATATTGATGGGAATGAGTATATCGACTATTGTTGCTCATGGGGTCCCCTTATTTTGGGTCACGCGCACCACGAAGTAGTAAGTGCTGTTCAACAAACCGTTGCTTTAGGAAGTAGCTTTGGTGCCCCAACCCTATTAGAGAATGAACTCGCCGAGCTCATCATCCGTAATCATCGCTTCATTGAGAAAATTCGTTTCGTTAGCAGCGGAACGGAAGCCGCCATGAGCGCCATTCGATTGGCTCGTGGTTATACCAAAAGGGATAAAATAATTAAGTTCGAAGGCTGCTATCATGGTCATGTAGATAGCTTACTAGTAAAAGCAGGAAGTGGACTTGCAACACTGGGAACTTCCGACTCGGCAGGGATACCCGAATCTTATGCAAAAGAAACCATCGTTCTTCCTCTCAACGATATTAATGCGGTAAAAAATGCGGTAGCCACTTTCAAGAATCAAATTGCGGTCGTTGCGATAGAACCCATACCTGCCAACAATGGTTTGCTGATACAAGACCGAGATTTTTTGGTGGCTCTGAGAGAGATTTGTACCGCAGAGGGAATCGTTTTATTATTCGATGAAGTAATCTCTGGATTTCGCGTAGGCTTTGAAGGTGCCGCCGGTTATTATAATATTCAACCCGATGTCATGGCATTCGGCAAAATCATTGGTGGAGGCCTTCCAGTTGGAGCATATGCATCCAGCGCCGAAATCATGTCTTGCGTTGCTCCTGAAGGTCCTGTTTACCAGGCTGGAACCCTTTCTGGAAATCCGGTAGCCATGTCAGCTGGAATTGCTCAACTTAAAAATTGCTTGCGACCTCATTTCTATGAGGAGCTAAAAGAAAAAACAGACCATCTGGTGCATTCAGTCAATTCCTATGCGCAAGAAAAGGACTACGGTTTTAAAATGTTCAGTATCGGCTCTATATTTTGGCTATCCTTTGGTTTTGCCGACAAGGTACGAGCCATGCATGAAATCAATGGTGAAGAGGTAAAAAAGTTTGCTCCCTTCCATGCCCACCTCCTCAGTGAGGGAATTTACTTGGGTCCTAGCGGATATGAAGTAGGATTCATATCCGAGGCACATACTTCAGCTGATCTAGAAAAAACAATACTTGCCTTTAAAAACGCATTAGATACTGTTTTTTAATTCACCTTATTTCGTACAACAAAAAAGGGCGTCAATGACGCCCTTTTTCTATCCGTAATTTCTTTTATTCTACTCCTTTCATGAATTCGCTTGAAATCACTCCTTCGCTTCCAACCAACTCTAACAAATACATTCCTGAGGATAACGATGCTGTCGAAACTTGAATCTGCGCGCTTTGAGCGGCCCCATTCAATGATTGAGCAATGACAATTCGTCCAGAAATATCTCTAACATTGAGTCCAGAATAAACTCCTTGTGCAGGAAGTTGAACATTCAACATTTCTCCAACTGGATTGGGGAACAACTGAATTTGTCTGGCCTTATCAAACTCGTCTACATTAACTGTTCCCAAAATATTGATATCATCTAAATACAAATGATTGCTAGAGAAAGATGAAGTAAATACAAACTTGAAACGAACGTTATTGGTCTCATAGGTACTTGGAATGGTCACTTGCTTCTCTACCCAATGCGTGTTGCCATTTGGAACAAAGTCGTTGGAATACGAACCTGCTGTTACGAGCGCATCCGCATCTAATGAAGTTCTGAACTGCCAATCTTCACCGCATGTACGACTCGACCAAATTTCAAGGGTTTCTGTTGCGTCTGTCAAGGTAGCCGCTCCCGTTGCATAAGCATATCGGAAACTTAACTTACCATTTGAAAGCAAACTCAAATCCATTGATGGAGTGATCAATTCATCCACATCATACCCTCTCATTCCTAATAAATTGACTGGCACATCATTGTTGTTCAATACCAAACATCCATTTGGTTCAGACCCATTGGGCTTGTATCCTGAAGCCGTGGTATAATTCCAATTAGATTCATTTGCGCTCATATTGTAGGCTTGAAACGCATGTTGAGTAATCGGATTCACATTACAATTCTCTTGCATAATTCCTGCTACTTCAGGCCAATTCGGCGTGACATAAATCGCCATGGTATTGGTAGTGGTGGTACTTCCTACAGCATTAGTAGCTGTTAACGTAACACTTTTCCAACCGCCACTCGTGAAGGTAACGGAAGGATTTTGGCTCGTGCTAGTGGAAGGGTTGGCATCTTGGAAGGTCCATGACCAAGAGGTAGCCTCTGCATCTGAAGAATAATCATAGAATGTAATCGCATTTCCTTCACACGCAATTTTTGAAGAAGGATAAAAATCCGCAGTAGGGGCACATACCAAATCATGGACTCCATCTGTGCCGGTAGCAGCCAAATTTTCTGGGGTTGACAAGTTCATTCGGTTTGCAACAGGCGAGTTCAAAGAACCTATCATTCTATTCTTCTGACCATTGGTAAACATAACCGAACAATAAGAATATTCCATGTAGTTTTGGACGTTTTCAATTGTACCGTAAGAACCCGTGAAATTGACATTATCTACCGCAAAATTTCCCGCTGCACTTTCTGCATTCCAGGCATAAATTCGGAAGGTAACGTTACCATCATTGATGTCGTTAAATCCAGGGCCAGAAAGGTTGATTTTGGCTCCAACTTGATTGGTGCTTACATCGGTTGCAAAGAACATTACATTGCCTGTTTGCACCGTCAAGGCAGGATTGGCTGGTGTAATCACAGCTGCCAAATTGCTCGAAAAATTGTTGGCACTTGAACGAACTGCAAAACAACGAGGACCATGCGTACTGCGCTGAACATCGAAGGTAACACCGGTTAAAGACAACAATTGAGTGGAGTCATTGGAAAGGGTGAACTCATAGTACTGATTGGTATTTATCGTTCCGGTCATGTTCGCATAGGTGTTGTTCTGATCCGTAGCACCTGTTCCCCATCCCGAAAACCCAAATGAGCCTGTCGTTTCTGGTTGAGCAGAAACTCCTGATGCTGAAAAAGGACTAAAGACCAATGAAGGAATCATGCCGTTAGCTGTCCAAACAGAGTCCCCTACGAATGGTAAAGTGCTCGGGTCGGTTGTTCCTGAAGTCGTGGTAACACTACCAAACTTGTAGGCCGTTTGAGTGGCGTCAGTCATCAGGGGTAAAACAACATTATCACATTCATTGTCAAATTTATTTCCACAGTTGTCATGTCCCGCTGTTGGAGGAGTATCTTCTACGTTGTCATCACCACATTCTACTTCCGGCTCATTAGTTCCTCCCCAAGTATGCGCTAAATCCAACCAATGGCCAATCTCATGAGTTAAAGCACGACTGGCCCAAGAAGCCGCAGGAGGCAAAGAACCAATGTAGTCATAACGAATAATAATTCCATCTTGCCATGCCGAAGAAGCATCTGCCACACCTGATGGACGATAAGCATATCCTGCCACTCCATCTTCCATATCGTTGATTACCCATACATTGAGGTATTTGTGACGAGGCCATGGATTCAGTTTAGCAATATCATTTCCAACATAGGTCAATGTGGAAGCAATACGATCAATCCCGTTGGTACAATTTCCCAATGGATCAATGGTCGCCAACTTAAACTGGAACTTACAATCCGCTACAATGGACCTAAAAGGAAGAACTACATCGGCCGTATCCGCATTTTGCTTGTTGTAATCGCGATTTAAAATAGCAATCTGGTTGTAAATATTTTCATTGGGTATATTCTCAATTCCATATTGGTGAATCAAATGGAAAACCACAGGAATCGTATAAACAACACTAGAGTCGCGAATTTGCAGGTTATTATTTCGAATGAAATCGGCAATAAAAGCATCTTGATAAGCCTCCCATTGCAATACCTCGGGATGCTTCTGAATCTGCTCCGCACGCTTGTGGTGCTCTGCACATTTGAAATCATGCTGATGCTGGGCTGAAAGTGTACCAATGGTACCAAAGATCAACGCCATTAAAAATGAATATCCTTTTTTCATATTTTTTTCTCGTAAGGGCAAATATAATAGGTAGATGGCCTTCTCAAAAGAATTTTATTCAAAGACCTCATATTTTACTTGTTAAATGTTAGTTCAATCCCCTAAGTTGCTCATTAAGCAAGGCTATTTTGGCTACAGCATCCGCTTCTTTCTTGCGCTCAGCCTCCAAAACAACACTCGGTGCTTTGGCCACAAAACCTTCATTGCCTAACTTCTTCTGAACCATATTCAAAAAACCCTCTGTGTATTTCAATTCTTCCAATAATTTGGTTTTTTCGGCTTCGAGATCAAAATGAGCAGAGAACGGAATAAAATACTCCTTTCCCTTGACAATAAACGAATAACATTGACTTGGCTTCTCCTTCAAATATTGGGTTTCGCTGATGTTTCCTAAATGTTCAATTACTGGATGAAATAAATGCTGACCTCCCTGCTGAACCAAACATTTCAATACAAGCTTTTCTTTATTTGCAATTTGATTCTCCTTCCTGATATTTCTTATTCCGATAATAATTTCCGAAAATTCATCAAACACAGAAAGCCACTTTTCATCGGACTGCTCAACCTCGGGCCAAGCGGCTAAACAAATGGTCTCTTTATCACCACGAGGTTGTATTGTTTGCCAAATTTCCTCTGACAAAAACGGCATGAAAGGATGAAGAAGTCTAAGAATTTTATCAAAAATCGTCAGGGTGGCCTGATAGGTAGTTTTGTCCATTCCCTCTCCGTAAGGCGGTTTGACCATTTCCAAATACCATGAACAGAAATCATCCCAAATCAACTTGTATGTAGTCATTAGGGCTTCATTCATTCTGAATTTCGTGTAATCATCGTTCAATTTCAGAATTGTCGCATTCAATTGCGCATTCATCCATTGCACAGCCACAGAAGCAGAAGGTCTTGTTGAGGTATCTAATAAATTATTTTCCCATCCCTTGATTAATCGGAACGCATTCCAAATCTTGTTGCTGAAATTTCTTCCTTGCTCACAAAGGCCCTCATCAAATAACAAATCGTTTCCAGCAGGAGAGGATAATAACATTCCCACTCGTACACCATCTGCTCCAAATTGATCCATCAAATCCAATGGGTCTGGTGAATTCCCTAAAGATTTACTCATCTTTCGACCTTGCTTATCCCGAACAATTCCGGTATAATAAACATTCTTAAATGGTAAATCTCCCTTGTACTCATATCCAGCAATGATCATTCGAGCTACCCAGAAAAACATAATTTCGGGTGCTGTAACCAAATCGGTGGTAGGATAATAATAATCGACCTCTTCTTTGGAATAGAAACCATCAAACACGCTGATCGGCCACAACCAAGAGCTGAACCAAGTGTCAAGCACATCTGAATCTTGCTGAATACTACCCTGATAATCTGGGAATTGCTCACTCATCTTGGCCTTGGCCTCAGATGCTGTCTTCGCTACTACCCATTTGCCATCCTCACTATACCAGGCTGGAATGCGATGCCCCCACCAAAGTTGTCTTGAAATACACCAATCCTTGATATTTTCCATCCAATGACGGTAGGCGTTTTTAAATTTCGGAGGGAAAAAATGAATGTTATCATTCATCACATTTTCCAATGCAGGTCCACTCAATTCTTTCATGTCCACAAACCATTGCAAAGAAAGTCTAGGCTCAATCACCACATCCGTTCGCTCAGAATAACCTACCTTATTCATGTGCGTCTCCTTTTTTACCAAGAGTCCCGCGGCTTCTAGATCCTCCGCTATTTGCTTCCTTACTTCAAATCGATCTTTTCCAATATACATTCCACCCGCTTCAGAAATCGTCCCATCGTCATTCATCATATTGATGGTGGGCAATTGGTTTTTTTGACCAATCATGAAGTCATTCATATCATGAGCAGGGGTTACTTTTAGACAACCCGTTCCAAATTCTGGATCGACATATTCATCAGCAATGATGGGGACTTCACGATTGACCAAGGGTACAATTACAGTTTTACCAATCCAATGTACATAACGATCATCTTTTGGATTCACACAAACAGCAACATCTCCTAAAATTGTCTCTGGACGTGTGGTAGCCACCGTTAAAAATTCATCACTGTCCTTTCCCTTATACTTTAAAAAATAAAGGGAAGATTGCACCTCTTTATAAATAACCTCTTCATCAGAGAGCGCGGTTTTTGCTGCAGGATCCCAATTGATCATTCGCTCTCCGCGGTATATCTTTCCTTTGTTATATAAGTCAATAAAACAATCAATTACGCTGTCGTAATATTTCTCATCCATGGTGAATCGAGTACGATCCCAATCACAACTGGCACCGAGCTTTTTCAACTGCTCTAGTATGATCCCGCCGTGTTTATGTGTCCATTCCCACGCATGCTCCAAGAAAGCATCCCGGCTAAGATCTGATTTTTTAATGCCTTCCGCTCTGAGTTTTTGAACAACTTTGGCTTCTGTCGCAATTGACGCATGGTCCGTTCCTGGAACCCAACAAGCATTGAATCCCATCATACGTGCACGTCTGATCAAAACATCTTGAATGGTATTATTCAGCATGTGCCCCATGTGCAACACACCGGTTACGTTGGGCGGAGGGATGACGATGGTATATGGGGTTCGGTGATCAGGCTCACTTTTAAAAAAGCCCTTTTCCAACCAATAAGAATACCATTTACTTTCTGCTGCCTTCGAATCAAATTTACTTGCTATCTCCATGTCGCGAATTTAGGCACGGAAAGCCTGCAAATCACAACTTATTGATCAAAGTCCACTACCAATTTAGAAGACTTTGGAACGGTTTGACAAGTGAGTACATAACCATCTTGCACTTCACCGGGCTCCAATGCATAATTCACCAACATTTCTGCCTGCCCCTCTAGTACCTTTGCGCGACAAGTGCAACACATGCCGCCCTTACAACTAAATGGTATATCCATTCCTGCTTTCTGAGCAGCATCCAATACCATCGCACCCATCTGCATTTTGAAATCCGTCTGCTGTCCGTCCATAATGACCGAAACATCACATAAATCAGCGGCTTCTTCCACCCGCTTGACCTCTTCCCTTTTGACAGGCTGAGCGGTATTGAATAATTCGGCATGAACATGCTCGGGATCGATTCCTTTTTCTAAAAAAAGTTGTTTAGCATTTTCCGTCATCTCCTGAGGGCCACATAAAAACACGGCATCTATAGCCGTTTCAGCAAAAAACGTATTCAAGAAACCTTGAATTTTTTCGTTGTTAATACGACCATGAAAAAGGCCAATGTCATTGGGCTCACCGCTCAAAACGTGAAATACCCTGAACCTTCCTAAATGAGTATCCTTGAGATCCTCCAACTCATCTCTAAAGATAATTTGCTGAAAATGGCGATTTCCATAGATCAAGGACACTTCACTTTTGGGCTCGTGACAGAGAACTGACTTGGCGATGCTGATCAAAGGCGTTATTCCACTACCAGCGCCAATAAGCAAGTAATGACGTTGGGCATCTGCATCCAACGCTGGAGAAAAGCTTCCCATAGGAGTCATCACCTGAATCACTTCTCCCTCTTTCAGCTCCTCATTGGCCCAAGTACTAAATAATCCTTGTTCCACTTTTTTTATCGCCACCCTGCATTCTCCATCTTGCAGTCCACTACTGATTGAATAGGATCGACGAATATCCTGTCCTTTAATGGTCGCTCTCAATGTTAAATATTGACCAGGCACAAATTTGTATTGTGCTTGTAAATCAGCGGGAATATCAAAGGATATCGATACGCAATCCGCCGTTTCTCTGCGAATATTTTTTACGGATAACGCGTGAAAAATAGGTCTAGCCATGCCGCGAAAATACATGATTTGAACTTTTATTTTGGATGATTTATCACAATTACTTGATTGATTAAGATTTCCTTTATTAACATTGCCATAAATTTAATCGTCATGGAAGAGCTAATTCGTTTTCAAACCTATGTTGATGCCGAAAACAAGGTAGAAGCCAAAGATTGGATGCCGGATGCGTATCGGAAAACATTGATACGACAAATCGCCCAACATGCGCATAGTGAGATTGTCGGAATGTTGCCAGAAGGCAATTGGATTACCAGGGCTCCATCCTTAAGAAGAAAAGCAATTTTATTGGCTAAAGTGCAAGATGAAGCAGGACACGGCTTATATCTATACAGCGCTGCAGAAACGCTTGGAATCGACCGAGACACGTTGATTCAAGAATTACACAGCGGAAAAGCCAAGTACAGTTCCATCTTTAATTATCCCACCTTGAGTTGGGCAGATATTGGCGCCATTGGTTGGTTAGTAGATGGTGCCGCTATTGTAAATCAAGTTTCTTTGCAACGCACCAGCTATGGTCCCTACAGCCGGGCCATGATTCGAATTTGCAAAGAAGAATCCTTTCACCAAAGGCAAGGATATGAAATCATGATTGCTTTGGCAAAAGGTACCCCTGAGCAAAAGCAAATGGCGCAAGACGCGTTAAATCGTTGGTGGTGGCCAAGCTTAATGATGTTCGGTCCCAGTGATAAGGAAAGCGCTCATAGTGCACAAAATATGGCATGGAAAATCAAACGTCACAGTAACGATGAATTGAGACAGAAATTTGTGGATATGTCGGTTCCACAAACAGAGTACTTAGGACTCACGTTGCCAGATCCGCACTTAAAATGGAACGAGGAGCGTGGTCATTATGATTTTGGTGAAATAGACTGGACGGAATTCAATGAAGTAGTAAAAGGTAACGGTCCTTGCAACAAACAAAGGCTAAGCACCCGAGTAAAAGCCTATGAAGATGGGAAATGGGTGAGAGAAGCGGCTATTGCACATGCTGAGAAGAAAGCAGCACGAAAAAACAAAGCTGCGTAAAAATAATTGCTTGAACTCGGCTTGGGTGTGTAATTTAGCCCCCGCTCAATGATAGCCTTATGAACGCCAAGTTACACATCGGATTAATCCGAGAGGGAAAGACGCCTCCCGATTTTAGAGTCGTGCTCACTCCACAGCAATGTCAACTTATTTTGGAGAAGCATCCCTCGTTACAAATAACGGTACAGACCAGTGTCCATCGGAAATTTAAAGATGAAGAGTATGAGGCATTGGGAATCGAAGTAAGATCATCTCTTGAAGATTGCGACGTGCTTTTGGGTGTCAAAGAGGTTCCTATAAATGAACTTATTCCGGAAAAGAAGTACTTCTTTTTCTCACACACCATTAAAAAACAACCCTATAACGCGAAATTACTGAAAGCCATTTTAGAAAAAAAAATTACGCTCATTGATTATGAGGTGATAAAAGATCTTAAAGGCAAACGCTTAATTGGGTTCGGTCGGTATGCGGGAATTGTTGGTGTTTTTGAAGGAGTCAGGGCATTGGGATTGAAAAAAAATTGGTTCCGCCTAGCCTCTCCCCTTTCTTTCCATGATCGCAAAGAGATGGAAGAAGTTGGGTCAAAAGTCCATTTTCCTGAACCCGTGAAAGCAGTGGTGACCGGTTGGGGAAGAGTCGGCCATGGCGCTGAGGAGATGATGCAGTTTTTTGGTTTTAAGAGAGTTGAACTCAAAGACTTTTTAGAAAGCAGCTTCAATCATCCGGTATATGTCCATCTCGACTCAAATGATTATTATATACATGCAGAAAAAGGCACTTTTGATAAAAATGAGTTCTATCAACAACCTGAAAATTACACCTCCGTTCTAGGAGATATCATACGCCAAGCAGACATCTATTTCGCGTGTCACTTATGGAAATCAAATAATCCTATTTTAATAACGGATAAGGATCTGTCCGATATGGATAATCGTTGTAAAGTCATTGCCGATATCAGTTGTGACATCAACGGACCCATTGCTTCCACCATAAGAGCCACCACCATTGAAGAACCTTTTTACGGATATGACCCTCATTCCAGAAAAGAATGTGATTGGAAAGCAGAAAACGCCATCATGGTAATGTCTATCGACAATCTACCTTGTGAGTTGCCTCGTGACGCCTCTGAAGATTTTGGAAATGAATTTATCAAACACGTTCTTCCTGAACTTTTAAAAAATGAAAGTGAAATTTTAGATAATGCGACTGAAGCTAAAAACGGGAAATTAACCCCGCCTTTTCAATATCTAGAAGATTACGCAAATAGTTGATTAATCCCAAATGCGTGCACGTTTCAACTGAACCTCCTCTCCAAAAAATATTTTTGTCGAATGGTTAAACGCTTCTGTATAATCAGAGACGACAAAAAGATCTTTTTTGATTGATTTTCCTCGATTCAATAATTTTTTTTGATCCAATATGGCTTTTAATGCTGCTGCTGCCACTTCCCCATTGTCAATAATAGGAATACGTTTTTTGTAATATAAGTCAACCTCTTTTCTAATCAGTGGATAATGCGTACATGCCAAAATAAGGGCATCGATATTTTTAAAAGTGGGCTTAGACAGGTAGCTATTAATGATGGTTTGAGAAATCTTGTTATTATAAAAACCCTCTTCAATCATTGAAGCCAGAAGCGGAGTAGCATTAGAGATAACCTTTAAGGACTTGTTCCTTTTCTCAATTCTCTTCACATAAACGCGAGAAGCAATGGTTCCTTTCGTTCCAATCACTCCAATTCGCTTTTGTGTGAAATGCGTTCCCACATATTCAGCAACAGGATCAATAACATTGATAACAGGAACGTGCTGTCCCGCCATATTTTGTACCGTTTTGTATGCGTGTGCGGAGGCTGTATTACACGCTATTACAATGGCCTTGCACTTCTTTTCTAACAGAAATTGAGTAATTCGGGCTGCATAACGACGAATACTCTCTGGTGATTTATCTCCATAGGGCATATGCGCTGTATCGCCAAAATATATAAAATGCTCCTGAGGCAGCGCTTTTTTGATGGCCGATGCCACCGTCATTCCTCCAATTCCCGAATCAAAAATACCGATGGGATGTTGTGGCATGGTCTACCTATTTTTTAGGTACCGTCTTATTGTCCGCTGGAAGGTTGGTATTGGGCGAAGTCAACGGAATTCCCAACTTTACTTTGATTAAATCGGTCACATCATCACCACCTCTGTACAATAAGACACCTGTACTTGCATCGATAATGTAGGAATATCCGTTTTCCTTGGCTACATCTTCTATCGCCTTACCAATTTTATCAATCAATGGCTGTAACATTTCATTACGACTCTTCTCTAACTCACTATTTGCTGTTTGCTCGAAATCCGACATGTTTTTTTCCAAATCCATGATCGCCTTGTATTTGGTTTGCTTGATGGCATCTGGCCAAGTAGCTTGATTCGATTCGAACTCAGTCGCCTTCGATTGATAATCCTTCTGCATCTCATTCATCGTATTGGTAAAGTCCTGAGAAATTTTCTCTAAATCCGCATTCACTTTAGTAATTTCAGGCATAGAGAAAAGGAGTACCTGTCCGTCTGTATGTCCAATTTTTTGTGCATTCATTACAGTTGCAATGGTGATCATCATCACCGCCATCATCATCTTTTTCATTGTTGTATTATTAATCAAAATTAGGGAGTTCTCTTTGGGGCTGTTTTTCCTGTGTTTCCTTTACCGCCAGAATTTGATTTTGTATCCGGCTTCTCTTCTTTTTTCTTTTCATCATCTCCCTCCGACTCACCACCATCATTGGTATCACCGGGCTTCAATCCCATTTTCTTCAAAACTTTATCACTGATGTCATGCTTGGGATTAGAGTATAGTATATTACTATTTGTGGCCTTGTCAAACACTACCATTAATTGTCCCTGCGACGCCACTTCTTGTATAGCCGCATAAATTTCATCTTGTATGGGTTTAATTAACTCCTCTCTCTTTTTGAATAAGTCACCATCTACCCCAAATCTCTTTTTCTGCAATTCTCGCGCGTCCTTTCTTTTTTGATCAATTTCCGCTTCTCTGTTCCGCTTCATTTCCTCCGTCAACAAAATCTTCTCCGCTTGATAGGCTTTTTCCATTTTATCTACAGATTCATACTTAGATTCTATTTCTTTTTGCCAATCAATACTGATTTTGTCAATTTCAGCCTGAGCATCTTGATAAGCTTGCACGTGATTTAATATATACTTTGAATCGACATAACCAAATTTCTGAGCCCATACCGCTGTGCTCAACAAAGCCACGACTGCTGATGTGAAGATGAGTTTGATAAGGTTGGATATTCTCATTGAAATTCGAAATTACTAAATTTTTCTATAGTTCACCTAAATTCATGCCAATTGAAAAGTGAAACTGTCCCTTGGCCATATTAGGAGCACGTTGAACATCATCAAATCTCCATCCGTAATCAAAGCCCAGTAAACCAAACATCGGTAAGAAAATTCTCACGCCAACACCACCCGACTTATACAAATTAAATGGGTCATAATTTGAAAAATCAGCCCATGTTCTTCCTGCCTCTAGAAAGGTTAAAGCAAAAATAGTAGCGCTGGGACTCGTGGTTAATGGATATCTCAGCTCAGCACTGTATTTAGAAATTACTGATGCGCCGACACGATCCGATGGCATGGTTAACGACAAATCATCATAACCACGTAGATTCACAATCTCACGACTGTCCAACTGGAACCCACTTAAATAAACTCCGCCCAAATAAAAACGCTCAATGGGTGATTGACCCAAACGTTTGTTGTAGGATCCTAAAAACCCAAAACCTACGTTGGTATTTAATACAAATTTATTCGTCTTGTGCTTATTCAAAGCTGTATACCAATGAGCGGTGAACTTTATTTTATAATACTCTACCCAATCAAATCGTTGCTGATTGGTCATATTGACATAATCATATGTCTTTCCTTGCACCTTTTCTCCCCATGCTGTGTATGGAAAAGTGAACTTGGATGTTAAAGTAATTTTTGAACCCCAAGTAGGATAAATAGGATCTGATACAGAATTCCTTTCAATCGTAAAGCTTCCTGCCAAGTTATTTACATAACCTTTAGTAAAGCTAAAAAAGGAGCCGTAATTCTGCAAATCAAGATGCTGAAACGAAAGACCTGAATAGAAATAAAACCAGTCATCTGGTCGCTGCCATTTTTGCCCAAATGACAATGCTCCTCCTGTTATAAATAATGATTGTCTCAATGGATTTAGCACATCATTTACATACTTCTTCTGCCCATTACTCTGCACTGAATGATACACAGAATAAGTCAGAGAATTTGGTTTTTTACCTCCTAACCATGGCTCAGTGAATGATAAATTATAAGATTGGAAATAAACACCGTTTGAGTTGGCACTAACAGTTAATCTCTGTCCATCACCTGATGGAAGTGGCGACCAGGCCTCTCCTTTCAAAATATTCTTTATTGAAAAATTATTGAAACTTAAAGATAATGTACCCATCACGCGGCCACCGCCCCAACCTCCACTCAATTGAATTTGATCACTGGGCTTTTCTTCTACGACATACTCCAAATCCACCGTACCCTTATCAGGATTCGGATTGGTGCGAATATCAAAAGCTTCTGGATTGAAAAAACCTAAAGCATTCAATTCGCGCTGAGATCTCATTAGGTCGGATCTATTAAATAAATCGCCAGGACGAGTTCGAATCTCTCTGTAAATCACATGGTCATTCGTCTTAGAATTTCCACTTACCCCTACCTCTCCGATTCTAAATTGCTTTCCTTCTCCCATGCGAATTTCTACATCAATGGTGTCGGGTAAAACCAAGGATTCAATGGGGTAGGAGTAAAAATTCAAATAACCATCATCTGTATACAATGAGCTTAAATCACGGCCATTGGGATTATAGTTTAAGCGACTGTTCAATAATTCCAGATTATACAAGTCTCCCCGTTTAATACTCAGGATACTATCCAAGGTAGATCGCTGATATTTGGTATTACCCACGAAAGTGATATCCCCAAAGTAAAATCTTTTGTCCTCTTCAACTTGAATGATTAAGCCCATTCGATTATCACTCAACATGCACAAACTATCCTTTACCACCTTCGCGTTTCTAAATCCATCTTTGTTGTATTTCGTAACAACATTTGCCAAATCCTCTTCGTATTCCTTGACTATATATTTAGAGGCCTTCCAAAATCTCCACCAAGCTTGCTGCTTCGTGTTTTTTAATGCACGATGCAACTTTTTATCTGACATTAATTCGTTCCCTTTAAAATCAATCCATTCTATTTTCACTCGCTTTCCCTTCTTGATTTCAAATGTGAGTTGAATACCATTTTTTACAATTGGATCAGGAATTTCCTTGATTATGACATCGGTGTTAAAAAACCCTTTTTCCACATAAAAATCCAAAATTGCATTCTTGGCTGTCATTTTTAAATTCTCATCACACACTCTACCTGAACGCAAATCCAATTTTTCACGAATATTATCTGCCTCTGACTTGGATATTCCATCAAATCGAAAGGTACCCAATCGCTCCATTTCTTTAACCTCGATTACCAAAAAAATATCTGAGCCTCTTATTTCAGCTACCTGAATTTGAATATCTTTAAAAAGATGCTGCTTCCATAACTTACGGATGGCATCTGTAATTTCATCTCCGGGAATCATGATTTCTTTTCCCTCTGTCAAACCACTGAATAATTTGATCGCTTGTGCATCGGTAAACTCTGTGCCTGCAACGACTATACCGGCTACTTTATATTTCAAAGGCTCTTTATAGCTGATTTGACCTCCGATGGTCTTCTGCCCAATTGAATTGGTCACAAAAGAGAACATGACTAAAAACACCCCTAATAACTGACACGCTCTCTGCATTATACTCATTACTTTACTTGCTCAGAAGTCTTTCCAAATCGTCTCTCTCTTGACTGATAATTTCTTATCGCCTCAAAAAACATTTCTTTATTAAAATCTGGCCAAAATTGATTGGTGAAAAATAGTTCTGCATAGGCTATTTGCCAAAGCAAAAAATTGCTAATCCTCTGCTCGCCGCTCGTTCTTATAAGCAATTCTGGGTCAGGGATGTCAGATGTTTCCAAATATTGAGAGATCAAATGCTCTTTGACCTCATTAGGCGCTATACCCGCTTCAATGATGCGACGCACGGCCTTGGCGATTTCCCATCTGCCGCTATAACTCAAAGCGAGAATCAATTGTAGTTCCGCATTGCTTTGAGTCAAACGTTCAGCTTCATCTATGGTGGCCAAACAATTATCGGGTAACATAAAACGATCACCGATAAATCGGATTCGAATTCCTCTCTCATTGAGCGAGGGAACTTCTAATAAAATGGTATCTACTAGGAGTTGCATGAGGGCGTTGACCTCCTCCTGAGGTCTATTCCAATTTTCGGTCGAGAAGGCATACAAGGTTAAATACTTCACGCCCAACTCCAGACAGGCCTGAACGGATTCCCTGACTGATTCAACACCTTGAAAATGACCAAAAATTCTCTCCTTTCCCTGTTGCTTAGCCCAACGACCATTACCATCCATTATCACAGCGACATGGGATGGGATTCTATCCGGGTTGATATTTTCAGGAATTTCTAGACTCACCGATTTCTTAAGATGGCAAAAATAAGGATTTATTCGCTTTTATTTAAAGCAATTTGTTGCGGGCTTATCCAATCTAAAATTCAAGGCAATTAAGCCATAGCCATAGAAATCATGATTCGAGGGATCTCCTCTCATCATTCCTTCATTATTCCTTTTGGTGGGATCGCTTGGAGACGAGGAGTCCGGCCTAAACTGCTCTATCGATTGGTCGGACAGTGACAAGCTTAACTGACCCTGCTGATGCATTTGTTCTTTAGGATTGGTGTAAACCGTGCTCACATCATCAAAATAATCTGTCCAAGTTTTACGAATACCCCATTCAAATGAGATGCCCATGAAACCAAACATATTCATCTTGAGACCTAATCCAAATGGAACAGATAAACCGGCCAATTTATATTGATTGCCAGAGTTGCTCCACTGACCTTCTGTGCCTAAGGTCTGAAGCGGTATCCAACTACCTTGAGAATATCCCTGAGGATTCATTCGATAATAGGCGATTCCCGTGAAAAGATAGGGGGATATTCGATCTTTACTGTTGAGTTGATAGTCGAAATAATTAATCTCGGTTATAAACCCAAATTCATAAAATTGATTTTTAAAATTAAGATTGCGATTTTGCTGCCAGGGATCACTGCTGTTCTTGTCCCAATATTGAGCCGAACCATACATTACACTGCCCCGAAATCCAATTCTTCTATTTACATTGTTCCGGTAAGCTACTCCTCCGGCTAATTGAGCATTGTTGCCAAGATGTTTGTTGGGATTCAGCTCTCCTATGTAATAACATCCCCCTGAATAAAAACTCAACTCATGGCTCTTATTTTTGCGGCTGGTTTGTGCCCAACCATGCAAAAAAAAGAAAACTACTGAGAGTAAAAGGAGGCCTGACTTTTTCATGAATAATAGGAACGAAAATAAGTCTTTTTTCGTATTTCCTCAATTTCTTTTATCGAAACCCCAACCCAATTTTGTTCGAATCGATTTGAAAAAGTGCTCATTTCTCAATCGCACTAATCGCAATTCTACATCGGCTTTTTTCAATTGAATCTTGGTTTCATTCCCAATAAAATGGCTTTCTCCATCTATCACCATCATAAATTTACCTTCTCTACTTTCCGGAATAAAGGTGACTTTCGAAGAGTTTGGAATAATAAGCGGTCGAACATTTAAATTGTGTGGTGCAATTGGGGTAATGATAAAACTTCCGGTATCAGGAGAAACAATGGGTCCTCCACAACTCAAGGAATAGGCGGTTGAACCAGTTGGGGTGGCCAACATAATTCCATCCGCCCAATAGGTAGCTAAAAAAATGTCATTAACATAAGCATGAACGGTGATCATGGTATTGTGGGGATGCCCTAATAACGCCACCTCGTTCAACGCCTTTGGCAGTGGTGCCGCCTCGTCTTCACCAGAAATAACTTCAATTCCCGCACGGTGTTCAATTTCAAAATCTTGACTCACAATTTCTTCTATTGCATTCTCAAACTCTACGAAAGATAATTGAGATAGAAATCCCAAACGACCTGCATTAATTCCCAAAATGGGTACTCGATAAGCATTGATTAATCTGGAAACCTCTAAAATGGTTCCATCTCCGCCTACACTTAATACCAAATCAATATGTTGTAGTTCGGAAATCTCTTCCACAATGGTCAACTGGGCTCTCCATTCAAAAGACATGGGAAGATAATTCAGAAAACGTTCTTGGACCATCAAGGAACATCCCTTACGGATCAACTTCTCCAATAGCTGTCCCAGCGCCTCTTGCTGCTCATGTTCGACTTTCCTGGTATATATAAAAATATTCATGTGATTCAGTCTTCATCCAAAAATCTCATCAATGTATCATAACGATCCATTAAATCGATATTAGAATCTTGATGTTGAAAGGTCGCTCTTATGCGGTAATTAAACCGTTCAAGACTTCTGATAATGGGGTTAATGTCACGATGATCCAATTTAATACAAACCTCCATCATTCCACGCTCATTTTGATAACTTAATAAAGCGAGCACTTTGGCATTATTCTCCTCGATTATTCGCACAATTTGCTGAAGCGTGTAATCACGCGGATGCATTTCCATCAACAACACCCCACCATCAGAATGAGCGGAGGTCATTTCCCCCATGGCATCGACTAGATCCTCGCGTGTAACGCAACCTAAATAATGTCCTTCTTTATCTAACACTGCAGCCACGCTGGATTGATGTTCCGACATCTTATGAATCATCGTGAAAAAATGATCCTCCGGACCTATACTCCAATTGGCCAAAATGGGCATGATAAAAGGTTGAACCTCTTGGATATCTAACAGCTGATTTTCACTTATCAAGCCTTTAAAAATTCCTTGAGCCACCACGGGCAATTCATTCACCCTATTTTCATTCATCTTATTCAAGGCCTGATCAATAGTGAAATCCTCCCCTAGAACTGGAATTTTTAGATCTAATATTTGCCTCGCTGTTATCATGTTCTGCATGCAAAGAAAGGAAAAGTTCCCTTCCTCACATCAAATTATTAATTAAAAAAGATAAAGTTGCTTGAATATCCTTTTTATACTCATTTTTGCAGCACTATGGCGACCTCACTAAGTGTAAATATTAATAAAATTGCTACTCTTCGGAATGCACGAGGAGGCAATGTACCCAACGTTTTAAAGGCTGCATTGGATATTGAGTCATTTGGAGCCCATGGCATAACGGTTCATCCCAGACCAGATGGTCGACATATTCGTTATCAAGATGTGATTGACTTAAAAAACAACATTCGAACTGAGCTCAACGTAGAGGGTAATCCGACTCCCGATTTTATGGAAATGGTTCTAAAAGTAAAACCCCATCAGGTTACATTGGTTCCAGATGCCCCAGATGCCTTAACCTCCAATAGCGGTTGGGACGTTATCGGGCATCAGCAAACCTTAACTAATTGGATAGAGATCTTGAAAAATGAAGGTATTCGAACAAGCATCTTCATCGATCCGGTAATTCATCAAATCGAAGCTGCCGCTTCTACGGGTGTAGACCGAATTGAGCTGTATACAGAAGCCTATGCGCAAGGCTATCTGCACGAACCTATGGAGGCCATAAAACCTTATCAGTCTGCTGCTTTGAAAGCCAAAGAGTTGGGTATTGGAGTCAATGCTGGTCATGACCTTTCTTTACAAAATCTAAAGTTTTTTTACACGCATATTTCACATTTAGACGAAGTTTCGATTGGACATGCACTGATATGTGACGCCTTGTATTTGGGTATAGAAAACACGGTAAAATTGTACCTAAACCAATTAATTGCATGATTCTATTTCACAGAAAATTGGGCGAGTCTGGCATTCCATTGGTCATATTGCACGGTCTATTTGGATCCGGTGATAATTGGCAATCTCATGCAAAAAATTGGAGTGCTCATTTTCCAGTTTATCTCATCGATAATAGAAATCATGGTCACAGTGGACATGATGAGGAGATGAATTATGATGTCATGGCAGCGGACTTGAAGGAAACGCTTGATGCTCTTTCCCTTGAAAAAATAAATCTAATGGGACACAGTATGGGCGGAAAAGTAGCAATGCGCTTTGCTCAACTTTATCCTCACTACATTCTTAGTCTCATTGTAGTGGACATGGGAATCAAAACCTATCCTCCCCACCACGATGTCATTTTCCAAGGTTTAGCGCACGTCCAAGTCCAAAATTGTCCCTCCAGAAAAGAGGCAGAAGAAAGACTCTCTGCTTTTGTCTCCGATGTTTCGACAAGGCAATTTTTACTTAAAAATTTATTTTGGCGTTCGGAGACGCAGTTGGATTGGAGATTTAACCTGGTTGTATTAAAAGCTAACATCGATCATATTTTAGCATCACTTTCATCAGAGGTAGTAAAATGCCCTAGTTTATTTTTGTATGGAGGAAAATCCAATTATGTTTTGCCTGAGGATGCATCCAATATCCAACGTGTTTTCCCCAATGCATCACTCCGATGTATTGAAAATGCGGGACATTGGGTTCATGTAGAAAGTCCTATAGAATTCAGTCAGGATGTGATGAATTTTCTCCATAAAACCTAAAGAATGAAAGATAAAGCCGAATTTCAACCTATTTTTGAGAAAACTTTCGAAATGGAAAAGAAAATCATCACCCCTTATGATTTCACAAAAGTTAGTGAAATTGCATTGGAACATGCGTTGCTCATGGGTCAAACCATTAAAGCAACTGTTTACGTTACCCACATCATTGACAACAAATTCCAAGTGTCTGAAGCCAAGCGAAAACTTCAGTCTTTAAAGGAATTGGTAAAATCGGAGAAAGGAGCAGATATCGAAACCATTGTGAGAATCGGTAATATTTTTGAGGATATCGATAAAGTCTCATCGGAGATGGAAGCAGATCTCATTATCATGGGAACTCATGGTATTCGCGGTATGCAGTTTTTGACAGGGAGCCGTGCGCTAAAAATCGTAACCGAAAGTTTGGTTCCTTTTATTGTGACTCAAGAGCGAAACATTCGTCCTCAAGGATATCATAAGTTAGTTGTTCCCATGGATTTGCACAAGGAAACCAAGCAAAAATTAGCTTCGGTAGGAAACATGGCGAAGTACTTTAATTCAAAAGTTTATTTGGTATCTCCAGACGAAAAAGACGAGTTTTTGAAAAATCAATTGGAGCGAAACCTCGCATTTGCTACAGAATATTTGGAAGGCAGAGGAATAGACTACGAAATGGAAATGATCACAGGAAAAAGTGACTTTGTAAAATCCATGTTGAAATATTCAGCGGCCATTGAAGCTGATTTAATCTGCATCGTAAATTCTCATGACAGCGGTTTCATGGGGATGTTCAGTTCATCGGAAGAACAACAAGTAATCAATAACGATGCGCAAATTCCCGTTCTTTGCGTGAATGCCGTAACCACGACAATTCCAGATATTCCATAACAGACAACACAAAAAAAGGGTCCAGATTTGGACCCTTTTTTATGCCTGTGCAATTACCGTTTCATTACCGGTAGTCTTATCGCCAATCTGGCAAGTTATTTTAGTTCCAATCGGAAAATAAAGATCTACTCTACTACCAAATTTAATAAAGCCGAACTCCTGGCCTTGCGCTAATCGATCATTCTCTTTTACGTAATAGCAAATCCTTCTTGCCAATGCACCCGCTATTTGCCTAAAAAGCACTTGCTTTCCATCACCCCGCTCCACTACAATCGAGGTGCGTTCATTTTCTGTAGAGCTTTTGGGATGCCAAGCAACCAGGTATTTCCCAGGATGATACTTCGCGTATTTGACTACACCCCCGCAAGGTGTCCAATTTGCATGCACATTAAGTGGTGACATAAAAATAGAAACCTGTATTCTTTTATCCTTGAAATATTCCGGTTCTTCCACTTCCTCTATCACCACCACTTTACCATCGCAAGGGGCAACCCATTCGTTTTGTCCAGCGCGATTGGTTCTAGCAGGAAGGCGAAAAAATTGCAAAAAAGCCACCCAAAAAAAACCTCCTACTACTAACACTCCCCAAAATACAATTGGCCAATTTCTTAAATATTGATTGCAAATAACCAGGGACAGACCTAAAATCAAGGTTGTCATTAAAATCAAAAACCTTCCTTCCTTATGAATTGTCATGTGTGATGAATTATAAAAACAAAAGTATAAACAATAGGTAATGCCAATAAATAACCATCAAATCGGTCCAATACGCCTCCATGACCCGGAATTAATATTCCAGAATCTTTTACTTTGGCTGTTCTCTTCAAATGCGATTCGACCAAATCACCGATGGTTCCAAATACAGCTACAAGTATACCTATAATGACCCAATGGGTCGTCGAAAGCATCACCAAATCATGCTTGACCACTGACCACCTTGAAAACATCCAAGCTGCGATAACTGTGGCAAGTAGCCCCCCCAACATCCCTTCCCAAGTCTTCTTAGGAGATACTTTCTCGTACAACTTATGTTTACCAAGGGTGCTTCCAAAAAGATAAGCGCCAGAATCGTTCACCCAAAGTAAAAGAAAGAAACCAATGGGTAACCATGGACTGTAGGTGCCGGGTATAAAAGAAAAGGTGGTGATTAACGACATCGGTAAAACGATATACACCCAACCCATCAACACCCTTGCAAAATCCAATGCGAAGTGAGGCCGTAAGACAATCAATTCCATCGAAAGCAGCAACACAATTACAGGAAGTAGATACACCAAATGAGAAAACGTAAGTACTTCTGCACTGATCAAAAAGAAAAAAACATAAAGCCCTGATCCCAGTAATATCCCCCACCATGCTCGTCTAGGCGATGCCCCGGTCAACTGATAGAACTCATATGATCCAACGAAGGCCCACAAAAAAAACAATAAAGCTGATGCGGTGGGTCCCCATAAAAAGGCACCGATCATCAAAGCAACAAAGATGATTCCTGTGAGCGATCTAAGAATCAAATTATTCATCGGCAGATGGCTTATTTTCCTCTGCTTGTGCGACATCCTTGGAAGCATCACTCTCTATGTGCCCTGCAGACTCTATTTCGGTGGGCGTTATTTTAGGTTCATCCAACACCCTTTCTTGCCATTGACGGGCTCCTAATACCGCCTCTAAATCATCTTTAAAAATTACTTCTTTCTCCAACAAAATAGCTGCTAAGCGATCCAACTGATCTTTGTGTTGGGTCAATAAATCTTTCGCTCTCTGGTAAGCGGTTTCAATAATTTTGCTCGTCTCTTCATCGATGATTCGAGCGGTTTCATCGCTATACGGTTTTTGAAATTGTGACTCCCCAGAACTATCGTAATAACTGCGATTTCCAATTTTTTCATTCAAACCATAAATGGTCACCATCGCATAAGCTTGTTTGGTTACCTTCTCTAAATCGGAAAGCGCGCCTGTTGAGATTTTTCCAAATGCAATTTCTTCTGCAGCTCTTCCGCCCAATGCAGCACACATATCATCTAAAATTTGCTCGGTCGTTGTGATTTGACGCTCCTCGGGTAAATACCATGCAGCTCCTAAAGATCTGCCCCTTGGAACGATGGTTACTTTTACCAAAGGCGATGCGTATTGAGAAAGCCAACTGACTATTGCGTGACCACTTTCATGATAGGCAATCGTTTGCTTCTCCTCCTTGGTAATAATTTTATTTTTTTTCTCCAAGCCACCCACAATGCGATCTACCGCATCTAAAAAATCTTGCTTCACCACCGATGCATGACCCTTTCTCGCCGCAATTAAAGCCGCTTCATTACATACATTGGCGATGTCAGCACCGCTGAAACCAGGTGTTTGTTTTGCCATGAATTCAACATCAATGCTGTCATCCTTTTTGACATTTGACAAATGAACATTGAATATTTGAACCCTCTCTTTCACGTCGGGCATATCAACATAAATTTGACGATCAAACCTTCCTGCACGCAATAAGGCTTTATCCAAAATGTCTGCTCGATTGGTCGCTGCTAAAATGATAATCCCTGAATTGGTTCCGAAACCGTCCATTTCAGTGAGCAGTTGATTCAAAGTGTTTTCGCGCTCATCATTACTTCCAAAGTTAAGATTCTTACTTCTCGCTCGACCAATTGCATCGATTTCATCAATGAAAATAATGGCGGGTGATTTCTCCTTGGCTTGTCTAAATAAATCACGGACCCGACTTGCGCCCACTCCTACAAACATTTCTACGAAATCAGAACCAGACAAAGAGAAAAAAGGCACTTGCGCTTCACCCGCAACCGCTTTCGCCAATAAAGTTTTTCCGGTTCCTGGAGGACCAACAAGCAGCGCTCCTTTGGGTATTTTTGCTCCTAATTCCGTATATTTCTTTGGATTCTTTAAAAAATCCACAATCTCTTGTACTTCTTCCTTGGCTCCCTCTAAACCTGCAACGTCGTTAAATGTCACTTGCGTTCCTTTTCCCTTTTCGAATAACGTGGCTTTTGATTTTCCTATATTAAATATTTGACCACCACCACCACCGCCGCCCATTCTTCTCATGATCAAAACCCAACCGAGAATCATTACACCCAACATGACAATCCACCAAATGATTCCTTGGGCTGTCTCATTGGGGGGTTGATATTTCGTTGGAAATCCGTATGCCTCGCCAGAGGTTTGAATATCCTTAATGAATTCATCTCCCGGAGGAATATTAAACCAAAAATCCGCACTTCTTGAAAAACCCTTCTTGGAGCCGCCTTGACCGATTTCGTTCTTCAATGAATCCAATCCAAATTGATTTAAATAAATCAAGGCAACACTACCATCATACTCCAATTTTTCAATCATCTTATGGGTGGCGAATTGCTTGAATCTGGTATAATCCGTTTCCCTGCCATCGCTCGAGCTATTGAAGAACATCATTCCGATGAGAATGGCCGCAATAACTCCATATATCCAATAAAAATTGAATCCCTTTGGACTTTCTGGCATCTTTGGTTTACCTGAATTAGGTGTTTGATTTGACATATCTTAATTTTTCCTAGTCTTCTATTCTGTTGATCTCCGCGTCGCCCCAAAGCTGTTCCAATGCATAGAAACTCCTTGTTTCCTCATCGAAAATATGAACGATAATATTAAAATAATCCATTAAGATCCACTTGGCATTTCGCTTTCCCTCTATTCTTCTTGGCAACTCCTCCAATATTTCCTCCGTAAATTTTTCTACTGAATTACAAATTCCTTCCACTTGAGTAGAACTTGTTCCTGTCGCAATAACAAAATAATCGGCAACGCTGCTCTCCAGATCACGCAAATCCATGACCACAATATCTTGCGCCTTCAATTCTTGCATCCCCTCCACTATCACATCGAGCAATTCTTTTTTTTCTATTTTTTTTACTTTCTTTGCCATTCTTAGAATATTCCTGCAAATGTACTACTATACCGTTTCTTAATCTTCTTTTCAATCCTTAAAAAAATGGAATTCCGAAGAATACATTTAGATCAGGTAGACTCCACTAACAACTATGCAGCCAAATGGTTGAGAATGACAAAAAGTGTATCCGCTACTGTCATTACGACCTCATTTCAAACACATGGAAAAGGACAAAGAGCTAAATCTTGGGAAAGCCAACCATCAGAAAATCTGTTGGCCACATTCGTGCTCTCTCCCCAGTCTCCAATTTCAGAGGCTCTTTTCACACTCAATAAATGTATCGCGAATGCTGTATTAAAGGTCGTTCATTCCTTAATTCCAGAACACCCCTCGATAAAAATAAAATGGCCAAATGATATTTGGGTAGGTAATAAAAAAATCGCAGGAATACTCATTGAGAATCAGTGGAGAGGGTCCAGTATTACTTCTACCATTATTGGTATCGGCATCAATGTCAATCAAACGAAAGCGCTGCTTTCAACCGCCACATCAATGCGCATGGAGACAGGAAGAATAATTTCAGTAGATATGGTTCTTCAGCAGCTCATCCAATCTATTCAAAGAGAAATGGAAATTCAATCCAACTCTTCGATCGAAAATGTCCATTCGTTTTATAAAAATAGTATTTTGGGTCTCCACCAAAAAATACGTTATCAAAAAGAAAATGAGATTCTCGCTGGTGAAATTCTGGATGTGAATGAGTTGGGACAACTGCTCATAAATACCGAAAATCAAGAAATCCTAAAATTCAACCACGGAGAAATTGTCCTCATTTACGACTAGGAGAATAATCAACTTTAATGGGAAAGTTGGTTGATTTCAAGACGGAGGCTTGTATGATTTTTTTCTCTTCCGCATTTGCGATTTGGGGTATTCGATCAGGACCCATGAACGTATATACCGGTTGAAACTGGATGATCTTTCCTTTATAAAAATAACATTGAAGGAAAAAAGCTTGTCTTACGCCAAGGCGATGGACTTGATCAAACATGAAATTTCCGATTCCATAAAAAATCATTTTATTCTGGTATATCGCCACCTCCTGAGGTTGATGCGCTTGAGATCCAATTAAAACATCTACTCCCATTCTCATCAAAAGTTGACTGATTCTTTTTTGGCTCTTCGTCGGAGCATACGAATCCGTCTCTCCGAATTGCACACACCCTATGATATAATTTACCCCAACCTGATTTCTAAGAGAGTCGATTGTGTGAACCGCTTGAAGTGAATCCCACCGATTCGCTCCCATTGATTTATCAGCGCACTCCCCGCAAGGACAACGCTCATTAAATCCGATCCAAGCGATCTTAGTACCATCTTTTAAAGCAATGATCAATGGCTTTTTTGCCTGATTCTGAGTAGCACCACCTCCGAAATATTTCATTCCCCTTGCCTCATACCACTTTAATGTGGACAAATAGGGAGCCTTGCCAAAGTCTAAATTATGATTGCCCGTCAACTCAATAATGTCTGCACCTAATTTTTCTATTAACCCAAAATGTTCTGTCTTGGTGGCGAAACTCATTTTCATTTGACCATAAATGCATGAATCTACCGCGCTTACCTCATTGCTTATATGAACATATTCCGGGGTTTTAAAGTAAGGAAGGATGTTCGCTAAGTAGGCATCCATTCCAATCTTATTCAATACAGTCCCCGTTTGTCTGGTAATGGCGGTTACTCCGGTATGTGTGTATGAGGTTACCTCCTTTTCGAATCGAAAGGGATGGGTGCTCGAAACGAACATGGGATACTGCTCGTGATTTTCGAAATACGAAATGTTATTCAACTTGCAAGACAACCAACGACCATCCACTGAATCAATGGTTGTCAATAAATACAAACTATCACTTGAAAAAGGAAAGGCATTGCGAATGATGGTTTGAGCAGCCACTCCCCATTTTTTCACTAAAATTTCGTTGATATCAGCGGTGCAAAATACCTGGTGATGACTGGCCAATGACTTTAATTCCTCCAATGTTATTTGCTCGCGGTCATTCATCCAACTTCTGAGCACTAAAATGGGTACAGAGTCAGCGACTACCGTCTCCTTAGTAGCATTCGCATCGACTGTTTGACTAGAATTAGATTGAGCGCAACAGAAAAGGGAAACAGCAATGATTCCAATGAAAGACCAATACTTCATCCCTTTCATCAATTCGATGATTTAACAGGAAACAAAGAATTACTCTTTGTGGCCCGCAACAATGGTCACGCAACCTTGATGAACCAAAGTACCACCGGTATCGGGTACTTTCACTTTCACCTTTAGTTGTTGGGTGTTCGCCATACGAAAGTCAAATACTGTTTTATTTGAAGCATCCTTATTGGAATACAACAATTCATCATTGGTGTCTCTAACTTCAAACTCCACTTCAGGGAGGACTGGATGTCCCATTACCACTAAACGATAGCTTTTTCCTCCGTAGAAAGTCATCAACACTTCGGACTCATCTCCCTCCATGAATAGGGCAGCATTATAGTTCTCGTTTTGGATAAAACCTGATAAGTTGGGAAGTACTCGGTTTTTGGTGAATGCTCTGCACTGCGCTTGCGCGGCTGCTCCCCACACCAATAATGAAACGACTATGATTGCAAATTTTTTCATGTTACTCTGTATTAAGAAATGTATTTGGTTCTGATTTTGGTAACTACTTCCATCAAGGATTTCAAGGTATCATCCTTCATATTAGCTTTTCCCGAATTTCCGATGACCATCATTCCATCATCTGCTTTCGTTACCGTTGTTTTTTCTGCAGTTATTTCTACCTGATTTAAGACCTTTTGAATTTCCAAAAGATCTGCTTTCATTTCGGCCAACACTGGCTTATCAGAAAAACTGGAATAATAATTCAACAAGTTCTCCAATACCATTTTTTGTTCTGCTATACGCGTTTTAATAGCCGCGCCATTTGACTTTTCGGCATAGGTTAAGCTGAGATACAAGGCCTCTAACCAACCTCCTGAAATTACCAAAGCGGAAACTTCGATTCGATCGTTTTCCTTCAAGTAGCCATTCAAATCAGCATACGCTCCGGTAACAATTTTCAAAATACTGTCTCTATTTTCTTGCTGCTCGGCAAGTTTAGTGACCAAAGAATCATTGATTCCACCATCAATAGACATCGCGGTAGCCAAGTTCTTGGCAACTGCAAAGTACTTCATGCACTCTTGCTTTTGATCGAAAATGGAAGCATAGCTCAGATCCGCTCCGTAAATACCCAAATTAACCGCTTGCTTTGACTCTCCAATGTACTTAGTCGCGTTCTCTGCCGCATTCAATAATTTCTTATCGTAAGTAAAGCCTTCCTTTTTAATCAAAGAAGCCATTTCTATTGGAGAAGGGATATTGAAAAAAATCTTTTTTAACTGCTCAACTCGCGCTTGGTCCATTGAATCTTTCTTTGTATCCATCGCAGGTTGATTCTGCTTTGAATTCTGACACCCTGAGCATGAAGTCAGGTTCATATATCCCGCGGAAATTAGGATAATCATGAATAGGCTAAAAATATTATTCTTCATCATCAATTGTTTTAATTGTGGATCATTTAACGCAATAAAGATAAAATAGTTTCAGTGAATTTCATTCTATTTTCTTTAATATTCAGGATAAATGTCTCAAATTCTTCATAAAACCTGACCACTTGGGCCTTTCTAGCGCTGAGCCCTTGACTATTTTTCTAAAAATATCCTCCTCCATTTTTTCCCAATCCTCTTTATTAAATTGAACATATTCCCTCGCATTAAATCGCGATTCCTGCGTTGGTTTAGCAAATCTATTCCATGGACAAACATCTTGACATATATCACAACCAAATACCCAATCCGACCATTTACCCTTCCATTCCGAATGAATTTCTTCCTTTAACTCAATAGTAAAATATGAAATGCATTTACTGCCATCTACTTGCATAGGAGCAATTATTGCATCCGTGGGACATGCATCGATGCACGCGCGGCAAGTACCGCAATGATCATTAACTGCCTCGTCAGATTCCAGCGCAACATCTACCAAAATTTCAGCAAGAAAAAAAAAGGAGCCCCTTGCCTTGGTGATAATATTGCCATTCTTCCCCATCCAACCAATTCCAGAGCGAACCGCCCATGCTTTTTCCAACACGGGAGCGCTGTCAACAAATGAGCGAATCTGCACCTCACCCCAATGGGATTTCATCAAGTTCATCATTGCTTTCAATTTGTCTTTAACTACAACATGATAATCTTCTCCATAGGCATATTTGGAGATGCGAACATCCCCATTGGTTATGGATGAAGAGGGGAAATAATTATAAGACAATGAAATGACACTTTTGGTCCCAGGCATTAATTTTCTTGGATCCAGCCTTAAATCGAAATGGTTCTCCATATAAGACATTTTGCCTTGCTGCCCAGTGCTCAACCATTTCTCTAGTCTTTTTGCCTCGGCTTCCAAAAAAACTGCTTTGGATATACCACAACTATCAAATCCCAGTTCTTTAGCCCACTGCTTTAATTGGATAGCTCTGGTTTGATCGATCAGATTCATTAGAACAACTTTCCTGAATCTAACCTCGGATTCTTACCCAGATGCTGATAGGTCTTTTCCGTTATTTGTCGGCCACGTGGCGTGCGCATTAAAAAACCTTCTTGAATCAAAAATGGCTCATAAACTTCTTCTATGGTACCGGGGTCTTCCCCAACCGCGGTCGCGATGGTTGTTAGTCCTACAGGTCCTCCATTGAACTTATCCAACAAAGTAATAAGAATTTTATTATCCATTTCATCTAACCCCAAAGTGTCGACATTCAACGCGTTCAATGCGCTTTTGGTTATCGATATTTCAATGGTGCCATCCCCCTTGATTTGCGCAAAATCACGTACCCTCCTCAACAAAGCATTCGCGATTCTTGGGGTTCCTCTGCTTCTTCTGGCGATCTCAAATGCAGCATCCTCTAAAATAGGGATGTTCAAAATGCCCGCGCTCCTGGAAACGATATCGGTCAATATTTTAGCATCATAATAAGCGAGTCTCGCGTTGATTCCAAAACGCGCTCTTAATGGCGCGGTTAATAAACCAGATCGGGTTGTGGCGCCAACCAATGTGAATGGATTCAAGGAAATTTGAACAGATCGAGCGCTCGGACCTGAATCAATGACCAAATCGATGGTAAAGTCCTCCATGGCGCTATAGAGATATTCTTCGACCACGGGACTCAAGCGATGAATCTCGTCTATAAATAGAATATCATTGGGTTCCAGATTCGTCAGCAGTCCCGCCAAATCTGCGGGTTTATCTAGAACAGGTCCAGAGGTTGTTTTAATCCCAACCCCCATTTCATTGGCGATGATATTGGCCAAGGTTGTTTTACCCAAACCTGGAGGACCATGAAGTAAAACATGGTCTAAACTCTCTTCTCTTAATTTAGCAGCTGAAACAAAAATTTGAAGATTCTCCAACACCTGCCGCTGACCTGTAAAATCATCAAAAACTTTCGGTCTTAATGCGCGTTCAAAATCTTTATCTCCATTTGGCTCGGCTTGCTCTCGAATATCAAATTCCGACATAGGACAAAGTTAATGCGAACCTTCTCTTATTGGTTCTATGAAGCGAGTATATAACTCATCAAATAAAATTCTCACTCGCAAAACATAAATCGGGGCGTAAAAATTCTGATCAATTTGACGATTGTTTTTAAGCATGATTCGATATCCATAGCCGGCACCAACCGCAATCCACGGACTCCATTTATATTCGATACTAATGCTGGGCTCGTATAACAAGACTCGGCTCTTAAAAATCTTCTCGTTGTCTTTCATCAAATAGGAGGAGCCGATTCCCAACTGTACAGGTATTACTCCCACCCAGTTTTTCTTTTTATAGAATACATATTCGCCAAATACGGAAACATACCTCATTCGAATAGGGGAGGAATCTTTAAATCCATCCAATACGTAATCTTGAAAATTCTTAGAATTAATCCAATGGTATCCCATTCCCAACGTAAGCGATTTACCCAACTCCATCCCCACCTTTAATGATTGGATCTGAATGCTCTTACCTGTAATAAAGGAATTCTGAGTATCCCATTTACCGGTCAAAACGGGACGCTCTCGAAATGCATTTTTAAGCGTATCGCGAAGACTGATTGTTTGCGCCTCTGCTTGTATAGCGAACACTGCAAAACAAAAAATCCGCAGCGTGCTGCGGATTTTAATAAGAAGACCCCATCGATTAGTGTGCGTGTTCACCTTCCTTTAAAGGAACAATTTGGGAAACAAAATCCTCCTCGTGATCGGGGTTAGAATAATCATAAGCCCAACGATGAACTTCTGGCAAAGCACCGATCCAGTTGCCATGAACATGTTTAACAGGCGTAGTCCATTCCAAAGTATTGGATTTCCATGGGTTTTGAGATGCCGGCTGACCATAAAAGATGCTATGGAAAAAATTCACGATAAACAAAATTTGAGAAGCTCCTCCCACCAAAGCAAAAATGGAAATCACTGGATTAAGATCCAATACCGCATTCAAGTATTCGAATTCTGAATAATCATAATAACGTCTTGGAGCTCCCGCTATTCCTACAAAGTGCATAGGGAAAAACACACCGAATCCACAAACCAAAGTCAACCAGAAGTGGGCATATCCCAATTTAGAATTCATCATTTTACCAAACATTTTTGGGAACCAATGATATACCCCGCCTAACATTCCAAAAATAGCGGACATTCCCATAACAATGTGGAAGTGAGCGACCACAAAATACGTGTCGTGGACATTCACATCTAGCGCCGAGTCAGCAAGAATAATTCCAGTTAGTCCTCCTGTTACGAATGTACTTACCAAACCAACTGAGAACATCATCGCTGGTGTGAATTTGATATTCCCTTTCCACAACGTTGTGATGTAGTTAAATGCTTTTACCGCTGAAGGAATCGCAATCAATAAGGTTGTAAAAACGAATACTGATCCAATGAAAGGATTCATTCCCGTCACATACATGTGATGGCCCCAAACAATGAAAGATAAAAATCCAATGGCGAGGATCGAACCAATCATCGCCTTGTATCCAAAAATAGGCTTGCGAGAGTTGGTTGCGATGATCTCAGAAGAAATACCCAAAGCAGGTAACAATACAATGTAAACTTCTGGATGACCAAGGAACCAGAACAAATGTTGGAATAGAATTGGAGAACCACCTGTAACGTCTAACGCTTCACCTTGAATGAAAATATCTGAAAGATAAAAAGCGGTACCCATGGTTCTATCCATCACCAACAACACCACGCAAGACACTAAAACCGGGAACGACAATACCCCTAAAATAGCGGTAACCAACAAGGCCCAAATTGTCAATGGCATACGCGTCATTTTCATTCCCTTCGTTCTCAAATTGATAATCGTAACGATATAGTTCAAGCCACCTAACAACGATGAAACAACGAACAAGACCATTGAAATCAACCATAACGTCATCCCTGTACCCGAACCTGGCATTGCTTGAGGCAATGATGACAAGGGAGGGTAAACTGTCCAACCACCTGATGCAGCGCCTCCTTCAACAAAAAGAGAAGCCACCATAATTAAACTAGAAAACAAAAAGAACCAATAAGAGAGCATATTCAAAAATCCAGACGCCATATCACGAGCTCCGATTTGTAATGGAATCAGTAGGTTGGCAAAGGTTCCTGATAGACCTCCCGTTAATACGAAGAACACCATGATGGTACCATGAATGGTCACCATAGCCAAATAGGCATTTTTATCCAAAATTCCGTCTGGCGCCCATTTGTCTCCTAAGAATGTATTTAACAATGCGAATTTCTCTCCTGGCCATCCCAATTGGAGACGAAAGAATATAGATAGCAATACTGCAATTACTCCCATAAAAATGGCAGTAATCAAGAACTGCTTTGAGATCATTTTATGATCCTGAGAAAATACATACTTCGAAATGAAGCTTTCCTCATGATGTCCGTGGTCGTGTCCGTGTGCTCCCATAATATCTTTAATTTTTCTACCCTTACTTTTTATTTAATAGACGCCATTTTCAAAGTGTCCATCTTTGCTGGTTCTGCTTTCGTAGAATCAGCAGGTGCTTCTTCCTTAGCCGCACCGCCAAATGTCTCTTTTTTCGCTAACCAAGCAGCATACTCTTCTGGAGTATCTACTACAATGGTCATCTTCATTTTGAAATGCGCAGCACCACAAATTTTGTTACACAATAAGATGTAATCAAACTTATCATTTCCCAACTTTTTCCTCATCTCAGCAGTAGTGATGGTTGGTTTCATTTTGAAACGCGTTGGCATACCTGGTACGGTGTTCATTTGCGCACGGAAATGCGGCATATAAGCGGAGTGAATAACATCTTGTGAGCGGAAAACAAATTCCACTTCCTGACCCACTGGGATATGGAATTCTCCTTTCACAATACGATCATCGATTCCTGCTTCCCATTGGCTGACACCATTCATTTCGTTTTCAGACAAATCTAAAATACGTTGCTTGTGACGCTGTAATCGATATAATTCATCTTCTAACGACTCCACATAATCTACCACTGCTGCTCCTTCACTTGGAAAAAAGTTCGGCATAAGACCATTCAAAAAGTTAGACATTACTCCACTTGAACGTGCATGATGATTAATCAAATTCCCATTGTCCTTTTTTGCCGAATCAATCGCCAACTTTACTTTCGCCATAGCGGCATCCAATTCTTCCACCTTAGCCTGAATACCTTCCTTAGTAACGATACCAAGTGCATTGGTGGTTCCAATTAAATTAAAATCGGCTGCACCAAAAACCTTGTTATCTCCGGGGTAGCGAGCGGTCCAGTCGAATTGCTTAGAATACAACTCGATTTGCATGGCATCAGGAGAAGCGGGGCCTGTGATATTATTCCAAGTAATTAAACCATAGACAATAATGAATGCCATGGTAACACCAGGAATCAAAGTCCATAACATCTCTAAGCGATTATCATGGGTGAAGAATTTCGCTTTTCTTCCTGGATTGTATTGATACTTTTTAGCAAAAGTGAAAAGTAAATAATTGACAATAAAGAATACAATGGTAATCATCCAAATGTTCACTGACATTAATCGGTCTACCGCAACGCCATGTTCAGAAGCCGATTCTGGTAGATAGTCTCCATATTTCGTGTATAAATAGATCGTTCCAGCAAAGAATACATACATCCAAATCACCCAAGCATTGGCATTTAGACGATTATCAGCCGGTGTAATTTCCTCTTCACGTGAGTTTCTTAGGCTCCGCGACAAATCGTACACCTTGGTTAATTGAGCAATCGCAATGATTGCTAAAATGACTATAAGAAGAATTATCAGATTCATTTTCTATCGTTTTTCTTGCCTAACTTAAATTAAATACTATGATGTTCACTCTCACTTAAGAATGGATGATTCACTGGAATCAAATTCGCCTTACTTAACGCTGTTACAAACATGCGTACAAATAAACCTAAAAATCCAATAAACAAACCTAATTCAAACCAACCAGTAAAAGTTTCATGAGCATGATTGGTACCCGGGATAACCGCCAAATACAAATCGAAGAAATGGGACACAAATAATATGACACCCACTCGTACCAAAAATTTGGTGTTCCTTTTTGCATCACGAGCTACCAACACATAAAATGGAAGTGCAAAATTGGTAAAGAATATTCCCCACATCAGACTCATGTAATGCTCATAACGCGTTTGGAAATAAGTAACCTCTTCCGGAATATCAGAATACCAAATCAACATATATTGACAGAACCACAAATAGCTCCACAACATTGATATGGCAAATACCCATTTACCCATGTCATGTATATGTGAATCGTTTACATTTCCAAAATAACCCAAACGCTTCAACCATACTAGCGCCAATGTCGCGAAAATCATAGTGGTAACCCACATCCCAGAGAAAATATACCATCCATACATCGTGGAATACCAATGCGTATCAATACTCATTAAAACATCCCAAGCCATGGTCGAAGAAAATACAGCAAAGAAAACCAAGAAAACAGCGCCTTTGCGGTATTGCAAATAGTGCAATTCTGTTCCACCAACACTATCCTCTTGAATGGACCACTCTCTAAACTTACGCGCAAAATACACAAATACTCCAGCGTAAGCTATCATTCTTAGCCAGAAGAACCAAGCCGACAAATAGGGCTTCTTCTCAGCGATGATAACATCATATGATGGACTGTTTACATCATGAACATCTGGATCCATCCAATGATACAAATGATGAACATGGAACTGCCCAGCTAGTAAAACTACAATTATAACTCCCACTCCGACGGGGATATAGCTATACATCGCCTCAAAAATTCTCTTCAACTGAGATGACCAGGCCGCTTCTGTCGCATACTGCAATGCGTAGAAGAACAATGCCCCTAAAGCCACAGCGAAATAGAAGAATCCATTAATCAAAATATTAGCCCACCAATATTGATGATGTTCTGTATGATCTACAATCCATCCCCCAATTGCAGCCAATAAACCAATTCCCATAAATATGGTTGACCATTTCTGCACATTCGCAGGAATCTCAAATTGCAATTTATCTTGTTTCATATTCTTTCTCAATTAGGGTTTATGGTTTAGCAGGCTCAGCTGGTGCGGCAGGCGCAGCAGGCGCGGCGGCTGAAACAACCAATTTTCCATCCTTATCGTATTCAGGTGTTGTAATACCCTTCTGCAAACATTTCACAAATTCAATTACCTGCCAACGCTCCAACTTGGTTAATTGAGAGGCATGTGATCCCATTAATCCCTTACCATAAGTAATCGAATGGTACATTTTGCCCTCTGCCAAATCTTTCAATTTTCCAGGGTAGTCAGGAGCAATAATTTTTCCATTTGCAGAAATTTTTCCATCCCCTTTTCCCTCCTTACCATGGCAATGTGCACACATCTTTTGATACAATTCAGCTCCTTTCTCGATGTTCGTTTTGTTAGAAATCAAAGGCGACTTAATATCTGTAGCCGAACGCTCATAGTCATCAGGAGTATTGCGCAAGGCATAAGGCATAACCATCCAATTGGCATCTGTTGCACACAAAGCACTTGCTCTTTTCATATCCGCCTCCATGAAAGGAACTGTACCCTTCACTGGCTCTCTTGAAAGTTTCATCTTCACTCCCGCCGCTTCCTTTTGCTGCAATGTCCAATCCATGTGTTTATTGGAACCATAATCGATGTACGCCTCTAACGCTGGAGAACGATACATATCTGGCATGTACTCATAACCCGCTGAATTAGGATCTACACGGCAAGAAGTTATCGCCAAAACCAACGACAATAATCCTGCTATTTTCATTAATGGACGCTTCATATTAATATTCCTTGATACTAAGTTCATACACATCTGTCGTTTTGATCAATGCCTCGATTTCTGAAGCGGTCATTGATCCATTCTGATCGGTCACAATCTCCATCACAAATTTGTCATCCGTTGTTCTTGGATCAGGATTGCTTGCTGGCATTCCGGGTAATAATCCGTTGCGAAGCAAATAAGTTATTACCATGCCATGCGCTCCGCAAAAAACCGAGAATTCGAATATTACAGGTACAAAGGCAGGAGCATTCTCTACCCAGGAAAAACTAGGCTTACCACCAATATTCATAGGCCAATCATGAATCATGAAATACCATGTTCCAATGATGGCTAGTAATGTACCTGTCGTAGCGTACATGAAGGAGGCAATGGCCAATCTTGTACGCTTGACTCCAATTACAGGATCCAATCCGTGAACCGGAAATGGAGAAAATACATCTTTTACGCGAATGCCCTTTGATACCAATTCTTGAGCTGCTGTCATCAGCTTTTGGTCATCATTGTACATGACATGAAATACTTTGTTCGCCATGATCTTTTATTTCAACAATTAATGTTTTTCTGTTTGATTTTCCTTGTCTGTAACCTCTTTGTAGCTCTGCCCACTCATCTTTAAAATCGTCTTCAACTCATTCAAAGCTAGGACGGGGAAATAGCGGGCAAACAATAGGAATAACGTGAAGAATATTCCGATCGTTCCGATAAACATACCCACATCGATTCCTGAAGGATGGAACTCTCCCCAAGCACCTGGGGTGTAATCTCTGTGGATAGAGGTCACGATGATTACAAAACGCTCAAACCACATTCCGATATTCACCACAATTGAAAGTACAAACGTCGCTGCCAGATTGGTTCTGATTTTCTTGAACCAAAACAATTGTGGGCTGATTACGTTGCACGTCATCATCATCCAATATGACCAACTGTAAGGTCCAGAGAAACGATTAATAAATGCATAAGCCTCATATTCCACTCCAGAATACCATGAGATGAAAAGCTCTGTTAGGTAGGCTACCCCAACGATTGAACCCGTCACAATAATTACAATATTCATGTATTCCACGTGTTTAACGTGAATGTAGGCTTCCAATCTCATGGTTTTACGCATGATCAACAACAAGGTCAATACCATTGCAAAACCTGAGAAAATCGCTCCAGACACGAAATAAGGTGGGAAGATAGTGGTATGCCACCCGGGTACGACCGATGTTGCAAAGTCCATGGATACGATCGAGTGAACGGAGAATACCAATGGAGTAGCGATACCTGCTAATACCAACGAAACTTCTTCGAAACGCGTCCAATTCTTTGCTCTACCTGACCATCCGAAACTTAATATGCTGTAAAACTTTTTCATTCCTGGCTTCACCATACGATCGCGAATCGTTGCAAAATCTGGAATCAATCCAATGTACCAAAACACAAGCGATACAGAAAAATAGGTTGAAATCGCAAATACGTCCCACATCAAAGCTGAATTAAAGTTGGGCCACAAAGAACCAAACTGATTGGGAAGCGGCAAAGTCCAATAAGCCATCCAAACACGACCCATGTGGAATACTGGGAAAACCGCCGCCATCATTACCGCAAAAATGGTCATTGCCTCAGCCGAACGATTGATGGCCATTCTCCAACGTTGACGGAACAATAGTAATACCGCTGAGATCAAGGTTCCGGCATGACCAATACCGACCCACCAAACGAAGTTGGTGATATCCCAAGCCCATCCCACAGTTTTATTCAGTCCCCATGCACCGATACCGGTACCTACCAAATAAGCGATACAACCTACCCCATACAATGCGATGATGGCCGCTATGGTTAAGGCAATTTTCCATTGACGTGGAGCAGCACCTTCGATGGGTCCTACTATATCATTGGTAATATCATGATAAGTCTTATGACCTAAAATGAGGGGTTGACGAATTGAAGCTTCTTTTTGCATAATCTTATATTAGGCTCCGGTTTCTATGTTTCTAATTTTTGTCATGTAGTAGATATTGGGTTGAATACCTACTTCTTCTAAGGCGTGATACGAACGATTGTTATTTGCTCTGTTGGTGTTTTCACTCTTCGAATCGTTCAAATCTCCAAATACGATCGCATGCGTTGGACAAGCCTCAGCACAAGCCGTTACAATCGCTCCATCTCCAACCACTTCTCCTTTCTTCTTCGCCTCGATTTTACCTGCTTGAATTCTTTGTTGACACATGCTGCATTTTTCCATAACTCCGCGAGTACGAACCGTAACATCTGGGTTCAACACCATACGCATAGTTTCGTCTTGGGCTGGATTAAATTTAGCAAACTTGTCATTGGTGACGTAGTTAAACCAATTAAAGCGACGCACCTTATATGGACAGTTATTTGCGCAATAACGAGTACCAATACAACGGTTATAAGCCATGTTATTGAGACCTTCATTGCTATGCGCTGTGGCCGCTACTGGACAAACCGTTTCACATGGAGCGTGATTACAATGCTGACACATCATTGGCATGTGAACCGTTTGAGGATTCTCACTTGGAATCTCCATATCACCATAAGCCGCAATTGTGCCTAAATTTTTCTTTTCTTTTGTTTCCTCCAATGTAGCGAACTCAGAAGAGAAATAACGATCAATACGCATCCAATGCATATCACGATGTCTTCTTACTTCATCCTTACCCACTACTGGAACATTATTCTCAGTATGACAAGCTGTAATACAAGAACCACATCCAATACAAGAAGTTAAATCGATGGTCATTCCCCAACGATGGCCAACATTCTCTACCGGATGAGCTGCCCACAAATCCATATCACGAACAGGAACGCGATCATCCTTCGCTGTAATTTGTCCATCTCCATTCACATCGTGATGCACAGGTAGCGTATTGGCTTGATTCCAAGATGCCTTTCCTTTTAATTTATCTTTCTCGCTTAAATAAGCGCTTAAAGTAGTTTCCTTTACCACGGAATCACGACCCATTACGGTACTATGCAATTGCGTTGAAGCCATTGCATAGGTCGCTCCAGTGGCTTTAATGGTGGCATTGAATGCGCTATACATTCCGTTACTTGCAAAAACAAAGGCATTCTTTCCAATTGGAGTACGTTTATCATTCTCCATAATAAACTCGCCCTTGCCATCCACTTGATATGCGGATTTACCAATTGCCTCATTTCCCTCACCGCGACCATAACCCAACGCAATGCTAAACGTACCACGCTTTTGCCCTGGTGTGGCAACTGCAGGTAATACCAACGTCTGACCATTTGCCGAAACCTCAACTAATGAAGAATCTTCTTGCTCACCGATAAATAAATTCAGACTCAAGTCTTTCATATCGGCAGGAGCCATGGCCACATAGTTATCCCAAGTTACCTTGGTTATTGGGTCTGGTGTCTCTTGAAGAATAGGATTGTTAGCGTGATTTCCTGTTCCTAGGTTAACGGAGGTGTATAATGACATTTCCCATGCTCCTTCAGTTGCTGAGGAGATGGCGACCAACGCAGATGCAACATCAACATTAGCTGAAGTCGCTGGTGCTGCTGCCACGGTAACCACCTTCGGAGTCTCCTTCTTTTCTTCACCCTCTTTCACAGGAGCTACAGGAGCAGTATTGGCAGCAAAGGTTCCGTTATGAACGGCCATGTACCAATTTTGATCACTGTTCATCATGGCCGGGGTATAACCCGCATCGAAAGTAGTTCTCAAATAATCGTAATACGACATATTGTTTCCTGACCAAACCAAATAATTTTGACCCGCAGGACGTGTATTGTACAAAGGAGAAATGGTGGGTTGAACCAAGTCTACACGACCTTTCACCGCACTCACATCATCCCAAGATTCTAGGAAGTGATGATGAGGAGCAACCATTGAACAACGGCTTGCCGTTTCATCATTGTATAAAGCAAAAGCAACCGAAGTTTTTACTTTCGATAATGCATCACCAAATTTTACCGAGGCTAAATCATATACAGGATTTGCTTGGTGAATAATCAATACGTCAACGCTTCCTTGATTCATTTCATTAACCAAGTCCGCTACTTCTTTATCATTTCCCGCAAACAAATTCAAATGCGAATCCATATTGATGGTCGCTCCGTAGTTGCCTAGGGATTTATTAATCGCCAATACCACGCGCTGCACGTTCACATCATTACTACCACTCACCACCAAAGAAGCGCCGGCATTAGCCTTCAATTCTTCCGCAATTTTTGTTATTAATGCCGCATCAACACCCTCTGCAGTTGACGCAGAACCGGTTAATGCGCCGTATAAAGCCGCGATTACTTTACCCTCTTGTGAAGGTTTAATCGGAATTCTTACATCCGCATTAGAACCTGTCAAACTCATGTTGGTTTCAAACTGATAATGCTTGCTCATCTTTCCATTTTCTGGACGACGACCGTCGGCATAATCTCCTTGATACAAATTGGATGTCAACCATGATCCCAAAAAGTCCGCTCCAACGCTAACAATCACTTGCGCTTTGTTGAAATGGTACTGAGGCACTGCTGATTTACCAAAAGCTTCTCCATGTGCAGATGTCAATCCAAAATAAGAAATTGGGTCATATTGGATATGTTTCACCTTGCCATTGTACTTGGCAGATAGCGCAGCAATTGCATTTTTCGTGGTATTGCTGACAATGGTAGAGGATAAGATTCGAATACTATTGGCACTTCCTAAAGCAGCAACCATATTGCCATCCAGGGTAGCCCAATCCATATCCGCTCCTTTTGATTGAGGACCTCTCAATCTTTCCTCATCATATAACTCCAACACCGAGCCATTGATACGCGCATTTACTGCACCTTTTCCTAAACCATGAGATTTATTTCCTTTGATGAAAATAGGACGACCCTCGCGAGTCTTAACCAATACGTTAGCGTAATCTACTCCATCATAATAAGTGGAGGCATAAAAATTAGCTATACCAGGGGTAATATCCTCGGGCTTATTAACGTATGGAATGCTTTTGACCACTGGAGCTTCACATGCAGCCAAAGTAGCTGCAGCCACACTGAATCCCATGAATTTTAAAAAGTCACGACGACCTGTATTGGCTTTTGAAAGCTTCTCATCAGCAAATGCAGATAATGCATTATGCTCACCATTGAATTCATTTGAAATGGCGTCTTGGAAGGATTCACGGTTATTGAATTCTTCTAAGCTGGTCCAATATTTTTTATTGTTACTCATATTGTTCTTTGCCTAAAATTAATAGTGACACTTACCACATTCCCAGCCACCCATTTCCTTAACGGTGACCTCGCTGTCTTTCATGATTTGCTCAAACGTCTTTTTGCCCAAATCCGAAGATTGGAAGCGCTTGTGCATTTCGACATAATAATCTGAACTCTTCAAATCGATTTGAGCCTTATTATGACACTCGATACACCATCCCATCGTCAATGTAGGTTTGGTAAGGGGTATCAATCCTGTCACATCTTTTTGCGCATTGATTTCCTCAATGGGGGCAAGGCGGCCTACTGTATAGGTTTGCACAGGTCCATGACATTGTTTACAATCTAGCTTCGCTCCTGTTACGTGCAAACTATGATTAAAAGTAACATGATCTGGTAAGTTATGTACTTTGTTCCATTGGATTGGCTTCTGCTCATAGTTGTCAATGTACTGACCGGTTGCAGGATTGAATCCAATCGCTTCATAAATCTTAGCTATTTCCTTTTCTTCTGTCTCTGGTCCCTTCTTAATTCCCTTATGGCAATTCATACAAACGTTTACCGAAGGAATACCCGCATGCTTAGATTTGGATGCGCTTGAGTGACAATATTGACAATCAATTTCATTTTCGCAGACGTGACGAGCGTGAGAGAACCAAACAGGCTGTTTAGGCATGTAGCCTTGATTGATGCCTATTCTATATAACTTCTCATAACCTACTACGAAGAAATAAACGAATAATAAAAATCCTCCAACGCCAACCCAAGCACGGTATTTCCACATCCAACCTTTGGCTACTTGCCAATAAGTTTTATCTTCAATGGGGGCTAGACCATCACGTTCGTGAACTGCTGTCTTCAAAGACTTGGAGATATTCGCAGCTGATGCACCTATGATGGCTAAAATCACTCCGATGATAATGAACCAAATGGTGTTTTCACCTCCGTTCTCTTCTGCATATTTTGCCGCAATCTCATCTTGAATAGTGGGGCACGCATTACCTGCAGCTGCCGCACCGGCGTCTGCTGCACCTGAACCACCAGACTTCACATAGGTCAAGATGTCCTTGATTTCAGCTTCAGAAACAGCTTGAGGTGTCATCCATCCAAATTGGCTTACATATTTGTCTACTAAGCCTTTTACATATGGATCACCTGTGCCCGCTGCCGCCTGCGGATTTTGAATCCATTTTACAATCAAAGCATCCTTCCCCGACCAACGTTGATCTACCCCTTTTAAACCAGGCGCATTCAATAATTCGTCTGTGACCATGTGGCATTGAGCACAATTTACTTTGAACAATTTTTCACCCTTTGCGGCGTCACCGCCCTCGTGAATGGAAGCACTCGCTTGCTGAGCGCTCATGGTTACCGCTAGGAAAGCTCCTAACAGCAATTTCGTTAATCTATTTGAAAAGCCTGTCATTGCTAGGTTTTTACAGTTTATCTAACTTGGAATGTTGCGCAAAAATAAGGACAGACGTTTATCACAGAACTGTCATAACACTTTGTTTTGCAATTTAGAATAATTCTAAATAATTAACAACCATTGCCCATTTTACATCTTGTTGAAAATCTGCATATTGACAAAAAAAGCTGAATATATTCACTATAAATGGTGAAAAAAAATTACTTTTGTGACAATGAAAATCTTAGTCCAACTCATTTGTGTTATCCTTTTTGTTTTTTCATTTGAAAATGCCTTCAGTCAGAAGAGAGGAAACGTAGAGTGGATTTGTTCCGCAGAGTTGTTTAAATTAGAAAAACGGACCCGTAGACCGACCATGCAAGATGGTTATCGCCTTCAAATTTTTATGGGTAATTTAGAAAACGCCAAAAAATTCCGATCCGATTTTATTATCAAACACCCTGGTTCTCAAATTTATCTAACGCAAAACATCCCGGACTACGTGCTTCGATACGGAAATTTCTTAACCCGAAAAGAAGCGCAAGATGCACTTAAAGAGATAAGGAGAGAAATTCCCACTGCAATCATCGTAGATGATTTGGTGGAACCGCCTCGCATCGAACTAAACGATTAATCTGTTATGCCCATTTACCATCAACTAGGGAAAATTCCACCCAAGAGACACACCATCTTTGAAAAGGATACTAACGGCATTCATTACGAACAACTTTTCGGAACTGAAGGGTTCAGCGGTATGTCCTCTTTGCTTTATCATGTTCAAAGACCTACCATGATTCAAAAGGTGGGAAAAGCAATTGATGTTCATCCTGTAGCCGCTATTGAAAAAAATATAAAACCCCACATGCTCAAGGGGTTTAATGTCCCTCCTTGCGAAGATTATCTAGAAAGCAGAAAGGTTGTTTTATTTAACAATGACCTTCACATTTCACTGGCAGCTCCTTCAACGAGCATGAAAGAATACTTCTATAAAAATGCAGATGCAGACGAAGTTATTTTCGTTCATCAAGGAAAAGGGAAACTCAAAACACTGCTTGGAAATCTTGATTTTAGTTATGGTGATTATTTGATTATTCCGCGAGGAATGATCTATCAAATTGAATTTCATTCTGCCGAAAACAGACTTTTTATTGTTGATAGTTTTAGTCCTGTGGTTACTCCTCATCGATACAGAAATGAATTTGGCCAATTATTGGAGCATGCTCCTTTTTGTGAGCGCGATATTCGACGTCCGTATGAATTAGACTGTCACGATGAAAAAGGAGAGTTTCTTATTAAAATAAAAAAGCAGGGAACGCTGCACGAGGTATATTATGCTTCTCATCCTTTTGATGTGGCAGGATGGGATGGTTATAATTATCCTTACGCGTTTTCCATTCACGACTTTGAACCCATCACTGGGCGCGTTCATCAGCCACCACCGGTGCATCAAACTTTTGAAGCACATAACTTTGTTATTTGTTCTTTTTGTCCACGATTATACGATTATCATCCAAAATCAATTCCTGCACCATACAACCACAGTAACATCGACTCTGACGAAGTGCTTTATTATGTAGATGGAGATTTCATGAGCAGGAATCACGTAGAAAAAGGATACATCTCCCTTCATCCTGGTGGAATTCCTCACGGTCCTCATCCCGGTGCCTATGAGCGAAGCATCGGTCAAAAAGAGACCTTGGAATTAGCCGTCATGGTCGATACTTTTAAACCTTTAATGTTAACCCAAACAGCCCTTGATTTAAGTGATTCGACTTACTTATATTCTTGGCTAGATAAATAAGAAAACGATGAGTACTATAGCAGATACGCCAGAGAAAATTTTTACCGAAGCGCAGGACTTTCTTCCTCTGTTAGGCACCGATTACGTGGAGCTTTATGTTGGAAATGCAAAACAGGCAGCCCATTACTACATGAGTGCTTGGGGTTTTCAACCTCTTGCCTATGCGGGTCTCGAAACAGGTTCAAGAGATCGTGTTTCCTATGTTTTACAACAAGACAAAATACGACTTGTGCTAACATCTCCTTTAGTAGCTGGGGGACCTGTTAATCAACATATTAATGATCATGGTGATGGAGTAAAAGTAGTTGCCCTATGGGTCGAAGATGCGAAATATAGCTATGAGCAAACTGTTCAACGCGGTGCAGAATCTGCAATGGAGCCCGTTGTTCTTCAAGACAACCATGGTGAAGTTGTTATTTCAGGTATAAAAACATACGGAGAGACGTTGCATTATTTTGTAGAAAGAAAAAATTATCAAGGGGCATTTATGCCGGGCTATCAACCATGGAACCCAGAATTTCGAACCAAAGATGTTGGTTTAAAATTCATCGATCACATGGTAGGAAATGTGGGATGGAATGAAATGAATAAATGGTGTGAATTTTATGCAAAAGTGATGGGTTTTTCGCAGCTCGTAAGCTTTGATGATAAAGATATCAGCACGGAATACACTGCATTAATGAGTAAAGTGATGTCCAATGGAAATGGCAGAATTAAATTTCCTATTAATGAGCCTGCTACGGGAAGAAAGAAAAGTCAAATCGAAGAATACATCGATTTTTATAACGGCGCAGGTGTGCAACACATCGCCGTTGCCACGGATAATATCATTGAAACTGTAAAAGCGCTTAAAGCGGGAGGAGTTGAATTTCTTTATGTCCCTCCAACCTATTACGACGACGTATTGGATCGAGTAGGTAAAATAGATGAAGACCTCGCTCCCTTAAAGGAGCTGGGAATTCTCATCGATCGTGATGATGAAGGTTATTTGCTTCAGCTGTTCACCAAGCCTGTTTTAGACCGGCCTACCATGTTCTTTGAAATCATCCAAAGAAAAGGTGCAAAAAGTTTTGGGAAGGGAAATTTCAAAGCACTGTTTGAATCGATTGAAAGAGAGCAGGAGCTGAGAGGGACTTTATAGTCCAACTTGAAAAGCATAAAAAAAGGGGAGAACTACTCCCCTTTTTTATTAAAACTATTATCTTATTTGACAAAGGTATAGACTTTTCCATTAATCAACCAATGATAAACTCCTGAGGAAAGTGTTGATATATCTACCTGCTCAATACCAGAAATTTTTTGTCTTTGAATACAACTTCCATTAGAGTCAAATAACATTGCAGGAAGATTGCTACCACTGGTTTTAATAGTTAATTGTGAAGATGCAGGGTTGGGATATATGATAATTTCATGCGATTGCAAAGCTTCTGAAATTACACTAACCACTTGCTGAGAATAAAATAAATCAGCGTTAGATTCTACATTCCACTGAACACCATCCCAGGACTCGACATTCAAATTTAAAAGTTTGTGTGTAAAAAAATCTGGAATCTCCTGTACAATATAATAGGGTAGAATTAGATCAGAATAAGCAAACGCGTTATCGAAAACGTAATTCTGCCGAAAAAAAGGATTGAATGGGTCATTAGGATCAATGGAAACTTCTTGAACGACATTTCCGTAATTATCATGAATATAATTAGTCTGATCCATTGGGTAATATGACAATAAGACATCATCATAGCTCGAATACAACATTGATTCTAACTGATTACTGCTATTATAGGTATAGGTAACTAAATTACTTGGGGCCCAAGAAGTAGATACCTCATCATAAAATTGAAATTCATCTTCAATCATCAATCCCTCTGGGCTGTAACTAAATAAATTCTGCGACATAGGTATCCAACTACCGAGTCCAGTATCAAAATACTCTGATATCGAAACGGTCAAAACATTACCCTCATATGTATTCGTTGTTCTGGAGATGTCCTGCCACTGTTGTAAATTTGAATCCCAAGATTGCATTAATTCTTGAGTGACTGAATTTTGAGCGTTATAGGTGTATGAAATTTGCTGATTAGGAAACCATGAATTTGCTACATCATCCCATAAATCTTCAAAATTGACCGTTATGTTGTTCAAATTATCGTAGGTCATTTGATTCCTCGAAAAAAGATATATTGAGGAGCCATCAAAATTCCAAGTCTGAATCTCCTGTATTCTACCATTTCCATCATATGAATAAATTTCCTTGTAATTGGTATCCATTGCCATATTCACATCATTCCATTGAAGACTATAATACCCGATTGAGCGATTATTACTGTCGTACCAGTATCCTTCTTTATATGATGTCACTTCGCCCGTTGAACCGGGGAATGTGCTTTGGACACTATCGAGTCGTTGCATGACATTCAATAGTGACTTGTTCTGAACCTTAACATGCGATTGACGTGAAGATTTTTTATACAGCCAATGATACTGATCCTTAGAAGATAATTGGGACCACAGTGCCATCTGAGCACAACAGAAGGCAATAAAAAGAATGATTCTTTTCATATGATTTTGTTTTTAGATTGCTACGCAACGCCCATCGCTCTTAAATGCGCATAGTGGGATGCCACTGCACTAAAGAAGGTGCGGTACTCATGATACTGAATTCCAAACTCCTTCGCGGTCGACCTTACAATCTCACTGATGGCTGGATAATGCACATGGGAAATACGAGGAAATAAATGATGCTCTATTTGATGATTGAGTCCTCCTGTTAAAAATAACATGAGTGGATTGTGGGTAGAGAAATTCGCTGTGCCCTTTAATTGTGTTACAGCCCACTCATCTTCTGTTTTTTTATCATCTCCTGATAAAAAGCTAGTCTCTTCCACTACATGCGCCACCTGAAAAACCAAAGCCAACAGAATACCACAAGTGAAAGTAATGATGGCAAATCCGACTATGGTCTTTAAAAACCCAAACATCACCACTGGAACAACAAAAGCCATTGTGATAAAACCTAATTTACCCACCCAAAATGCTAAGTGCGCGTGCCAGCTCAACTTTTTAAATTTGATATCTCCAACCTTATTGGTAAAATACTTCTCAAAATCCGCATAGCCTATCCAATTTAGATAGGTCAATGCATACAAAAAAGTGACGTACCAATGTTGGAATCGATGAGCAGCGTATTTCTTCTGAAATGTATTCGTACGAACATAGGGCTCAATATTGATGTCATCATCCATTCCGTTTACATTGGTGAAACTATGATGAATGAGATTGTGTTTGATCTTCCATAGATTAACATCACCACCCATCACATTTAAACTCATTCCCATTAGATTGTTTAACCAATCATATTTTGAGAAAGAGCCATGAGCACCGTCATGCATGATATTAAACCCAATGGCCGCTAATAAAAATCCCATCGCCATGCACAACAGTACGCTCCACCAACCTATTGGAACCACAAATAGTAAAAGCCAATAATTGACTGCCGCAGCTAATATGAAAAAAATCGCCTTCACCATTAGTTTACTCCCACCTGTCATGTCGATTTGTTTATCCTCAAAATACTGATAAACCCTCTTCTGTAATGTGTCGAAAAATGGATGCTGGGTTCGGTTATAACTAAATTGGCTCATTCTCTAATTTTAATCGTTTCTCTTCTTTGCAGATCCTTTAAAAAATTTCGCTGGACCACCACTAGCAGTGACCGATTTCTTTTTATTGGATTTGTTAAAAGTATTGGAACTTTTGTTTTCATTTGCATTTCTTCCAAAAGAATTTCCACGACTTTTGAACCCTCCGCTTTTGAAACCTCCCTTTCCTGAGCGACCCTTAAATCCGGACCGACCTTTGCCACCGCCGCTTCCGCCGCGATTAGCTGTTTCTTCCATCAAACTCATTTGTTCAGGCGTCAACACAAAAGGATGATCCGTATTTTTTGTAAGCGTCATTTTGATATGCTTCTCAATCTCTCTGAGTATATCCCTGTCGTCTTCACAACAAAACGAAATAGCCTTACCTGTGGCACCTGCGCGACCTGTTCTACCAATTCTATGGACATAGGTTTCGGCATTTTCCGGCATATCAAAATTGATCACATAGGGTAATTGATCGACATCTATGCCCCTTGAGGCTACATCGGTCGCCACTAAAATTCTTGTTTTATTGCGTTTGAAATCATTCAATGCTCTGGTCCTTGCTCCTTGGCTTTTATCTCCATGTATGGCAACCGCATGAAATCCCGCCTCTCTTAAATCCTCCTCCACTCGATCGGCCCCTCGCTTCGTCTTGGTAAACAATAAGATTTGACCTTGCTCGTGTTCAGTTAACCAATGCGCTAACATGGAACGTTTGCGATCACGACGAACCATTATGATTTCTTGCTCGATTCTTTCTGCAGTCGCTTGAGTAGGCGCTATATCCAGTTGTTTTGGATCTTTTAAAATTCCCATCGCCAACTTACGGACATCTGCCGGCATCGTGGCAGAAAAAAACAAAGTTTGTCGATCTTCAGGAGTTAATGAAACAACATGTTTGATATCATGAATAAAACCCATGTCTAACATTCTGTCTGCTTCATCTAGAACCAAAAACTGAACCTTGCTCAAATTGATATGCCCTTGATCATAAAGATCCAAAAGCCTTCCTGGTGTTGCTACCAATACATCCACACCACGGCGTAATGTCCTGATTTGTTCATAAGCAGACACCCCACCGTATACAACCGCGTGATGAACACGCATGTATTTAGAATAATCACGCAATGAGGTCGCTATTTGCATCGCCAATTCGCGCGTTGGCGCAAGGATCAATGCTTTAATCCCTTTCTCCCTTTGATTAGCAATTCTATTTAGTATAGGCAGTGTAAAAGCGGCTGTTTTACCTGTTCCTGTTTGGGCACAGCCCAATACATCATGTCCTTCAATGGCCCATTCAATGGTGCCTTCTTGCACGGGTGTTGGGTTTTCATAGCCAGCATCCAATAGCGCCTTTAAGATAGGAGGCACTAATCCTAGTTCTTCAAAATTTTTCATTATGTTCGTTTACTGTCCGAGTTATAACAACCTCTCTGATTCAATCCAATGTTCTACCTCGGAAAAACGAAAAAAAGAAATCGTAGCCGTACAAATTCCGCGCAAAGATACGCGCTTATTGTTGATAAATAATAAAAAAATCGGCAAAGTGCCGATTTTATTGATGTTGTGGAGGTATTGTAGTCAAAGGTGTCAACAAAATTCTTGATAAACCATTTTCAAATGGTCGGCAATCATGTCTGCTGTTCTACCTTCAATATGATGACGCTCCACCATGTGCATCAGCTTTCCTTCTTTAAAAAGCGCAACACAAGGTGATGAGGGCGGATAAGGCAACATATACTGTCTGGCTCTTGCCACTGCGTCTTGATCAACACCCGCAAAGGAAGAAACCATTTTTCCTGGCAGTTTGTCGGAGCCCATCAAAGACTTTTTTACTCCAGGTCTCATACTGCCCGCGGCACAACCACAAACCGAATTTAAAACCATCAACACGGTACCGGAAGAATTTACTGCTGCATCTACCGCTTCCGCAGTCATTGCTTGCTCAAAACCTACTTGATCTAATTCAGCACGCATCGGTGCCACTAATTCTGGAGGATACATCTCTATTATTTTTTACAAATTTGGTACAAAACTTTTAAAACAAAAAACCATTTTAATTATGACTGGTTGATCACTTTCGGAACACGGAAATAGTACATGTCCTTCTGGGGAGCATTCTTCAAGGCCTCTGCCTGTGAGGTAATTTGCGACACTTCGTCATTTCTCAGTTGATTGATATTCGCCTCGTTTACGAAAATCAATGGTTCGACTCCCTCTACCTCCACTTCCTTTAACTGCTCTACGAAGGCCAACATATTATTCAAATCCTTTTCCATTTCGAGCGAAGCAGCATCATCAAATTCCAACTTAGCTAATTCGGCGAGGCGCTGAATGGTATTTTTATCGATTTTCATTTTTTAGCGGCGATTGAATAATATCAAAAACTTTATTTCGCAAAGATACAATATCTGCCTCACCCAAACCTGTTGTTTCAATGGGGCCATGAATGGTGACTTTAACGATTTGTGGGAGTGAAAATTGCCAAAATTTCGTAGGCTCTAACATTACCTTATAATTGCGATGCCATGTAACAGGGACAATCGGCACTTGAGCATCGATGGCCAGTTTAAAGGCTCCATTTTTGAATGGCCGCATTTGCGGGGCATCTTCTGGAACGGTTCCTTCAGGAAAAATAGCAATGCTCTCTCCTCTTTTAATTACTCTCAAAGCTCTAAGCATGGCATGCTTTGCCTTCATGGCGCTTCCCCTATGAATGGGTATATCCTGACCTCGTTTAAAAAAGATAGAAAATAACGGCCATCTCATCAATTCCGCCTTGCCAATGAAAACAAAATATTCTGAGAAAACCAAATACATAAAAACAGTATCTAAATAACTTTGATGGTTGCTAGCAATCACAAAAGGCCCTTTGGGCATTTCCTCTTTAAACACTTTTACAACAGGGCAAAACATGAAAGTCGTTAATACCATTGCCCATACTCTTTTTAGCTTGAAAGCGAGCCAGAATGTGCTCCTATTCCTCAATAGTATCCAAAAAAAAGGATACAAAGACATTAGGGTAATCCAAAAAACAAGACCAATCCACAGTTTATAAATAAAAAAAACAGGACCGGCCAATCTTATCATATCAAGATGTTTTTACATCAATGAACAACTCATCCAGTTGCTTCTTCTCAATAACAGAGGGTGCATCAATCATCACATCTCTTCCGCTATTATTTTTCGGAAACGCGATAAAATCTCGAATGTTATCTGCACCTCCGAAAAGGGAGCAAAGACGATCAAAACCAAAAGCGATTCCTCCGTGCGGGGGCGCACCATATTCAAATGCACTCAATAAAAATCCAAACTGCTCCTTGGCTTCCTCCGGCGTAAATCCGAGCAACTCGAACATCCTGCTTTGCACTTGTCGGTCATGAATTCTAATAGACCCACCACCCACTTCAACGCCGTTAATTACGAAGTCATAAGCATTCGCGTTTACAGCACCTGGATCGGTATCAAGTAAAGCAAAATGTTCTGGTTTTGGAGCGGTAAAAGGATGATGCATCGCAAACCAGCGCTGAGCCTCTTCATTCCATTCCACTAAAGGAAAATCCATCACCCAAAGTGGCTTGAATACTTCTGGATTTCTCAAACCTAGCATTCCTCCCATGTGTAATCTCAGCTCGCCCAATTGCTTACGAGTAGCCGCCAATTCACCCGACAATATCAATATTAAATCTCCTTCTGTCGCCCCAATTTCAGAGGATATATCCTTCCATTGTTCCTGAGAATAAAATTTATCGACTGAAGACTTGAAATTTCCTTCTGGCTGACATAAACAATAAACCAACCCTTTGGCTCCAATCTGCGGGCGTTTCACCCAATCCGTCAATTCATCTAATTGTTTTCTGGTGTAATTTCCTGCACCCTTAGCCACTATTCCAAGAACAACATCAGAGTTGTCAAATATGACAAAACCCTTGTTCTTCATTCTATCTGATAAATCCTGGAACTTCATATCAAAGCGAATATCCGGTTTGTCCGATCCGTAATATTTCATCGCATCTGCATAGGTCATTCGTGGAACCTCATTCAATTCAATTCCCTTTACTTCCTTGCAGAGGGTTTTCACCATGCTTTCAAATGTGTTCAATATATCTTCTTGCTCAACAAAGGCCATTTCACAATCGATTTGCGTAAACTCCGGTTGTCGATCCGCTCTCAAATCCTCATCTCTAAAACACCTCACAATCTGATAATATCGATCGTATCCACTGACCATTAATAATTGTTTGAAGGTTTGGGGAGATTGAGGAAGGGCATAAAATTGTCCTGGGTTCATTCGGCTAGGGACCACAAAATCCCTCGCACCTTCTGGCGTCGATTTAATCAAGTACGGCGTCTCAATTTCTAAAAAACCCTGCTGATCTAAGAAGTTACGGGCCACGATTCCCATCCGATGTCGCAGCATTAAATTATTCCTTAAAGGATTTCTTCGTAAATCTAAAAATCTCCACTGCATTCTAAGATCATCACCCCCATCACTTTCATCTTCTATCGTAAATGGGGGAGTTTTAGAACCATTAAGTATCTTACATGCATTAACCTTTAACTCTATTTCACCTGTCAACAACCCCAAATTTTTACTGTGCCTTTCAACCACAATTCCGGTTGCTTGAACAACAAATTCTCTTCCCCACTTTCGCGCTTCTAAACAAAGGGCCTCATTGGTTTCCATATTAAAAGCCAATTGCGTTATTCCGTATCTATCACGCAAGTCTACAAAGGTCATTCCTCCCAAATCTCTGCTGCGTTGTACCCAACCACTGAGGGTAACTTCCTGTCCAATGTGCGCGGTTCTTAGCTCACCGCAAGTATGCGTCCGATACATATTAAAAAAATTTGAAGAACAAAGATAGGGAAAATGACCATGCTTCAAGGGAGTGAAGCTTTTCCATGTTCGTCATAATCGCTATTCTTTCATCTTTTTTTACAAAAAAAAACCCCTCACAAGTGAGGGGTTTTCACAATCAAATCGCTTAATTAGCTCAATGAGAAACGAATGAATCCAGTTGCTGTCAAGTCTTTATCTGCTGACTTCATGTATTGACTCACGGTCATTTTTCCATCTTTGATAAACTCTTGGTTCAACAATGTATTTTCTTTCATGAACTTGTTTAAACGTCCCATGGCAATTTTTTCAGCCATATCTGCTGGCTTACCTTCATTGATTGCCTGTTCCTTTCCTACTTCAATTTCCTTTTGTTTGATTTCTTCAGACACAGAAGACTCATCCAATGCTACTGGCGCCATGGCGGCGGCTTGCATGGCTACATCTTTAGCTACATCTTCTGTCGCAGATTTATTAAATCCCACTACAGAAGCCAATTTGTTTCCAGGATGGTTGTAACAAAATACCATTTCTGCATCAACTGTTCCATAGTATGAAAGGTCTAATTTCTCTCCGATCTTACCAATTTCTTCGGTGATTTTATCATTGATATTCATTCCGCTATCACCGAATGGTAATGCCTTTAATTCATCCAAGGTGGCTGGCTTATTAGCGATTGCAATATCGAGGATGGCATTGGCTACTTGCACAAAGTTGTCATTTTTAGCAACGAAATCTGTTTCACAATTCAAAACCACGATGGTTCCTCTCTTTCCGTCACCATTCGCTTTAGCTAAAACCACACCTTCAGTAGCATCACGATCACTTCTGTTAGCGGCTACCTTTTGACCTTTCTTGCGAAGCAAATCGATAGCGGCATCAAAATCACCTTCCGCTTCTACTAAAGCTTTTTTGCAATCCATCATACCGGCTCCGGTGATGGTACGCAACTTATTTACATCTGCTGCTGTAATATTCATAA
>CAZJCQ010000012.1:39347-57913 GCA_964544665.1 uncultured Chryseobacterium sp. | reverse complement strand
AAAACAATTTAGAAAAGATGACATCCAAAGTCAAACCATCCCACATGAATCCCAACAAGTAATTGATCAAGGCCATGAGAGCAATGAAACCAATCAACATCGCAATCACGTTGATGGCGATCTTCATTCCAATCGAAGCGCCATGGGTAATGGCATCGATGATATTCGTGTGATGACTTTTCACATCCAATTTAACGGTACCCATCGTTGAGCTCTCCTCCGTTTCCGGGAAAACAATTTTGGAAATCACCAAAGCGCCTGGAGCCGCCATCAAACTTGCAGTTAACAAGTATTCGGCCTTAGCCCCCATGTTGGCATATACAATTAAAATTCCACCGGCAATGCACGCCAAACTTCCGGACATGCTCGCCAATATTTCACTTTTTGTCATAGAAGACAAATAAGGACGGATCATCACTTGCGCCTCAACCTGTCCGACAAAAGCACTGGCCACATTGCTCAGTGCTTCTGCACCACTCACTCGCATCACCACGCGCATGGCTTTGGCAATCACCGATACCAAACGCTGCATTATGCCGAAATAATAAAAGATTTCGACTAACAAACATACTAAAATGATCGTGGCCGTTACACTGAACGCGAAAACAAAACCATTCTGAGCATAATTGGAAACACCACTCGGAGTATCGACCATGATACCGCCGTACACAAATCCAGCTCCCTCTTTTGCAAATCCTTCAATCTTGGACATCACTTTACCTACTTGTTGAAAAAACCAGGTAACAGGTTGAACTTTTAAAACTAATATGGCAATTAACACTTGCAAACCAATGCCCGAAAAGACCAATCGATAATTGATTTTCTTCTTATTGTTGGAAAATAAAAATGCAATCCCCAAGATTACAATGATTCCGATGATGCCTTGAAAACGATCCATGTTGGCGAATATAGGTGAATTTAAATATTCTTTACTACTTGTTCGAGCGGAATACGAAAACGCTCTCCATAGATTCCTTCTGGCGTTCTTTTTCCACAGGTGATAACCATATTCACCTCTGCCCTTTTGGGCAATCTCAAAAATCGCTTGAGTCGTACACTATCAAAACCTTCAACGGGACAAGTATCATGTCCTTCCGCTACCATCGACAACATAAAAGTTTGCGCAGCCAATGCAGCACTTTTCTGAGCGACTATTCGAATGTCGTTACCTGTCACTTCCCTCACCATCGATTTTTTGAATCCTGAAATCGTTACAAAAATTTTCTTCAAGGCACTGCGAAAACCCAAGCGATCATTGTTATACAACAACGGCATCAACTTACTGTAGTAACTGAGGGCACTTTGCCCTCGAAAACTGGGACGATCCCCATGCACGTTACGAACGTGTTCCAAATTCGCATCGGCACGCTGTTTCCACAAATCAGGACGTGCCACTACCACCACTATTTCCTTTGCCGTAGCGGCCGTGTTTTGCCCCATACAAATCACGGTCATCGCTTTAAGATCATCTGGTTTCGAAATTCGATAGAACTCCCATAATTGCATATTACTGCTGCTCGGCGCTAGCACCGCGCGCTTTAAACTGTTGGTCACCGAAATGGGATCATACTCCATCGGATCAAATTTTCTAACCGCCCTTCGTGTTTGAACTATCGCGTCAAACACCTGACTCCAATGCTCTTTTTCCATTATTTATTTATTAATCACGATCTGATTCGCAAAATCAATAAAGCATTTCCAATCATATAAAGTGATGTCATGATCTCCTTTACGAACGTGATATCCCATCTTCAAATCTGGCAATAGCACCGGCGCGTTAATCGCAGGAAAAACACATTCTCGCTGTTTTCCTTGGTACAATTGATAAGCCTTTTGCGCATAGCACCAGGCCAAGTATTCTCCTTCTGGATCCGACCAAGTGTCTTGAATAGCAGAAGCCACATACAATGGTCGAGGGGCCGCCAAGGCCAACAGCATTTGTTGATCCAATTGGAAGCGTTCTTCATGTTTCGCATAGTGATGCAATCTTGGTGCAAACCAATAGGGAAAACGAATCAAAATGCGATAAACATCTTCACCTACTGGCCGCTTAAAAAGTGCTGCGCCCGCGCATCCCGAGTTGTTGCTGATGATCGCATCCCAACCACTATCATTCACCCCCGCCCACAACGCTGCCTTTCCTAACCTCGAGTGACCTACCACCAATAAGGGTGCTTGTTCGGAACATTTTAAATCTAGCCATGTTTCTTTCATTTGACTCAATCCCCAAGCCCATGCTGCGATACATCCTGGAGCACTTTTTCGAAACCGTCTGGCCTTGGGCAACCACCGAAGAATTCCCTCCTTGTAGTGTCTTTTGTGATCTGGAGCAAAATCACCCGCATAACAAGTAGCTATTCCATATCCCTCCGAGACGACTGCCGCAATGGGCCATCTCCACGCAGAAGTACCTCTTGAATCTTCCGATTGTGCGTTTTTTACAATCATAAATTTATCATTTTCAGGAATAAATGAGTGATTGAAAAGGATGGTGGATAAGGTATCAATGGTGATGTTGCCATAAAAGTTTAGGCTAAAAAACACTCCTTTTATTTCCTGACTTTTCGGAAGCATCATGGTCATTGGAATTTGAATAGAATCCTTTGGATGTTTGTTATCTGTAAAAGTCATTATCACCTCCAAATGGCGCACCTCCGTCTGTTCATAAGTGACCACTTCATCCAACATCAGTCGCGATTTCCTGGCGATTTTACCATTCAAATCTATCCAATCACCGTACACTTCTTTTTGATAATATCGCAGAATTTCCTTTCTTCTTTCACCTTCCCAATCCTTAATATTTTCTATGTTTTTTCCTGAAAAAGATTGGAGCAAAGTATCCACTTGCGCTTTGCAAAAAAGAAGTCCCAGGGATAGAACAACGGTCAAGAACGAACGGTTCACCATGGTATTACTGAAGCAACGACCACGCGGATTTACCATTTTCCTTTATTTGTAAAATCAGGTATTGAAGAAGAATACCAAAGAAGGAGAATACAAATTGTCTCCAATCCGATTCGGCCATAAAATTGACGCTAGCCGTGATCATTGTGCATAAAATCATCCCATGAAAACCGATTTTCTTCCATCGCCATAATTGCACATAGCAACATACCAATAATAAAGAAACCAATCCCTCCATCAAGAAGTAGTTCGAGGTCAAATCAACTTTGACATTTCCCATTTGCTTCATCGCTTCAGGCAACATGTCTTTTAGTAAGACATATCCCAAACCAACAAAAAGATTCACGAAAATTCCAAAAACAAACCAGGCCGTTACACAACCATGCCGCTTTTTCATTTCCGAATACTCCGCAGTATCCGTTGGCTTAAAATCATTCTTTTTCGTGTCAGTGGGCGTCCAATTCTCCATTGGGCGAAGATAGTAAATGAAATTTGACATTAAATGTGTATGTTTTACACATAGTCTATTATTTTTGTGACCAATCAGAAAATACAACCATGCGCGAAATTCAATTTAGAGAAGCCATTTGTGAGGCCATGACAGAGGAAATGAGAAGAGATGAAAACGTCTTTTTATTAGGAGAAGAAGTGGCTGAATACAACGGAGCCTACAAGGCATCCAAAGGAATGTTAGACGAATTTGGACCCAAACGTGTGATTGACACACCCATTGCCGAACTTGGATTCTCCGGGATTGCAGTGGGTGCTGCCATGAATGGACTGCGCCCCATTGTAGAATTCATGACTTGGAATTTTGCTATTCTGGCTGCCGATCAAATCATCAATTCTGCAGCGAAAATGTTACAGATGAGCGGTGGGCAATACAATGTTCCGATCGTATTCAGAGCTCCAAATGGCCAAGCAGGTCAATTGGCCGCCACCCATAGTCAAAGTTTCGAAGCATTTTATGCACATGTACCCGGACTCAAAGTGATCACTCCTTCGAATCCTTATGATGCAAAGGGTTTATTAAAAGCTGCCATTCGTGATAATGATCCCGTGGTCTTCATGGAGTCGGAAAAGATGTACGGTGACAAAGGAATGGTGCCCGATGGAGAGTACATTCTACCGATCGGAGTAGCCGATATCAAAAGGGAAGGAACAGATGTGACCTTGGTTTCATTTGGAAAAATAATGAAAACAGCATTAGCGGCTGCTGAGGAGTGTGAAAAGGAGGGGATTAGCGTAGAAGTTATCGATTTAAGAACCATTCGCCCATTGGATATTGATACTATTATTCAATCGGTTAAAAAGACCAATCGCTTGATAATATTAGAAGAAAGTTGGCCCGTAGCAAGTATCTCCACAGAGATTGCTTATCGCGTTCAACGTAATGCCTTTGATTATTTAGATGCGCCCATTCGTCGCCTAACTCAAACTGACACTCCATTTGCCTTCGCTACTACGTTGATTGAAGCCGCATTGCCTCAAATCAAAGATGTGGTGCAAGCGGCAAAGGAAGTTTGTTATAAATAACAATGTCTTCTACGTCTCAAGAAAATAGCAGAAAGAAAATCGTTGAGGCGATTCAGCATCACCAACATCAATGGACTGTTGAAAATTTATTAGAGGGCATTTCATGCGGTAACATAGCCGCTTTGTCAAATGCCATTACATTTTCTGAAAGCACATTACCCGCTCATCGTCTTTTGACTGATGCCTTGATTGAAAGGCTCCCTCCTACTTCGACCTCTTCCTTTCGCGTGGGCATAACTGGAGTTCCGGGCGTTGGTAAAAGTACGCTCATCGAGCAGCTCGGTCTTCAGTGGATAAAAGAAGGATTTAAAGTGGCCGTTTTGGCCATTGACCCTACCAGCCCCATAACGCATGGCAGTATTCTGGGAGATAAAACCAGGATGGAACAATTGTCATTGAATACAAACGCATTTATTCGACCAAGTCCCTCATCGTTATCATTGGGAGGAGTTGCGACTCATACGCATGAAGCCATTTTACTCTGCGAAGCAGCGGGATTTAATAGAATTATCATTGAGACGGTTGGTGTTGGTCAAAGCGAGATTGCCGTTCATCATCTAACGGATTGCTTTCTGCTCTTGATGCTTGCGGGAGCGGGCGATCAATTACAAGGAATCAAAAGAGGCATTATGGAAATGTGTGACTTGATGGCGATTACGAAAGCAGATCAACAGAATGAAACTGCAGCTAAAAAAGCACAGACCGAGTATCAGCAAGCATTACATTTATTTCCCGCTCGTACAGATGGTTGGACTCCGAAAGTACTGACCACCTCTCATACTAACGCCCAAAGTATTGAGGAGCTTCGCAATGCTATAGAAGGATACTATGAATGGTCGCTTCCTCGCCAGTTAAGTGAAAAGAGAAAGGAACAAAAGAAACATCTTCTACAAGAGGAATGGATCTATCGAATACAACAGCATTATCAGCAGATAGCAGGATTCAATGAACAATGGGAATCCTTAGAAAATCAATTAGCCAACCAACAAATTTCTCTTTCCAAAGCCATTGAGACTTTATTAAATTGGAAGTAGTCTACGTTTTAATGCAATCCAACTGCCCATTTAAAAGTCTGGGCATTCCCCTCTTCATCCGTGATTAGCAAAAAATACAGGCCTTGACTGATATCTGAAGTAGACATCCATTCTTGTTGGGATGACCATTTGGATCGCTTTATGCATTGACCGGTACGGTTCAACCAAACTAGATTCAAATTTTGCGTATTCCCCTGAATCCAAAGGCTCGGATTTCCTCCGTTATTGATTATTTTAATGTCCAGCTCTTTTTTGTTATTGATGGATACTGGCTGGATAAAACTCAAATCTTGAAAACGAATTAAATTAACCCAATTAGGGTGATCAATAAAGGGATTTCGATTTTGTTGAATAGACTGAATATAATCGTTGCGCGAGCGCTCAAAGGCATCAGGCAAATCTTGAAAGTGCCACTGCAAAAGCAAGTCTAAAGATTGTGGAGCTTCACTCAAACCTGGCAATGTTATACCATTTAAATAATCAAAAGTCCAATCTAAACTATCCAAACCATCATATCGCAAAGCCATGTATAACAGCGCTCGCGCTGCATCTCCCTTCTGCTGATCTCTCGGTTCATACACTACTTGATTATTGGCATTTAAACCCATCTTTCCCAGCAGAAAGGATGACTGAACGGTTTCCACGATTCCAAATGGGTGATTACTACGCACCCCATTTGCATTGTTTTGTTGGGTAGGAAACAAATGATGCTGATCTGCATATTCATCTGTAGAGGTCGCCGAATAGGAAGGCATCCAACTGTGGCAATACGTATGTTCTCTGCTAATGGGCAACCAATTAAATGGCGGCGTATATACGTAATGAAACTGAGAGTAAACACACTCCACAATAGATTGTCCATCAGCTGTATCGACACTGGCGTATTGAGTGAGCATGGTCTCGTCATAAGAATTGTAGGAGATTTTGATATAAGGATTTCTGATTCGATCTTGCAGCTGTGTGATGAATGAGGACTGCGTTGAATCTATTCCATCGTAATAACTGCCCACCATGTTGAACGGAGTATCCAAAACTAAATTAGGAAAAGGGACTTCAAAAAAATTATAAACACCGTTGGCGAACTGATAAGGAAAAACCATCCATTCATAGTGTTGACTGGCTCGCAAGTTATATTGAGTAAAAGCGTTGGAGGCACCGGCAAAGGCCACTTGATCGCTACCGATATAATCACCTTTTTGATAACCATTTGGATCCACTGGAATTTCTATATTACTGTCCGCAGAACGCACCACCAAATAACCATCTGCACCCGACTGAACGGGCCAACTGATATCTACCTTGTAAGTGCTTGCATTATTCATTGTCCACTGAGCGTTCAATTGAATAAACACCAAAAGAAAACCGCCTAATAAAATCTTTGTCTTGCTCATATTTCTTTTGATTTAAAAAAAACGAATCCTATCCATCCCCAACCTATAATCATCAGCAACCCGCCAATAGGAGTTATCGGACCCAACCAATTGACCATATCCGACTTCCAAATTTCGTTCAATGAAAGCAAATAAATAGACCCAGAAAAGAGAATCATTCCCCAAAGTATTAATCGCTGCGCCTTGTTGATTTTTGCACTTATCGAATCCCCATTACGTTGATTGGCCGACAAAATCATTAAACCCAAAGTTTGAAAAAACTGATACTGTACGCCGGTTTTAAAGGAATCTACTTTTTCAGGAGTAAGCCAATCTTCAAGCCCATGAGCTGCCCAAGCGCCCAATAGTATGGCCAGAGCCATCATCCAAGCATATCCACCCAATAGCTTCATTCTACAAATGTACGCCGCTATAATTGGAATTTCATCAAAGTTTACTTATATTTCGCGTTGAAAACCAATCGCTGAAATGCAGATGAGGAGGATTATATTAACATTTACCCTGCTTCTTTTTTATAGTTGGGGCTTTGCTCAAACAAAAAAGGATGAATCCAAACTGGCCAAAGAGGCGTTAGGCTATTTCAGTGCGGCGCAGTTCCTTGATGCATTTCCCTTATACTCCCAGCTTGTATCACTTTCTCCGACCAATACGGATTATGTATACCATTTTGGCGTTTGTGCCTTGTTCTGCGACCAAGACAAAGCCAATGCCATCAAGTATTTAAGACAAGCCGAAAAGTCAGGTTATTCCAATGTTGAGCTATTCTATTACCTCGGACGAGCCTATCATTTTAGTTATCAATTTTCGGAGGCATCGAGATACTATGAATTGTATCTTGATAATGCTAATCAAAAAGAGTTAGAGAAACACAATGCACTTCGAGCAATTCAAATGTGTATCTATGGAACGAAGCTCTTGAAGAACCCCAAGGAATTAACCGTAAAGAAAAAAGTAGACGCAGATAAACAAGGCTTTTATCGATTGATGAATTTAGAGGCCGTAGGTGGAAAAATAATTGTAACACCCACTCCACTGCTCAATTCCAAGGATAAAAAATCTACCCAACCGCACTTGGTCCATATTAATGGGACTCCCAAAGTTATCTATTACTCCAGCTATTCAGACTCCTCTGCCCTAGACATTTGGCAGGCAGAAATTCAGCCCGACGGAAATTATGGCACTCCTAAAAAGGTGCCCGGCTTGGTCAATAGCATGGGAGATGAAGACTATCCTTTTTTACATCCCAACGGGAAGACTCTTTATTTCTCCTCTACCGGACATAACTCAATGGGAGGCTTTGACATCTATCGGAGTGAATTAGATACCATTACAAAAAGATGGAAGAAGCCTGTTAATTTAGGATTCGCGTTCAACTCGCCAGGGGATGATGTATTTTTTATTTGTGATGCGGCCAATCAAACGGCCATTTTTGCTTCCGATCGAACTTCTGATCATAACCATTATTCCTTATACCAAACCACATTCGAAGGCAAACCCATCGATGTTATTTATGCAAAAGCGAACTTCTTTTCAGATCTAAATCCAAACAATGGGGCTGCGCAGATAGTCGTTAAAGATTTAGAAACCGGAGAGGTCATCAGTGATTTAACTTCAGACAGTAAAACGGGTAAATTTGATGTATACTTCCCCAAAGCGGGCAGATACTCCTACACCATTACCATACCCGACCAAGAACAAAAATTCACTCAAGAATTTGATGTGCAACCAGATAAATCCGGATCCGTCTATTTCCCTCAGCAAGTTCATTTAGTAAAAGATGATAAAGGAAAAACCGCAGTGGTCGTAAAAAATGGAGCGGATGCCAAGATGGATAATACTATGGAGGATGCTTTTGCAGGCCTCTTGAGAACGAAGGCCAAAATGGAAGTTTCCAAAGTAGATACGGATCCTTCTTCACTTGAACTCAGCATGACCAACGCCCCCGCCATTGCGGGATTTGCGAAAGGAAAAACACCGCAAGACGTACTTTCTGATATGCAAAACGAATTGAACGAAGCCTCTACCAAAAGTGCCCAATTTGATGAACAGAAAAAGAAAGCTTATCAATTTGCCAAGCAAAATTTAGTTGGTTCCCAAGTGGCTTACGCAACCGCTGATTCGTTAGTGGCCATTGTCAATAAAAAAATGGAAAAGGACAAGCAAAACGGCAAGCCATTTATGATCAGCGAAGAAGATAAAGTCTTACTGGAAAAATCGATTGCTTTCCGAAATTTAGGAGATCAAAAACGAATCCAAGCTGAAGCCTCATTACAAATTGCCAAGCAAATTGAAACTTATCAAGCTACCCTTCCAGAACTCACCAAAACGTTAAAAGAAGAGAGCACCAAACTTCAAGCCTACATCAAAGAAAACAATGTACAAGAAACCATTGAGATTCTGAAGAAAGAGCGTTCCAGATTATTACAAGAACAATCCAGACCTAAAAAACCATCCAACGCCTTACCGGCCAATGCAAAATCTACTGCTTTAGAACATGAAGCAAATGCGAAGCAATATGACGAATTACTTAATTCATTGTATGCCTTGGAAGCCAAAAGCATCGAAGATCAAAACAATCAATCACCTTCCCTAGCGCAGACACGAGAAGCCGCTAAAAGAAAGAAGACTGAAGTGTTGACCTTTGATAAAAAGGTGAAGGGCACCTACGATGACGCTGCGGCAGCAAAGGAGGCTAATTTAACTTTTAACAAAATCAAAGCAAATGAAGATTTAGGAATACTACCCGAATTCCAAAAAGATATCTCCGCGACAGACATCACTGATCTAAAAGATAAAATCGAAAGTTTAAGTGTAAAATCTTCTGATCCCAATCCATACTTAGCCGTCTATGAGCAAGCTAAAATCTCACCGTATCGAAATTACGACTTAGAGCAGAAAATAGAGGTAGACTTGGCTGTTGAAAATAAACAACTCACCGCCGATAAGAAAGAAGTTGCAGAGAAGAAGGTTGACAATTCTGAAGCTCAAGACAAAAACAACAAGACGGTAGATAATACTACCAATAAAAACCAAACCGTTAAGCAGGACGCTTATTCTGCGAAAAAAGACGACAACAATGATGTCGCGTTGGCTTTAAAGTCCGCCAAAGTAATGAAGCAAATCATTGACAGCGCCAGCTTCAAAGAGTACGATCCTTATTATGCCTATGAAGAGCGGGACTTTTACAACCTGCTCAAAAAATACCCTATATATAGTGGAAGTTTCAAGGATCGTGCACGCTACGACAGTATTCAAAATGCACTTTCCGATTTGGAAACTAAAATGAAAAGTGAGCAAGACCCTGCCAAAAAAGCCACGCTTCAAAAACAATTTACGACGCTTCAGAAACAAAGATCAATTATTGAAATCAAGAATAAAGATGCGTATCGAGATGTGGCTTATTCTGAGTTGAATATCGAAAAAGACAAGGCCATAAAAAACCTGACCATCAATAAAGCCAAACTAGATAAAGAGAAATTACTAAATAAACTAATCAAAAATCTGCAGAATGATGCCGATTCACTGATTAAAGTAGCTAAAATTGATCGAGAGAAGGCGGAAAAAACGAGTGATGAAAATGAACGTGCCCGATTGCTTCGTTCGGCATTTTCCAAGGAAATGACCGCTACAGACATGTATCAACATATCAATAAGGCGGTAGATGCCCTACCCATCTTCGAGTTGTATATGGCGAAAGACGAGGCGTTCTTAATCAATGCAACACCCGATGAAATCAGATCGAAATACACTTTACTCAATGTAACCGTTGACAAAACGGTAGACAACGATTCGGTAGATAAAAAGGAAGATGCTACCGTAAAAAAGGATGATGACATCGTAAAGAAGGATGATGCGAAAAATAATGATAATGTGGATGTATCGCAGGATCTGAAAGACCAACTTCAATCATTGAACACCAATGACAAGACTGCAAAAAAAGACAATCAAAGCACACCCAAGATTAAAGGAAATGACAATAATGTAGGACCTTACAAGGACCTTCCCAAAAGAGTTGATAAAACTTATTTTGTAAAACTCAACACGAATGCCTACGATGATAGTAATCCAATTCCAGTTGATCGTCCTATGCCCGATGGAATTGTTTACACGGTTCAAGTGGGAGCCTTCAGAAATCCGATTCCTAATAATACCTTTAGACAATTTTCGCCAGTAAGAGGTGAACATCTGAATAATGGCTTAACCAGATATACGGTGGGGTTATTCAATGAAAAGGCAGAAGCGACCAAAGCCAGAGACGTCATTCGATCATCCGGATTCCCCGATGCCTTTGTGGTTGTTTATAAAGACGGAAAAAAAGTGGCTGACCCTTTCTATCTAAAAACGATCGAAAAAGAAAACTTACCTGATAATGAGAACAATCTTCCTGTGTCAGATCCAAAGTCAAAGGATAACAATGCAGTGGTTATTTCTTCCCAAGACGAAGGATTCTACACCATACAAATTGGTGTCTTCGGAAGACCGGCCAATGCAGATGAATTAAAACTAGACAATGTATTACTCCATTATTCAGCAACTACCAATTTATATCGCTATTCCTACGGCAAATACAACAAGAAATCGCAAGCCATTTCAGACTTATCAAAAGTTCGCGAAAAAGGATTTACAGATGCTTTTGTAACGGCCTATTACAAGGGACAGAAAATCAGTTTATCCAAAGCCGATCAGTTGACCTTTAAAAATCGACCCGAGCTGAAAGAAAAAGATAATCTTGACCACCCCATTGTTGAAGATTCCGTAAAAACGGACATCGATACTACTTTTGACCAAGACACTTCGGATTTGTCTGTCTCCGAAAATGAAAAGGACAACTCCAACGAGGTGATTAAAGATACCATTCAGCAGCAAAAGAAAGACACCGCGGAGGTCGAACAAGAAATCTATGAGTTCAAGCTCTCTGAAATATATGGGATTTACAAGTGTTGTGAAGAGGACCAAGGAATTTGTAACAACCCAGATAATAAAGAGGTCGTGAAGAGTCTTACGCTCATTTCTAATGGTAGCGGTGTCGCCATTACCGGTAAAAATGAAACCATTAATTTTCAGTGGAAATTTGTGAAAGACAGTGATACCCCAATACAAGGAATGGAAAAAATACTAGGTGATAATTATTCCTTCTATTACAAAAACGGCATTATCCATCTTGGAAATTACTGCAAGCCAAAAGACAAATGAGTTCGCTAATCAGAAGTTGCTTCTTATCAATAGTATCCTGTATATTCGTTATTACCATTGCCTTCTCACAAGAACCCTGTGAGCATCAGCCTTCGGATAAGGTGCTAAAGCTTCTCGAGAAATCAAAGGATCGTAAAAATGATTCGAATGATAGAACAGAAGCGATCGAAAAGGCTTTGGAAATAGATCCTGAGTGCTTACCATGTTTACATCAAAAAGGGGAAATGGAGTTCTTAAGAGCGAAGACAGGCTCATTGGATTTCACCGCTTCTAAAGAAACCTTTAAAAACCTTATTGATCTCTGCCCCACCTACCATCCAGAACCTTTTTATTACTTAGGAGCGATGTGTTACGCCGATCGCGAATATGACATAGCCCTCACCTACTTCGATCAATTTCTTCGATTCGAAAGCGACGATCCAAAAATCATGGATAAACAGTATGAGAAAAAATATAAAGATGTCGAAGAAGCGCTACCCAACGTCAAAGCCTACCAAGCTATTTACAGCAACAAATTTCCCTTCGATCCGCAAAAAGTGCGTGGTGTAAGTTCAGATAAAGAAGAATATTTACCGCTCCTTTCCCCCGATGGAGAAATCATGTTTTATACGCGACAATTTCTAAAGCAAGCCAAAGGAGATGTAGATCCTAAGCAAGTCGAAGAATTTACTTGGTCAAAAAGAACCGATATTAATCAAGACTTCAACGAAGGCAGCGCACTTCCTCCTCCGTTTAATGTTGGCGAAAACTATGGAGGGGTTACCATTTCTTTGGATAACAAGGAAATGATTATCGCCAAAAAAAATCCGAAACCCAAGAACCCAGGCAATTTTGATCTTTTTTCCTCACGTTACACGAAGAAAATCAATGATAAAGGAGAAAAAAAATACGAATGGGAACCTCTTCAAGACCTCGGTCCTAACATCAACACGGAAAATGGCTGGGAAGGTCAACCCACGTTGAGCGGTGATGGAAAAATATTGGTTTTCGCTACCGTTCGTGAAGGATGTATCAAAGATGGGAGCGGTAACCCCACCCATGATCTCTTTTACAGTATCAAACAGGCCGATGGAACTTGGAGCGCTGCCAGCCCATTAAAGGGAATGGTCAATACTAAAGGCCAAGAAAAAGGACCTTATTTTCATAGCGATAGCCACACCCTTTACTTTTCGAGTGACGGTCATATAGGAGTGGGAGGTTTGGATATTTTTCATTGTAAGATGAATGAAGATTTATCCTTCTCTGAAATTAAAAACATCGGCTTTCCCATTAATGACGAGAACGATCAAATTGGTGTTATCGTGAGCAGTGATGGTGATATCGGTTATTTCGGTGCCAGGAAATACAAAGGTGCAAAAGGGTGGGATGTTTATTCGTTTAAAATGCCCCCCGCCGCGAAGCCAGATAAAGTGATGTTAGTAAAAGGAGAAGTAACCAAAAAAGATGGAGAACCCCCCAGCAATGCCGAAGTGGAGATTAAATATTCCGAGAGTGGAAAAGTAGATAAAGTAAAAGTCAATGAAGACGATGGATCCTATGCTGCCATTATGAAAGTAGGAACCAAAGAAGATGTAATGCTGTCTGTTAAAGGAGAGGAGGTTGCCTTTAATACGAGAATTATTGCCCACAAAGAAGATACCGTTCCCGCCGTCGTCGCTAAGCTCAATATGAAAACTGAGGAATTAAAAGACAATCAACCCTTCCCTATTCCTGATATTTTGTATGGAACAAACAAGGCCGACTTGTTGTCATCCTCTTTCGTTATACTCAATGAATTTGCGCAATATCTCAAGGATCATCCGAACATGATCGTGGAGATACGAGGACATACGGATGGTGCAGGAAGCGATCAAGCCAACTTGGCGTTGAGCATGGATCGTGCATTTGAAGTGATGAACTACCTTGTTAAACAAGGTGTTGAAGGAAAACGATTAAGCGCAAAAGGATACGGCGAAAGTATGCCCATTGATACAAATGAAACGGAAGAAGGTCGAGCAAAAAATCGTCGAACAGAATTCTTTGTCAAGTCACATTAACCCTACCTTTGCGCAATGAAAAATACTTTCCTTATTGGTCTGATGATGTTCGTTTATCAATGGACTACTGCACAATGTAATTTCGGGGAGCCTTTTGAAATTACCCACGCCCTATCGCTGGAAGATGTTTACAGTCAAATGGAGAATGCGGATAGCATCGATGTTCAAATTCAAGCAATCGTAACCACCACCTGCAAAAAAGCAGGATGTTGGATGGAAGTAGAAACCCCTGATGGTAAATTGAAAACAAAAGTTTTCATGAAAGACCATGCCTTTGGTGTTCCATTGGAAGGATGTGAAGGAAAGAAAACGGTCATTAACGGAAGGGTTTTTCGGTACAAGCTAAGCGTCGAATATCTGCGCCATTTAGCGGAGGACGCTGGTAAATCGAAAGAAGAAATTGAAAAAATCAATGAACCAGAAGTGGCGATCGCCGTTGATGCCTTTGGTGTGTGGATGGCCGTGACGTGTCCAAAGGATAAATAATCAATTCAAGCATTTGGAAAGCATTCCCCTACCTTCGGTCAGAACTTTAAAGAACGGTATCCGTGTTGTTCATCAACCCATGAATCGAGCGGTTGGCCATTGCGGACTCATGATCGCATGTGGCAGTCGCGACGAATGGATCCATGAACATGGACTGGCCCACTTCATCGAGCATGGATTATTTAAGGGGACCAAAAAAAGAAATAATACTCAAATACTCTCACGACTGGATTCGGTGGGTGGCGAAATAAATGCTTTCACTGCGAAAGAGGAAACTTGGATCCATGCATCTTTTTTGCATGAACATACCGAAAGAGCCATTGAATTAATTGCCGACATCGCCCTCCATTCGACTTTTCCAATGAATGAGCTGGAAAAGGAGAAGGACGTAATCATCGATGAAATCAATGGATACAAAGACTCTCCTACCGATATGATGTTCGAAGAAATGGATGAATATTTATTCCCCAATCATCCCTTAGGAAGAAGTATTTTGGGGACTGAAGAAAGCGTGAAAGGGTTTAAACACAAAGACGTAATGAGCTTCTATCAACGCTGCTTCATCGCTGAAAATATGATTTTCAGTTATGCAGGACCTTTGAAAGAAGAGCAATTATTTCACTGGTGCGAAAAATATTTTGATTCTGCCTCCTCCGTTGTTGTACAATACAACCGACCAAAATTTAATCGATTCAAAAAAAACAATCTCGTAAAAGAGAAAGAGATTCACCAAGCACATTATGGCTGGGGAGGACTTGCTCCTTCGTTACATCAAAAAGAACGTCATGGCTTCATCCTATTAAATAATCTGTTAGGAGGTCCCGCGATGAATAATGTTCTCAACCTAAAAATCAGAGAAAAACATGGTATTGCCTATCAAGTAGATTCCAACTATTCTCCCTTCTCTGATACGGGTGTGTTTTCCATTTATTTAGGAACAGAAGAACATCAGCTGGCAAAAGCCATTCAGCTCATTGAAAAAGAGCTGTATCAATTAAGAACTACCCTGCTTAGCCCACGGGTTTTAACCGGATTCAAGACACAATTAAAAGGACAGCTGGCGCTCTCGCAAGACAGTGGAGCTTCACTCATGTTCAACAATGGAAAAAGTTTATGGGTATATAACCGAATCAATACCATGAAAGAAATTTTCCAAGTTATTGATCAAATATCCGCACAAGAAATTTGTCAATTGAGCGAAAAATATTTGGACACGCAGAAGTTTTTTTCACTCGCGTATGTCCCAATTAAGGATTAGGATCATCAAAAGCTGGATTCTGAATAAAATCCCAATCGGTCAAGGTCTTTAAAAACGCTTCTAGAGCCAATTTATCCTCAACAGACATCCTTCCCTTTTGCGCAGTCAAAAGATTAACATCAAGGTTGCTGGTATAATGAAAACCGCTATTGTAATGATCGATGCATTGCATCAAGGTTTGAAAACGCCCATCATGCATATAGGGAGCGGTCAACTCCACATTTCGCAAAGAAGGCGTTTTAAACTTTCCGCGATCACTTTCATTCAAGGTAATCAGATAGCGCCCACCATCCACTGGAATCGAATCTAAACCTGTATTTCTAAATTCAAAATCTGAGAAAGTTGTTCCTAAAGAATGACAATGATTACAATCCCCCTTTAATGGATCTGTAAAGACCGATAACCCCTGCATCTCAAGAGTCGAAAGACTCGCTTCACCTCGAGTGTATTGATCATACTTTGCATTTCCTGATATTAAGGTTCTTTCAAACTGTGCGATTGCTCGGATGACCAGAGGAACCGTAATCTCGTTGGTCGCAAAAGCTTGATAAAAAAGAGAAGGATAACCCGGATCTGCGTTGAGCTCATCGATGGCATGACTCCAATCTTCATGCATTTCAATAGGATTTTGCACAGGTCCGAGCACCTGACTTTCCATATCAGCAGCGCCTCCATCCCAAAAAAACTTTCTCTGCCATCCCAGATTGATAAGGGGCATCGCATTTCTTGTACCCACATTACCATCAATTCCTGTGCTGAATGCAGTAGTATCTGAAAAAGCATTTTGTAATTGATGACAACTTGCACAAGACTGGGTATTATTGCCTGACAAGATGGGATCATAGAACAACTTTCTACCCAAGGCTACTCCTTCGCTTGTCATTGGATTGTTTTCGGGGATTTCAAACGCAGACCATCCGCTTGGAATAGCCAAATCGTAAGGAGTCGTATGAAAACCTATCTCCTCAACATCATGCCGACAAGCCATTACCGCGGTTACCAACACCAGCGACAAGAACCCCCATGTGGAATGCTTCCGTATCATTCGTTTAAAATCGCATTTTGAATGATGGATGAAACCTCAAATGATGCGGGCAAGTTGGTCTTTAACGCATCCATCCAAGCATAATCCGCAACACCTGCACTTTGATGCACATTGTTACCACTAAAATAAATTCCATTATAGAATTGATCCAAATTAAAATGGACATGCACCTCATACTCCATATTATTTTTAATCGATATGGTGATGGGAACATCAATAGGCACTAATGCCCTATCCATTCCAAAATGATATAACAATGGCATACTATTTCCGCTCGTATCGATAAAGGTGCCTTCGTGTTTATAAAAAATGTAACCGGTACTCCAGGTCCAAATCATTCCATTAACGGGGTCCAAATCACCTTCTTGATTTCCTGAATGATTGTGTAACTCATCAACGCCAAACAAGAAACGCATGCGATTATAATTTCCAATATCAACTACCGAGGCAGAAAACGTATTTTTTCCATTAATTGGATCGATCAAAGAATGCCCATTTAACGAAACAGAATCTCCAGCATTATTTACAAGAACACAATGAGAAATGTAATATTTCAAGAGATCGATTTGAAAAGTCTCTCCATTACTTCTTGTGTAGGACACATCGGACTGAATATCTTGTCCCCCGGACTGTGTGTGAAACACTAATTTCACCTTCGGCGTAGTAGGGTCATCCTCATTACATGGCTTCTTACAACCGCCCAACGCCAAGAGACCAACCACCATGGTTAGCCAAAAGCTCACTTTTTTTATCATTTCATATCATTTATGATCCATATTTCCTGTCCTAAAGTAGTTCCATTTTTATCCATAAAACGAACTACGTAGGACCCCATTTCCAAATCACTGAAATCAAAGGTAGAAAAAGCAGGTTGAACAAAAGAAGATTTAACAATTCTGCCCGTCATGTCCAACAATTCCATGTAAATGGAATTAAAAAATCTTTGTTCAATGTTTAATTCTCCGTTTACCGAAGGATTGGGGAAGATATAAAACGCGTTTCCTTCTACTTCTTCAACATTCACGCAATCATTCACGACAAAACCTAGTTGATCTGTTCCAAAACATCCCGAAGTAGTTACCACATTTAGCGTTAGGGAATGGCTACCTAAACCCCATTGATCGGCTTGGATTGTATAACTTGGATTCGCACTACCATCTTGCCAATAGTAAATGAGGTTTGCTCCTGAAGGGCCATTTATTTCGATTACATCATTCAAGCATAACGTCAAATCATTACCCAAACTGAAACCATAGCTGTCATTTGATTGTAAGGTATAATCGGCCGAAAAAAGACAACCATTGGCATCGGTGATGGTGAGCTGATAAGCTCCTGCAGACAGACCATTGATGACTGGATCAATTGATGTGTAGCCATTTGGTCCAATCCACTGAAATCCATAATTGGGAGTACCACCTGTGACCACCGGGGCAAAAGCACCATCCGATTCATTCGCACAAGAGGGGGATGTGACGTTAGGAGCAATATTCCACCATGCTGGCTCTGTAATGGTATAGAGATGATTCATCACTTGACCGCAAGTAGTGGTAGCTGTTAAAAAATAATCGCCTGCTGGCAGCTGATCAATGATCCAATTAGTCGATGTAAATCCATTAGGACCCATCCATTGACATGAGAAGTCGATACCGGCTCCCATCATATAGGGTTGTATCCAACCATCGG
>CAZJCQ010000012.1:37183-39337 GCA_964544665.1 uncultured Chryseobacterium sp. | reverse complement strand
CACGAGTCCATCTAAAAGTACAGGTTGGTTAGTGGTGCTTACCGAGACTTCAATATCGCCAGTAGCCCCATTCCATCCATCGATTTGAATAAAATAAAAATAATTGGTATCCAAGCAGCTCGCAAACATTTGTGAGGCATACAAATCGCCACCCGAATTACAACCACCCATCATATCATCATTGGAAGAAATCAATTGGTAGGATGAAAAATCTTGACAATCCAATGTTTTCCATAGCGCAATTTGCGTATCGGTGTTGGTTTCAGGATGACAGGTTGTTATCTCATAACTGGCATTTGCTGTTGGCACAAAAGTCAACCAAACTGAATTGGAAATTCCAGTTTCGCACCAACTACCAAATGCTCCACAATCATTTCCATTGGGCGTGGGTTCGCCTGTAGCCGCCATTGCGTTGATGTTGTTAACGGAAACCGAGGGACCGTCCACTGCAATGGACGCTGCTTGGCAAGGGGAATCGTAAGAAGGAATCAATGAAACACCTGTCGAAAAAGTCAAGGTATTTCCGTAACCAGCTCCCGAAAAAGCATGCATTAAAACCCCATCTTCATACAATTCAAACGTCAAACCGCCATCTCCATAAGTATCAATAAAGATTAAATCGTAGCTCCCGCTATCTAAACAAATGGGACCAAAGTTGATCACGGCATCCCCAGGATAACCTTCCGGACTGTTATTCGAGGCGGTTCCTGCGCAGCCCACGTTCAAGTTCGATCCCTCCGCAATTACTTGATTGCCACACCCTACTCCTTCAGGGACCAATTGCCAATACGTTTCATAAGGCCATGCATCCGTGTGGATGATCATAGAAAATGAAACTTGACCAGCACCACATTGCCCTATCGCCCATGAGGCGACAGACCATAGAAGGATTATAAACAAATACTTTTTCATGCAATTCCGTTTTTTCCAAAAATAACACAATAAAGCCACCTACCTTTACATCAATGAAAACTATCATCCATCCGGGCACCATTCAAACTTTGCGCGTCCATTCCATCGAAGGTAAATTCGTTTTACTTGGCGATGAAAATAAACAAGTGCCGCTCCCTAAAATTCAATTCCCCGGCATGGCAGAAGAAGGCGCTGAGGTATCCGTTTTCACCTATTTTGATAACACCCGAAATTTAGTTGCCTCTACGCAATTACCGACTCTACAAGTAGGTCAAGTAGGCAGCTTTAAAGTAAAGAATTTAAACAACTTAGGAGCTTTTATTGATATCGGAAGTGAAAGAGATATTTTAATCCCTTTTCCAGAACAAAAAGAAGAATTAGAAGAAGGTAGATGGGTATTGGTTACTTTGCAATACGATGATTTGGGGCAGCGAATTTTTGCTTCCACTAAAATCAACACCTATTTTAAAAACTACGACATCCCATATGAAAGAGGAGATGAGGTAGACTTGATCATTGCTGATAAATTAGAATTGGGACGTCGCGTTATCATTGATGGAAAATTTGTCGGTTTTTTATTCAAGCAAGAAATGCTGCGCACCTACGGAGAAGGAGACAAGGTTAAAGGATACATCCGAAAAGTAGAGGGGCGCGAGATAACCGTGAGCACACAAAAGGAAGGGCAAGAACTAATTGATGAAGCCGCTGAACGTATTTTAGAAGTATTAAAAAGCAACAAAGGATATTTGAGACTTCACGACGATAGCGATCCAGAAGATATCAAGCGCTACCTCACCATGTCCAAGAAAACTTTTAAGAAAGCCGCTGGACAGCTGTACAAGGATCAATTGATTACGTTAACAGATAGGGGCATTCGATTAGGTGGAAGCCTCGATGTACAAGAGGGGGATGGCGAAATCAAACCACTAAGAAAGCGAATTACCCAAGTGGTGGCCGAGCGCAATACCGTTGGTGGCAGTCCCAAAAGAAATGTCCGGGATTTCCAAGATGGTGAAATGGATCGTCCACGAAAGTCGAGATATTCCAATGAGGAAGAAGGACACGATGAACAACCCATGGAGAAAAGGTTCAATCGATCAGAACGAGAAGAAAGAAGCCCAAGAAGCTATGAGCGCAGGGATGGAGATAGAAGATCCAGCAATCGCGAAGGAGGAGAAAGAAGTCCCAGAAGTTACGAGCGCAGAGACGGTGAAAGAAGATCCAGCAATCGCGAAGGAGGAG
>CAZJCQ010000012.1:0-37083 GCA_964544665.1 uncultured Chryseobacterium sp. | reverse complement strand
AGCGCAGAGATGGAGAGAGAAGATCCAGCAATGGTGAAAGAGGAGAAAGAAGTCCGAGAAGTTACGAGCGCAGAGATGGAGAGAGAAGATCCAGCAATGGTGAAAGAGCAGAAAGAAGCCCGAGAAGTTACGAGCGCAGAGACGGTGAAAGAAGATCTAACAATAGTGAGCGAAAGAATGATGGATTTCGTCGATCAGGAAAATCCTCTTCAGGAGAAGATGCGAAGCCGAAGAAAAAAGGCAAAACACCCGATCGTACCATGAGGAAAAATCCGGGTAAAGGAAAACCCAAAAAACAATAAAATCAATTTAATAAAAAAACCAATGAAAAATTTATTAAGCGTTATCATCTTCGTCGGATCGGCGACCATCGTATCATGCGGAGGTAATGGTAAGAGTAGTGACCAACCCATCTCTGCCGATTCCTTGAACAACAAAAAAGACAGTATCCATGAGACTGCAGCCCCCATCATTCCAACCATTAAGATTGGCGAACAAGAGTGGATGAATTCCGATTTATCGGTAACTCAATACAACAATGGGGATCCTATTTCACTGGCCAAAACAATCAAAGAATGGTCCGCCTTTGGAAAGAAAAAAGAAGGTTGTTATCTTGTTATGAAAAATGGAACGTACATGTATAATCACTATGCAATAGATGATTCCAGGGGACTCATGCCGAAAGGATTTGTCGTCCCTACTTATTTGGATTTTGAAAAACTGGCCAAGCAATTGGGCGGCGGTTCTACCACGGATGGAAAAGCAACGCAGGCAATGGTCAGTTATTCATTTAATGTAGAAGACTGGGTTGGTGATGCCGAGACTGGCGGTTTGGAGGAGATCAAAGTAAAGGGAAAAGGAAGCAATGGATTCAATGCTAAAAAGGGAGGATTTATTAGCACTGAGAATTCCGACATTAACGAAGGAGATTGCTCCTACTGGTGGACATCCACTGCTGAAGGTCAGCGTTGGGCCGCTTATGATGTTGGTTATTGTTCTCAATACATGGGTGGAGGAAAAACCATCGCCGATGCTGATTTTGGCTTTGCCGTTAGGGGGATTAAAAAGTAATTCAATTAACAACAGAAAAACAACCCTCTGTGTGAGGGTTGTTTTTTTTTAACTTTGAGGTACTCACCTGTTTTTCTTTTATATCATCATTATCCAAATGAAAAAGCACTTGTATTCTCTTAAATATTTTCTACAAAGAATATTCCGCGTTGCGTTTCGATTAAAAAAACTCGACAATGTTATATGGGAAGACCTTAAAACACTGCATAAACAAAATGAATGGCGTTATGGTTGTTATGAAACCGAACGATTCATTGAAACTGGATTTGAAATAGAAGAAAATCATGTTGTGCCCTTCTATTACTTCGTCTCTCCTGAATACTTTCAGTGTCGGGTTAAAATTGTAGAATCCTACTCCATCGATGAAACGACTAATATTTTCATATTAGCCAGTCATTTCAACAATGTACTCAGACGTGGGAAAATCATCATCAACGTAGAAGCCGCATTTGTGGAATACCAAGAAAAGTTGGACTCCTTACTTCCCTTTATTTATTCGGGAGAATTGTACGCGGAAATCATTCGTCACCATCGAACAGCCAAAGATGCCTATCAAGCTTTTCAAAGACTCATTAAAGATCAGGAGGAACCGGCCATTATCATTGCCGACCTACTCCGAAACAATCAAGATAAACAAGATTCCTGAATTAAGGTGCATACCCTATCCCCTGTGCGGCTAGGAAAGCTGTTGTCCAACAAGATTGAAAATTAAATCCACCCGTGACCCCATCAATATTCAACACCTCTCCAACAAAATATATCCCTGGGTGAGTTTTAGATTCCATTGTTTTAAAATTTACACTTTTTAAATCAACACCACCAGCAGTCACGAACTCCTCTTTAAAAATACTTTTTCCGTTAACTTCTAATTCTTTATTCACCAAAACCTGCATACAAAACTGCATTTCAGATTTACTCATATCTGCCCAATTTTTTAAAGACCAATCCCCTTCTCCCAATAAATACTGCCACCATCTGACTGGGAATTGAAATGGAACATAATTTCTTATTTGCTTTCGCGGTGCATTTTTCTTGGCTTGAATTAATAATTCTTCGATGGCCGAATCCGATAATAAAGGCAAGGAGTGTATGGCAATTTTGAATTGATATTTTTTCTGCGCCAACTCGAGCGCCGCATATGCGCTCATCTTTAAAATGGCAGGACCACTCATTCCCCAATGCGTAATCAACATCGGTCCCTGCGTCTCGAAACTACTATCCACCAACCGGCAATTGATAGGAAGCGCCAACCCTGCGAGTGAATGCAATCGATCATCTCCGATGTTAAAAGTAAACAACGAGGGTACTCTCGGGGTCATAGGAATCTCCAATCGTTCTAAAACTTTCCACATCTGCTCGCTACTACCTGTTGCGATAACCACCACATCGAATTCTGCTGTATTTCCATCTTCCTCCACCAAAATCCACTTCCCCTCGGCTCCATGATGAATATCCTTTACTCCTTTCTTCTTTAAAATCGCGGGTGGAAGCATCGATTCAAAGCAATCAATAATGGATTGCGATCGATCACTTACAGGAAAGATTCTTCCATCATCTTCTATCTTCAATGCTACACCTCTCGATTGAAGCCACTCCATCATATCACCGGGCTGAAATTGATGGAATGGTCCTCGCAATTCCTTAGCACCCCTGGGATAATATGAGCTCAGCTCTTCCGGCTCAAAACATGCATGGGTAACATTACACCTCCCTCCTCCACTTACTTTGACCTTTGCCAAAGGTGTTGACTTTTCATACAACTTGAGCTCTGCAATCACCGCTCTTTCCATTAACTGGATAGCCGTAAAATATCCGGAAGCTCCCGCGCCTATGATGGCTATCTTTCTCATATTACTTTACCCGGATTCATTATCCCTTTGGGATCAAATAAAGACTTGATCTTTCTTAGCCACTCCATTTCCAATTCAGAAAACGCAATCGGCATATAGTCTCTTTGAACCCAACCGATGCCATGCTCTCCACTTAAGGTGCCTTTTAAAGATACCGTAAGTTCAAAAATTTCTCGGATCGCATTAGGGAGCATCTGATTCCATTGATCATCGCTTAATTCGTCTTTAAGGATATTGACATGCAAGTTCCCATCACCTGCATGCCCGTAACAAATGGATCTAAATCCATAGCGACTTCCGATTTCCTTTATTCCATTCAGTAGTCTAGGCAACTCATAACGAGGAACTACCGTATCCTCTTCTTTATAAACAGAATGACTTTTTACCGCCTCTGCTACTTTTCTGCGCATTTTCCACAATTGATTCTTTTGCGCCTCATCATCCGCGAAGAGGGGTTCTCCACAATCATATTGCGCAACTACTTCCATGATTCTTTCACAATCCGACATAAGGCCATCCAAATGGTTACCATCTACTTCTATCAACAAATGCGCTTTTACATTATCCTCGACAGGAACGACGACATCGTCTAAAAACTGTAAGACAAAATCAATGGCATCTCGCTCCATGAACTCCAATGCGGAAGGCATTATTCCAGCTCTAAAAATGGCGCTCACTGCTTGGCAGGCATGATCGGCTTGATAAAAAGGAATAAGCATTAATAATTGATGCTTGGGTAATGGCACCAACTTTAACACCGCCTTTGTTACTACCCCGAGCGTACCTTCGCTGCCCACCATAAGTTGTGTGATATTATAACCCGTTGCATTTTTTAATGTGTTCGCACCCGTCCAAATAATATCACCATTGGGAAGTACCACCTCTAGATTTAGCACAAAGTCTTTGGTCACCCCATACTTAACCGCATGCGCTCCGCCCGCATTCTCTGCGATATTGCCCCCAATAAAACACGAACCTTTGGAAGAGGGGTCTGGAGCATAATACCAACCCATCGCTCGACAAGCCTCTTCCAACACCTGCGTGATAACACCTGGCTCTGTCGTTACCTGACCATTCATATGATCAATCTCCAGAATTTCATTCATTCTCTCCATGCTCATCCCAACGCCTCCAAATACCGAAAGCGCTCCACCACTTAATCCTGTTCTCGCACCTATGGGCGTAACCGCTATATTTTCGTTGAAACAAAATTGGAGGATGGAACTTACTTCTTCGGTAGTTCTGGGCTTTACAACTACATGAGGACAGAAGGATAAATCCTCCGTCTCATCATGTCCATATTCCAACAATATGTCCTTGTCGGTATGGACATGATCCGCACCAAGGCAATCCCGAAAAAATTGAATATGACGTTGGTCAATTGAGGTGAACACTTTACTCATCGGTCAAATGTAAGGTCAACTCCTTTTCATTGTTATATTCGCTGCACAAGCTATGAACATGAAAAATTTGATTTTTTTCGGAGGTTTCCTCTTCTCTCTCTTTGCCGTTGCGCAGGAAAAATTAACCAATGACCTCATTTGGAACAGTCGCACTTTCAATGCAGAAAGTTTTTCTCAAGGCCCCTCTATGAAAGATGGTTTGCACTATACCCTAAAAAAGCACAATGACCTCATTGGAGATTATATCGTGAAATATGCTTATCAAACGGGGGATTCGGTTGGTACAGTTGCTTCCTCTTTGAGTATTTTCCAAGATGCCAGAAAAAGTTTTGACGGGTATCAATTCAGTGCAGATGAAAAACAACTGCTCGTGGAAACGAATACGCAACCCCTTTACCGTTATAGTTACTATTCGGATTGCTTTATTCATCATCTTGAGAAAAAAACAACCCAACCTTTGGATGCTACAGGGAGTCAGCGATTGGCAACATTCAGTCCTGATGGAAAAAAAATTGCTTATGTATTGAATAACAATTTATATTATTTCAATTTAGAATCTCAACAAAAGACGGCCATTACCCAAGATGGAAAATGGAATGAGGTTATTTATGGTGCAACCGATTGGGTATATGAAGAAGAATTCGCGTTGGTGCAGGGTTTCGCTTGGAGTCCAAATTCGCAAAACATTGCCTATCTCCGCTTTGATGAGAAAGAAGTACCCGAATACGGAATGGACCTATATGGCTCGCTGTATCCAGAACGGGTTAGTTTTAAATATCCCAAAGCAGGCGAGAAAAATAGCAATGTTGAATTGTACCATTATCATTTGAATTCTCAAAAAAACAATCTGATTCGCATGGCCGGGACAGCCGATCAATACATCCCCAGAATTGCTTGGAATAGCAGCGATGAATCACTTTTTGCATACAAACTCAATCGTTTGCAAAATCAACTCGAAATTTGGAAAATCATTTCAGCGCCAACCGGCATTCAAGAGAAAGTCATTTTCACAGAGAAAAGTGACACCTATATTGACATTACAGACAACCTTATTTTCCTCAATCACAACGAAGGGTTTGTAATGACTTCTGAGCAAAATGGATTTCAACACATTTATCATTTCGATAATGAAGGAAGATTGAAAGGACAAGTGACAAAAGGAGAATGGGAAGTGACACAAGTTTATGGAATCGATGATAAAAACAATATCTATTTCGCAGCAACGGAAAACGCAATCGGTCAAGGCATCTATCGAATTCAATTGAATGGAAAAAATATGGAGCCTTGGATGGGACAAAAATATGCAGGTGGATATAATCAAGCTTCGTTCAGTACAGGGATGAAATATTTCATACTTACTCACTCCAATGCTGATCAGCCCAGTGAAATAACATTACACAATCAAAAAGCCGAAGTCATCAGAGCATTGGTCAAGAATGAAAATTTAAAAAGTAAACTCAAGAACTACGGGTGTGTTAAAAAAGAGTTTTTCCAATTTCAAACCACAAATGGCACCAAGCTCAATGGTTGGATGATGATGCCTGCGGAAGCTAAAACAAGTGGAAAACAATATCCAGTGCTTGTCGCCATTTATGGAGGTCCGGGGAGAAATACCGTGGTCGATCAATTTGAAGGGAAAACCTACCTATGGCACCAATTATTGGTACAAAATGGATACATTGTGGTCAGTGTAGATCCAAGAGGAACCCAATTTCGTGGTAAAGCATTTAAACATTCCACCTATCTTCAATTGGGTAAATTAGAAACCCAAGATTTTATTTCCACCGCCCAATTTCTTCAAGGTTTGCCCTTTGTAAAAAAAGACCGCATCAATATGCAAGGTTGGAGTTTTGGAGGGTATATGACCAGTTTATGCATGACGAAGGGCGCTGACGTTTATCATGCTGGTATTGCAGTAGCTCCTGTTACCAATTGGAAATATTATGATTCCGTTTACACCGAAAGATTTTTAAGAACCCCCGCTGAAAACAAAAGTGGTTATGAGGAAAATTCACCGGTCAACTTTGCTCAACAACTCAAAGGGCCATTCCTGCTCATTCATGGATCTGCAGATGACAATGTTCACTATCAAAATTCCATGGACTTCGCAGAAGCTTTGATACAAGCAAATAAACCATTTGATTTCTTTAGTTATCCGAATAAAAATCACGGGATATACGGAGGCAAAACGCGTTTACATCTTTTCGAAAAAATGACTAACTTCTTGTTAGAAAACAAATAAAAAAAAGGGGGCTCGACCCCCTTTTCCATTATTTGATGATGGTCATCTCTTGCAGTAAATGATCTGCATTGGCATACACATCCATTACCCACAACACATATCGCATATCTACCATAATGTTGCGGCAAAGCGCCGGATTAAAATAAACATCACTCATAGTGCTTTCCCATGAACGATCAAAATTAATTCCTATTAACTCCCCATTTCCATTCAATACAGGAGAACCACTGTTCCCTCCAGTAGTGTGATTCGCACCAGTAAAGCAAACGGGTAATTGCCCTTGAACAGCATACGGTCCAAATTCCCGAAGACGATATAGAGAATCTAATTTTGCACTGATGTTAAAATCATATTGCATGGTTGCATTCTTTTGCAGAATCCCATCCGTTGTGGTATAAAAATCATACTTCACTCCATCTCTGGGTCTACTGCTACTTACTTGTCCATACGCTAGACGCAAGGTACTATTCGCATCACACCAACGAGCTGCAGGATGATGTTGGTCGCGTAAACATCTCACCCAATCATTCATGTATTTCTCAAATTCCGCATTGAACATTTTGACCTTAGGAGCCACCGTTGTGGCATGTTGATTGAACAAGGCATCACTCATTTGCATAATGGCGTCTTGATCTAATTTTTTCATATCCCCGGCTAAAAATATTTTTTCCAATTGCTGTTGATTTAAAAATGCGGTATTCTCATACAGCCCAACCATTAATGCACCCCAGTCGTCTTCATTATCATCCAACAACTTTTTTAATATTTCCCCCTCCAATCGTGCGCTTACTTTCGTCAGTAATAGCGGTGCCATTTCAAAGAACAAATCTCTTTCCGTCATTACGTCAAAATCTTTATAAAACGTGGAAAGCTCTTGCCATTTTTGAGGCCCCACTTCTTTCCAGTCACTTCCCTTCTCTTTCATCGCCGCCTTCACTCTTTTTGCAAATGCAAAAAGCTCGGGACCCGAGCCCATGAATTCGCTGAATGCAGCATTCGCTAACAAATAAGCGGTGTATGTTGCATACAATGAATCAATTTTTTGAACAGGTAGTACTTTAACCTTTAAAGCCATCTGCTGCTCCTCTGCCCTACGCATTTCTACCACGTCAAATTTCTTCAAACCCATTACCGCTCCTTTCCACTTAATATAAGCATTGGCAACATTGCTTTGCTTGGCAGCATATTGAATACGAACTTCATCAGATACCAACATACGTTCCTTCAACACTTTCATTGCGGCATCTCTAAAGGCAATTCGAAGTGGATAATGATCATTGACCAGAAAATCGACAGCCGGCGATGGTAAAAAATGTTCCGTCTTTCCTGGAAATCCATAGACCATGGTAAAGTCTCCTTCTTTCACTCCTTGCGCATTTACCTTCAAATACGTTTTTGGATGATAAGGTTGGTTGTTTACATGGTAGTCGGCTGGCTCATTTTGCGCATTGGCATAAACCCTAAATACAGAGAAATCCCCTGTATGTCTCGGCCAAACCCAATTATCTGTATCACCGCCAAATTTGCCAATATCGCCGGGAGGCGCTCCCACCCAGCGAACATCGCGATACGTTTTCATCACAATTCGATATTGCTGTGTTCCGTAATTGTAATCTCGAATGAAGCAGCTATACGCTCCGTCTTCGGTTGAAACTTGAGGCCCAAAGACACCATTACCCTCTTTGGACCACGTTCTTCCATTGGGCAAACTTCCAGCCTTGCATAATTCCATTCGCAAGCTGCTTAATCGCGCCATTTTTTCCTCTTCTAAAACACCTTTCATTCGTCCTTCGATTAAACCCGTGACTTCCTCAATGGAGTATACAATGGAAATGGTCAAACCGGGACATGGCAACTCCTGCTCCTTGTTCATGGCCCAATAGCCATTGGTCAAATAATCATGTTCCGTGCTGCTGTGTTGCTGGATGTAGTCAAAGCCGCAATGATGATTGGTGAGCAAGAGCCCATCGGGAGAAACCAACTCTCCTGTACACCCCATATCAAACCAAACCACCGCATGATTCAAGCTGGTCTCAGCACTTGAAAAAATATCTTGACCCGATTTTTTTAAACCTTTCGACTGCATGTCCTGAATGACTCCTTCTAACTGACTCGGAATCCACATTCCTTCTTGACAAAAGGCCCCATTTGCGATGAACAAAAGACCTCCTAACCATGATTTATAATTCATCTTCATCTTTTTTTGCCGATTTATTTTTACTCCAAATATTGATTTCTAACACTCCCATCCACTTCGGTAAGTCATTGATCGCTGCACCATTATTGATTGAAGTTGAGGGCCTAAATATTTCATTCAATCGATATAATGCGGCCAATGAAAAATGTCCCTTTCCAAAACGAAAGCTTCCGTAATATGACCAACGATTGATATAATCCAAACGACTATTGTAGGTAATTCTTTTTGCAACACCTTGGTTGGTGGCGGGGTCCAATTTCTCTTGATTCACCAGTACCTGATAGATGTGATAAGCACCCTGAATGCCGAAAGAGGTAAATATTCCATTACCGCGAGCGGACTTCTGCCAGTTTTGTCGAAGGAAAAAATCGACAGGTAACGAGTAAAAAAACATACGTTGCCGTTGAAAAAGAATATTGGGTGAAAGTAAATTGTAGGTCTGCTGTTTGATTTCAAAAGTAGCAATTTGAAAACCTAAACCCATTCCATAGGCCAAAAAACGATGCATATTTTTCGTAAATCGATGATGATTGGAATACAACCAGGATTTGCCATATTCCACTTCAACATCGCCAGATTGCCTCGTAGGAAGAACCCAGCCAATACCCGTTGTTCGTGTATAAAATGTATTTCCCAGATTATTTACGTGACCACTTGATTCATTCCTCTTCATCATAGAAGCGGATCTTCTGTGCAACAATGTTGTTTGCGAATGGGCATCAAGATTCCCCAAAAACAACGTAAAAAGAAACATCCATCTAGTAACGTTCATCGCAAATTAATTTGTTGTATATATTTCTTAAAATAAACTTTCAATGTACCACCGGGAACTTCGCTAACATCATACATCCCTCCCAAACTTCCTTCCGGATCTACAGTCCAATATTCTACCACTTTTCCGTATTGATCTAACAGTGAAACATAAAGTAAATCTTTGGACTCAGGTCGGTCAATCTCCTCTTCCATTTTCTCGCCCTCATCCTTGGATTCAAGCGTATCGGCAGGAAACTCGCCTAGCATAACCACCTCCACTACTTGATCTGACAATATGTCCAAGCGAAAGGTAGGTGTCTCTATTGCTGGAACTGAATCTGGCCACAAAAAATACCCGGCTTGGGGAATGCCAAAACCATGGGCATAATCGTAATAAGGATAAAGTGTGGCACTATGAATCAATTCTTCACGAAGATGTTTCGCATCCCAGTCTTTATTTTTTTCCCAAACACAGGCCGCAAATCCTGCCACCAAAGGACAGGCAAAAGAGGTTCCTGATTCCATCGTTAATTCATTATTGGCGGTTACCAATGCATTACCTCTCGCTATTAAGTCCGGCTTAATACGACCATCCGCCGATGGGCCTACAGAACTGAAAGAAGATTTCAGACCATTCCAAGCACAAGCCCCAATCGCCAAAACATTGGCGGCATCGCTTGGAGCTCCAATAATCTCCCAATTACTGTTGTCCGCATTTCCTGCGCTATTAAGCACGAGCACATTCATTGAAAAAGCTTTATCAGCCGCTTTGGAAATCAAGCTCTGACCATTCATTTCCGAGCGACGATACAATTGCTCTCCAAATATCAACGAGGAGGTGATGATGTTGGCTCCATGATCAACCGCCCATTCCAAGGCATGGATAAAATTTACCTCTTTTACCAGTCGTGCTGAATAAGACTGCTCTGCTCTGGCTAATAAATATTCTGCCCCTGGTGCCAATCCAAATTGACTTATCATACCATCCTCCTCATTGCTATTTACTCCTGCTAAACAAGACAACACCTGCGTTCCATGATTAGAATATCGAAATACATCTTTATCCTTTTTTACAAAATCATATGTATCTAAAATACGGTGCTCCCTGATCAATAACTGAAAAGCAGAATCATTCATCAATCCCTCAAATCCCGCATCCAATACTGCAATTCTAATTCCCTTACCCGAATATCCTTCACGTATCCACTCATATCCTTGCATCATTTCGATCTGCTCATAGGTATCCAATTGATTCTCATTTAACTCCCAATCCTCAGGATCTGGAATCGTTAAAGAAGAATCATCCAATATTTCAGATTGCCGAAGCTCCGCAGAATCCAAAGTCGATTCATCCATTAGATTCAATGTATCCGTTGTATCAGAAGTCAATATCACAGAATGCAATGCTCGTGTATAGCAAATCGTAGAGTCAACGAAAGAGAGCACTTGGAAGTTACTCGCATCGACCTCTTCCATTGCCACTGCATGGAACCACTTGGAATATCCTAAGGAGTTTTGAAAAAGTGGTATCTCATTCAAAGAAGATGGAGTGATTGAAGAATCAATGAAAATCCAGCAATCCTGAAGCTGCGATAATCCCCTTACAGACACCATCAATAAAAGCAAAATACCAAGAGACCTCCGCATCTGACAAATATAAGCAGTATCTTTGCCTCATGCGTGTCAGCATTCGGAATAAAAAGGCAGAGTTCAGGTATTTTTTGGTGGAACGATTTACCGCTGGCATGGTACTGGATGGTCCTGAAATTAAGAGTATTCGTGCAGGAAAAGCCAACATCGCCGAGGCCTATTGTAAAATATACAAAAATGACCTTTGGGTGATAAATATGCATATTTCACCATACGCCAATGCGGGATATATCAAAATCAACGAACGTAGGGAAAGAAAACTTCTGCTACAAAAGACCGAATTGAATAAGATTCATCGAAAATTGAAAGACGTCGGCATGACCGTTGTGCCTGTTCATTTGTTTATTAATGAAAAGGGTTGGGCTAAAATGGAGATTGCTTTGGCAAAAGGCAAGAATGTAGGAGATAAAAGAGAGGATGCCAAAGGAAAAGACCTTAAAAGAGAACAAGAGAGGGGACTTGCCGATTAATGCCAAGCAAGCGGCATTTTTCCTCGTTTTGGAAATGGATCTTTCTGCCTCCAAGTTCGCGCTTCCGACCAGTTACCTCGCGGTGTTCTAAATTGGAAAGCCGGTTGGATGAGATCTAAAAAACGATCCCGATCAATTTCAATCGCCCCCATTTGCTTTAAAAAAGGAGTCGCCCATTGACAGTCCAACAGTTTCCATTTTTTTTCTTTTAAAAATTGAAAAAGATAACAAAGGCCCGCCCTGGAAGCATCATCGATGTGATGATACATGGATAATCCAAAAAACACCCTTCCCACTGCCACCCCCATGATTCCGCCCACCAATTCACCCTCTTGCATTACAGAAAGGCTGTGCGCAAATCCCTGGCGATGGAGTTCTTGATACAGCGCAAAAACATCATTGTGTAACCAACTGGCTTCATCCGTTGCTGTACGCCGACAACCGGAAAGAATTTCATCGAAGTGCAAATCCCAAGCAAATGCAAACGATTCGTTTCTATTTTGTACTTTTATACAAGTCGCCTCTTGCAATAGATGAGGAAAGATCACACCTCTCGAAATTGGACTGTACCAAGCGATTTCTTCGCCCTGCGTGTAATAAGGAAAACAAGCGTGGACAAAACCTATTAATACTCGTTGCCAGGAAAGATCCGCTCCAACCGCAACGCGGTCACCGTCCATTTCGTTCCGATAAGGAAACCATATTTCAGAAGCATCCAAACTCCACAAAGCCATGGAGCAAAGGTAATCCCACACTCCTGCCGAATATTCGCATAAATTATGCGCATAAAACGGCATAAAACTAAATTATTATTATAAAATAAGGTCGGACTTACCTCCTGTTTTACTGACCAATCGGATCTCTTTTATTTGAATGGCATGACTCAGCGCTTTACACATGTCATAAATGGTTAATGCCGCCGTCGATACTGCTGTCAACGCTTCCATTTCAACTCCGGTCTTGCCAACGGTTTTTACTTGAGCCTCTATCTGAATGGTATTTTGAACTAACTTCATCTGAATATCCACCCAATGAATGGGCAGACTATGGCACAAGGGGATTAACTGAGCAGTAATTTTGGCTCCTTGGATGCCGGCAATTTTGGCTATTTCCAAAATGCTTCCTTTAGAAGAAATCCAATTTCCTTTTTGGAGATAATCCCAAGTCTCGGGGGGGAACACCACTTCCCCTGCCGCCAAAGCGGTACGCGGGCTATCCATTTTCTCCGAAACATCCACCATAGCTGCCTTTCCTTCTGAATTGAGGTGTGAGATTTTTGACTTCATACAGCGAAGATATTTACCATCGATTGAATGTTGGAAAATCTGTGAAGATATATTTTGTTTGCAACATTTTAACCGACCTTTGTGTCTCACCAATGTTGAGGAAATGGGTACATAGCCGACTTTTGTTTAAGGTCATTCTTTTGATCCTGCTTTGTGCTATCGCAAGACCTGCATTTGCGACCCATATTTATGGTGGCGATCTTACCTACCAATATTTAGGCAACAATCAATACTTGGTTCACTTAGTGGTTTATCGAGATTGTGGACCTACTAATGTGAACGGAACCGACTTTGACAATGAAGTGTACATCGGTGTTTTTGATTATCAAAATAATTTGAACACTTTGCTGACGGTCAGCTTGGCTTCGAGCAATACCACTCTTCTACCCTCGCAATTAGAAAATCCTTGCTTTACGGTTCCGCCAAACGTTTGTGTTGAACAGGCCATTTATGAAACAACCGTTAATTTACCCTTCGACCCCAATGGGTATACCTTAACCTATCAACGCTGTTGTAGAAATACCAGCATTGACAACATTGTGCAAAATGCCAATTCCCTAGCAGGAATGACATTGACCACACAAATTCCAGGAACTAATCTGGTAAGCGCTCAAAATAGCAGTCCTGTTTTTAATAGTGTTCCGCCTACCTCTCTGTGTTTAAATGCCCCATTTTACTATTCGGCCGCCGCTACCGATGCGGATGGTGATGTGCTGGTTTACTCCTTTTGTAACCCCTTGAATGGGGGCTCTCAAAACACCCCAGCGCCCAATCCGCCGGCATCTCCGCCCTACAATGCGGTAAATTGGAGTGCGGGATTCTCCGCGAATAATCCCATCACCGCCAACCCTGGGTTTTCGATCAATCCAAATACAGGCTATATCACCGGAACGGCTACACAGTTGGGCACCTATGCTTTGGCCATCTGTGTGGCGGAATATAGAAATGGAATACTCATCAATACCATCCGCAGGGATTATCAGATCAATGTGAATCTATGCAATCCTAATACAGGAGCGCAAGTAGCAGTATCAAATAATCCTGATGGACAGCAAGTGGATTTTTGTGCCGGTCTTTCTGTTCCATTTATCAATAACAGTTTTAATTCTTCCAGCTATCATTGGGACTTCGGAGTTCCCACAATCAGCGATGACACGAGTAATTTATTCGAGCCTTCCTACACCTACGACGTAGCTGGAGTCTACACGGTTACTTTGGTCACTAATCCAGGCTGGGAATGCGCAGATACCGCTACCATTGTGTATACTGCCATCGAAACCTTCGAGCCCAATATAGCCGTAACAAGTATTGACTGCCTCAATGATGAAGTGGCTTACAACTTCGACCATGGATTGGACGCTTCTCTTTTTCCAACCGCTTTACAATTCAATTGGCAATTTCCTGGAAATTCGAATCCGAGCAACAGCAATCTAGCGCAACCTCAAGCCATCGTGCTAGATCCCACCGCCTCGACCTATGACATTACCTTAACCCTCGACAACCAAGGTTGTATCGGTACTCAAACCATCACGGTCAATAACGATCCCGAACCAGTGGCGATTGTGCCTGCCCAAACTGTTTTCTGCGCTGGTCTAAGTTATGATTTTGAAAATAATAGTACGAATGCCACAAGCTATTGGTGGGAATTTAACACGCCTGCCCAAGGGGATTTTTCCAATGAAATAGCGCCCAGCTTTACTTTTCCCGATACCGGAATATATAACGTCGCCCTCATTGCCTACGCTCCCAACACCTGCCCAGATACTTCCTTTATTCCGATTCACATTTATGGAAATTTACAACCTTCATTTCCATCCCAAACTCCGCAGTGCTTCAGCACCAATGAATTCGATTTACAAGCGCAAGGTGCTTCTACAGCAGCAGCGCTATTCAACTGGCAATTTCCCAATGGCGCCAACTTGAATACCAGTAGCCAAGCGATGGTCAACAACTTATCTTTCGATAGCGCAGGCGTTTTTACAGTGAGTCTGACCATCGAAGAGAATGGATGCACCGAGACTTATGAAGATGATATCTGGGTTGTCCAAGATCCAACGGTGACTGTAACCACGGAAAACACTTCGGGTTGTCCCAGTCTTTATACCAACTTTTACGCGACCCCGAACAGTGAAACGCAAGTGTTTTACGAATGGAGCTTTGGCGATGATGGGGGCTCCACCAATGAGGATCCTACTCACGTATACAACAATTCGGGAAACTATGATGTCATTTTACATGCCTACACCATCAGTGGTTGTGTTTCCGACATCTATGTCAATTTAAATGATGCCGTTCAAGTTCATCCCATCCCCACACCCGGATTTGTTGTAAATCCGATGGAAGTAAGCATCGACAATCCCGTCGTCACCATAATGGACTCATCGCAATTCGCCACCGAATGTGTGTATTACACCAGTGACGGTTCCACTATTCCGGGTTTCAACGTGGTATACTCCTTCACCGAAGCGGGAAGGCAAAGCATTACCCAATTGGTCACCAATGAATTTGGCTGCTCAGCAACTGCCATCGGTTATGTGAACATCGGAGGATCTGTTTTCTTTGCACCGAACGCCTTTTCACCCAATCAAGATGGAATCAATGATGCTTGGATACCTGTAAGTACCGGCATCACTACCTATCATATTCAAATTTATAATCGTTGGGGCGATGTTGTTTTCCAATCCTCTGACATCCATGAAGCGTGGATGGGAAACGCCTATAACGGCGATTACTTTGTGCCCGATGGTATTTATAACTACACCATCACCTATTTTGACATGTTGGAAAAACCAACCGTATTGAAAGGCACAATAAATATCCAGCGTTAAGATACAATTGTTACCTTTGCTCCTCATTTTTTCACCCCATGTTTGAACAATTAACGGATAAATTCGATAGAGCCTTTAAAATTCTAAAAGGCCAAGGAAAAATAACAGAGATCAATGTTGCTGAGACATTAAAAGAAGTGAGGCGAGCATTGCTGGATGCTGACGTCAATTTTAAAACCGCCAAAGAATTTACAGAAAGGGTAAAAGAAAAAGCCCTTGGCCAAAACGTATTGACCGCGGTATCTCCTGGACAATTGTTGGTAAAAATCACCCATGACGAACTCAAAGATTTGATGGGTGGTGACCATGTTGATATTCAATATCAAGGTAATCCAGGAATAATTTTGATGTCCGGATTGCAAGGTTCTGGTAAAACCACCTTTTCTGGTAAACTGGCAAATTACTTAAAAACGAAAAAGGGAAAGAACCCGCTATTGGTCGCCTGTGACATTTATCGACCCGCAGCCATTGATCAATTACATGTTGTTGGAGAGTCGGTAGGAGTCGCCGTTTTTAGTGATCGCGGTAATAATAACGCGGTCGATATCGCCACCAAAGCGATTCAATACGCCAAGCAAAATGGCCACAATGTTGTGATTGTCGATACCGCGGGTCGACTTGCGGTGGACGAAGAAATGATGGCTGAAATTGAACAAGTAAAAGCAGCCATTCAACCCTCTGAAACGCTGTTTGTGGTTGATGCCATGACTGGTCAAGATGCAGTCAATACAGCCAAAACGTTCAATGAAAGATTATCCTTTAATGGTGTCGTTCTTACGAAATTAGATGGTGATACACGCGGGGGTGCGGCACTCAGCATTCGTGCAGAAGTAGCCAAGCCCATCAAGTTTGTGGGTACGGGCGAAAAAATGGACGCGCTCGACGTGTTCTATCCAGAGCGGATGGCCAGTCGTATCCTAGGAATGGGGGATGTGGTTTCTTTAGTAGAAAGGGCACAAGAACAATTTGATGAAGAGCAAGCCAAGAAGTTAGAGAAAAGAATTAAGAAAGATCAATTCGACTTTAATGACTTTTTAGAACAGATTGGTCAAATAAAAAAAATGGGGAGCATGAAAGACTTACTTGGAATGGTTCCAGGAATGTCCAAACTAAAAGATATTGACGTTAATGAAGATGCCTTTAAACACATTGAAGCCATTATTCAATCCATGACACCCCTTGAAAGGAAGCAACCCAGTGTGATCAATCCAAGCAGAAAAACGAGAATCGCGAATGGTTCCGGTAGAAGCGTAGACGAGGTCAACAAACTCATCAAGCAATTTGATCAGATGAAAATGATGATGAAGATGATGACCAATAAAACACAAATGGCGCAAATGATGAAGCAAATGGGCAGCATTCCTGGTTTAAAAGGAAAAATATAAAATCATGACCTTTCAATTCCCTAATCAACTTTCCGTTTATCATGGTAAAGTTCGCGATGTATATACCTTGGATAAAGATATTTTAGTAATGGTCGCATCCGATCGCATTTCCGCCTTTGATGTAATACTGCCTCGCCCCATTCCCAATAAAGGACAAGTGCTCAATCAAATCGCTTCCATCATGTTGGATGCCACTGCCGATATCTGTCCCAATTGGAAAATAAGTTCTCCCGATCCTCAAGTCACCATCGGGAAAAAATGCGATCCTTTTAAAGTGGAGATGGTGATACGCGGATACTTAACTGGGCATGCTTGGCGCACTTATCAATCGGGCAAACGAGTGCTCTGTGGCATTCCGCTTCCAGAAGGATTACAAGAGAACGATCCTTTCCCTACTCCCATCATTACTCCGACCACCAAGGCCGATGTGGGACATGACATGGACATTTCAATGGAAGAAATCATTCATCAAGGAATCGTAAGTTCCCAAGACTGGCAAACCCTTGAGCAATATACACGCGCCCTCTATCAAAGAGGATGCGAAATTGCGGCTGCACGAGGATTGATTTTGGTCGACACCAAATACGAATTTGGCAAATACCACAACGAGATTGTTTTAATGGACGAAATCCACACCCCTGATTCTTCTCGTTACTTTTATGCAGATGGTTATCATGAAAGACAACAGGCGCGTGAACCTCAAAAGCAATTAAGTAAAGAGTTTGTTAGAGAGTGGCTGATAGCAAATGACTTTATGGGCAAGGAAGGTCAGTCTGTTCCAGAAATGTCCGATGAGTGGATTAATACAATACGGGATCGTTACATTGAATTATTTGAAAAAATTACGGGTCAAAAATTCGAAGCGGCGCCCGATGAAAACTCAGAAGATCGGATCTTCAACAATGTTAACCAAGCGCTCAACGAAGCGGGCTTGGCTTAATGATCTCTCCATTGGTCAATCGCTCAAGATTGTCCATACAGGATTGGTTATAATCATCCAAAGGGTGAGCGCTCTGCATCATCCAAATCATTCCACGAAAGAAAAAAGGAATCGTCCCTTGCTCCATTTCAATAGTCAATAACGTACTCTCTTTGGTTTGATTTTTAAAAATAAACTTAACCCAACCTTTATCCACATCAATCGAATCAATCGAACGTTGAATAAAAATCTCATCCACCACCGCGGTGTCGGATAACATATATTTCAATTGCAGTTCCTCAGGAACTCCGCGTCTCGTTAAAGTTAAGCGATGTCCAACTACAAATGGCTCACCTTCAATGGAGACCACGTGGGTGGTATCCAAGAGATCTGGATTCCACTCCTCCCAATAATGAAAGTCCGCTATTAAACCAGACAACTGATTGCTACTGGCTTCTATCTTCCGCTCTTTCTTTGAATGATAGGTTACGGGACCCCAATAGCACAACAGGATATAAACACTGAACAGCGATAGTACTACCCACAGATATGTCCGAGCGATGTTCACGGTAGTCGTTTAATTAATTCGGTATAAAGCTGAGTGAGTTTAACCTCGGCCGTTTGAGCTGTTTTTAATATCTCATCGAAAGCAACAGGCGACAATCGATCGGGATCACACTCATCCGTTAAAACGGAGACGCAACAACAAGGCAAGTTCATATGGTTACTAGCTATTACCTCTGGTACGGTACTCATTCCAACCGCATCCGCACCGGCCATTCGCAAAAATCGATACTCTGCCCTTGTTTCAAGGTTGGGACCAGGAACGGAAACATAAACACCCTCGTGCAATTCCAAAGACATTTCTTTCGCGATCGTCTTCAACAGTCCATTCATCTCCACTGAATACGGTCTTGACATATCCGGAAAACGCACCCCTAAATCATCCAAATTCAACCCGCGCAAGGGATTTTCAGGCTGCATGTTAATGTGATCATCGATCAGCATTAAACTCCCTTTTTTGAAATTTGGATTTAAAGAACCAGAAGCATTGGATAAAAGTAAAGACTTGATTCCGAGTAATTTCATTACCCGAACAGGCATTACTACTTGATGCATGCTATATCCTTCATAAAAATGAAATCTACCCTGACAAGCAATTACCTTTTTTCCACCCAGGGTACCATACAATAACTTTCCAAAATGATATTCCACAGTGGCAATTGGAAAATGAGGAATTACACTGTAATTAAATTCCTTCTCAACTTGAATTTGTTTGGCCAAGCCATGAAGTCCGGTGCCCAAAATAATTCCAATTTCGGGAGCATCCATTCCCCTTTTCCTCAGCCAATCGGCGCTCTCTAACAATTCATCCATCATAAGCTAATGACCTATATCACAATTTTTATAAATTTAGTCCTCGTTCAAATATAACAAACAATTCAGCATTACCTTTGTTCCATGCCATTAATTAAGAAATCAGCCATTCTTTTCTGCTTGATGCTGATTTTTCTAAATTCTTGGTGTCAAGAGCCCTCAAAAAATAATGTTGTACAAATAACCGGAGCCTGCTTGGTGAGTGATTCCCTTTTTCCAGCTCCTTATGTCAGTATATTCAGAACCCGAGATAGAAGAGGAACTTACTCCAATCGGGATGGTTATTTCACATTACCCGCGATAAAGGGAGACACATTAGTTTTCATTTGTACGGGCCTTAAAACCTCCACTTTTGTTGTACCCGAAACCGATGAACATCAAATTCGTATTGTTCAATTAATGGAAATTGCACCGTTCGAAATGTCACCGCTTTATATACTACCCTACCCAGCTCCGCACGAACTGAAGCGCGATGTGCTTGCATTGGATCTGCCAGGAGATGGTCATCAAATGTTTAAACGAGATGATATTTCTCTCGCCGACTATGATGGAATGGCTGATTTCTCCGGAGCGGCATACGAAAATGGGTCGCAAATACTGCAAGCACGATATAACAATGGTTTCATTTCGGGTGGTAACCTCCTCTCCCCCGATGCTTGGCATCAATTTCTAAATGGGTATAAGCGAGGAAAAAAATAAATTACACTAAAGTTCATTTTTTCTCGTTATCTCCTAGATGTGCCATTATTTTTGACCCTGTGATTCGGAATCTTTCACTTTTCTTGTTGCTATGTTGTTGCAGTGCCTTTGGTTATTCGCAAAAAGCCACCTTAAAGGGAATGGTCATCAATACCCTCGGAGAATCTATCCCAGGAATTGTCATCGTTGAGAAACAAAACCCTTCTAATGGAACCACCTCCAATAACAATGGTGAGTTTGAAATACAAATCGCTGCAGAAGTACCGATTACCCTTCTTTTCAAAGGAGTTGGAAATCAACCCTACGAGCAAACTTTTCAGCTCATCGCGGGATCGATAAAAATCATCGATGTCGTCTATGACAATAATATCACCACGGGAGGACTCGAAATTATTGACAAACGAAATCAAGAGAATCAAATCATTTCGATCACCACCAAGTTGCCCACCAAACTCCCTACGATCAATCAAGGCATCGAGGCCTACTTGATTCAAGCTCCTGTCAACTTCCCCTCTGAATTGAGTTCGAGTTTTAATGTGCGCGGGGGAAGTTTCGACGAAAACTTGATTTATGTAAATGGTATTCAGGTATATCGACCCTTTTTGGTACGTGCTGGCCAGCAGGAAGGTCTCAGCTTCCCGAATCCTGACATGGTGAGCCAGGTCAATTTTTCTGCCGGTGGCTTCCAAGCAAAGTTTGGCGATAAAATGTCTTCTGTATTAGATATTCAATACGCTCGCCCTGACTCCATGAGTGGAAATGCACAGATCGGTCTATTAGGAGGACAACTCCAGCTCATGAATATCTCGAAAAACAAAAAATGGACATACAACTCCGGTCTGAGATATCGTGACAATTCTTATGTGCTCAATAGTCTAGACGTTTCAGGTGACTACCGTCCGAGATTTATGGATTGGCAGAGTTACATCACTTATCGTCCCCTTGGAGCTTATGGGCCATTGGAATTGAGCATTCTTTCCAATATCTCCTCCAATCACTATCAATTCACTCCATCCTCCCGTCAAACTGATGCCGGAAATATCAATGAAGCCATCCGATTGTCTGTTTTTTTCGAGGGACAAGAAATCACTCAATTTAGAACCGCTTTTACGGCTTTTTCCATTCGATACAATCCCAGTGAAACCTCACAGATACGTTTTACCACCAGCGCCTTTAATACCAATGAATCAGAACACTTCGATATTCTCGGAGCCTATCGACTGGACGAACTCGATCGGGATCTTGGTTCTGACCAATTTGCAGAAGTCCTAAGAAATCGGGGGGTTGGAGCGTTTTTGAACCATGGTCGAAATGATTTAAAAGCCACAGTATATCAAGCCAACTTGAATGGCTTCAAGGAATTTGACAAATCCAATCACTTTCTCAATTGGGGAGCGGACATGACCATGGAACGTGTGCATGACCAACTCAGTGAATGGACCATGATTGATAGCGCCGGTTATGCAGCCACCCGTCCTGTAGATTCTATCGGAACTGCTCACAACACCGCACAAACCATTAGCATACAAGATCGGGTAAAAGCCATCAATGAAGTGTACTCTCAACGATACAATGCTTTTATTCAGGACAGTTGGCGAACCAAATGGGGAGATGGAGATGCGTTTTCCATCACCGGTGGTATAAGAGGTAATCATTGGACTTTTAATGACCAAACGGTTATAAGTCCTCGAGTCAATTTGGCCTATACCCCCACCTGGATTGGCATCCGAAAGACAGATGAGCGAAAAGACTCAGTAAGAAAAGACATCGTTATCACAGCGGCCTGGGGGTATTATTATCAGCCGCCATTTTATAGAGAAATGCGCGGTTTCAACGGACAAGTCAATCCTGAAATCAGGGCCCAAAAAAGTATTCATTACATTGTCGGAACCAACTACGTATTTCGCGCTTGGAATCGCCCGTTCAAATTCAATGGGGAAATCTACTATAAACAATTCAGGGATTTAATTCCCTATGAAATAGAAAATGTTCGACAGCGTTACTATGCCAGAAACAATGCCTATGGCTATGCTTACGGGGCAGATGCGATGGTCAATGGCGAATTTATCGAAGGCGTTCAATCGTGGGTTCGGGCTTCTTATCTTAAAACTGAAGAAGACCTGACCGATGACTATTTTTATACCTATCTCAATCAATCCGGAGATACCATTTATCCCGGATTTACGATTGATGATGTAGCGACCGATAGCATTAAAAATATCCCTGGCTACATTCCAAGACCCACCGACCAACGCTTTAGCTTTTCATTATTATTTATGGATGAAATGCCCAGAAACCCCAAATACAAAGCAACCATCAATATGTATTTTGCAACCGGGGTTCCCTATGGTCCTCCTAGTCATGAAAGATATCTCGATGTCCTGCGCACAAGAGCATATTTCCGAACGGACATTGGTTTCTCGAGAGATTTATTTACCACCAAGAAAAAGAATGGTCAGCAAAGATTCTTTAAATCGGGAACAGTAGCAGTAGAAGTATTCAATCTACTTGGCGTCAATAACATCATTAATCACCAATGGGTGGAAGATGTGAACGGGAGATTGTATGGCATTCCCACTTATCTAACCGGGAGAAGAATCAATATTCGTTGGGCGCTGAGCTTCTAATTTTTATAATTATCGACCGCCAACCACAATGCATCGGCTTTCGGATTTTCAAAAAAGAACGTGGCTCCGCACATAACGCCTCCTAGCACTAAGCCGGGAGAAATAATATTATCTGAATTGCGATTATGTATCAATTGTTGGGCAATTACTGCTGCTCCCACCACCGCCAAAGAAATTTGAATGGTGGAAAGCTTTTTATAGGATTGCAGGTAATGAATACTCGCAGGTGATTCAACCAAATCCACCTTCAAGTTCTTGTAATTTCCACGCTTCAACTCTCCCTCTTCCTTGGTGTAAAATTGCCAAACATCACCCGTGGCCAGGCGTTTGGGATTGTCCGTTAATAGCGTATCTCCACCATAGGCCGTAATATCTATTTCCTCAAACAATTGAATTTTACCATTGTTACTGATTCGCATCGCGTAACGCTCTGTGCGCTCCCCATAAAAATTGGCCAAATTTCCAAAAGTGCCGTGATTATTTCGAAAAAAAGAAACCTTTTCCGTTAAATATCTTTTTCCATCCAAATCAAAGTAAGCGGGTTGTAAAATCGGATATTCATACATCAACCGAGTACCTTCATGCATTTCTCCATTTTGCAACTTTACATAGTGCTTTGAACGCACATCCAACACTTTCTGGGCCGATGCGCTTACTGAAACAACCGTCACGATAGAAAAGAACAACATCCACTTTTTCATAGCCTTATTTTTTGGTGAAAATAAAGATAGTTAAAAGATTTGAACTTTCCAAGTCAATAACTAACTAACACTCCATTGTAAATTATGGATTGAATGCAACTTTACATGGAACAACGATGTCTTTTCTTTCGTAAATTCGTCCGCTATGAAATTGATCAGAAAAATCACCCTGTTCATGCTAATGATGGGATTCATCCTTCATTCCAATGCACAAGGGCCCTATTTATTTGGACAATTCAATATGCAGGGTAATACGGTACCCGATCCTGCGAATCCCACCATCTGTTACCGATTAACTGCTGCCCAAACCAACAATTTGGGAACCATTTGGACACAAAACACCATTGATTTAACATGTCCATTCATCTTGCCATTTAATTTATTCTTTGGCAGCGGTGGCGCTGATGGTATGTGTTTCATTATTCAAAATAATTCAAACACCTATTTGGGTCCAACTACTTCAGGTGGTGGAGGATTGGGATATTTAGGAATGACGAACTCCTTTGCGATTGAGTTCGACACCTACCAGAATAGTGGTACGACCTATAACAATGGCTCTGCCCAAGGTCAAGACGCGACGTCCAATCACATGTGTTTTTTCAAAAATGGTTCGTTATTACACAATAGTGCCGATCAATTAGCCCCTCCTGTTAATATTCCCAGCTGGGTAATGGAAAATGGTGTTACGCATTCCGTTGTGATCAGCTGGAATCCAACGACGCAAAATTTGAGTTGTGTGTTTGATAACAATGCCCTGTACACCATCAGCACTACGGTTAATTTACCTGCGATCATTGGTTCTAACACGGTCTATTATGGATTCAGCGCCGCGACTGGAGGAGAAGTAAATGTTCAAAAAGTATGTCCCTTGACGAACAACCCGACCATTCTTCCGCCTCAAAACGAATTGGGATGTGCAGGAACTGGCTACAATTTCGATGCTTCTTCCTTGGGAACAGGAACCTACACATGGAGCCCGATGACGAACCTCGCAGTGACCGGTCCCGGTTTGGCCACCGCAAATCCAATGGTGAGCACGGATTATACCCTTACCTTTACCGATCCTTGCGGATTTCAAACGATCAAACATTTCATCATCGATGCCAATGCTACCCCGACCGTCGATTTAGGATTGCCTGTTTCTGTTTGTCCGGGATCAACAGCCGTTATTACTCCAACCGGCAATTTCGATAACATATTAGATTGGACAGTAGATGGTATAAGCACGGGGACCACTACCCCAACCTTCACAGCAAATGGCGGAACTACTGTTGGCGTTACCGTCAACTTGAATGGATGCAGTAGCAATGCTACTGACAATGTCGCCATTACAGAGGTTTCTTTACAACCTTTCACAGCAGGAAACGATTACAACAATTGTGTTCCTACCGGAACCAGCGTGGTGTACACGGGTGCATCCGCGCAAGCCGGATTTGGAATTAGTTGGACCACCGTAGATGGAAATATTGTGAGCGGTGCGAACACCATTAACCCGACAGTCGATGCTTCTGGCACCTATACCCTGACCGTTTCTGGGGGAAATGGATGCACGGATACCGATGATGTCCTGATTACATTAGTGAGTAATCCCTCTGTTAATTTAGGTAATGACTTTGTGCATTGCGGAACGGGTAATTTCACCTTAACCGTCACCGGCAGCTATGATCTCATCACTTGGGGAGATGGATCGACCGGAGCCAATTTTACCAGTAATGTAGGCGGCACCTATGATGTAACCGTAGATATTGCTGGCTGTACAGCAAATGACCAAATTATCGTCACACAAGTAATTCCCCCCATACCGGATGCGGGAACTGACATCTTAACTTGTACCAATGGAAGTGTTAATCTCGCAGCCACCGCTGATCCATCCTATACCTACAACTGGACCACTGCTGATGGAAATATTATAAACGGAGCAACCACACTAACACCATTGGTAGGGTTATCGGGGACCTATACATTGACCATAACCTCACCGGATAATTGCACAGCCACCGACGATATTTTGGTAACATTGGTTCCCATTCCCAGTGTAAACTTGGGATCCAATATTCAAATTTGTCCTGGAGATCCTTTTATCATAACGGTTCCCAATGCTTCGAGTTACGATCTCATCACTTGGGGAGATGCGTCTACGGGTCCTACTTTCAACTCAACGGGACCGCAAACGGTGGATGTTGAGGTAGAAATAAATGGATGCACCAACACCGATCAATTGGTTGTCACTGAATACAACGCGCCGAATTGGAATCTTGGAGGTGATCTGACAGTATGCGGAGATGCCCCTTTTAGTTACACCACTGGATTGTCCGTCACCTGGTTTGATGGAACTACAGGAACATCTTACAGCAATCCACCTGCAGGAACCTTATCTGCCACATATTATTACGGAAACAATTGTCCATTGACGGATGATGTGCAGATCACCATTATTGCTCCCACCCAAATCGAGTTGGGCAATGATACCCTGATTTGCGAAGGGACCTCGTTGATTCTTGATGCCGGCGTTCCAGTAAGCTGGAATGGAGTAATGGGTTTAACGAGTAACACCTATGAAGCCATCCAGCCCAACCAATATACCGCCTATTTCACCGATGGGTATTGCATTGATTTTGATACCATTCAGATTTCTGTTCAACCGCTACCCGTCATCAATTGGCAAGAAGATCAAACCTATTGTGAAGGAACGCCTGTTGTAATGGCCAACCCCAATTCCAATGCTACCGATTTCTACTGGAGCACCGGTGCGATCACCGAAGAGATCACCATTGTGGAGTCTGGATATTATACGCTAACCGTCAGTAATTTTTGCGGATCCGCCTTCGAAGATATTTTGATTGATTTTGTTGAATGTAGTGCTTTCGCCTACATACCGAATGCTTTTACACCGGACCAAGATGGTGTCAATGAAGCATGGCAACCGATAATTGGCAATGCCATCGAATACGAAATGTTCATCTTTAATCGCTGGGGCGACCAAGTATTTCATTCGAAAGATCCTAATGAAAACTGGATGGGAGAAACCCATAATGGACTATACTATTCTCCGGATGGTCTGTACACTTATCGTTTGATATTAAAGAGTCCTGATGCCAGTATCAAAGAATATTTTGGCAATTTTCACCTATTGAGATAATTTTAACGGAGAATCAATTTGAGCATGGCTGACGATGCAACGCTTTTTCCCGAAAGCCTAATGATGGGATATGGCTATACGCCAGAATGGAGCGAAGGCTCCATTAAATGCCCCATTTATCAGACTTCCACATTTGTCTTTAAGACTGCAGAGGAAGGAAAATCTTTTTTTGAAATCGCCTACGGAAAAAGAGAAAGAAAAGAAGGAGAACGGATTCCAGGTTTAATATACAGCCGATTAAACAATCCCAACAACGAAATTGTCGAAAGTCGAATTGCCTTGTGGGATCAAGCAGACGATTGTGCCACTTTTGAAAGCGGTATGGCTGCTATTTCTACCCTGTTGTTAGAGTTCCTTCAACCGGGAGACGTATTACTTTTTTCCAGTCCAAATTATGGAGGGACGGATCATTTTATCAAACACATTCTTCAAAAATTTAAAATTCATTTTTTAGAATTTTACCCATGGGAAACAAGGGAAGAAATTGAAAATAAAATCATTGATCAAGGACTTCAAGACCGCATTTCCTTTATTTATATCGAAACGCCTGCTAACCCAACGAATGCGCTCTTTGATATAAAAATGATGGTGTCCATTGCCCACACATTTTCTACCGATGAAAAACCCGTTAAGGTTGCGGTTGACAACACCTATATGGGACCCCTATGGCAACATCCTATTCAGCTGGGCGCCGACTTCTCTTTATACTCAGCGACCAAGTATTTAGGAGGTCATAGTGATATCCTGGCCGGTGCTATTTGCGGTAATGAAGCCGACATGCTTCGCGTCAAAACCATGCGCACTTTTATGGGAAATATGTGCGCCCCCTTTACCGCTTGGTTGCTCATGCGCAGTTTAGAGACACTTAAAATCCGCATGGAGGAGCAAGCCAAAAACGCCTCGCTCATTGCCCAGTTTTTAAATCAACACGATAAAATCAAGAAAGTATATTACCTAGGAAACCTCACTCCCGAAGACGGCGAAGCCTATCGAATTTATCAGCAGCAATACGATTCACCAGGCGCTATGATGGCTTTTGAAATCAGAGGAGATGAATCATCCGCTTATCGCTTTTTAAATCATCTTAAACTTTGCAAACTTGCTGTCAGCTTGGGATCTACTGAAAGTTTGGCAGAGCATCCCGCGACCATGACACATGCCAGCGTAGATAATGAATTGAAGTTGAAAATTGGCATTACACCTCAACTTGTTCGATTATCCATTGGGGTTGAAAATGCTAAAGATCTGATTGCCGATCTGAGTCAAGCGCTCAATCGAGTATAATTTTTTGTTTCCTTTCCCTTTACTCGGACATAGTGTCACAAATTGGATTGTGGCATTCACATTGTTCATGCGGGTGAGAAAAAGTAATGATATGAAAGCAGGCAATATTTCCGTTCAAACAGAGAACATTTTTCCCATTATTAAAAAGTTCTTGTATTCTGACCACGAGATCTTCTTGAGAGAATTAGTTTCCAACGCAGTCGATGCATGTCAAAAAGTAAAAACGCTCGAAAGATTAGGAGAAATCGAAGAGACTAACGTCAATCCCAAAGTTGAAGTAATCGTAGATACCGAAAATAAATCCATTATTATTCGGGATAATGGGATTGGCATGACCGAAGAAGAATTGGATCAATACATCAATCAAATTGCCTTCTCTGGCGCTGAAGAATTTGTTTCCAAATATAAAGATGCGCAAATCATCGGACATTTCGGACTCGGTTTTTACTCCGCCTTCATGGTGGCCAAAGAGGTAAAAATTCAGACTCGATCTCATAAAAAAGGAGCACAAGCAATTGAATGGACATGTGATGGAAGTCCTTCCTATACCATTGCGCCAATTGAAAAAGAAACCAAAGGAACGGATATCATTTTATCCCTTGCAGACGATTCATTGGAATTTAATGATGAGCAAAGGTTAAAAGAAATACTGGATAAGTATTGTCGTTTCATGCCCGTTGAAATTTACATGGGCACGGAAACGAAATGGGAGGAGGATCCAAGTGGAGAAAAAGATGAGAAAGGCAATGTAAAAAAAGTGGAAGTGACTTATCCGCGAGTTATTAATTCAACTACTCCTCTTTGGATAAAAAAACCCAATGAACTCAAAGACGAAGATTACGGAAGTTTCTATCATGAGTTATATCCCATGACCTTTGAGGAGCCGCTGTTTCACATTCATATCAACGTTGACTATCCATTTAATTTAACGGGAATTCTTTTCTTTCCTAAATTAAAAAATCAAATGGAGGTTCAAAAGAATAAGGTACAGTTATACTGTAACCAAGTCTTTATAACCGACGAGGTAAAGAACATTCTTCCAGACTTTCTCACTTTGCTTCACGGAGTAGTGGATTCACCCGACATCCCATTAAATGTGAGTAGAAGTTATTTGCAAGCCGATGGCAACGTTAAAAAAATCAGCTCGCACATCACCAAAAAAGTAGCTGACAAACTTCAAAGCATGTTCAACAATGACCGAGCAGACTTTGAAAATAAATGGGAGGACATTGGAGTTTTCATTCAATACGGAGTGTTGACAGACGAAAAGTTTGCGGAAAAAGCAATGAATTTCACATTATTCCGAAATACGCAAAATGAAAGCAAAACGATCGAGGAATGGAAAGAGAAAATAATTACTTCACAAAAAGACAAGAACGGAAAGTTGGTTGTTTTATATGCCACCGATGAAAATCAGCAACATGCCGCTATTGAAATGGCCAAGAACAGGGGTTGGGAAGTGATGATACTCACCTCACCTTTGACGGCCCCCTTCCTTTCGCATATTGAGTCCAAACACAGTGATATCACCTTTAAAAGAGTGGACAGTGATGTACCCGAAAAATTGATTGAGCAAGATCAAAACCAAAACAGTGCGCTATCGGAGGATGAAAAAAATGAAGTAAAATCCAAACTCGAAGGTTGGATGGATACGAAAAAATTCAATATACAGTTCGAAAACATGTCTCCTCAAGATCCGCCGATGATCATCACTGAAAATGAATTCATGAGAAGAATGAAGGAGCAACAAGCGCTCGGTGGTGGCGGCTTTTTTGGTTCATTACCAGAATCCTATCAGCTAACGATCAATACCAATCATCCTGCCGTATACAAAATGAAAGAAGCGGATGGAGAAGCATTGGCTAAGGAGGCGTTAGCGCTAGCCCAATTATCGAAAGGGTTACTAAAAGGAAGCGAACTGAGTGCCTTTTTACAAAACGCCTATCAGAAGCTCTCTATTAATTAATATATTCGTACTAAATAACACACAATGAACAAAGCTTTACGCGCCATTCTCATCCTGGTAGGAGTGATTATTCTCGCTTTTATTATGTTTTACTTGTATGGCACATCGGTCTATTCTGAAGCCGCCATCAAACAAGAAGGCGTGAAAAAAGAATGGGGAAATGTGCAAGTCATGTATCAGCGACGCGCCGATTTGGTTCCACAGTTGATTGCCACCGTAAAAGGAGCAAGAGACAATGAAAGAGCTATTTTAGAAAATGTAACCAAGGCCCGAGCGGGCATGTCGACCGCAACCACTCCTGCAGAAATACAAGATCTCGGAGCAACCGTGAACAAAGCAATTTCCATCGTATTTGAGAACTACCCCGAAATTAAAACGAACGAAAACTTCGCTCAACTTCAGTCAGAGTTAACTGGATCGGAAAATCGAGTGAGCAAAGCAAGAACCGACTACAACGATGCCGTTGAAAAGTTCAATGGATACATTCGTGGATTTTGGAAGAAAAAAGCACTTGCCTTGGTAGGTGATGATGAGTTTAAATTATACGACGCTTTTGAGGCGAGTGAAGGATCACAAGAAGCCCCTAAAGTTGACTTCTCTAATTAAGAAGCCTTGTCACACCCTCTCCTATCAGCATCTTTCAGGAATTGGATTGAAAAGCAAATTGAATCCTTTGAAAAGCAAACCAGTTGTGAGCTAAAACTTCACATCGAAGAGCACAATGATGCTCCCTTAATGGACCGAGCCGCTTTTGTTTTCGATCATCTTGGAATGAAAAAAACAAAAGCCAGAAATGCGATTTTACTGTACATACAGCTACAGCCCTCACGGTTAGCGATCATCGGAGATCAAGGATTTGAATTTCTCTCACCATCCGATTGGGAGCATTGGACGCAAACGCTTATTCAATCTTTTCAAAAAAACGAATTTGAATCCGGTATTGAAAATTTCGTCCAAGAACTCCTCGTCAAAGTGAAAATGATTTTCCCGTATCAAGCAGATGATATCAATGAAATATCCAATCAAATCAGTCGAGGAATATGAGGATTGGAATAACACTGATGGTCATCGCATTATTTTCTTTGAACTTACATGCACAAGAGGAATGCTTTCCAAAGAAAGACGACCAACGACTTGTTTATGATTTATCCCAAATCTTGAATGCTGAAGAAATGGCAGCGCTGGAAGCTGACCTAGATTCATTTGCCGTTCAAACTTCTAATCAATTAGTAGTAATCATTACACCCACACTTTGTGATTGGGAGCCCTCTGAGTATTGTTTTAAACTCATCGATGAATGGGGCATTGGACAAGCCGATTTGGATAATGGCGTTGTGATTTTAGTAAAACCGAAAACAATAGAAAGCAAAGGTCAAGCATTCATTGCAACAGGGCGAGGACTAGAAGGCGCATTACCCGACGGTAAAGTGCATTTGATTTGGGAAAAAGAGATGATTCCTGCCTTCAAGGAAAATCAATACTATCGAGGAATCCGCCAGGCAGTGGAGGTAATTGAATCCATCGCGATCAATGAGTACAACATTGACAGTTATGCTAAAAAATCTACCAAAAAAGATGGAGGAGCATGGGTGGGGTTACTCATTTTTGGGGGAGTATTTTTATGGATGATGTTTTCTAAAGGCAGGCAGGCGGCCAGAAACAACCGTCTTCCTTTTTGGACGGCCTTTTGGCTAATGAACAGTAATCCCCGAAGAGGATATTGGAACGATTTCAATGGAGGTAGTAATCATTGGGGAGGAGGAGGTTTTGGAGGTTTTGGAGGAGGAAGTTCGGGTGGCGGCGGAGCGGGAGGCAGTTGGTAAAAGTTTAAAACTGAAAATATGAAATTTGGAAAATTCATTGGAGGAGGATTAGGTTGGGCACTTGGCGGACCCATCGGCGGAATTTTAGGCTTTGTCTTTGGCGCCATTCTCGACGATCAGACACTGCAAGCTCCTGCTCAGAGCAGGCAATATAATCCTCGACAAGATCAAGCTCGTTATCAAAGACATCGGCATCACACTGGCTCGGGTGATTTTACCTCTGCCCTATTGGTTTTGTCAGCCGCGGTGATGAAGGCAGATGGCAAGCACATGAAGAGTGAGCTAGAATACATTCGTGAAACGTTTAAAAGACAATTCGGAGAAGCGGCCGCGGCAGAGCAAATCGGAATTTTAAAAGAGCTCTTAAAAAAAGATATCCCGGTACGAGAGGTTTGTGAGCAAATCAAATATTACATGGAACATCCCATGCGATTGCAATTGCTACAATATCTCTATGGGATTGCAAAAGCAGATGGTCATGTCGATCGCACTGAGGCGGAGATGGTGGATCGCATTGGAATCTATCTGGGAATATCACAACCCGACCGGGATTCGTTACGAGCCATGTTTTATGCATCGACCGATAAGGCCTACGTTATACTTGAAATTACCAAAAGTGCTACAGACGATGAGGTAAAAAAGGCCTTTCGCAAAATGGCCATGAAATACCACCCCGATAAAGTCCGAGATCTAGGAGAAATGCACCAAAAAGCGGCTCAAGACAAGTTCATTGAAGTTCAGAAGGCCTATGAGCAAATTTGTAAAGAAAGGGGGATGAAATAAGTTTCATTGTATCTTAGTTGCCTAAGAGAAAAATATGCATCTAAGAATCCTAGCTTTACTTTTAGTTATCTCCATTAAATTAACCGCACAGCAAAGTTATTTCTTAAATGGAAATGCCATCTCCCTTGGAGGAGATTGCTACCAACTAACCGACATTTGGAATAATCAAAACGGGACGGTTTGGTATGCGGATCAAATTGATTTGAACCAAAATTTTGACATTACCTTCCTTATGAATTTGGGAAGCAATGATGCCAATGGCGCAGATGGAGTTTGCTTTGTACTTCAAAACCTTGGAACCAGCGCGATCGGAAACAGCGGAGGAGGTATGGGTTATCAGAGTTTTACTACATCGTTGGGAATTGAATTCGATACTTGGCAAAATGGTAAATCGACCGACCCCGCTTACGATCATATCGCGATACAAAAAAACGGAAGTGTTGATCACTTGGCCGCTGAAAATTTAGCAGGGCCGGTTCAAATGGATGCTTTCAGTGCCAATACAGAGGATGGCACCAACCATGTGGTGCGAATCAATTGGGATGCCGCCACTCACGTTATTCAAGTTTACTTCGATTGTGTTTTTCGATTACAAGCAACTGTTGACATTGTTTCTGAAATTTTCAGTGGTCAACCATTGGTTTATTGGGGGTTCACCGCAGCTACAGGTGGCGCGACAAATATTCAAGAAGTATGTTTGACGCCTAATATTTTAGCATCCGCTAATCAATTACAAGCTTGTCCTGGTACTACCATTCAGCTGAGTGCGGGAGCCTCACTCAATGGAGTATATGATTGGTCACCTGGAACAGGGCTTAGCGATAGCACGATTGTTAATCCCATCGCCTCTCCTACTCAAACTACCACCTATACCGTTACTTTCACCAACCTTTGTGGGTTACAACAAACCAGTGATATCACCATCAGTGTGGATGATTTGCAAATAACAATTCCAGAAACAACCACATTATCCTGTTCTGATACTTTAGCCACCATTCCTGTCTCTTCCAACTTCATCGATCTTCACTATCAATGGTCTACCAGCGATGGACAGATCATTGGATTGGATACATTGTCTTCTCTCAACACTTCTACTGCTGGAACCTATATCATTAATGCTGATTATCAAAATCAATGTTTCGATGCAGACACCATTGTAGTGAGTGCTGACTATTCTGATTTTACGCTATCCATGGCCTATGATTCTGTGCTTACCTGCGTTAACGATCAGCTGATACTCTTTTCTTCTACAGGCATTCCAGGAACGCAATTCAATTGGACCACCAATACGGGTAGTTTTGTAAGTGGCAGTAATACTTCCACGGCAACCATTGATGCGCCAGGTGCCTATACTGTAAATGCTTATTATAATTCAAATTGTCAAGATGCCTTTACCCTTAATGTTAGTTCCAATCAAATATTTCCCATTGTACAAATAAACGGAGATACCATCATCACCTGTGGAGACCCTATTGCCAATATCTCCACCAGTAGCACTGCAACTGCCAACGGATACAGTTGGACCACCAATAATGGAGGCACGATTACCTCTCCTACCAATGGCTCCACGGTAGAAGCCACAACGTCTGGCGTGTATATCGTGAATGTTACCGACTTGACCAATGGATGCGTCACTTCAGAAGCGGTTTCATTAACCACAGATACCATTCATCCTGTCATTACGGTTTCTTCATCCGATACCTTGTCTTGTAAAAATCCGGTTGTCACATTAGACAACTACACTTTGCAATCTACTTCCAATCCTGGATTTAGTTGGAGCACGCTGGATGGGAATTTTCAAGGCCTCAATTCCATAGCCTATCCTATCGTCACAACAGAAGGAACCTACACGTTAAATGTCACCAATCAAACCAATGGCTGTGCAAGTCAAGCCGATTTCGTGGTGCCTGTTAATGATAATATCAACTTTGATGTCAATGACATTGAGTTACCCAACATCATCACTTTTAATGGCGATTCGTCCAATTATATTTGGCGCCCATTCCTTAAATCCAATATCGAAGAAGACATTATGCCGTATCTGAGCGAATATCAACTCCAAATATTCAATCGCTGGGGAAATCGCATATTCATTAGCTCTGAGACTACACCCTATTGGAAACCAGACGAATTAAGCGAAGGAACGTATTATTTTATTTTGGAGTATTTGACTTTTTGCGGTGAGGGAGCTTCCACCGCTACCGGTGGTTCTATCACCATATTACGATAAGCCCAAAAGATCGGCTCTTTACCCTGATCTTGTAAAATAGCATTGATTGCAGAAAAAGGTCGACTCCCTATAAATCCCTTATGCGCACCCAAAGGAGAGGGATGAGAACTCTCAATAATGGGATTTCCTTTTTTCTCCAATAAATGTTTTTTCTTTTTTGCTTCGTTACCCCAAAGTACAAAAATCACCTGTGGATCATTACTTGCAACCCAAAGAATCACTTGATCCGTAAACCACTCCCACCCGATATGATGATGAGACAATGGCTGATTTTCCCGAACCGTTAAATGTGTATTCAATAATAATACTCCTTGCTCCGCCCAATCGGTCAAATCAGTTAAAAGTCTGGTTTCGCCGGTATCTTGATAAAGTGCTTTAAAAATATTCCGCAAAGAAGGGGGTGCTTTTACACCAGCTGGGACCGAAAAAGAAAGTCCATGCGCTTCGCCTCTTCCATGATATGGATCTTGGCCTAATATCACACACTTTAACTTCTTAGGATCGCACAATTCAAAAGCCTTAAACAAATCTTGTTGTCTCGGAAAACAAAAAGGTTGAGCATATTCCTGCTCAACCTTTTTCATGATTTCTGCATATTGAGGCGAATCCAATACCGCCTGCAATGCTGATTTCCAATGGTTCCAGTGATTGTTCATCAGGGATGACTCACCACCAATTTTTTAGTAATAAAATTACCATTCCGATGAATGGCACTGATGTAATAGGTTCCATTGGCCCAATCCGAAGTTTGGATAATTTGCAAAGTATTCTGTGGATTCAAACTCGCTACCAACTGACCATTAGAAGCGAATACTTTTATTGCGGTAATCTTGGAAGCATTCATCGATTTCACGTTCAACTCTTGATGAACCAGTGTAGGCCAAACATTAAATTCATTAAAAGAAATTTCCTCGTCTGTGGACAATGGAGCGCAAGGCAGTGTTCCTGAACCGGGAGCGGCACCCATAAAAGTCAACCATCCTGTGTTTCCCGGATCCAGCCATACTTTTAACTTCTGATTAGCGGCATTAGGATTGGCAGTACCTGTCCAATGCTTGGCCATACGACCATAATAATCAGGAGAAGTCTGAGCGGTACAAAAAGATCCGCCACCGGTTAATGTTCCAATCAAATGATGGTTTTTGGTATAAATCGGAGAACCTGAAGATCCACCTTCTGTTACCCCCCAATTCGTTTGGGTCTGCATCCAAACGACTCTCCAGTGCTTATTGGGAGATTGCCAATTGCCGTAGGCCACAGTACCTCCGTTAGATATTTTCAAGACATCACCTGCAGGATGATGCAGACAAACCACCTTAGAACCATTTGTATCGGCCGTAGGAACCAAATCCGTTGCATCCCAACCGGCATAGTACACATCCCAGTTAGCCGGGATGGGATCTTGCAGTTCTACCAATGCAAAATCAGAACCCGATGCTCCTCCCCCATCATTGGCGTCTGCACGCAAATACAGACCCGTCAAATTTCGAGTGGTGGTACTTGTTCCACTGCCACAACCCGATTTTCTGAAATCAAAACGAGCTGAGGAAACCAATAGATCTGAATCGTTAGAATCAACGGTGCAGTGCATCGCTGTTAAAATATAATTCTTGCAATCCATGGCGGTATTATTGACCAACGTTCCAGAACATAGACCGGCCCCTCCTCCTGCTATCAAACTCAATCTTACCGCTGCATTCTTCTCATTCTCCCATTGCGCACCTTCTGGACAATTCGCATCTACTTCACATGGATCGCTCTCCAAGTTCGAAACATCACGATCTGCACGATCGTCTTGCATCATTCGGAAATAATGAACAACTCCTCTCCACTGAACTACTGGCTCACTGGTTACTCCAGCGGGTTGATGGTATTCTAAAACGGCATGATCACCCCACACATCGCCAGTTCTAAATAAATGATGATCCTTATTCATGGAAGCTGTGTATGGACCTTCAATCCATGTGCGATCTTTTGAATATAGGTACAATTCCGCACCTTCTGGGATATAGAAGTAATCGAAAATAATGCTCATGGCCAAAGCCCCTGGACTTGAGAAGGAATAGATCCAAATACGAGAGCCATCCGCATTGTACACCCATTCTCCCGCTGTATTCATATCAATCGGATGCGATACAATCACCCCGTTTCTTGTCATCTCTCCGCGCTTATCACGTTCGATGGCATCTCTCATCAGATCCTCTTGGTTCAATTGGGAGATGGTCACTTCAGGCAATTCCCAACCACTGCTTGTTTGGGTAAGACCCGACGATTGAATCAATAGACCACAGGTCAAAAGGCCTAATAATGTGTAGATATTTTTTCTCATTTTCCTAAGGTTTGGTGGCGAAAGATAATTTAGCTTTACGCTCGATGATGTTAAAGCCGAAAAAATTATCA
>CAZJCQ010000011.1:0-59472 GCA_964544665.1 uncultured Chryseobacterium sp. | reverse complement strand
ATTGTTACTGAAATTGATCCGATCTGTGCGCTTCAAGCAGCCATGGAAGGATATGAAGTGAAAAAAATGGATAGTGCCATTCCGGAGGCCGATATCATTGTAACAGCTACTGGTAATCATCAAATCATCGTAGGTCGTCATTTCAAAAACATGAAGCACAACGCAGTGGTTTGCAACATCGGACACTTCGACAACGAAATTGATATGGCGTGGCTAAATGATAACTATGGAAACACAAAAGATACCATCAAGCCCCAAGTAGATAAGTACACGGTAGATGGAAAAGACATCATCGTTTTGGCGGAAGGTCGTCTAGTAAATTTAGGTTGTGCTACGGGTCACCCTTCTTTTGTAATGAGTAATTCCTTTACCAATCAAACATTGGCGCAGTTAGAGTTATGGGCGAATCATAAAAATTATGAGAATAAAGTATACGTATTGCCTAAGCATCTGGATGAAAAAGTGGCCATGTTGCACCTTGCAAAGATTGGTGTTGAATTAGAAGTGCTTACACAGGATCAAGCAGATTATATTGGAGTGAATATCAATGGTCCGTTTAAATCAGACCAATATCGTTACTAAAAAGTTGGATTTTTTCCAAATACTTTGGGCTGTTTCTTGTCAGAAGCAGCCCATTTTTTTTGTTGTAAATTCGCCCAGTATAATATACGCTTATACAGATGAAAAGACTATATAATATCGTGGATCGTCGGGTTTTAAAAGCCCAAATGGCTGCAGACAAAACCCCCAGAACAACCGTTTCTTTTTACAAATATTTTATCATAGAAAATCCAACCACGTTCCGTGATTTTTTATTTGAGAAACTATCAAGGTTTAAAGTGTTAGGTCGAATTTATGTCGCGAGTGAAGGGATCAATGCTCAAATTTCGGTTCCGACCGCTCAAATGGAAGCTTTTCGCTCCTTTTTATTCAGCATAGAGCAATTGAATCAGGTAAGATTGAATACAGCTGTGGCGGATAGCAATCATTCATTTTACATGCTGAAAATTAAGGTAAGAAGTAAGATTGTTGCAGATGGACTGGACGATCATTCCTTTAATCCCGCAGATACAGGTAAATTGCTCAACGCCGAAGAATTTAATCAATTGACAGATGATCCAAATACCATTTTAGTGGACATGCGCAATCATTATGAGAGCGAGGTAGGTCATTTTGAAGGGGCTATTTGTCCGGATGTCGATACATTCCGGGAAGAGTTGCAAATTGCCGAGGATTTGCTGAAGGCGGATAAGGAGAAGAACCTGGTCATGTATTGTACAGGTGGTATTCGTTGCGAAAAGGCATCGGCCTACATGAAACACAAGGGCTTTAAAAATGTTTTTCATCTGGAAGGAGGAATCATCAAATATGCCCGTGATGCCAAGGAAAAAGGGTTGAGAAACAAGTTTAAAGGGGTAAATTTTGTGTTTGATGAGCGATTGGCCGAGCGTATTTCCAATGACGTGATAGCTCGATGCCACCAGTGCGAGGAACCATTCGATATTCATACCAATTGCGCTAATTTAGGCTGCCATATTTTGTTTATACAATGCCCGAAATGCAAGGAGAAATACGAGAATTGCTGTTCTTTGGATTGTAAGGACATGATTCATCAACCCATAGAAATTCAAAAGGCCTATCGTAAGCAATCAGGAGGAGCAAGAAATGTATATCGGAAGGGGCGATTTCACGATCAAAAATAATTTTTGTGGTATCCTGATTTTACCGTAATTTGCGACAATATCTGTACCTTATGAAAAAATTATATGCATTTTTCATTTCCTTGATAGTTGCTCAGTGCGTGTTGGCCCAGTCTTTTTCGCCAACGGCAATCGTTTCAGCAGGAAATGCAACTACCACTCCGGATGGAGTTTATGTCTCTTGGAGTGTTGGAGAAACCTTTGTTACTACGTTGTCCAGTGGAAACGTAATACTCACGCAGGGCTTTCAGCAACCTGCGGATGGAATTGATGCAGATGGAGATGGGTTTACGGCGAACGTGGACTGTGATGATAACAACATGGATATTTATCCAGGTGCTCCGGAGTTGTGTGATGGGTTAGATAATGATTGTAACAGTTTAGTGGATGATGGCTTGGCTTTAAGTCAGGTTTTTGTGGATTTGGATGGCGATGGCTTTGGAAATCCAAATGACATGATTGAAACATGTGATGTGCCAGCAGGTTACGTCGCGGACAATTCCGATTGTAATGACGCCAACATGGATATCAATCCATTGGCCATTGAAATCTGTGATAATATCGATAACAATTGTGATGGAACCATCGATGAGGGGGTTGGTCAAGTGTTTTTTATGGATAATGATGGTGATGGATTCGGAGATATGAACATGAGCACTGAGGCATGTGTGTTGCCTGCTGGATATTCCGATAATAGTGACGATTGTAATGATCTCGATGTGAATATCAATCCAAATATTGCTGAAATTTGTGATGCTGTAGATAATGATTGCGATGGTCAAATTGATAATGGATTAACTTTCTCTGATTACTATTCGGATGCTGATGGCGATGGATATGGAGTGAATTTGGTCGGAAGTTTTTGCGCTGCACAGGCAGGAAGCGCCACTCTTTCAGGAGATTGCAATGATGCAGATCCAACCATCAATCCAGGCGCAACAGAAGTTTGTAGTCCAATCGATGAGAATTGTAATGGTCAGATCAACGAGGGATTAACGTCTAACGACGTTCCGTTTGTAGTTGCTTCTACTGCTTTATACCCTACATGCTCCAGCGGTAGCCTTTTGTCAGCCAATTTGAATAACGGAACGAATACAGCGGTGATAGCAGGTGATGGGCCAGACTTATGGTACAAAATTACTTCACAATTTAATACTCTCCGCGCTAGTCTTTCTGCGGCAACGGGTGATAATACCGTTTCGTTATTTCAGGATCTAGGCGGATGTTTGGCTCTTTTACAAGAGGAGCATGAGGTCACTTCAGGGAATCAAATTTTATTATCAGATGATTTAACCCCTGGCGGAATTTATTACGTGGCTGTGCATAAGGTAAGTGGTAACGCAAATACCAGTGCGAAAATTTGTTTCAATCATTTTTCTGCATCCACTTGTGATCATGTTTATAGCGGAAATACCGGTATCTATGCCAATTCGTGTATCAGCTTCAAAGCTCAATTCAAGGCAAATGCAAGTAGTTATATTTTCAATGTCCTCAGCGGAACCCAAGGAGGCGCAGATATGGGAATTACACCCTGGTCTTATACCACTCCCACCTCTTCCTCTATCATTACCCGTATTGGAACGCTATTACCCGCTAACATCAGCGCTTCTCCTCGGATTTATAATTTAAGTGTTGGCGTTACCTATGCCATGTATGATGCGGCGAATAATTTGACTACCATATTAGCGGATCCTACAACTACTTGTACAGCTCAAATGAATCCAGAAAATCCGGTGGTATTAAGATCTTCAGATCGCTGCCCAGCTTTCAAGGCCATTACTTCTTCCATTGCAACAGATCGTCAAATTTGCGGAGCTACTCGATATGAGTGGGAAATCACGCAAACAGCTCCTGTTGCGGCTGCCCCAGTTACTGTTCAAGGTGGTTTGAATACGAATGTATTATTCTTGAGTAGCGTTCCTGGAATAGCCAATGCGAAAACCTATAGCGTTCGTGTTCGTCCTTTATTTACCAACGCAGCTCCCGGTGCTTATGGCGCGGCTCAATGTATGAAGACTACTGGCGCTGGAATGGTCGTGGAAGAAAATCAAGACGAGGTATTAGCAGCGTTAAACAACGGTTCTCAAATGGTCGTGGTTTACCCTAATCCAAGCAGCACAGGACAAATCGTTCTGCAATGGAATCAACCATTAGAGTCTGATTTGAAAGTGAAGTTATTTAATGGAATGGGCCAGCTGGTGTATGGACAACGATATTTCGAAGAGGGAGCAACGATGTTGCCAGTGCCAGTGCAAAACGTAGCGTCGGGCATCTATTTGCTTGAAGTAGAATTAAATGGAACCGTCGAGTCGCATCGCGTGGTTATTAGTAAATAAAAGATTATAAAATAAAATGAGATGGGAGCTTCGGCTCCCATTTTATTTTAAGAGCAATTCAACGGCATGGGAGAAATGCGATGACCAACTTCGCTCACTGTGATCTGTTTGAGGGTAAAATAAAGAGTGATAAGAAACGCCTTTGGATTTTAAGAGCGTATCTATTCTACTTTGATATGGAGCATAATATTGATCAAGTGTTTGATCACCGTGATCAAAATAGTACACAGGAGCTGAAACAGGTTTACAGTTCCTTTGATAATTTTCGAAGGATTTAAATACCTTGAGAAAAGGATCATCTTGTGGCCAAACACCGGGCCAATGGGTGGAGAAACATAAGGCTTTTCCGAAAATATCAGGGTATTCATTCAAGGCGTACCAAGAGATTAATCCACCCATACTGGCTCCACCAATCCATGTATTTTCAATGGTTGTTTCTACATAATTTTTCCGCACATACGGAATGATTTCCGATGTGATAAAATGTAAGTAGCGATCAGAATAAATGGAAGTGGAAAAAAGCGGTTGGTTATTTCTCTTCGTGTGATCATAAATGGAATCTTGAAACGCTTGCGGTAATTGAAGGAATGGTTTTTCAGGAAAATATTCGGCATGCCTTTTTGATCCGTTGTTATATATGCCTACGACGAGGAAATCGAGATGGGTAAATTTTTTTTCTAACGCACTCAAATGTTCGTCGATATGCCATTCTTCATGATTCCATGTGATTGCCTGATCAAATAGCATTTGGCCGTCATGTAAGATGATTAAAACATGCTCTTTATTTGGATCGGATAATGGCGATTGCCATATCGCCACTGGACGAGCATCGACATGCATGGAGGGAAAGGAAGCAATGAAATCTAAGTGTCCTTCGTTTACCTTGGGAACAGGGAGTGTTTGACTTTTACAGGAAAAAGTAATCAGTAAAATCAAAATCCAGATCCAATGAGTCATGGATGTATTAGCTGATTTTCGATGACCAAGGGGAAATGCTTGATTTCCAATTCGCGCACCTTTTTTTCGATAACTTCAGGTGTGTCCTGCTCCTCTAGCGCCACGGATGCCTGAAAGAGGATAGCTCCCTTGTCATATTCTTCATTCACCAAATGAATCGTAATGCCCGACTCTTTTTCTTTTGCTTGAAAAACCGCCTCATGCACAAAGTGACCATACATGCCTTTACCACCATATTTGGGAAGCAATGCAGGATGAATGTTAATGATTTTGTCGGGGTATGCTGAACAAAGGGACGATGGAATTTTCCATAAAAAACCAGCAAGAATAATCCAATCTATTTTTCTGTTTTGCAGTTCTAATAGAAATTCATTAGAAAGTAGAAAATTATCTTTAGTGAGATAATAAGTAGGTACTTGGAAATTACGCGCATGTTCAATAATACCAATGTCCAACTTGTTATGAGCAATCAACGAAATTTCAATGGATGACGATGCTTGAAAATGCGATAAAATATTTAGCGCATTCGAACCACTGCCAGATCCCAAGATGGCCAAACGTATCATACGTCGCCTTTTTCTTTGAAGGTGGTAATCGTCATGGTCTGATTATGCAAAGCGCAGGATACTCGATCACGTAAAGGTGAAATTTCTCCGTTTGAATAGAATCCGCAATAGGTTGTTTTATAACCGATTCGTTCGATAACGGCATCCAACTCCTCTTCTGTTCTTTGCCCAAGAACGATTCTTCTTCCAACACATGAAATGAGGATGGCCAAGGTGGGATGATCGATGTTCCCATTTTGTGCGGCGGCCATTTCCGCTCCTTCAATAAGGTGTTCGAAATTAGCCATCATAAATTGCACACGAGAGCCATTGGGAATATTACCAGCAAAGGTCATCGATCCTTTTTCTTCATCAATGCTTAAGATGGTGCGAACCAACTGCGAGCCGTCCTCGTCGATGATACACAATGGGAAAAGCAAGGCAGCACCTGGCAATTCTTCTGCACGTTCACCGAGGTATCGCTTGTACAATTCTAAGGCATTGCCATTGTCCAACGTGTATAAAACATTTTTATCCGAAGAGGTAACGGTTCTAATGGGACCAAACTCACTCCAACCTCCCTGCGAACCATGGCTCATTTCAATTTGATCACCATAAAATCCGATAGCAGCAATAATTCCAGGTTTCGCTATTTCATTTACGCCAACAAAGGTTTGGGTAAATCTTCCGGCATCTCCCGCCAATCCTCCTGTTACCAATACATGGGAAGGGATGTTTTCGTTTACTCCTTTTACCAAGAAATCACCATTGGTAATCGTTCCCTCGCTAATGATGAACAATCCTTTTAGATCATCCGAAGAAAGCGCGTTGGCAATGGCAATTCCGCAGGATTCACTTTCATCACTAGAATGAATTTCCATACGATGAATTTTAATGGGAGTGCTATTGAAATGTATAGCGGTGCACACCGCCGAGTTATCAAGGATTTCGTCTTTGGCAATTTCACCAGCCGTGCTGCAAAAAACCAAATCCGCATTTGGATAAGAAATTTTTAATGAGGATAATAATGTTTCTTGGTTTTCAACTTCTATCCCAATGAATATCAAGACCAACTGGGCGTCACTCACATTGGCATCATTCCGATCCCAGCCTTTTTCGGCTGTCCAAATTCTTTGCTCTGTTCTCATGCTACTAAGATAATCTGTTTTTAATAGCAGCGACAAGTTTTTAAAGGAAGTTGAGCAGGACTTGCATTTCTTCATTAAGTTTGTCCTATGTCTATCGTTGTAAAGGATGTCGCAAAGCAGTATGGAACCCAATGGGCATTAGATCATGTATCCTTTGAAATACCAAAGGGACAAATTGTAGGATTTTTAGGCCCTAATGGTGCGGGAAAGAGTACCATGATGAAAATTATTACGTCCTTCATTCCTCCTTCTTCGGGCAGCGTTGAAGTGAATGGGTTAAATATTATGACCAATAGTATGGAAACCCGCAGAATGATTGGATACCTTCCCGAACATAATCCGCTTTATCTGGAAATGTATGTGAGGGAGTATTTGAGCTTCATCGCAGGTATATATCAATTGGATCAAGTAAAGGCAAAGGTGGATGACATGATTGATCGCGTCGGTTTAGGGGTGGAAGCACATAAGAAAATGGGGATGCTTTCAAAAGGTTATCGTCAAAGAGTAGGATTAGCGCAGTCGTTGATCCACAATCCCGAAGTCTTGATTTTAGATGAACCCACCAGCGGTTTAGATCCTAATCAATTAATGGAAATCAGAAACCTCATCAAGGAGGTGGGTAAAGAAAAAACGGTGATGTTCTCTACTCATATCATGCAAGAGGTGGAGGCACTTTGTCAAAGAACCATTATCATCAATAAAGGTAAACTAGTGCAAGATGGAGATACCCAGTCACTCAAGCAGTTGGGAGGACAATCCATTTTATTGATGGAGTTAGATACCATGATTCAGGAAAGTATTTTATTACAACTTCCATTTGTATTAAAAGTCAAAAAAGTGAATGATTATCAATGGGAAGTTCTCAGCAAGAACAATGAGGATATTCGAATACAAATGGCGGATTGGGCGGCTTCTTCGCCTTATAGAATTCTGATGATGAATATGAAGGAACAGCGATTAGAGGATGTGTTCAAGGATTTAACGGTGGGAAAGCAATGATTAATGTATATACGGTCACCACAGAGTCTCCCTTGATCGAAGCTTCGTTTGGCGGATTATTGAGGACGTTGTTTTGGATCGTCGTTAGTTTTTATATTTTTCGACTCATTACCCGAGTAGCGGTTACTTATGCAGTAAATAAAACACAACGGGAGCTGCATAATCAACGGGCCTTTTATGAGGAGCAGGCCAGAAAGCAATCGAAGTCAAGAGGTAATACAATTCCAGAGGCAGAGGATGTGGATTATATTGAAATAAAAGAAGATTAAGTATGTTAAAAAAGGTACTCATCAGCGCATTACCGCATGCCATTGCGGTGTTATTGTTCTTAGCGATTTCGTGGACTTACTTTTCACCGCTCATGAGCGGATTTGATTTGAGACAAGGGGACGTGGACAATTGGCGAGGTATGTCAAAGGAGGTGATGGATTATCGGATGATGCATCAAGAAGAAGCGTTGTGGACAGACTCGATGTTTGGCGGAATGCCGGCATATCAGATTTCTACTGAGCATGACAATAATATTTTTCGAATGTTCATCTTTATTTTTAGAATGGGATTGCCAGGCGCCATGGGCACATTGTTTATTGCTTTGTTAGGAGGTTACTTTTTAGGATTGTTCCTAAGGGTCAGGCCTTGGGTGGCGATGTTCTTGGGAGTCGCTATAGGGCTTTCCACCATTAATATTTTATACCTAGGTGCAGGTCATACGGCTAAAGTGATGGCTATTGCTTTTGTGGCGCCCACTTTGGGTGCGATGGTGTACGCTTTTCGAAGTAAAAATCTTTGGGGGCCGTTATTATTTGCGTTGTTTTTTGGATGTCAAATTGCAGCCAATCATTTGCAAATGACTTATTACACGGCCATTTTATTGGTCATCGTAGGCCTTGGAGAAAAGATTCGTATGTTATGGAACAAAGAGATGAAGCTGGTGTATACGCGAATCGGATGGTTATTGTGTGCAGCCGTATTGGCTATTTTACCCAGCGCCAGTAATCTCATGACGACCTATGAATATAGCAAATGGACGACCAGAGGAAAAAGTGAATTGACCATTTCTCCGGATGTCAAGGCCGACAATAACGTTGAGCAAGATGGTCTTGATGGCGATTATATTTTAGATTACAATTACGGGAAAGGAGAACGATGGAGTCTGTTATTTCCGAATGCCTGCGGTGGTGCTGGAGGGTATCTTAAAATGTCTGCTCCGGAAGAGGTGCGAAAAGTGAAGAAAGATATTCGTCCGGTAGTTGAAATGATGGATCCATACTGGGGCGGTCAAAAAATGTCAGGTGGCGCTTTCTATTTTGGACTGGCAACATTGGTTCTTTCGATTATTGGATGGATCTTTTTAAAAGATACAATGAAGTGGTCCATGTTACTGATGACCTTCTTAGCGTTGGGATTGTGCGTAAAAGAGATGAGTGGATTGAATGATTTTTTCATTCACCATTTTCCGATGTACAATAAATTCAGGGATTCAAAAATGATTTTAATGTTATTGCCTGTTCTATGGGCATCTGTCGCTGGATTGACTTTGGAAGCGGTCATTAAGCAAACCTTATTTCCTGCTGAAAAGCCTAAACTTCAATGGATGGTGTTGGGTGGATTGGCCCTTGTATTTAGTCTTCTAGGATCAAGCCAAAGCGTAGTGGGTTCTTTTACCAATGATACGGATCAAGAAAAGATGGTTCGTCGATTAGCGCAATATGAGGTGGTAAAAAACCCCAACCAATTAAGTAATCAGGAAAAGGATTTGGTGATGAAGGTACAAGATGAAGTGATTGAAGTCAGGAAGGCCATGTTAGCCAGTGACGGCAAGCGAGCAATATTCGTGGTATTGGGAATCATTATAATGGTGGTGCTGATGAGTAAATTGACATCCATTGCTCAATGGTTGGTGGGAGGAGTGATGTTGATCAGCATCGCAGATCAGTGGTCGGTTTGTAGGCGTTATTTAAATAATGATAAAGAAGGAAGTAAATATGTTCGTTACATGAAGGAGGAGGATAAATATGTCCCTTCTGCTCCTTCAAAAGCGGATTTGTTTATTCTTTCACAAGAGACGCCAAAATGGCCAAGTTGGTCTGCTACTAAAAATGAAGTTATTCAAGCCATGAGCCAAGATCCCCATTGGAAGACTTATCGAAACAATGAAATCAAGGATCAGATCGCTGGGTTTTCGGCGTTGAATTTATCCTCCGATTATCGCGTTTTGACACTCAATGATCCTTTCAATAATGCGGATGTGAGCTATCTTCATAAGAGCATTGGAGGTTATCATGGAGCAAAACTTAAACGATATCAAGAATTGATCTCCTTTTGTATCCAACCAGAAATGAGTGAATTTATTGATTCATTGAGAAAAGGTTCGCCTTCGACGAAAGGTTTGGGAGTCTTAAACATGTTAAATACAAAATACATCATGTATAACCCAGACGTCCCTGCGATTGTAAATCAGAGCGCATGTGGAAATGCATGGTTTGTAAGAGACGTTAAAGTGGTGTCATCGGCTGACGAGGAAATCACCGCATTGAAAGAGTTGGATACAAAGTCTTCAGCGATTGTTCGTTCGGAAATGGCAGACGCTTTTTCCGGAGGTAATTCTGATACAGCGGCGAGTGTTACGCTCGTTAGTTACGCTCCGAAGCAGTTGACATATAAGTCAAATTCTGCACAGGCGGGACCTGTAGTTTTCTCTGAGATTTATTATCCAGAAGGATGGACTTGTAAGGTAGATGGACAAGAGGTGTCAACGGCAAGAGTGAATTATGTATTGCGCGGCGCCAATATTCCAGCAGGTGATCACGAGATTGTTTGGACATTTGATCCTCCCACTTGGAAAAAGGGAAATCAAATTTCTATGACAGGATCGGTCCTTCTGATACTGTTAATCATTGGAGTGGGTTGGAAAGAGAGAAAATCACTTTCTGTTCAGCCAGTGGAATAGCATCCCTTGAATACTTCCATAAAGATAGATGGGGAACAATACGGAAGGAATCAATGAAAAAGGGAAATGTTGGAAGGCGAAATTGGGTTGTAACATAGACCAATGTTGAAATGGGCTCGGTATGCTTCCATAGCCAATAATCAATTCAATTACAGTAACCGCTATACACCATCCATGGACTCCAAAGGCTATGTATTTTGAAGTGCTTTCGAATTTAATGTACAGGTAAAGACAAGGGATCCAGGTAAGGAGTTCCATCCCAATGCCCAATGGGAAAATACCATCCGGCATCTGTCCTGCATCGATTAACGACCACGCGATCAACATCCAAAATAGTCGAGTAAATTGAATCAGAAGTAAATAACGTGGATGAACATTGCTTGAAAATTCTCTTCCCCTTGGTGTAAAATACAACAGGGAAAGTGCGATCATCATCAGGAAATAAGGGTAAGCATGATGGAAAACACCCCCATTTCGATCCATATACCATCTGTTCAATGATAAGGTGCTTTGAAACAAAGCCCAAAGCAATAATATCAGCCCAACGGTATGTCCTCTTTTTTGTATGCGAGCGCTTAATCCCCAGTAAAGGCTGGGAATAACCAGAAAAATAGTAGCTAGTACAAGTAAAATGCAGCCAATGATGGAGTATAGAGATATATCAAGCATCTGTTAAATATCATTGTTGAACAAAGAGAGTAGTCAAATTGTTCGTTTACAAAATTATTCCGATTAGTTTTGCACGCGCTATGATTTCGAGCATTTGTTCAAAAGATTCTATCTTTATTCAACCATGGAAGAAAATGTTTTCTCGGGATCAGTCTTGGAACATTGTTGTGAAAGAAGAGGTGAGAGAAGTTCCGGAGGTATTTTGGAGTCTTACCCATCCGGATGGCAAGGAAACTTCGAAATTTATTCAGAAGGACTATGTGATCGCCATGTCTAGCTATTGCAACACGTGGATTGCCTTATTTTATAAGAATAACTTACCCAGTGGATATGCGGTTTTCTATCTCTCTACTTTTCAATCTTCAGAAATCCAACATCAAATTTCAAAGTGTTGGGGTGTAAGAGATTGGATGGCCAAACGCTGGGCAAATACTTCCCGAGTGCAACATGTATTGGTTTGTGGCAATCCCTTGATTTCAGGTGAACATGGCTTCTTCTTCAGTATTGAAGAAAGTCCTGCTCAGTTGGCAGATGTATTATGTGATGCCATGAATATGATGGTCAAGGAAGTGAACAGAAAGGGATTGAATTTGAGCATTTGCATCATCAAAGATTTTTATCCGCACCAACAATGGTTGCAAGCAGCCTTAGGGAAATGCGGATTCTCGCCCTTGCAAGGAGATCCTATTATGACCTTGCCTATTTCTCCTCGTTGGAAAAGTCAGGCGGACTATCAGCAAGATTTGATTTCTAAATTCAGGTCTAAATCAATAACGGCCTATCAAAAGTCACAACGATTGACCAAGGTGCGTTTTTCTTTGGACGAAATGGAGTCGAGGGTGGAAGAATGGTACCCGTTGTTTGAGCAGGTATATGAAAGGGCGCAATACAAGTGGAAAAAGCTTTCGAGTGATGCGATTGTCCAATGGAAAAGAGCGCTAGGAGAACAAGCGCAAATGCAGGTATATCAGCTAGACGAAAAGGTTATTGGATTTTCCATGTCGGTTTTTGGACAATACGAAATGGAAGCGTTAATGGTGGGTATTGATTATGATTATAACAAAGAGTACCAAGTCTATTCAAGAATGCTCTACGATTTTATCGAGCAAGGAATTGAGGCTAAAATGAGTTTTATCTCTTTTGGAAGAACAGCATTGGAAATCAAATCATCAGTTGGCGCTCTGCCTTTTCCCGCAATAGCGTTAATGCGACATTCTCGATCCGTTACCAATTTTTTAGTTCGATGGTTGGTAACCATGTTCCAGCCTGAGCAAGTAGAACTCCGTCAAGTTTGGAAGCAAGAAACATACGCAGAGCTATCAGGAATTTTGAAAAATCGATAATGTCAGAAAAAAGAATCCTTCTCCTTTTAGCATCAGTTCAGTTCACGAATATCGTAGATTTTATGATCATGATGCCGATGGGAGATATTCTGAAAAAACAATTGATGATAGGACCTGGCGCCTATGGAATATTGGTTTCATCTTATGGCTTAGCTGCGGGATTATCTGCTTTTTTAGGGGTTTTCTATTTGGATAATTTGGATCGTAAGAAAGCCCTATTGTGGGCTTATTTTGGTTTTATGGTTGGCACTTTGTCTTCAGCCATTATTCCGAATACGCAAGACATCGAACTCAATTATTACCTCTTTATCCTAACTCGGGTAATAACCGGATTAACGGGTGGGTTACTAGGTGGTTTGGTGATGTCTATTGTAGGGGATCTCATACCATTAGAAAGAAGAGGAAGGGCAATGGGTTGGATTACCATGTCATTTTCATTGGCCTCTGTGCTAGGTGTGCCCATCGCATTGGTATTGGTTGATTTTTTTGATCATAATTGGCATGTTCCTTTTTTTGTGGTCAGTGGTTTGAGTTCGATTATATGGATCATGGTGTGGCGCTGGATTCCAGTCATGAAAGCTCATTTATCGCAGCAAGTTGGTGCTTTTGATCGACTTGCAACCATCAAAGGAGTGTGGCAATCGGTTCCACAGCGCAATGCGCTGCTATTTACGGTTTTATTAGTGCTAGGACAGTTTACCGTGATCAGTTTTTTGACGCCTTACATGATCAATAATGTAGGACTAAGACAGGATCAGATAAAGTATATTTATATAACAGGTGGGATCGCTACTGTATTGTCAGGAGTGGCCATCGGTAAATCGGTTGATCGTTGGGGAAGATTCCGCATGTTCACCATTTTTGCCATCATGTCCTGTCTCACGATGTTGATGAATACCCATCTTTCTCCCGTTCCGCTGTATGTCGTCCTTACGATTGCGGGGTTTTTCTTTATTTTTATTTCGGGCAGAATGATACCGGCTAATACGATCATATCAGCAGTGGTAATGCCGCAGCAAAGGGCAGGTTTCATGAGTTTGAACAGTGCAGCTCAAAGTCTAGCCAGTGGCACAAGCGCAATGTTGGCAGGTGCAGTAATTGCTCAAGAAAGTGAATATTCACCCCTGCAAAACTATAATATCGTAGGGTACATCGCAGTTGGCTGTACTTTGCTCGCATTGGTCATTGTTAGAAGAATTAAAAAATTATCGCAAATTCACCCCTCAACTTGATATAAATTCGCCCTACCATGCGATTAGTAGCACAGATTCCTCATCCCCATTTGCGTATTGTAATTCATGAGTATAATGGAAAATGGATTGTAGAGTTTGAAGGTGGTCGCTGTAAACAGTCGATGAAATGGGAGAAGGAGCAGGTAGATTTACAAATGTTAAAAGAAAATTGGATTCCGCAACTGATGGAAGGCGTGATGGAACGTATGCATCAAATGCACGAAGAAATAAATAAAATACAAGCAAATCAATGAAAAAAGATTGGATCATTATCGGATTGATTGTCTTACAGTTTTTGGGGATGGGTTGGATGTTTTATCATTTTTCCAATTCGGGCAATAACCAAGCCGCGTCGGAAGTCCCAGTGGCATCGGCATTTGTTGATACATCCAGTGTTAGGACTGCGGTGGTGGCTTATATCAACGGAGATAGCATCAATGCGCAATATCAATTTATCAAAGATAAAGAAGCCCAACTTCAGAATAATTTAAAAGGCGCGGATGCGCAATTTCAGAGAGAATATGCCAAAAGAGAAAAGGAAGCTCAAGAATTGGTTCAATACGCTCAAAGCAAGCAGTTGCCTGATGATGAAGCCAAAGTGGTACAAGATCGTTTAGCGCAATTAGAAGGAGAGATCCAGCAAATAGAGGCGAAAATGTCGGAAGAAATTGCGGGAAAAAAAGAAGCCATGATGAAGGAGCTCAATGATCGAGTGAAGAAATATTTGGAACAATTTTCAGCAGAAAAAAAGATAGATTTTGTACTAAACTATCAAGAAGGCATACCCATTGTGCTTCACGGAAATCCCGCTTTTAATGTTACCAAAGAAGTTTTAGAAGGTTTGAACAAAGAGTATCAAGAAGAGAAGGCAAAGAACTGATGTTATTGGCGCGTCAAAAATACCTGAATGGAGCCGCGGAATATTTGTTGTTCATGTGGCAAATGGAGGACTTGCTGAGGGCAGTACATTTTGATATTGATATGGTAGAATCTTTTATTCGTTCTTATGTGCCGGATGAGTCTAGTTTCCAGGAAGAGCGAAAGTGGTTCAGGGAACTGATTCAAGACATGCGGTCAGAGCGAATAGAGACAAAGGGACATTTATCGGCTCTTGAGGAAATGATGGCAGAGCTGACTTATTTGCATCAAACTTTGTTGAAAGTATGGAAGGATCCACAATATCTCCAATTATACAATGAGGCCAAGCCGAATATGGAGATGTATGCGATCCGAGCCAAAGGTTTTGGAACCAATGAAGTAGAGATGTGTTTACAAGCCTTATATGGTTTGTTGGTTCTTCGACTGCGCAAGGAGACGATTTCAGAGGAAACCCAAACGGCGATGTCGAGTTTTTCTACCTTAATGGCCTCCTTGAGTCAGCATTATTTTGCAATGAAACAAGGCGACCAAAAGGCCGCCTTGAATTAAAAACAACAAACAACAACATATATCCGGGGGTCATCACTCCCGCCAGATGCTTTTAAGAAAGTAAGCTTTGGCGTAATAAGAACTCAAATTGTTGATTTTTCAAGGTAAGTTCCTCTAACGTTTGCTCTTTCTCGAATTCGTTTTGATAAAGATCAGCCGCTTTTTGCACAGTTTCGGCTAATTCATTGAAATCTACAGGAAGGGTTTGCACATGGAAAGGGCGGCTCATATTGACCAACTCGACCCAATTCATATCTTGCTCATTTTGAACAACAAACACACTTTTTACCAAGGGGAATGCCAAGGATAAAGTGGCAAGAAATTGAGCCCCAGAACCATGGGTGAGGTATTGATCTACGACGACTACTTGAACTTGTTCAGGAAGGACGGCGCTAAAAGCAGCGTTAGTATCCTGATAATGAAGCACTTCGAAATGAGGAAGGTGCTGTTGAACGTCATTTGCAAAGGTTGGATTTGCAGAGACTACCATTACTTTGGTGTTGTGATTGTTGTTTTTCATGATTTTAATTTTGATGTTGTTTGTAGAGGCTTGAACGAGGGGAGGGGAATAAAGGTTACAGAAAAAAGAAGAAATTTTTTAAATGATTGATAATAAGCATATTAAAATTGAAAGAAAAGAAGGTGAGGGCAAAAAGAAAGAGCCCATAGGGCTCTTTCGGATGCAGTTTGAATAGAGAGGAATGTTCAGGAGGATTGAGAAGGGATGAGTTGTTGGATGATTTGGTGGGATTGGACATGCGATTGTTGGAGGAACTGCAATATTTTTTGGTGTTGTTCGAGCAGGAGAGAAAGGTGTTCGTCGGGGAAGAAGGAGGTGGGGGCTTTTCTTTTGGGTTTATCATAGAATCCTTCATCCTCTCGAATCATCAGTACGTTGATAGAGACGTCGTAGACCTGGGATAATTTTTTAAAATCTTCGAGGCGCGCTTTTCGGAAACCATTTTCTAAGCGGCTGTATTCGGGTTGTGAAATACCGAGTTGATCGGCGACAAATTCTTGTTTGTAGTCATGTAAGAGTCTGAATTCTCTGATTTTAGGGTAGCGAATCATGGTTTTTAAGTTTTAGTTGTTGTAGTTTGAAATGTTTTGACAAAACTGGGAACAAAAAAACCGGCGTGTGCCGGTTTTCGAAATTTTCGAAAAAATTATTTTATGCAATGTCTAAATTGGAATAGATAAGTCGTTCAATTGAACCTGGTATTCCAATTAGCCCAAGCTTTTTTCCGAATGATACTGCTTCTAAATCTCCTGCTATATCTCCTTGTAATTCAGGGCACCATTGTTTTGATATAATAGTTATTTTTGGCTTGATTGATTTGTTTATGTAGTCTCCAATTTTATACTCATCAAACTCGAAATTTAAATTTGAATATTTTCGAATATTCTCATTTATTGCATGAGCGACTGATTTATTTCTATCATGCTTGCCTCTTTCATTAATAATGATTAGATATTTAACAGGAATTTCTAAAATCAGAGCATTGATTATAAATGCAAGATTATTCATGAATTGAGATTGTTCGAAATTAGTTACAAAAATAGGTTTTACGCTTTCGAAATATGAAGGCTCCATTATTGACCAAGTATCGAAATGATATTTTGGGATTCCAGTATTTGTTGTCGATTCGGGAGATATATAAAGTTGCGATTTTTTAGAAATAAGAATATGTTTCAATTTCTTAATTGATTCAATTTTACTCTTATCAGTTCTAATCCGAAACTTTATCATTTGATAATCACTATTGCTTTCAAAAGTGAAACCGGGTATTGAGAAAAGTAAATATGAAATACCTGCCCATCTCATGAAATGCCCAATATCATCATGGTGTATGAGCGGCTCACTTTTTATACCTATTAGGTTTTCTATAGTAAAGTCATTTTCTTCAATACCTAGAATCTCTGATATATTTCTTGATACCCATTCAAAACTGTTCATTTCAATATTGAATATTGAATGAAATTCTGTTTTGGTGCCTCGGAAATTTTCTTGGATGCTAATTAATTCTGGTAATGATTTATCTGCTTGATAATTTGCAAAAGCTCTTATCATCATTTGTAAAGAAACAGAGGCTGATTTGTTTTTAATATCGTCTTTAATCAATTCCATTTTTTCAGAAAATTGATTGAGATAATTTGCTATTGGTATTGTTGAAATCGGGTTTTTTTGAATCTCTTCCTCTAATAGTTTTGATAACACTTGCTTCCAAGTAGGAAAATTAATTTTCTGCTGCGTTTTTAGTTTTTCTGTTTTCATAGTAGATTAATAATGAACCTTTAGTTGTTAACATGCAATTTAAATAAAAACTGTGGATCATTCATAAATCCTGAAATTTGGGAAATGCATAATTCTTTTAAACCAATAATTTATAGTGGTGCGCAGCATAACTCTGAGTTAAGGGAACTATTGAATAGTAATTTGATTGATAAAAGGGATTTTTTAGATTCTATGCTAGTCGAGTTAGCTTTGAATTTGAATCCTGACTTGAAAAGGCAAGATACAGATAAGATTCAAAGCGAAATTGAGAATTTAAAAGAAGAGAATATTGAAAGAAACCATGGTTACTGGGTTTATTATCCTTGGCGAAGAGAAATCATCAGAATATTGGGAAAGTCGGATTTTATTTTTCTTCGAACAGTCCGAAATCGTTATAAAATTTTGACGGAGGAACAAGATATTTTATCAAAAAAGAGTGTCGGAATAGTTGGTCTTTCAGTTGGCTACTCTGTCCTTATGGCAATTGCTTTGGAAAGGATTGTGGAAAAAATTAGAATTGCTGATTTTGATACAATTGAGTTAACCAATTTGAATCGAATATATCAACCATTATCAAATTTGGGAATTAACAAAACAATAGCCGCAGCAAGAGCTGTATATGAATTAGATCCATACATGGATATTGAGATTTACTCAGCTGGCTTAAAGAATAATTCGTCCTCAATTTTGGAATTTATAAAATTGAGTGGTGAGTCTTTTATTGATTTAATTGTGGATGAATGCGACGATGGTCTAATCAAACTTAATTTACGTGAAGAGGCCAGAAAGCACAGAATTCCTGTTTTGATGGAAACAAGCGATAGAGCAGTTTTAGATATTGAGCGTTATGATTTGGAAATAGGATACCCGCTTCTTCACGGAATGCTTGAACCCTTTTCTGGGCAGCATGATTTTTCAGGAGAACACTCGCGGAAAATACTCTTAAGTTCAATCGATTTTGAAAAGGCATCTAAAAGAGGATTAGATTCAATGCAACAAATTGGCAAGACAATTCGGACATGGCCGCAGCTAGGGACTGATGTTTTGGGTGGTGGTGTATCTGTGGCGATTGCCACAAAAAAAATTCTGTTAGGAAGTGCAATTAAAAGTCAGAGAATATATTTAGATTTTGAGTCAAGAATCTATTGACATATCGAAATTACTTAGTTCTCAGCGAGAAGTTGTAAGTGCTGTTCGAATCAGAGGTTTTCGAGCTATTGATGATAATATTTCATGCTTACAATTTCAAGAAGGTCATCTCGACGTTCTTCGTTCATTTGGCTTCAAAGTTTCCAGCACAAAGGAGGATTGGATGTATTCTGAGGATGTTTTTGTTGTAATTGTTGAATCTTTGTGTGGTCAAAAAACATACGGGGGAGCACGTATTGAATTAGTCAATAAAACAAGGAAATTACCTATTCAAACGGCAATAGAGAGTATTGACGATAGAATAAATCAATTTGTTCAAAGGGTGTCTTTACACAAGAGTGGAGAGTTATGTGGCCTGTGGAATTCTGTTGCGGTTGCTGGATTGGGAATTGGTAGCGTGTATAGTATACGTGCAGCATTATCATTGGCGATAAAAAAGAATATTGAGAGTTTGATGGCATTATGTTCTGTACATTCATTCAAGATGGCTTCAAATTTTGGTTTTCGTCTTGTCAACGATATTGGTGATGGCGGGGTCGTTTATTATGAAGGCGCGAGGCAGAATGCGCATATAACCTTTCAAGATAATTTGCCTTTTTTATCTGCGGCAGATGATTTGGAAAGAGCAAAAATATTTGATTTAGTTATGAATGGAAATCAAATAGTTACAGAATCAAGAAATGGTAAATTATTAGAAATTCATTATGAAATTAATTAGTTTCTCAATTAGAATATTATCCTTAATATTTTTTCTTCTAAATACAGTTTTATCGATACGAAGTCAAGAAGTTAAGATTTATTCTCTAGATAAGAATGGGTATAAACAGATAGATGGTAGTGTACTTAGTTTAGGAATTAGTCCAGATTATTGCTTTGGCAAGGTGGAGTTGAAGAAAATAGATCTTAATGTCGGAATAATTACTGTCTATATTGATAACTCTCTTCTTGATGAGATTTATATTTACAAAGATTCGCTTTGTAAATCTCTGGTTTATACCGGCGGCGAAGTTTTCCCTTCAGAAACTGATAATACCGGTTTCAGTTTTCAATTGGTTAATTTGAATGGTTCAGCAACTTTTTATTTTAAAGCTAAGAGTGATGAACAGTTAATAGTACCTGTTCGAGTTTATTATGATTATCTCGATTTTGTTAGGCATGAGATAGATAAAAGGGCATTTTACTTTTTTTATTTGGGTGTTATGCTTGTCATGATACTTTATAACATTTTTATCTATGTTTCGGTACGAGATAAAACATATATAAAATACGTATTTTACGTAGGTACTGTAATGCTAACCCAATTCGTGATTAGCGGTTATGCTGATCAGTACCTTTGGAAGGGTCAAGGGGAAGTAAGTAGGATGATGTCCAGTGTCATCCCAATCTTAAGTGGAATTGCTACAATTTTCTTTTCAATGGATTTTATAAGAACTAAGCAATATGTCCCACGAATACACAAGTTGCTTCTTTTCTTTTTTATTTTATATGTTTTTTCACTCATTTTAGTATTGTTTGATAATGCGTACCTAAGTCAACTGATAATTAATTTCAATGCTTCATGTGCTATGATATTAGTTCCAGCGGCAATTTTTGCTATCAGGGCAGGATATAGACCTGCTAAGTTTTATCTTATAGCATGGAGTTTTTTTCTGTTTGGTGTTACGATATATGCGTTAAGAAATTTAGGTTTAATTGATTATAGTGTTTTTTCAAACTATTCACTTCCAGTTGGATCGGCTATCGAAGCCATCCTTCTCTCGCTGGCGCTGGCCGATCGAATCAATATTCTTAAAAAAGAAAAGGAGGCCTCGCAGGCTCAGGCGATTTCTATGATGCAGGAAAATCAAAGGTTGGTCAATGAGCAAAATACCCTGCTAGAAAAACAAGTGGAGGAAAGAACCAAGGAATTAACCCGTTCTAATCACCACCTGGAACAAACTTTGTCCAATTTGCAATTGACGCAAAAACAATTGATCGAATCTGAAAAACTGGCTTCATTGGGTCAAATGACTGCCGGTATCGCCCATGAAATCAATAATCCTGTCAACTTTGTGCGGTCTAATGTTCAACCACTCAAACGGGATATCGATGAAATTCTGTCAGTCATCAATGATGTAAGCCCAACCACGAATGTCGACGACTTAAATCAACATTGGCGGTTATTACAAAAAAAATACAAGGACCTGGATGTAGATTACTTGAAACAAGAAATCAGTCAATTACTAAATGGTATCGATGAAGGTTCCAGAAGAACCGCTGATATTGTTAAATCCTTGCGTGTTTTTTCTAGAATGGATCATGACGCATTGGTATCGGCCGATATCAATGAGTGTATTCAGTCTACTTTGATGGTCATGAAAAATGTTACCGCAAAAGAATGTTTGGTGAACTTGCATCTAGATCAACATTTACCCCCTATCCTATGCTATGCAGGTAAATTGAACCAAGTTTTTATGAATCTCGTTTCAAATGCTGTTCACGCCACTCGTATCGAAGGTCGATCCCTTGTCGATCGAAAAATCGATATCCATACCTCGCAGTCTAATGACGCCATCATAGTCAGAATTCAAGACAATGGAACAGGAATGACCGAGGAAGTTAGAAAGAAGATTTTCGATCCTTTTTTTACCACTAAACAGGTGGGCGAAGGCACGGGCTTGGGACTTTCTATCGTGATGGGCATTGTTCAAGAGCATGGCGGAAAAATAGACATTGATAGTGTGTGGAATCAAGGAACAACATTTCAAATTACCTTACCCAAGAATAACCCAAGCCTCAGTTGATATGAATGACAAAATAAAAATTCTTTACCTAGATGATGAAGAGCTTAACCTCGTCGCTTTTAAGGCCATTTTTCGAAGAGAGTACGATGTTTTTACCACGACTTCTCCTCAAGAAGCTGTGGCTTATCTGAACGAAAATGAGGTGCAAGTGATTTTGTCAGATCAAAAAATGCCTGACATTTCAGGCGTGGAATTCTTTGAGATGATTTTACCTGATTTTCCGCGTGCGGTTCGTATTTTAGTTACGGGTTACGCAGATATTGAAGCTGTGGTGAATGCCATCAATAAAGGGGAAATTTATCGCTATGTCGCTAAACCTTGGGATGAACACGACTTGAGAATCTGCATTAAAAACGCCATCGAGAAATACGAGAATTATAGTGGCCCTTCTTCTTTGTTACCGGCGATTTGGAATCTTATTGATGCCGATCCATCTTTGAAAAATAGGCTGAGTAAGCCTACATTGGCTTCATTGGCGGTGATTTCTGTTTTTCTTTATGATGAAGAAAAAAGAGCTTCGCTTACTTCTAAAGAATTACAGGCGCTGTTACAAATTTTTGATTGTAATATGGACGAGTGGAATCGAAATGATATCGCTCAATTCGCTATGAAATATCTAGATAATCAATCCAAAAAACCAGTTGCGAGTTCCGCTGATAAAGACCTATTCGTGGGTTTTGACTTTTAATTATTTTATGATTGAATTCGCATCCATTTTTTAATGGTGAACTTGACTTTTGGAATCCATCCTCGAATTTTTTGTTGCTGTCGCCGCCATTTTTCTTTTCGCCAATCATCTCCATAAATAAATTTCATGAAGGGTGCTGCATTGAACAGGTCTTCCAATAAATCTCGGTCCGGGGCAGCGGCCCAATTATCATTGCCCGTCCAAATTTCTTGCGTGTAAAAAACCACTTCTTTTCCCCAATAATGTGATAGGGTTTCGAAATTCCGCTGACTTTTTTCTTGAACCAATTGTTGATGAATGAAAATCAATTTTGGGGTAACCCCGGATAAAGTCTCTACCCATTTTACCCAATGCTCGAGTTGAGATAATATAATGGAGACATTGCGTTTTTCGCTGTATCGATAATAATACAAAAACACATAGGATTGCGGCTGTCGCACAGCCTCTTTAAATCGATCCACTTTTCGTTGCATCGACTCTTTCACCTGGGGTTGAAAAACATCATGATGGGTAAATTCTACCCCATCACAAACGGTGAATTCATAAATATCAAATTGATGCGGATAATACGTGTTTTTGACCACCTGAATATTATCCGCGATGGCGTACTTGAGGTAGCGGTCATCTAAGAAATGTTGGAAATCTTCCTGACAGATTTGGTTGATGTATTCAATATTGAAACGACCACTTCCAAAAGGAAAGGTTTCTTTCCTGAGTTTGAAATCCTTCAGAATTTCATCAATCAGACAATTCTCTCCTAAAGAAACATATGTGACTTCCAACATGCCGTTACAACAATTCGTCTGGTAAAAAAAAATCCTTGAAAATCGAAACTTTCAAGGATTTATCAATGAGTGAACGGAAATTTTAGGGTTTAGGATTTCCTTGTTGCTCGTGCTTCATTTCTTCTTTGGTGCTGCACTTTCCACCTTCTTTCTTATCTCCTTTTGAACAACAACCTTCTTTCTTTTCTCCTTTTGAGCAACATCCTTCTTTTTTCTCAGAGGCAGATCCGGTTACCGCTTTGTCTTTGTTACAACAAGCTTTTCCAGTTTCTCCTTTGCTGCACTGTGTTTTTTCTCCATTGCAAGAAGATTTTTCTTTAATCACCTGCTCCTTTTTTTCAGAAGCATTAGCATTGGTTTGGGTGCTTTGCGCTTGAGCTACGCCTGCCATGAAAATAAACATGGCCATTATTGCAATAATCTTTTTCATTTTAATAGTATTAGTTGAACAAATATAAGTGGAAATTCACTTAAAAAAGATGATCTATTTCATCTTATCTTTATGCGTGTGAAAACGACCCTTGATCATTTATTGGTGGCTAAGCCCAGTGGAGGGGCCAAATGGGTGCTTCAGTCGTTGCTGTTAGCATTGGGATTGCAGGTTTTTATCTTAGCTATTTTGTTTTTTACTACCTCCAATGGACATTCCTTTGAGAACCTTGACATGACACAAGAGGCAGTAGAGGAAGAGATTCCGTTGATGCTCGACGAATCCAATAACGAGGGGGTTGACGAGCGTACTAACCAGGAGCCAATGCGAAATGTGATGTCGGAATCTGGTAGTATGGGGGGGGATGAGATTGCTGATTATTCGGGTCAGCCTAAGGACCTTTCGGTAGAGGAATTTGCCCAACAGGAGTTTGAAAGATTGAAAAAGGAGCATGCCCATGATGAGGTGCCCACGATAAAGCCAGTCGAAAGCAATCCTAAAAAAGATCGATCGGAAACAACCACAACGAATTCAGCGGAAAAATCGTATCAAGGAGCCGTTTCTGTAGAATGGAAGATGGCAGGAAGATCGGTGTCCCAGGGACCTAAGCCGACTTATCGTTGTAAACAAGCAGGAACGGTTCAAGTGAATGTAACCATTGATGAAAAGGGTTGGGTTAAGCAAGCCAGTATTGACCCGTCTTCGTCTAATATAGAATGTTTACGTGATGAGAGTTTAAGTCATGCTAAGCGCTGGAAGTTCAATACAGAATTGGGAAAGGCTAATCAAACGGGAACCATCGTTTTTAGGTTCGCCGCGCAATAATCAACCTTTTATTTTTTGGACCGCAGCCGTGGTTGAATAACCTTCCACAAGGGGAATGACTTGGGCTTCCCCACCCCAAGCTTTGGCTTCCCTCGAGCCAACGATGTAACGTTTATCTGATGGATCGGTGACGGTCGGGGAATAGTCCCCTCCTTTAACAATCAAGTTGGGTTGCAGGGAGAGTATCAAAGACAATGGGGTGTCTTCATTAAAAAGAATTACCGCATCCACACAGCGCAAGGCCTCTAGGACTTTTTGTCGAGCCAATTCATCATGAATAGGTCTTTCCGGTCCTTTGTTCAATCGTTTTACAGATTGATCGCTGTTCAATCCGACGACTAAAAAATCGCCCATAGCGCGCGCTTTTTGAAGATAGGTAACATGTCCAACGTGCAGAATGTCAAATACACCGTTGGTAAAAACCATTTTTTTACCTGATGCTTTCCAATGGCTAAGTTCGAGCATATTATTGGCTTTTTTGTTTGGCTCGTCTATCAATGATGATAAATCCAATGATCCCCACTACAAACTCTACGATCGTTTTTCCTATCCAAGAAATCCAGGCGAAGGTTAATCCTAGCGCTCCGGACAAACCGAGCGCTTCAAACGCCCATTTCGAAGTGAGGTGATAAGCACCCAATCCTCCTTGAGTGGGCACAATCATTCCAAATCCGCTCGCTACGGTAAAGAAGATGGAGTCAGCAAAACCAAGTTGAGCAGTATCGGGTAGGGCTTTCAATAAAAAATAGGACATTAAAATCCAGCTGAGCCAAATGACCAAGGTGTAGAGGATGAATGCGAACTTGTCTTTTAATTGAAGTATGGAACGCAACCCATCCAAAATGCCCATCATGAAATGGTAAATTTTCCCTATCCAAGGTCGGTGTTGATACTTGACTATGATCCATAAACCGGTAGCCCCTAACAGCAACATGCCGCCTAATAGGTACCAAATGGTATAAGAGGTTTCGTTAGGCTGTGCGTTTTTAGCATTCGAAATTTCAGACCATAAGTGATGAATGGCATCTGCGTGTAGTCCTGTGGCAATGGCAATCACCAATAGCATGGTGATCATGTCCACAATTCTTTCGAGTATCACCGTTCCTACCAATTTGTCAACCGGAATATTTTCAGCTCTGGAAAGCACGGCACAACGAGCCAACTCGCCTGATCTTGGGATCAAATCATTCATTAAATAGCCAAATGCAACGGCATGGACATTGGAGGATTTACGTGAAGTGTATCCCATGGGAGCTAGCAGTATATTCCATCTCCAACCTCTAGCAATCATTGCGACATAGCTGACAATCATAGACAGCAGTACCCAACCCCAATTCAATTGCCCTGTGGCTTTCCAAATCGTATCGAATTCCGCATCTTTAGAGGCATACCATGCCAATGCAATCCCAATGATTAGAAAAAGGATGTATTTTATCCACTTCATCATCCGTTCAATCGGTTGGAAGCAGTGTCAGGGAAAACAATCCAAGGTTTGAAGGTTTTAGCAACTTCGAAATCCATACTGGCATAAGAGCAAACAATGACAATGTCTCCAACGGCGACCTTTCTGGCGGCGGGTCCATTCAGACAAACCACACCAGAACCTCTTTGTCCAGTAATGATATAGGTTTCGAGGCGTTCACCATTGTTACAATTGAGTACCTGAACTTTCTCGCCTTCAATCATATTGGCCGCCTCCATCAACAGGGGATCCAGTGTAATACTGCCGATATAATTTAAATCCGCTTCGGTAACCGTTACTCGGTGAATTTTTGATTTGAGTACTTGAATGTTCATCGGCGCAAAAGTACGTATATCAAACGTTTATGCCAAAAATATGATGCTTATGCTGGGCTTTGAGGAAAACAAAAAAAGTGTAATCATTGTGGTCATGAATGCTTTTGGATCGTTGAGCAAGGCGCTATTGCACTTGGTTTATCCTCGTGTATGCGCCCAGTGTGGATGGGATTTGTATGAAGATGAAGAAATGCTATGTTTAAAATGCTGGATGACATTGCCTAAGGCTGCACCAACCTTGTGTCACCCACATTTGCTTCAATTGTTTTTCGGCAGTTGTCAATGGGAAATGGGGATTTTGTATTTAAAAATGGAAAAATCTGGAGGAGTACGCCAATTAATTCATGATTTCAAATACCATGATAGTCCAGAGATCGGGCACTATCTGGGTTTAAAATGGGGAGAATTTTTATTACAGTATCATCCTCACCTTCCTTGGAATGGCATTGTTCCTGTGCCGATGCATCCAAAAAAAAGAAGAAGCAGGGGTTATAATCAATGCGATAGCATCGCAGCCGGATTTTCTAGTGCCACAGGAATCCCCATTATCCATCATGCGCTCATCAAAAGCCATCATGTGGATAGTCAAACCAAAAAAGGTCGGGTGGCAAGAATGAACATCAACCCATTTAGTGTGACAAATCCGGCTTTGCTCGAAGGAAAACACATCTTGATATTGGATGATGTGGTTACTACTGGAGCAACCTTATCCTGCTGTTTTCAAGCGTTATCTAAGGTCAGCGGATTGCGATGTTCGGCTGGGGCATTGGCTTATCCTATTCATAATCGATTGGGTTAGAGATGAAAAATTGAAATTTATCCTTATGTTTGGATTTAGATAAATAATGAAGATGAAAAACTTATTGTACATATTGAGCGTGGCCATCTTATTGGTCGCGGTGGCTTGCAAAAAGGAGCCCGGAGCAGGTGGGTTATGTACCATTCAAGGAAGAATAAAAAAATCTGTTCGAGTGGTGATCAGCAATCCAGGAACAACTGTAGATACCGTTTCTGCTCCTGATGAGGATGTTTACATTGTGTATGGCGATCATTTATCTCCTGACGATAAAGTGGTCTCGAATTACAACGGTGAATTTGAATTTAGAACGTTGAGAGAGGGTATTTATACCGTTTATGTATACAGTAAAGATACCCTTGGTGCAGCGGCTCCAAACCCAGATAAAATGGTGGTAAAGCAGGAGGTGATTTTGGAGGGAAGGAAGGATACTAAGGATATGGGAACTTTGATGATTTATGATATTCCGTAGCTTTCTCCTGGGAGTTTTATTGAGCTTGCTTGGGATTCGAGCCAGTGGTCAATTTGCACAAGACGCAGGGGCTTGGTGGAATGCCAATGTAAGTTTTGAGGCCAAAGGAGATCGAACTTTTTATATTAATCCGGAAATTCGGCAGTGGGATAATGGTCGATCTTTGAGAAGTGCTTTTACCGATATCGGAGTTCAACAAAAGTGGGGAAAAAATGTATCAGGCATCTTGGAATATCGAGTGGGCTCTAGGAATGAATGGGAGTATTGGGGTTTTAGACACCGATTGTCATTGGGCTTATCGGGAAAAATCCAATGGAAAAAATGGGATGCTAACTTAACCCTACGCCAACAACTGTCTCAATCTAATTTTTCGCTTTCTGACGCGACAGATATAGATACCAAAACAGTGACACGTTTAAAGGGAGGGTTGAAATATCAGTGGAAGAAAAATTGGGAGTTGTATCAGACGCATGAGTTGTTTTTTAATTCAACAACCGGAGCTTATAACAATTGGCGCTGGCAAGCCGGCGTGAGTTATGATATTACAAAAAACCAAAGTGTCAAATTGGGATATTTAATTCAGCGTGATCTTTCAACGCTGGCAACCGATTATGTGGTGACAGGTGGTTGGTCGTATGATTTTAAATTCAAGAAGGAAGCTCAAAAGAAAGGCGAAGCAAAAAAGGAATGGGATCAATTGAATTTAATGAATGGGCGGGTTATTCCTTGTGAGGTTTTCCTCGATACTTCGCTGATGGTAAAGGTCCGTTATCAAGGTCGATACGGAAAATGGAAAGAAGCGGAATTCCATAAGAACGAAGTTTTTAGTGTAACAAGAAACGGTAAAGAGGAAATATTGTATGAAAGAGATACCTTGTTGGGATATTACGATTCTTCTGAAGAGCTGCGGATTTTTTTAATGGGCGAGCAAGATGCCAGAGCTCGTTACAAGGCGAGACATGTAATGTGGACAGGTTTTATTTTGTGCGGAGCCATTGGACTTTGGGGACAAGACGGGGTCTTGACAGCGCTTATTCCACCGATAGCCTACACTTTAGCCTATATTCCCGGTCGCATAAAAGTGAGGAAACATCACATTCGGGATGAGGCGTTAAGGTATAATGATATATATGGTGATGGTTTTGGAGCGGTGGCCAAGAGTAGGAGAATTGTTCGTGCGGCAGCATCCGCCTTTGCTGGATCGGCAACTGGAGTAATATTGTATTTTATTACCAAATAAATTGGAAGTACTTAGGAAAAATTGGTGGTGGATTTATAGCGTTGTTTCTGGAGTAGCAATGGTATTCTATCTCTCGGCGATGCTTAAAATCGAGCGATTATTCAACCCGTTTCTAGCGCTTCTGCCTAAACCGGTGATCGCGATGGGGGCAATCAGTTCTGCTTTATTCTATACGCTGATGAGGTGGCCAGCCAATAAAAGAAAGTCGGCCTATCTATTCGCTTGTTTTTACGGTTTACTGCTTTCGGGCGGTGCTTATATTATTCAATGTTTTCAATATACAGAAAGGCGTTGGGAGTGGAGTTGGTTTCTTCTTGGAATATTGTTCATTACCCTGTTATTTGTGATTTTTTATTCTCCTTCTTCTTTTAGATTACCATGGGGAAAGGGTTTAAGAAAATATTATTTACTCAAACCTTTAGTTGTAGCTTGGTGTTGGACTGTTTGGGCGTTAATGCCATTGATTTTTGTAGAGACCCTACACTTGATTCAGATGATGGTCATGTCCATCTCACTGATATTCGCCTTGGTATTGATTACCGATATTATCGATGATCAGGTGGATGTGGAAGTGAAGACCATGGTTTCTCAATGGGGCAAGGTTTTAACCGTTGTCATTCTTTTAGTCATTGTATTACTGAATGAGATTTTTGTCGCTTTTCAGTTGCCAAATGTATTGGCACCAGGTATAATGACAGGTATGGTGGCGATTCCGCTGTTCAGTTTGTTAATCAAAAAAAATTATTTATCTGCACTCTTGGTTGATGGAGTGCTGATTGCGATATTTTTTCTATTGCGGTAGTGGGCCACTATTTTGCAACGTTTTCAATTTCTCTTCCAACTTTATCATCACCAAACTATCAAGTGCTTTCATCGAATCGGGTTGAGCAGCAAAATACGCAATCGAATTTCTAACAGCGTCTTTGGAGACTTGATATCGGTCAAAAATGGCTTGTTGGTAGGATTGAAGTTGCACGACATTGGAATCGACCTGCTGGTATCTCAACGCGTAGGATGATTCCAGAACTCGCAAATCTGCTACAATAGGGACAAGTTGATTTTTATTCAAAGAGGGTTTTTCTTTAAAAACCTCACTTTGACAACCCAATGTAAGTAAGCTGATGAGTAGAAATTTTTTCATTAGCGGGAAAAAATCAAGGCTTGACCTTTTGTTTGTTCATTCCACACTCCATCATCGAAAACACAAATTCCATTGACCCAAGTCTTTACAACTTTTGAATGAAAAGTGGTTTCATTAAAGGGCGTCCATCCGCACTTGTATAAACTATTTTCATCATTTGCTACCCAGGGTTGATTCATGTCAATTAGCACGCAATCGGCCTGATATCCCTTTTTGATAAATCCGCGATTGGGGATTTGATAGAGGGTAGCAACATTGTGACAATATTTTTCTACAATCATTTCCAGTGAAAAAATCCCTTGTCTGACCAATTCAAGCGCTGCGGGTAAGGCATGTTGTACGAGTGGACCTCCAGAGGGACACTTTTCATAAACTTGGGCCTTTTCTTCAAAAGTATGCGGAGCATGATCGGTGGCTAATACATCGATCCTTCCCTCGATTAAAGCTTGCCGGATGGCGGCTCGATCGTTAGCTGATTTTATGGCAGGATTCCACTTGATTCTGCTGCCCAATCGTTCATAATCTTCATCACTAAACCAAAGGTGATGCAAACAAGCTTCTGCCGTAATCCTTTTTTCTTTCAAAGGGGTTTGATGGTCAAATAAGTCAATTTCTTTGGCAGTACTAATGTGTAGGATATGCAACCTTGCGTCATGCATCTTGGCCAACTCGATCGCTTTTGACGATGAGCGATAACAAGCTTCATCATTTCGAATAATGGGATGCTGTGTGATGGGAATGCCATTTGGAAAATTTTCCAATGACCGTTGATAACGCGCTGCAATTAGTTGATCATCTTCACAATGTGTGGCTATCAGTGTCTTGGCATGTTTGAAAATGCGATGTAAACTTTCTTCTTTATCGACCAGCATGTTTCCAGTGGACGAACCCATAAAAATTTTAATACCGCAAGAATTTTTGATATCAAGCGCTTGAATTTGATCTACATTGTCATGAGTAGCGCCTAGGTAAAAAGAATAGTTGGCTAATGATACTTCTCGAGCCCGATCAAATTTTTTCTCTAATTCAGCAATCGTAACGGTATTTGGTATCGTATTGGGCATTTCCATGAATGAGGTGATGCCTCCTGCTACTGCTGCTTTGGATTCTGTATAAATTTCCCCTTTATGAGTAAGTCCGGGCTCCCTAAAGTGCACTTGATCATCAATGCATCCAGGAATCAAGAATTTTCCTGTTCCATTGACCACTTGATTAATCCATCCTGGATTGACTGAGTTGGGAGGCAGGATATCCCAGATTTTTTCTCCTTGAATTAAAACATCTCGTGTAGTTATTTTTCCCTCGTTTACTACTTGTACGTTTTGAATCAGCGTTTTCATTTTTTTCTATTTAAATCGCATTTTTAATACGCCGAGAAAAGCCTCATTAAAAATATTTAGGCTCATTTTACTGTGTCCCAGCACGCGATCAATAAATTGTATCGGTATTTCTTGAATCTTAAAACCTTGGAGTTTGGCTTTGTATTTCATCTCAATTTGAAAGGCATATCCAATGAAACGAATTTTATCTAAATCAAGCGCCTCTAATACGGCTCTTTTGAAACAAACAAAGCCGGCTGTCGCATCTTTCACGCCTAATCCAAGAATGATGTTAACGTAAATACCAGCCCCCTTGCTCATCCATTTTCGATGAGTCGGCCAGTTGACAACGCGGCCACCCGGGGTATACCGCGAACCAACGGACACATCTGCTCCATGTTGACATGCATGAATGAGACGAGCCAAATCATTGGGATCATGAGAGAAATCACAATCCATTTCGCAAATCAATTGGTAATCTTTTTCAAGGGCCCACTTGAATCCTGCGATATATGCTGTACCCAATCCCAGTTTTCCACTTCTTTCAATTAAATGTATACGTTCGGGATATTGAATTTGAAAATGCTTAATAATCTGTGCAGTTCCATCGGGTGATCCATCATCCACAAATAATACATCAATCGGAAATTCCATCTTCATTAGGGTGAGAATCATTTTTTCAATGTTCTCCTTTTCATTGTAGGTAGGGATAATGACGAGATTGGAATTCACTGGACGAGCTTGTGGGATCAAATATAATGTTGATATAAGTTCTTAGTGATAATTTAAGATGAATTCTTCCGCTTTTTCTACTAGATGTTTGGACCCAATAAAGAGGGGTGTTCTTTGGTGTAAATCTTTTGGAGTTAATTCCATGACACGGTTTGTTCCATCGGACGCTTTTCCTCCTGCTTGTTCGGCAATGAATGCCAATGGGTTGCACTCATATTGAAGTCGCAATTTGCCTTCTGGATTCTTTTTCGTTCCAGGATAAATATAAATACCCCCTTTTATTAAATTTCGATGAAAGTCGGCAACCAAGGAGCCTATGTAGCGCGCTGTAAACGGTCTTTTGGTTTTGGGATCAATGTCTTTGCACCATTGCACGAACTCTTGAATTCCTTTTTCGCACATGGACATATTTCCTTCGTTGATGCTGTAAATATTACCTTCTTCGGGAAAGTGCATGTCCGCATGAGATAAGCAAAATTCTCCTATACTCGGCTCAAGCGTAAATCCATTCACCCCATGTCCAGTTGTATATACGAGCATGGTAGAAGATCCATAGATGACATAACCTGCCGCCACTTGTTCGCAACCTTTTTGCAAAAAGTCATTGATATTGGCAAGATCTCCCACAGAGCTTTTTCTTCTTAAAATCGAGAAGATGGTCCCTATACTAACATTCACATCTATATTAGATGAGCCATCTAAAGGGTCAAATAAAATCACATATTTGGCTTTGCGGCAATGCTCTAAGTCAAAGGCAAAATATTTTTCATTTTCTTCACTTCCTGCCCCACAGACTTGCCCGCCCCATTTTACCGCGTTCAAAAGCGCTTGGTCCGCAAATACGTCCAGTTTCATCTGCGTTTCACCCTGAACATTGGTAGTGCCTTCCGCACCCAAAATATCTTGAAGACCCGCCTTGTTGACTTTATGATTGATTATTTTCGCAGCAATGCTGATGTCTGCCAGTAATCGACTTAAATCGCCAGACGCAAATGGAAAGTCTGCTTGACGTTCCATAATGAATTCATTCAGGGTAACAATGCTCATGTCTCAAAGGTACACAAACTTGTAATGCCGATGAATTTGTTCTATTATTGTCTCTATAAATTTTTACCATGAAAACCTATCTTAACCTATTGTTCAGTGGATTAATCATTTTAATGAGTTCAACAATGGACGCCCAATGTCCTACGTGCACCATTGATTCTACTTGTGTGAGCACAGATGGATTTCCTACCATTTGTCCAGCAACCTTACCCAATGCTACTGTGGGAGAGTATTACGAGGGCTTTTTAACTTTTTATATGCCACCGGTTATCAATGATCCGGGTTCTGGTTTGACGGTTGATTTATTACAAATTACCATTACCAGTGTAAATGGATTGCCTTTCGGCATTGAATACACCGTAAATGATGCGGATAATATTTTTTATCCATCGCAAGGGGATTTATATGGATGCGCTACCTTGTGTGGCATTCCCATTTTGCCGGGTACCTATGACGTTGTGATCTCAGTCGAGGCCATAGTATCGGCATTGGGTAGTCAAATAACACAATACGATAGTTTTATTTACACGATTATTGTCGATCCGGGTGCCGGTGGAACTTCAACTTTTAGTTTTGATAATGCAGCGGGTTGCGGATCGTTGGACGTACAATATCAAGCTACCGTGTCAGGACAACCAGGGCAATTAACTACCTATTCATGGGATTTTGGGAACGGAACCACCTCTACCGATTCTCTCCCTGCATTGGTACAATACAATGCACCCGGTGTGTATACCTGCTCTTTGAATACCATCATTTCAAATTATCAGTTGAATGATGTCAACCTCAATGGGGTCAGTGGAAATTGGTCCGGCGATGTTGATGATTTTTTCAGTTCTCCAGGAGACCCCTATTTTACCATTCAAGATCCAAATGGAAATGTGATTTACACGTCGGGAACCCTGAGCAATGTAAATTCAGGTGCTTGGACCGGTGTCAATGTCGCGTTATCTGCCCCCGGATACACCCTCACTTTTTGGGATGCGGATGACGTTTCAGCAGATGATAATCTAGGAACCGTAACCATCAATCAAGGAATAGGTAACATGGCTTTTGATGCAGGAAATGGAACCTATGGTTCGTTCGTCATGGGATTGGATGAAATCACCAATGTGGTGAGCACGGCGAATGTGCAAGTGTTCGAGAGTCCTGTTTCTTCCATTAGTCAGAATGCCAACGTTTTGACATTGTCGAATGATTCCTTAAGCAATTATTTTTGGTATCACAATGGAGTCATGGTGACGGGAGAAAATGGACCATCTCTTTCCATGACAGGAAGCGGATATTATTACGCAGTCATGAGTAATGTTTATGGTTGCTCTTTTCAAACAGATTCTATCTTGTATTGTGCACCCGCCGAGATCAGTTATAACAACAGTTTGCAGCAATTGTCCATAGAAGATGTTTACCAGTCTTATCAATGGTTCTACAATGGGATTGCACTCACCGGCGCTACCACTTATTATCTTGTGAATCCTGCTGATGGAGTATACGCTGTTGAAGTAACCAATGAATTCGGATGTACGATGATGTCCAATACTTGGGTGATAAATGCCATTAAGGAAGAAGGTGAAGTGGTCAACATCTTCCCAAACCCTGTCAGAGATTGGGTCCAGATCAATGGATTATCCGCTTGGTTGGGCGGAGAAATTCAAATTTCAAATGCGATCGGTCAGGTGGTAATGAATGACAAAATTCAATCGGCCAATTGGCGAAGTGACTTAAGCTACCTATCTCCTGGTATTTATCAATTGCTGATTAAAAAAGAGGAACGTCAACAGGTGCTGAAGTTGGTAAAAAATCAATCAGGTAATTAGTTAAGCTGGATAACACCATTGGGTGAGTTGAATAAATTCAGTAACGGTTAATTGTTCTGGTCTTTTTTGTAAAATCGCATCCTCAAATCCATTGGGTAACAAGCTTTTTAGCGAGTTTCGTAATGTTTTTCTTCGCTGATTAAAAGCGGTCTTTACAACGTTTTTAAATTGTTTTTCATTACAACCCAAATCCGAAACTTGATTTCTTTTCATACGAATGACACCACTTTTGACTTTGGGTGGCGGATTAAATTCATTCTCGTTCACGGTGAATAAATATTCTACATCATACCAAGCTTGAATGAGGACGCTTAATATTCCATATTCCTTACATCCTGGTGGATTGCTAACGCGAATGGCCACCTCCTTCTGAAACATTCCTACCAGTTCAGGTACTTGATCCTTGTATTCCAATACATGAAATAAAATTTGAGATGAAATGTTGTAGGGAAAATTCCCTACCACTGCAATGGGTTTGGACCATTTTTGGTCGATTGGCATCGTCAAAAAGTCTTCTCCCAAGATTCTAGGTCTGAGTGCAGGATAGTGTTGGTGAAGGTAGGCAACGGACTCGATGTCAATTTCGGAAACCCAAGTTTCATAAGGTCGGTCTAATAAAAATTGGGTCAACGCTCCTGTTCCTGGTCCTATTTCTATGATGGAATCATAGCCACCGTGTCCGGTGAGGGCATGAGCAATATCATGGGCAATAGCAGGGTTGATCAAAAAATGCTGACCTAGATGTTTTTTAGGCTTAACGTACATTTGAGTAGGGTATTGGGAGAAATTGATATCCCTCAGTTTGTAATTGAGTAAGAATAATAGGCAATGCTCTTAGCATGATGGGACTTGCTTTCATGCTGTCATGAAAAACAACAATTGATCCTGGCCGAACAGATTCCAGTACTTTTTCGACACATTTTTCTACAGACATTTTTGCATCGAAATCGCCCGACAATACATCCCACATAATGAGTTGAAAATGCTTTTTTAGCGCCTTGGTTTGTGTACGTGTAATGTGGCCATAAGGTGGCCGAAATAAAGAGGATGGAATAATAGATTTGGCTTTTAGGGTGTTCCGTATGTACTGAATATACCCTGTTTTCCATCCGTCTAAATGCTGAAACGTATGGTTGCCTATATGATGTCCATCTTGTTGAATTTTCTGAAAAATGGTAGGATGATGGAGTACATTTTTACCAATACAAAAAAAAGTCGCTTTGGCTTGAAATTGTTCAAGAATAGCCAACGTTTTTTCTGTAATCACAGCGGTAGGACCATCATCAAAAGTGAGGTATACAATTTTATTATCTCGGGGAAAACTCCAAGTAAACTCTTGTGCGATGGCCCGCAAAATGCGCGGTGTTTTGTGAAAGTACATGACTCATGGCGAAAGTACAATGCTTTTGATGAACTCTGTTTTTTTTAAATGGGCAGTTTGGTCTTGAACAACCAAAAAATAAATGCCACCTGCGCACAACCTTCCAAGATGGTCTAATCCCTCCCATTGCCAGATAGCAGGAGATAGATTGATTTCTTGCTGACAAATAGATCTCACCCATGTTCCATCCAGTTGATGAATATCGATGGTAATCGTGTGGGGTTCTTGATCACCTTTCCATTGAATAAAGAGCTGGTCATTGGCATCATCCAAGTTGGGCGAAAAAAAGGCATGCGGGAGGTACCATTTGTCCCTCAATTTCTCCGTAAATAAAATATCTGCTTGCCAATAGATGCCGGGAGTTGCAAATCCAAAGTGTTCAGGGCCGCTGCTCCAACATTCACCATTACTTGGGCATGGTATTTTTACTTTTTCAAATGAAACCCCTTGCGGATTTTGAATCAATGAATGATGCCAGTTTTCATTGTAATGCGCAGTATCGATGAGCATAGATTTTTTCTTAAGCGAAACAAACCCTTCACTTTGGGTGAGGTATGGAAAGTTGCATCTATGATGATGGGGTTGAAATGGATTTAAGAGCGGGTATTGAAGTTGAATGGCATCGGGATTTTCGCTCATGCACAATGCGCAATGGGGTTGAATAAAATGATGATGGAATTGAATTTCTCGACCACTTGATCCATTGCTTTCTATACTCAGCCCGTCCAGTGAAATGACACTTTCTGTGGTATTGTATATTTCAATGAACGAAGGGGAATTAATATTGGGATGACTGAGTATTTCTGATAGAAACAGTTGATTGGGTTCAGCAGATTTGGGCAAGGCAATACGCAATGGGGTATTGTGTAATGTGTCATCAAGACAACTGATCAATTGCGATATAGTGATTTGTTCCAACTGATGTTCCGAAAGAAAATGGCAAGAAATCCATGCGCTATCGCTCAAATGATGAATAGAAAGCGAATAATTAATTTCGTTGCTGTTTAGAACAACAGCATCTTGTTTTATAGGATAGTTAGTCCAAATGAAAAGAGTGCCTAGTGTGTCCATCCCATAATCTAAGATGGAAAGCGGGGGCATGTTTTCAATTGGTTCAAATTGGCAGTTGATGGATCCCGGTGTTCCTCCTGTGGCGTCGCAGCTCTGTTTCCAATTGAAATGATCACTGCAGTTAAGTTGTGGATGAATTTGTTCCAATGCAAATCCTCCTTCCATTCCGTCATCTTCATAATCCTGGATGTTGTATACTACAAAATCGATGAGTTGGCCTTGAGCGGATAGTAAACTCAGACTATCGCCTCCATTGGTGAGCAACCCAAAACTTTCAATGCCGATGGTGGGAGCAGTAAAATTAAAAACAGCATTCGCATCGCACAGAATGAGATAGCCCATTGAATCAATTTGTCCCGCATTGATAACTTTATGGGTTTCGGAGTTCACCCATTCCCATTGTGCCAGTGAGATGGGAAAGGGTTGGTTATTAAACAATTCAATGTACTCGACTTCCGCTTGACCCTGCGATGGTGTAGGATCCGACATGATTTCATTGATGACGATATCTCGAAATGCAGCTTCATAGACCATAGGAGCTTCATAGAAAGGTCCTGCATAGCAATCATCTAAGTAAAAATTGTGACTATTGGAGCTGGTATAATGAAACTGAAAATTGATAAAACTGAAATTGGAATAGGTGGTATCAGGACAATCGAATAGGAATGTGAAATCCGTAGAATCGTTGTCCTTAAAATAGATCTCGTAACCATTAACCCTTTTGACTTTTATCCATCCATTGATTCCATTCGCTATGTTGAATCCACTGGCGAGGGGGAGCAGATTTCCGCTTCCACTGTCCTTGAGCCATTCAATCTGATCATTGCTCCCAGAGGTTCCAAATCGAAGCACGTAACCTGGAAATTGAGCGCTTTCGTCAAATCCGATACTGTCTGAAAGGGCTTGCGTGCTAAAGTAAATTTTTCCAAAATTATTGCTGCTGCCGGCAAAACTTTGTTTGATATAAAAGTTCCACTCACTATTTATATCAGCACAATTACTGATATTCCAAGAAATAGTGGAGCATCCGCTCCCAGATGCTTGTAATTGAAGTTGGTTGTTGCTGTTGATTACAAAATCGGTATCCGGGAATATCCATTCTTGGGTATTGGGAAGTTGTTCAAAATGCTCCTCACATTGTGCTTGCGCTTTCAACATTAACGTGAGGAAGAAAAAACGGATTAAATATTTCATAGCGATCGAAACTATCCTAACTTGGCTTCGCAATCAACAAACACATAAGACGCATATGAAAGTAGCCGTTGTAGGTGCAACCGGACTTGTTGGATCGAAGATGTTACAAGTGTTAGCGGAGCGAAAATTTCCTGTTACCCAACTTATTCCAGTCGCGACAGAGCGATCATTGGGAAAGACGGTTTCTTTTGATGGTAAGCCATGGGCAGTGGTAACGCCAGAAATGGCGGTGGAGTTGAAGCCAGATTTGGCTTTATTCTCTGCAGGGGGCTCGACGAGCTTGCAATGGGCACCAATTTTTGCAGAATTGGGTTGTGTGGTGATTGACAACAGCAGTGCATGGCGCATGGATCCCACAAAGAGGTTGGTAGTTCCTGAGGTGAATGGCCATGTGATCACCGCGGGAGACAGAATCATCGCGAATCCAAATTGCTCAACCATTCAAATGGTGATGTTTTTAAAGCCGCTGCATGATATTTATGCGGTTAATAGGGTCATTGTAAGCACATATCAAAGTGTTACAGGAACCGGCAAAATGGCAGTGGATCAGTTAATGAATGAACGCGCAGGGGTTCAAGGTGAGATGGCTTATCGCTATCCGATCGACTTAAATTTAATTCCGCAAATAGATGTTTTCATGGATAATGGATACACAAAAGAGGAAATGAAAATGATTTTGGAAACAAAAAAAATCATGGAGGATGAATCAATTCAGGTTACAGCCACAGCGGTGAGAGTTCCTGTGATGGGCGGCCATTCTGAGAGTATCAATGTTTCATTTGAAAAGGAATTTGATTTGGATATGGTAAGAAGCGCATTACAAGCATTTCCTGGTATTCAGTTGGTAGATGATATTGAGAATGCGCAATATCCCATGCCGCTCATTCATGCTAAGGATTCCGATGATGTTTTCGTAGGAAGATTACGTCGTGATGAGACGCAATCTAATACACTCAATGCATGGATCGTCTCAGATAATTTGCGCAAAGGAGCTGCGACCAATGCAGTTCAAATTGCCGAGTATATATTTTGTAAATAACCGATGCGTAACATTTTATTTTTCTTTTCGCTCTTGATGATCGGAGCTTGCACCTTGTCGAGTCAAGATAATGGTCCGCAATCGAATTCATCAGATCAGACAAGCGATGACTATGCGGGTGCAGATCAGGAATTAATCGAAGGTTCAGAGGATCAAGACTGCTTTCGGTTAGTCTCCTGGAATATTGCTAATTTGGGAAAATCCAAGGATGATCAAGAAATCGATTACATGGCCAAGGTGTTGAAAGATTTCGATTTGATCGCAATTCAGGAAGTAGTAGCAGGTGATGGAGGCGCTCAAGCGGTGGCACGATTGGCAGATGCATTGAATAGAAAAGGGAGTAAGTGGGAGTATGCGATTAGCAATCCGACCAGCGGAAATGGAGTGGAACGTTATGCATTTCTTTGGAGACCGCATCGCGTGAAAGCAGCCGGCAAACCATGGTTGGAGACACATGTGGAAACGGTAATAGATCGAGAGCCGTTTATGGGAAGATTTCAATATAATGGAAAGACTTTTCTGTTGGCCAACCTGCACGCAGTGCCAAAGGATAAAGGGCCCAATGTCGAAATAGCGGCTTTAAAGGATTTAACCTTATGGTATCCAAATGATGCAATTGTTTTGGTAGGAGATTGTAATGCCACCCATGATGAGTATGGCGCGCAAGAATTATACAAAGTAGGATTTAAGGACGCGATGGGAGAGCAAAGAACCACCCTTAAAATGAAACCCGATAAGAACAATGAACATTTAGCCAATGCATATGACCACATTTATTTGGAACAAAAGGAATGGCAGATTTCATCTAAAGGATGTTATGACATTAGCGAAGATTGGTCAGATTTAAAGACAACTCGTCTGATAAGTGATCATATTCCTGTTTGGGCATGTCTTTCTGTGAGGTAAATTCGCGAAATGAAGGATCCAAAAAGATATTTAATAACAGCAGCTTTACCTTATGCCAATGGTCCCATTCATATTGGTCATATCGCAGGGGCTTATTTGCCGGCCGATATATATGTTCGCTACTTAAAAGCAAATAAAAAAGACGTTGCTTTCATCTGCGGATCGGATGAACATGGAGCGGCCATCACTCTGAGAGCACACAAGGAAAAGACCACCCCTCAAGCCATCGTGGATCAATATCATGAAATGATGGGGAGGACGTTCGCGGAATTTGGAATTGAGTTTGATATTTATCATCGCACATCTTCGGATGAACACCATAAAATGTCTCAAGAAGTTTTTAAAAAGCTTCAAGAGAAAGGCATGTTTGAAGTAGAAACTTCCATGCAATATTATGACGCAGAAGCGAAGCAGTTTTTAGCCGATCGTTACATCGTAGGAACCTGTCCAAAATGCGCCAATGATCGCGCCTATGGCGATCAATGTGAAAAGTGTGGCGCTGCATTGAGCCCGCTGGAATTAATTGATCCAAAATCAACATTGAGCGGAAGTGCTCCCGTACTCAAAGAAACTTCTCATTGGTACCTACCGATGGGGAATCACGAGGAGTGGATCAAACCTTTTATCGCTGAAGGAAAGTTAGACGGAGTTCAACATCATATTGTGAAGGAATGGAAGTCTCATGTGTTGGGGCAATGCATGAGTTGGATCGATGGCGGGCTGCAAAGTCGTGCCATGACGCGAGACCTAGATTGGGGCGTTCCTGTTCCTGTTGAAAACGCAGAGGGTAAAGTACTTTATGTATGGCTCGATGCACCTATTGGATATATTACCAATACAAAAGTTTGGGCAGATCAGAATGGAAAGAACTGGGAGGATTATTGGAAAAGTGAGGACGCTCGTTTAATTCATTTTATCGGTAAGGATAATATAGTTTTTCATTGTATCATTTTTCCTATTATTCTTAAAGCCCATGGCGAATTTGTACTTCCGTACAACGTGCCTGCCAATGAATTCATGAACTTGGAAGGAGATAAAATTTCTACTTCTCGCAATTGGGCAGTTTGGTTACATGAATACTTGGAAGATTTCAAGGAAAGGCAAGATGAAATGCGATACGTTCTTTGTTCCATCATGCCTGAGCAAAAAGACAGTGAGTTCACCTGGTCCGATTTTAAAGATCGAGTGAACAATGAATTAGCCGATATCTTAGGTAATTTTGTGAATCGTGTTTTTGTATTAAATAACAAATATTACGGAGGCGTTATTCCATCAATTGAAGGTTATGAGTTGGATCAAGTCGACTTAGAAGTGCGGGATGGTATTAATACTTCAATGAGACTCATTGGAGAAAAATTAGAATCGTTTCGTTTCCGCGAAGCCATGGCGGAAGCCATGCAGTTGGCTCGTTGGGGAAATAAATATTTGACCGAAACGGAACCGTGGAAATTGCAGAAGACTTATCCTGATCGCACCGCATTCATCTTATTTCAATGCACACAAATCGTGGCCAAGTTGGCCATCGCCCTCGAACCATTTTTACCTTTTACAGTAAACAAAATAAGAGAAGGTTTGAACGTTACCTTCCAACATTGGGAAGAGGCCTTTCAAAATGTACTGATTCAAAGCGGGCATCAAATACAACAGGTGCCTATTCTATTTGAAAAAATCACAGATGAACAAGTGGCCACTCAAATAGAAAAGTTGAAGAAATCAAAGCAGATGAATGAGGTGATGGTGGCTGCGCAGAAGCCAAATATTTCCTTTGAACAGTTTCAGCAAATGGACTTGCGAATGGCAAAGGTGATAGCGGCAGAAAAGGTTGCGAAAACAAAAAAACTACTTAAACTGACCGTACAAACCGGAATGGATGAAAGAACCGTGGTTAGCGGTATTGCGGAGCATTATAGTCCTGAAGATTTAATTGGTAAAAATGTATTAATGCTAGTCAATCTAGCTCCAAGGGAAATCAAGGGAATCGAAAGTCAAGGAATGATTTTAATGGCGGAAAATGCAGAGGGAAAATTGTGCGCCTTGATGAGCGATGAAGTTCAACCGGGTAATATCGTGGCATGATGGTAAGTCCTGCCTTCCTTCAAAAAGGGGACACCATCGGAATTTGCGCAACAGCGCGTTGGATTACACCTGAGCAATTGGCTCCGTCGTTATCCATTCTCGAGCGCTGGGGATTTAAAACCAAGGTAATGCCACAGGTTTATTTAACGGATGGTCAGTTAGCGGGTTCAGATGAGGATCGTATTCAAGGGTTAAGAAGTTGCTTGTTAGACCCTGAAATTAAAGCCGTATTGGTGGCAAGAGGAGGTTATGGTTCTGTTCGTGTCGTTGATGCCATTACCGATGAGGAAATATTACATAACCCAAAGTGGATTTGCGGATACAGCGACATCACGGTTTTACACAATCGGTGGAATAATTTAGGAATCTCCACCATTCACTGCACGATGCCCATTAGTTTTCCTAATGCCACTCCATTGGCTTTGGAACAGTTGCGCGCGGCATTGCTCGGTACTTGGGGAGGTCGCTCCTGGCAGAGCGAATGTGTGGGTGACTGGAATTTTAGTGCTCCTGTAGTAGGTGGAAATTTAAGCGTTCTTTATTCGCAATTGGGCTCTATCACACAATTAAAGGCCGATGAAGCAGTGGTTTTCATGGAAGATGTGGATGAAATGATTTATCATCTTGATCGGATGCTCATCGGATTAAAGAGGGCGGGTATTTTTCAGAACGCGAAAGGATTGCTTATTGGCGGCTTAACGCAAATGAAGGATAACACGGAGGAGTTTGGTTTTGCCACGCATAATCCATGGGGTAAGAGTGCCGAGCAAGTGTTCAAAGATTTAGCCAGCAACTTGAATCTACCCATTGCATTTCATTTTCCTGCGGGCCATTGGGAGCAAAATGAAGGATTTTACTTGAATAAGAAGTTGCGCTTTTTTCAGTCCGAAAATAATTCGGGGATCCTCAACATGGAATTAGCTGTCGTTTAGGTTTTTTCTCGTACTTTTGTAAGTGTAAAATGTACACTAAGTAAAAATGAACGTAAATTTTGGAAAGGCATATGATGAGAATTCGATGGAGTTCATTGCCATTAGCACTTCTGAAATGGAGGTGCGATTGGCTTGGTTATTAAATGTTCACCTGCGGTTGGATTTGGTTAGAGTCAAAGATGTGGTGATAGAGCAAAAGAACCAATATCAATCTGTTCATTGGAGGTTTCAATATTTTAGCGAAGAGGAGAAATTTGAGGTCAATTTATTTGAAAATAAATCAGCAGATGGCCCGTTGATAAGCGAATGGGCTAAATGGGATTTTATTTTAAAACTCGATCACGAACGAGAGCGTTTAGCTCCTAAATGGGTAGATAAAATTAAAACCATTCCGGGAATTTCCGCGGCATTAGAAATTGAAATAACCAAAGTAAAGACGATAGAAAAGCTCATTCAAGCTTGTTTGCAACCAATAGAAAGAAAATGAAAAAGACAAAAATAGTGGCCACCATTGGTCCGGCTTCGGCTTCCAAGGCGGTTTTAAAAGAAATGATTTTGGCGGGTTTGGATGTGGTGAGGTTAAACTTCTCCCATGGGGCGCATGAAGTCCATCAGGAGGTGATCGAAAATGTCCGCGCAATCAACAAGGAATTGGGAACCAATACCGCCTTGTTAGCCGACTTGCAAGGTCCAAAATTACGTGTGGGTGAAATGGAGAACAATGGTGTGGAGTTGATCAAAGATCAGAAGATTACGATTACCACAGAAAAGCAAATGGGAACGGATAAAGTAATATACACCAATTACAAAGAGTTTCCTGCAGATGTAAAGCCCGGAGAACACATCCTCCTGGATGATGGAAAATTGGTAATGGTGATTGAAAAGACAGATGGAAAGAAGAATGTTGAAGCACGCGTGATTCAAGGGGGGATTTTGTCTTCAAAAAAAGGACTGAATCTTCCAAGCACCAAAGTGTCTCTCCCTTCCCTGTCTCAAAAAGACATAGAGGATTTGCATTTTGCTTTGTCTCATGACGTGGATTGGATAGGATTGTCCTTTGTAAGAAATGCCCAAGACATTGTAGCACTCAAGGCGATTATTCAAGAAAGTTCCAAGCATGCGAAGGTGGTCGCAAAAATTGAGAAACCAGAGGCGGTAGATCAAATCGATGAAATCATTGCTGAAACCGATGCAGTAATGGTAGCAAGAGGTGATTTAGGAGTGGAGATTCCGCTTCAAAATGTTCCGCTGGTTCAAAAATTAATTGTTCGGAAGTGCGTGGAGGCCGCAAAGCCAGTAATTGTGGCAACACAAATGATGGAAAGTATGATTAGCAATATGACACCTACACGTGCTGAGGTGACAGATGTCGCCAATGCCGTTTTGGATGGAGCAGATGCGGTCATGTTGAGCGGTGAAACTTCAGTCGGAAAGTATCCGGTAGAGGCAATTCGCATCATGAATAATATCGTGACGCAAGCCGAAAAATACGATGGGATTTATTACAAGGAAGAGGCTCCTGATGCAATTGATGAGTCCAGATTTTTAACAGATAGCATTTGTTTCAGCGCTTGTCGTTTAGCACAACGCACCAAGTCGTCCGCTATTGTTGCCATGTCCTTTTCTGGATACACCGGGTATCGTGTAGCCGGTTGGCGACCACACGCAAATGTGTTTGTATTTACGGGCAACAAGCGAATTCTCACGCAAATGAATCTGGTCTGGGGTGTAAAGGCATTCTACTACGACAAAATGGTGAGTACCGATCAAACCATTGCCGATATTCGATACCAACTGAAAAAGTTAGGTTATATCAAGGATGGTGATTTCGTGGTTAATATCGCTTCCATGCCTATCAATGAACAAGGCATGACCAATATGGTAAAAATCTCAAAAGTATAGGCCATTGCCTTTCATTTGTTATCTTCGCGGGCTTACTGACAGTAAACCTGAATGGGAAATTTATATCGTGATATCAAAGGTCTAAGTCTGCCAGCTATTGCGCAGGAAATCGCGCAGATGTGGGAAGAGAAAGATATATTTCATCGCAGTATCCATGAGCGCGATGAAAATAATGCGTTTGTATTTTACGAAGGACCTCCTTCGGCAAATGGAATACCTGGTATTCACCACGTTATGGCCCGTGCTATCAAGGATGTTTTTTGTCGTTACCAAACGCTCAAGGGAAAGAGCGTAATGCGTAAGGCGGGCTGGGATACACATGGATTACCCATCGAGTTGGCCGTAGAAAAAACCCTGGGTATTAAAAAAGAAGACATTGGTTCGAAAATTTCCGTGGAAGATTACAACAAGGCGTGTAGAAAGGAGGTGATGAAGTATACCGATCTATGGGAGTCCCTGACACGTGAAATGGGTTACTGGGTAGATATGAAAGACCCGTACATCACCTATGATAACAAGTATATCGAATCGGTCTGGTGGCTTTTGTCACAACTTTTTCAAAAGGATTTGTTGTACAAAGGATTCACTATTCAACCTTACAGTCCGGCTGCTGGCACAGGCCTTAGCTCACATGAGCTGAATCAGCCTGGATGTTACAAAGAAGTCAAAGACTCTTCTGCAGTTGCTCAATTTCAATTGATAGATGATGACTTCATGTCGGATCTAAGATTGGGCCTTCCTTTGTATTTGCTCGCTTGGACAACAACCCCTTGGACGCTCCCGTCCAACACGGCACTGGCTGTGGGAGAAGACATTGAGTACGCGCTGATCAAAACCTATAATCCATTTTCGGGCGAGGCCCAAATGGTCATTTTAGCAGAGGCGTTGGTAGGTAAATTTTTCCCTGAAAAAAATGCAGATATACCCTTTTCGGAATTTAAAAAGGGGGATAAAGAAATTCCTTTTGAAAGAATAGCCGTCGTGAAAGGCAAATCGCTATTGGGGCAAAGGTATCATCAATTGTTGTCGTTTGTTCAACCTTCAGGGAACGCTTTCGTTGTTATTTCTGGAGATTTCATCACGACCGAGGATGGTACTGGAATTGTTCATATTGCGCCATCATTTGGTGCTGATGATTTCAGGGTAGCCAAGCAAAATGGAATCGATCACTTAACCTTGGTCGATAAAAGAGGAAGGTTTGTTCCTGAAGTACAAGATGGAATATTTTTATACGGAGAAGAGTTTGTGAAAGAAGCTTATTATTCCGTAACAGAAAGAGCAGACGAGCTCATCATACAGCAAGAAAAATTAGCCAATGTCATTGCAGATACTTCCAAGCTGAAATATTTAAGTGTCGATGAGCGGATTATTTTGAAATTACAGACCGAGGGCAAATTATTTAAAAAAGAGAAATATGCCCACAATTATCCGCACTGTTGGAGAACGGATAAACCCATTCTTTACTATCCTTTGGATTCTTGGTTTGTCAAAATCCCTCAAATCAGAGAGAGAATGTCGGAGCTTAACAAAACCATTCATTGGAAACCTGAGGCAACGGGAACAGGTCGTTTCGGTAATTGGTTAGAAAGTGCCAATGATTGGAATCTTTCTCGCTCCCGGTTTTGGGGAATTCCATTACCTATTTGGAGAACGGAGGATGGATCTGAGTCTACTTGTGTGGGTTCTGTGGAGCAACTCAAAAAAGAGTTAGACCGTTCAGTAGACGCAGGTTGGATGAGTAAAAATCCGTTGGCAGATTTCGTTCTAAATGACTTTACCTCGGAGAATTATCTCAAATTTGATTTACACAAACCATACGTCGATGATTGGGTATTGGTCAGTGAGAGTGGGAAACCCATGCGCCGTGAGGCTGATCTAATCGATGTGTGGTTCGATAGTGGATCGATGCCCTATGCTCAATTACATTATCCTTTTGAAAATAAATCTTTGGTGGATGACAGGAAAGCATTTCCTGCTGATTTCATTGCAGAGGGGGTCGACCAAACCCGCGGTTGGTTCTATACCTTGCATGCAATCGCTACCGCTTGTTTCGATTCTGTAGCGTACAAAAATGTTGTATCCAATGGTTTAGTCCTCGATAAAAATGGGAATAAAATGTCCAAGCGATTGGGCAACGCGGTGGATCCGTTTATTACCCTCGCCAAATACGGTCCTGATGCTACTCGTTGGTATATGCTAACCAATGCGCAGCCTTGGGATAATTTAAAATTCGATGAAGAGGGAATTACAGAAACACAAAGAAAACTATTTGGTACCCTCACCAATACGTATCAGTTTTTTGTGATTTATGCCAATATTGATGATTTTCGATATGGTGAAAATACGGTGCCGATGTCAGAGCGTTCAGAATTGGATCGATGGATTATTTCCAGATTAAACTCTTTGATACAATTTGTCGACCAACACCTGGCTGATTTTGACCCCACTCCCGCAGCGCGAGCCATTGATGAATTTGTGGATGTGCATTTGTCTAATTGGTATGTCCGCCTCAGTAGAAAGAGATTCTGGCATGGTGAAATGTCCCAAGACAAGCGCGCTGCCTACCAGACTTTGCATGAATGTATGACCGTGGTATCTCAATTAATTTCGCCATTCGCTCCTTTCTTCTCGGATTGGTTATACCAACAGCTAATGCTTGGTCAGGGTGTGGAGTCTGTTCATTTATCCGACTGGCCTTCCGTAAACCCCAATGATATTCATCTAGAATTAGAACAAAACATGGAATGGGCGCAGCGAATTTCTTCCATGGTTTTATCGATCAGAAAAAAAGAAAATATCAAGGTACGACAGCCTTTGCAGTCTGTCAAAATACCGGTAATTTCAGATCAACAGTCGGCGAATATATCTCAAGTAGCTGAGCTGATATTGTCTGAAGTAAATGTCAAAGAATTGCTTTTTGTGGACGAATCGGAATCCAAGTTTGTAAAGAATTTAAAATTGAATTTCAAAACTTTGGGAAAGAAGTGTGGAAAGGCAATGAAAGAGGTGCAGTTGTTCGCCGAATCGAATGGCCAACAAATGATCCAAGATATTGAACGTGAAGGTTGCACCAAGGTACCTACCTCCATTGGCGAGATGGTGTTGGAAACAGAGGATGTGGAGATCATTCCAGTGGATATTCCCGGATGGAAGGTGGTCAATCATGGAAATTTAACAGTAGCCCTGGATGTTACGATTTCTGAATCCCTCAGAGCAGAAGGCATAGCAAGAGAAGTGGTGAACCGTGTTCAGAATATCAGAAAAGAAAGTCAATTGGAAGTGGTGGATCGAATTCATGTCACCTTAACGGCAAATTCACTTTGGAGTGATGCAATCAATCAAAATTCCCAATATATTCGCGGACAGGTTTTGGCTGATTCCTTAACTTTAGTCGAAAATTTTCAGGAAGGAGAAAAAGTGGAGTGGGAAGAGAACCAAACCATGTTTATTAAAATTTCAAAATCTTAGTCCTATGGCAAAGAAAGTGGTCAAAAAAAGCGCACCGGTTAAAGCAGTAAAAAAAGCAGCGGTCAAACCAGTAGCAAAGAAAGTTGTTAAAAAGGCTGCCGCGAAACCGGCGGCTAAAAAATCGATAAAAAAGGTGGTAAAGCCGGCTCCTAAAAAGGCGGTGAAGACTGCTGTAAAAAAGGTAGTGAAGCCCATTGCAAAGAAGGCGGTTAAGCCTGTTGCAAAAAAAGGCGCGAAGCCCGCAGCCAAGAAGGTAGTGAAGCCCATTGCCAAGAAAGCGGCTAAACCAGCAGCTAAGAAAGCCGCTAAGCCGGTGGTGAAAAAGGCAGCACCCATCAAGAAGACAGCCAAAGTAGCACCTAAGAAAGCATTGAAACCGGTTGCAAAGAAGGCGGTGAAGCCTGCTGCAAAAAAGGTAGCTAAACCCGCACCGAAGAAAGTCGCAAAGGTGGCTCCTAAAAAGGTGATTAAGCCCGCTACTAAAAAGACAGCTCCGGCTCCAGTGAAAAAGTCTCCTGTGGTGAAAAAAGAGACGACGAAGGCAGCTCCAGTTAAAACGGTTGCGGCTCCTGCAAAAAAGCCGACTGCTGCTCCAACACCAGTGCATGTCAAGCAAAAAATAAAGGCGCAAGTAACGATTTCGCCAAACGCAAAGATTGATCCACCCACTCCTATTTCCAAGGAGTCCACGGTTTCTCAACGATATTCCGACAAGGACTTGGCGGAGTTTGAGGCCTTGATTAAAGTGAAATTAGAACAAGCCAAATCGGATTTGGATGAATTGAAGCAAAGTCTCTCACATGAAGGAGATAATTCCACAGATGATACCTCTCCTACTTTTAAAATGATGGAGGATGGCAATGATACAACGAGCAGAGAAGAGGTGGCTCAATTAGCAGCACGTCAAGGGAAATTCATACAATCCTTGGAGAATGCGCTTTTGCGAATTAAGAACAAAACATATGGTATCTGCCGGGTGACGGGAAAATTGATACCCAAAGAACGATTGAAGTTAGTGCCTCATGCTACTTTGAGTATTGAGGCCAAGAATATGCAATAATTCCGAAGGAATGAAAAATAGCAGGTGGGTTTGGGCATTGGGGATTTTTGTTTCGTTGATACTGTTGGATCAGGGAGTAAAGTGGTATGTGAAAACCCATTTTCATTACGGGGAGGCGGAAATTCTCATTCCGGGTTGGTTAAATATTCAATTTGTAGAAAATCCGGGAATGGCTTTTGGTTGGATGTTGCCCGGACAAATGGGTAAATTATTGTTGACGATCTTCCGTTTGGGCGTTTTCGTTGGCATCACGGTTTATTTGTATAAGCTTATTCAGAAAAAGGCCAGAGTGGCCTTAATCGCCTGTATGTCATTGATTTTAGCAGGTGCCTTGGGCAATATTCTGGACAGTATTTTTTACGGAGTTGTTTTTGACAAAGGAGCGGTGTACGACGAACAGTACATGGATTATATGCCCTACACGGATATTGCCCAACCCAATGGAGAGGGATATGCGCCATGGCTTATGGGTAATGTAGTAGACATGATCCATGTGAGTAAATTCATCCATTTCCCGGAATGGATGCCGTGGGTCGGTGGAGAAGTGAAACCCTTGTTTTCGCCCATTTTTAATATTGCAGATGCTGCCATTTCAGTGGGCATTATCTTATTGTTATTGTTTCAAAAACGTTTTTTTGGGGAGGAGGAAAAGTCTAATAGTGGTAAGGACCTTGTTCAAGATGATATTGCTGATAATAAAATTTAAACGTTAAGAAAATGAGAAAAGTTAGATATTTCCTTAGTACCACCGCTGTTATCGTGATGTCTTTGCTTTTATATTCCTGCGGTTTAGATTGCCCTCCCGGTTACAGGGGGTCCAATTGTGATATAGAAAAGACACCTACCAAAGTGACCATTACCAAAATTGTCGTTACCAACTTTGCCATATTAGATCCTTCTCAATTACAATGGGATCTGACCGATGGCGCTGATATTTATCCGGTAATCACCGGTGAGAATACAGCCAATGTTGTTTGGAAAGCGACCGTATTTTATCAAAATGCAACCCCGGGTGTACCATACAGTTTTACACCGGATATTACACTGGATTTGATTTACCCAGAAATGTACTATACCTGTATGTTGGTGGATAGCGATGGGAATTCTATCTTTAATAATGATGATTTAATGGGTACAGCCGTGTTTAAACCCTATAATGCAGGTGATGGGTTTCCGGAAATCATTTACCTATCCAATCTAGACATGCAAGTCGAGCTGCATGTCAAATACACTTGGTAACTAATCCAATTGGGAGGGTCCGGCGACGAACCATTTTCTCACCTCTTTGGTAATGGGCGCCAAACTCAAGTGCTCACTTACCTCACCAGCGTTGCAAACGGTACCGTTTTTTAATTTGATCCAAATGACATCACCACTTTGGCTATACGCACGGTTCGCGGCTTCTCCCGTCATTACAAAATATCGCGCTTCATCCAAAGTCAATCGGTGTTTTTGCGCAAGTACTTCAATGCGCTCTTGAATCATCGCTTCGGATGGTGGCTCATTAAATATTTGAATCTTAAATAAACTCCGTTCTACGATGTTCTTTGATAACTCTCGGAGGACAAAGTCTGGACAAGTTTGCCATACTTTCAACGCACTCAATACGTCCTGATCGTCCAAGGAAAGAAAATGATCGAGTGCTTTTTCATGCTCAAAAAAACGATCATGATCGAATTGATTTTCTAGAAAAAAAGACAATGCTGGCGTGGCCCATAAGGTGTTCCCTTTTTCTACCCATTCTTTGGCTCTCCGAAGGGCATTGACGAGCATAAACTCTGCACTCAATACAGTCTTGTGCAAATACACTTGCCAATACATGAACCTCCTAGCCACAATAAATTTTTCGATGCTGTAAATCCCTTTCTCTTCTACTACCAATTGATCATTCACTACATCCATCATCTTGATGATGCGCTCGCTTCCCACTTGACCTTCGACCACGCCTGAAAAAAAGCTATCTCGCGCTAAGTAGTCCAAACGATCCATGTCCAATTGACTACTCACCAAACTATGCATGAAAGGTTTTGGATATTGGTTGTTAAATATGTCAATGGCCAATTGCAATCTTCCACCCAAATCTTGATTCATTTTTTGCATCAACGCTTTGCTGATATCCTCGTGATGCACACCGCCAACAATACTATGCTCTAACGCATGACTGTATGGTCCATGCCCAATATCGTGCAATAAAATGGCTGATAACAATCCAATTTCTTCTTCTTGGTTGATTTCCACACCTCTCACCCTTAACTCATCAACAGCATTTTGCATCAAGTGCATAGCACCTAACGCATGTTGAAATCGATTGTGTACTGCTCCCGGATAAACCAAATGACTTAATCCCAGTTGGCTGATTCTCCGCAATCTCTGAAAGGCGGGGTGATTGATAAGCTCAAAAATAAAGGGATGACGAATCGTGATAAAACCATAAACGGGGTCGTTGATTATTTTTCGGAAGGTGGTCATCACGCTTTGCAATTAGGAGAACATTTCTCTGACACGATGAAAGAAACTTTTGTCTTTGCTTCCTGGAGCGGGTTTGAAATGTTCCGAGTCTCTAAGTTTTTCTAATATTTCCTTTTCTTCGCTACTCAATTTTTGTGGTGTCCAAACATTGATATTGATGAGGAGGTCGCCTTGCCCGTATCCATTTACTTCAGGCAATCCCTTTCCTTTCAATCTTAATATTTTACCACTTTGTGTACCAGCATCAATTTTAATTTGCGCCTTTCCTTTCACGAGGGGTACTTCAATGGAAGCTCCTAAAGCGGCATCAACAAAATTGATATATAAATCGTGGTAAAGATTCACTCCGTCTCTTTTTAATAAGGGGTGCTCTTCTTCTTCTATTTGAACCAATAAATCTCCGTTGACACCTCCAAACGGGGCGGCATTCCCTTTTCCAGACATATTGAGAGTCATCCCTTCACCAACACCTGCGGGTATATTGATCTCAATCAATTCTTCTTCTCGCTTTTGTCCGTTTTGATCGGCGTCTTTGGGTTTGGTTTTGATGGATTTCCCTGTTCCATTACAAACATGACAGGTAGTCGCTGTTTGCATAGCGCCTAGTATGGTTTGTTGTACCCTGCGTATTTGCCCACTTCCTTTGCAAGTTCCACATGTATCATAGCTAACACCATCGGCATTAACCATTTTAAATACTTTAATTTTTTTCTGAACTCCGAAAGCGATTTCTTCCAAATTTAATTTCACTTTGATTCGAAGATTGCTTCCTTTCATCGTGCGACTTCTACCTCCTCCTCCAAATCCGCCACCGCCGAAAGCTTGACCGAAAATGTCTCCGAAATTGGAAAATATATCGTCCATGTTCATACCGCCACCACCATATCCACCACCACCACCCATTCCGGCGTGACCAAACTGATCGTAGCGTGCTTTCTTCTCTGGATTGCTCAATATCTCATAGGCCTCTGCCGCTTCTTTGAATTTTTCCTCTGCGCTGGAATCTCCCGGGTTTTTATCTGGATGATATTTGATCGCCATTTGACGATATGCTTTTTTTATCTCGGATTCACTGGCATTTTTACTGATGCCCAGGATCTCGTAGTAATCTCTTTTAGCCATAATCAGGTGGTTAAGATCCTACCGCTACCTTGGCGAAGCGGATTACTTTATCATTTAAGGTATACCCCTTTTCAACGGTATCCATCACTTTTCCTTTTAAATCTTCTGCTGGAGCGGGAATCTGAGCAATCGCTTCGTGAATATCACTATTGAAAACCTGACCGTTGCTTTCTATCTCTTTTAAACCATGTTTATTCAAACCGTTGGCCAGCCCTTGATAGATCAATTGAAACCCTTCTTTAATGGCATCCATATCCGTCAGTTGCTCATTGGCCTTGATGGCCCTTTCAAAATTATCTAGAATAGGCAGCAAGTCCCTGATTACGCCTTGCGCTGCGGTGGCCAATAGATCTCTTCTTTCTTTTGCTTGATTTCTGCGAAAATTATCAAAATCAGCAGCCAGGTAATAGTATTTGTTTTTCCAATCTTCCTGATTTTCTTGTGATGGATTTTCCTTCACTTCTGAATTGGAGGTTTCTTGCTCTTGACCTTCTATTTCATTAGAGGGGTTTTCGGTTGAAATGGGATTTTCATTTAACTCCTTTTCGGAGTGGATTCCGTTCTGTTCTTTTTCTTCGTGATTCATATTCAATCGATTTCTTTTTGCCTATCAATTCCTTTTCCAAATGATTCAATAAGGCAAACTGGCAGTTTCGGCGCAAATGTAAGGACAAAAAAAATCCCGAGACGTGCTCGGGACTGACAATCCTGCAGGGTATTATAGTTTTGCTACATATTTATCCAATTCCATATGTAACTGAAGACCTCTGAGTTCTTTTCCGACGATTACACCGTTTTCATCAATCAAGAAACTCATGGGAATGCTGGTTACTCCATATTTAGCAGCTCCTTCATTGTCCCAACCTTTCATATCGCAAACATGGTTTTTCCAAATCAATCCGTCTTTTTCAACGGCTTGTTTCCATGGTTCTAAGCCTTTATCTAAACTTACTGAAAAAACTTCGAATCCTTTAGCAGTCTTGAATTTTGCCTTGTTATATTTATTATAGGCAGCGACCACGTTCGGGTTTTCTCTTCTGCAAGGCCCACACCAGGAAGCCCAAAAATCGATGAGCACCATTTTTCCTCTCAAAGAAGAGAGCTTAATTTTTTTTCCATCAAAACCAGCCATTTCAATTTCTGGGGCGATATCCCCAATGTTGGTGCCTACTTTGGCTTTGGTCATTGCTGTTTTGTCAGCAGCCATAAAGGACTGCAATGTAAGAGCGGTGACAATAGACACTGCAATGCCGAAGGTGACGAAGAATTTTTTCATGTTTTTCATTGTGCTTCAAATTTAATGATTTTTGCGGCAGTTCAAACACGGTGCCAAAAAATGATAGGGGCGTGAGTAGGAATGGACTGAGCAGCGTGCATGTTGGAAGGGCAATGCGTGGACTTCAGTCTCAGAATGTCATCTTTGCGCGCTTGGTTTGAAAACTTTTTCGCCAAGAACGCCAAGCAAGCGCAAAGGCGCTGAGGGTGATGTTTTTCAATCGACGGATTTATTGGTATATCATCGCCGCATCAAGTTAACGGAAAGCATTTCCATAGTAGATGTCCGTACCTAAATGCTTGTTCTTTTTGTCCCCTTCTGCCGTTGGCTCTTTCTTCAATCCACCCTTCTGATCTCCGCGCCCAATGCGGTAAGACGACTCTCAATGTCTTGGTATCCTCTATCGATTTGCTCGATGTTCTGAATGGTGCTTTTCCCTTTTGCGCCCAGGGCAGCAATGAGCAAGGCTACACCGGCCCTGATATCGGGAGAACTCATCGAAACTCCTTTCAATGTTGATTTCCTATCTAATCCTATAACAGTAGCGCGGTGAGGATCGCACAAAATAATTTGAGCCCCCATGTCAATGAGTTTGTCCACAAAGAACAGACGACTCTCAAACATTTTTTGATGAATCAAAACTGAACCGCGTGCTTGAGTGGCGGTTACCAGTGCGATGGAAATAAGATCGGGCGTGAATCCAGGCCATGGAGCATCCGAAATAGTCATGATGGACCCATCGATAAAACTTTCTATTTCATAATGTTCTTGACTGGGAATATGCAGATCATCTCCGTTCACTAATTCCATTTGAATTCCCATTCTTCTGAAAATTTCTGGCATGATACCCAGGTGTTCGTATCCGACGTTTTTAATGGTTATATCACCTTTGGTCATGGCGGCCATTCCGATAAATGATCCAATTTCTATCATATCTGGTAGACAGCGATGTTGACATCCTTTTAAAGAGGTAACCCCATGAATGATCAGCAAATTGGAGCCAATACCTTCGATTTTTCCACCCATTCGATTGATCATTTTGCACAGTTGCTGCAAATAGGGTTCACAGGCCGCATTGTAGATGGTAGTTGTTCCGTCTGCAAGCGCAGCGGCCATCACAATGTTAGCTGTTCCCGTTACAGAGGCCTCATCCAAAAGCATGTAGGTTCCTTTGAGCTTGTCTGCTTTTACGGAATAAAAAGATTCATTTGCATCATAATTGAATTGAGCGCCCAAGTTGATGAAACCTTGAAAGTGGGTGTCCAGCCTTCTTCTTCCGATTTTATCTCCACCGGGTTTGGGAATATAACCCACGCCATACCTTCCCAACATCGGACCCACCATCATGATAGATCCTCGTAGTTTGGCTGCTTTATTTTTGTATTCGGGGGTCGTCAAATAATTTAAATCAATTTGGTCCGAAGTGAAAGCAAAATGACCTTTACCCAGTTTCTCGACTTTGACCCCTATTTCTCCCAGTAGCTCGATTAATTTTAATACATCAATGATTTCGGGAATGTTCTCAATTTCCACACGCTCAGGGGTGAGTAATACCGCACAAAGAATTTGTAAAGCTTCATTTTTGGCACCTTGTGGAATAACATCTCCCTGCAATTTGTGACCACCAATAATTTCGAATTTAGCTGACATAAAAAAAGTTTATGGGTGCAAGAAAGGAATAAACGGTACTCGAAAATGCGTACAAAAAAAGATTTATTGACATTGAAAAGCCAACATCCTTTCAGAATTAGAGCGCTTTTACGACCTTTGTCAAATGTCAGTGAATAAAGAAATCAGGAGAGTGACCACCCATACGCTGCACGAAATGAAGCAGCGAGGTGAAAAAATCAGCATGCTTACCGCCTATGATTACACCATGGCAGGTATCATTGATGCTGCCGGTGTTGATGTAATTCTGGTGGGTGATAGCGCCTCCAATGTGATGGCAGGTCATGAGACTACACTGCCGATAACCTTGGATCAAATGATCTATCACGCCTCTGCTGTTGTAAGAGCATGCCAGCGATCATTGGTGGTGGTGGATATGCCTTTCGGAACCTATCAAGGTAATTCCAAGGAGGCGCTCAATTCCGCCATTCGTGTTATGAAGGAAACAGGTGGTCACGCCATTAAAATGGAAGGTGGTGCTGAAATAGAGGATTCGATTAAGCGCATATTGACCGCAGGAATACCCGTGATGGGTCATTTGGGATTGACACCACAGAGCATTTATAAATTTGGAACCTATCAAGTACGAGCCAAAGAAGAGATGGAAGCAGAGCGATTGAAAAGCGATGCCAAGTTATTGGAAGAAGCTGGCGTATTTGCCATTGTTTTAGAAAAAATTCCCGCTGCGCTAGCCGCAGAAGTGGCAAGTTCAGTTCAGGTACCCATCATCGGTATTGGAGCTGGTAATGGGGTGGATGGTCAGGTATTGGTGCTTCACGATATGTTGGGGCTAACTCAAGATTTTAGCCCGAGATTTTTAAGACGATATGCCAAACTCGGAGAAACCATGAACCAAGCCGTCAAGCAATATATTGCGGATGTTAAAAGCTTGGACTTTCCCAACGCTTCTGAACAATATTGATATGTCCGGCTTCTCAAAGAAAAATTGGATCAAAGCCCCCGTGGAACCCATTGTGGCGACACGTCTGGAAAATTTAAGAATTTTGTTTGAGGATAACCATATTATTGTAATCAACAAGCGCAGCAGTGACATTATTCAAGGGGATAAAACTGGGGATGTCGTTTTGTGTGATATCGTAAAGGAATATGTGAAGAAAAAGTACAATAAGCCCGGTGAGGTTTTTTTGGGTACTGTTCATCGCATCGATCGACCTGTAAGTGGAATTGTAGTTTATGCGAAGACGTCAAAAGCATTGTCCAGATTAACCGTGGCTTTTAAAGATCGTGAGGTACAAAAAACCTATTGGGCGGTAGTCAAAGGTAGTTTTCAATCAGACAAAGGAACGGTGGTTAATTATCTTTGGAAAGATGAAAGACAAAATAAGACTTTTGCTTTTAAACAAGGCGGTCCAGGTAGAAAGGAATCAGAATTGAGTTATGAAGTGAAAGGTAAAAGTGAGCATTACACTTTTGTGGAGGTCTATCCAAAAACAGGCCGTCATCATCAAATTCGAGCGACCATGTCATTTTTAGGCTGTCCCATAAAAGGCGATGTAAAGTATGGAAGTAAGCGAACGAATGAAAACGCCAGCATTCACTTGCATGCAAGAAAAATAAGTTTTTTACATCCGGTAAAAAAGACGCCGGTGGAAATCACAGCTCCCTTGCCCGAGGATGTTTTGTGGGATGAGTTTTTAAAGATTACTTATCTTACTTAAGTCAGCTTGTGGAGTGAGCAGGCAGATTATATTTGCCCTCTAAAACAAAAAAGAAATGGAAGCGAAAGAACACATTCATTGTTTGATTATTGGGAGTGGGCCTGCTGGTTACACTGCCGCTATTTATGCAGCGCGTGCGGATTTAAAGCCGGTGATGTATATGGGCAATCAGCCTGGCGGGCAGTTGATGGACACGACGGAAGTAGATAATTTCCCTGGATACCCCAATGGAATCAAGGGTCCTGAGATGATGGAGGATTTGAAAAATCAAGCCATGCGTTTTGGAACCGATGTCAGAAATGGATGGGCTACCAAAGTGGATTTCACGGGTCCCAAGCATTATGTAGAGTTTGATAATGGCAAGCATGTCGTAAGTGCAGATGCTGTGATTATTGCCACAGGTGCCAGTGCCAAATGGTTGGGATTGGAAAGTGAGTTGCGATTGAGAGATATTGGAGGAGGAGTAAGTGCTTGCGCGGTGTGTGATGGATTTTTCTATCGCAATCAAGAGGTTGCTATTGTAGGTGCCGGTGATACCGCAGCCGAGGAAGCTACCTATTTGGCCAAACTCTGTAAGAAAGTATATATGATTGTTCGTTCTGATAAAATGAGAGCGAGCAAGGCTATGCAACACCGTGTGATGAACACGCCCAATATCGAAGTGATCTGGAATGCCGTAACAGAAGAGGTGTTGGGAACCGATGGTGTGACGGGCGCAAGATTCCTTGTCAATGGTGCGGAAACGAGGGAAGTAGCCATCACTGGATTTTTTGTTGCCATTGGTCACAAACCCAATACCGATGTGTTCAAACCATGGATTAACACGGATGAGACAGGATATATAATCAATGTTCCAGGAACTGCGAAAACCAATATCGAAGGGATTTTTGTTGCTGGAGATGCCGCTGATAAGACTTATCGTCAGGCCATTACTGCAGCAGGTACCGGTTGTATGGCCGCTCTCGATGCAGAACGTTACCTGGCGGCAAAAGGACATTAGTGCACAGAAATAAATGTACTGACTGCGATAGGAATAAATTATCTTTGCTTCATGTCTTTTTCTTTGTCTATTCACCAATCCGGTTTATCCGCGCAGGAAATATTATTAAATGACTATCGATTAGCTTGGATAAGTCGCGAAGCCTCCTTACTAGGAAGAAAGGAAGTGCTTACAGGAAAGGCAAAATTTGGAATTTTTGGGGATGGTAAGGAATTAGCACAAATCGCCATGGCACGCGCCTTCAAGAAGGGCGATTGGCGTTCTGGTTATTATCGCGATCAAACTTTTATGATGGCCATTGGTGCCCTAACAGTGCAGCAATATTTTGCGGCTTTGTATGCACACACTGATGTCGAGCAAGAACCTGCCAGCGGTGGCCGTCAAATGGGAGGTCATTATGCCACACGCACCATCGACCAAGATGGAAATTGGAAGAATCTAATGGAGGAGTATAATTCTTCCTCAGATATCTCACCAACAGGGGGTCAGATGCCCCGATTGTTAGGGCTGGCGCAAGCAAGTAAGATTTTTAAAAATGTAAAAGAACTCCATGATTGGGTTCAATTCAGTGATAAAGGAAATGAGGTTGCCTTTGGAACCATAGGCGATAGCTCCACCTCAGAAGG
>CAZJCQ010000010.1:48944-63273 GCA_964544665.1 uncultured Chryseobacterium sp. | reverse complement strand
CCCCAGCAAATGGGATATGGCCAAATCATCGAATTGTTGAATCAAAAATTAGAAGGCGATATTTTGGCGCATCCTCATCTTTGGCTATGGTCACACAAGCGGTGGAAGCATCAAAAGCCAAAAGCGTAATCGCTCTAATTCCTGGAATAAAAAAAGCGACCCGAAGGTCGCTTTTCTATTTTTTCTAATGAAAGATTAGAATTCTTCTTTCATCCACTTGATAGCGTAGATGATACCTGGTACAAAGCACAAGCAATACAATAACCAGTTGATGATAATCTTCTTCCAGTTAATGTCCTTATCCATGATACCTTTGATCAACATGAAAGTTGGCCAAAAACCTAGGATAGCCATTGCCCAATGGTACCACTCTGGCATAAAACCATTTGCTGCGTTAGAAGCCTCGATAGAAACCTCTGTGCTAGCAGGAGCAGCAACTTTAACTGCTTCAGCAGTAACGTTTGCTACTTTCTTTGCGATCGCGTTGATCACTCTGTTTTGCTTTGGAGTAACTACTGCTACTTCTTCCACCGCAACTGGAGCCACTACAACTGATGGAGCTGCCACTTCAGCTACTACTACTGGAGCCGCTACTTCTTGGATAGCCACCAATTCTTCAGTCGCAACAACCGTTGCTTTCTCTTTCTTTACTTGAGCTACTTGCTCAGTTCCTTTGTAATTCTTATGCCACTCCACGTGATAACCGGGTGCATAATGACGCTTGGTTACAGAACATGCGCTGAAAACCACCACTAGCGCTCCTAGCGCTACAATTGATAAACTTTTAATTTTCATAATTAGATTGTTTAATTTTTCGCAATATAGGGTCAAAGATTTTTTAGTTGGCGGTAAAATTCAAAAAAGTAATTCACAATGTTCATTTCTTAATTTTCCCGTTATTATTCCTAAACAAAAGTCATCAACGAATCGTTTGTGACAAAAGAACAGCGTATATAACGAAGTACAATAAAAACAACAAGAGCCAAATGCCGCAAATGATCAATCCCGCAACCGCCAACTTTTTTCCTTCTCCACCATCCCTTCTAATTTGCACTAAACCAATGATCGAAAAAACAACTCCTAGCAGCCAAAACGAAGGAAAAATACTGAAAATTAATCCCAAAATCGCAAAAATATTATTGTCCGTTGGTGGTGCTGATAATGGTTGCTCCTCAGACACTCCTGCATGCTCATCATCTTGAATTGCCGGACTTTGTTCCCATTGTTCCTGGTGACTATCTGCTTTGCCAACCTCCTCATCCTCTGACCTTGGCGTCTCCTCAGTTACAAAATCTTCAACACCCCGTGATTGAACTTCCAACTTTTCTTTTATAAACCCTTGGTGCGAGGGTTGAGCAGCCTGCGTGTTTTCTATCACTCGATCAGTTAGCTCTTCCCTATTTTCCGCCAAGTTGGGCTGATTATCCTTCGCCTTGGTCCACTCTCTTGCTCCATTATGGTGCCACTCCACGTGATAACCCGGAGCATAATGGCGCCTCGTAACGGAACATCCTGAGATGATAAACATAAATCCGACTAAAAAAAGCAGCGGACCGTGAAATGTTTTTTTCATATTAAATGGTTTTATTGTTTGGAATCAAACCTAGCAAGAAATTAAGCACTTTCATAATTTTTGATCACCTTAATTATTGCGTGAATGACTCCGGCAATGTAACAGCCCAAAAGGGTTAAGATCACAGAAATAATCAATCCATGCGTATCGGACTCATCTAACAAATAAATCGTTAATGGCGGAAGAAAAAAAGCCAATAGTATTAATAGCCATTTATCCTCAGGACCTTGATGCGCTGCTCCTTTGATCTGCTGCTCAGTGGGCTCCTTCGGGCTTACATTCGCTTGATTACTTCCTTCCAAGGATTGAATTGAGCCCTCTGCTTTTGAAGTTGAGCACGCCCGTTGCTTGGTGATGGGAAAAAGAGTATGCGCTTGGAACACCTCCGACAAATCGGCATTTTCAACATTCGCAATAACCAACCTTTCTTCAATATTGGCTTCACTTTTTTCCTCCATGAGTACACTCACCTTCTTTTCTTCCCTGTTGTCCTGATGCACTAGAATCGGTGTATGTCCCGATTTCCAATGGACAGAAACTCCTCTGCCGTATTTGCTCTTCATCACTGAACAAGACGAGAGAATCGACATTACTAACAGCAATAAACAAAATCTATTTTTCATTTCTTGTATTTATTAATTCTTGCACGGTTTTTTTAGTAACTGCATGGTAACTGCTCTGATAGGAATCAAAGTATTGGATAGCCCTTTCGCTCTGATTAAATTTAATCATGGTCTTATATAAAGGAGCAATGAATTTGCGCCTTCCCACGCTGGAGAGAAAATGGCGCATCACCTGTTCATTCTCTTGATCCCAAATATCCAATTGAATACACAGCATCAACCAAGCAAAAAGAATTTCACTATTTCCCGTCTTGGACACTTCAAAAAGTTGATTAAAATTCAAGAGTTCTTTTGCGTTCGGGCATTTCCAATTGGTAAGGAATCGGTATTGCTGCTGATAGCTCCATTCCTTCCAAGGCAATTGTTTCCATTCCTCCACTTTTGCATTGCAACGAGAAATCCACTCATCGGTAGCTTGTATCTTTTTCGATACTATGGGATATGCATTTTTTGGAACACCTGGTTGATAAATCCAGTTTTCGGGTGCGATGTATCGGTAATTTCCAGGATCCATTAAATCCTTTTTTGCCAAAGCCAAAAATTGCTCCGTATTCATAACGCCAAATGCATGACTAGAAAAATAATTCTTTAAAAACGCATCCATCTTTTGTCTTCCGACACGCTCTTCGATGGTGCGCAGCAACCAGTAACCCTTGTTATAAGCCACATCGTTCATCCCATCATCCGGATTGCGATCCTTCAACTGTAATTTCAAATGGGTATCTATAGGGTCCAACTCTTCCATGGTTTGATACAGATCCTGAATACTCAGCGCAGCCAACATCTCTGACACCTCTTTGCCATACAACTCCTCCATGATTCGAAACTCAAAATACACGGTAAAACCCTCATTCAACCAGAAATCATCCCAGGTTTCATTGGTCACCAAATTTCCGCTCCAGCTGTGTGCTAACTCATGGGCAATCAACGATACCAAAGACTTGTCACCTGCCAAAATAGTGGGGGTAGCAAAAGTCAACATGGGATTCTCCATTCCACCAAATGGAAAGGCCGCCGGCAATATCAGCACATCATATCGATCCCATTGATATGCTCCATACAACTTCTCCGCTGCCACGATCATCTTTTCTAAATCGGCCAATTCTGTGTGTGCTACATTCAATTGATCTGGGGTAGCATATACCCCGCATCGGTTGCTAATCGAGGCAAACTCAATATTCCCCACCGCCAATGCCATTAGATAACTGGGTATCGTTTTCTTTTGTTCAAAATGATACACCACGGTTGATGCTCCTTTTTTTGCTATGGCCTTTTGCTGCGCGTTACTCGCGCTCATCAATGCCATCAAACCGTTGGGCACTTCTACTTCAGCAGAATAAGTAAACCGCACAGCCGGCAAGTCTTGACAAGGAATCCAACTTCGAGCTAAAATCGCTTGAGATTGCGTAAACAAGAATGGATCTTTGCCTTCAACCCATAACAATGCCTCTGAACCTGCCGTTGTCTTATAAGACACCGAGACTTCTTTCACTTCTTTTTGAACTTGAATAATCAGGGGCTTGCCTAAAATGGGATCCTCCTTCTTGCCTGTCTCCCATGGCACCACCACTCCATCTGCTTTTACTTGCATGATCTCCAATGCCTTGGTATCTAAAATAAAGGCCCCTGCATCGTGTGGATTCAAGGAATAGGTACTCGTCGCTTCGATGAGTGTTGCATTAAAATCCACGCTGGCCTTCCAATGCAGATGATGATACCCTACCTTCTCTGGGTGAGTATAACTATGATTGACCACCTGGCCCTGAGCATGAACGCACATCGACAACAATATTAAACAAATCCATTTCATATCACAACTGCTTCATCATCCATTTTAAGTCTTCCAAATTCTTTTGTAAATCTACTTGAATAATCGACCACACAATTTCATCGTCCGGATCATAATATTCATGGGCAATATCATTCCGCAATGCCGCCATGTAATTCCAGGGCAGATTTCTACTTCCTCTTTGTATATGTCTCGGCACATGCTTCACGGCCTCTCCCATGATTTGAAAATTAAATAAAATCGCATCTCGCTTCGCACCAGGAAGGCAGAAATCTGCATACGAAAGCCCTTTCGAATAGGTCAGAATCTTCTCCATCGCCGTTTGCACATCACCCAAATAAGACCGATAATCTCTTAATCTCCTCCGAATCATATGAACTTGGTTAGCGACAACACTTCTTCTTTCACCATTGGCTTAATACCGGATATCGAAATCAAATCAATGTTGCATTTGAACTTGATTTCTAGCCATTCTTTCATGGCATAAAATTTCCAACCGATCGGCTTATCCAGTTCAACCACAACTAACACATCACTGGTCGGTTGCTTTTGCTGTGTCCACCAGGCGCAAAAACCCACTTTTTTCACCCCATACTTTTCTTGCAAAATGGGTTTGCATTGCAATAGTATCTGCGTCCAGCGCGCATTACTTCGCATAGATCCTCCCAAAAACACCCAATGGCAAGAGCACGCCACTTTTTGCACTTAAATACAACTCGCCAATATGCAATCGCTCCTTAGCAAAGGGTCGTAAAAAATTCTCCAACACCAAAGCCGAAAGCCCAAGAGAGTAAGCATTGATTACCAAAAAACCTTTGGGGTCCAAAATCGACAAAACGTTTTCTATCATCTCGGCGATATTTTCTTCCAATTTCCATTTCTCTCCTTTGGGTCCATGCCCGAAAGCAGGAGGATCCAAAATGATGCCTTGATATTGATTTCCCCGGCGCTGCTCTCTTTGTGCAAACTTTAGGGCGTCATCCACCATCCAACGTATATCCGGTAACTGACTCGCCTGTCGATTTTCATTAGCCCAAGACACTACTTGCTTGATACTATCCACATGGGTCACATCTGCCCCTGCTGCGCAAGCGGCTAGAGACGCCCCTCCAGTGTAGGCAAATAAATTGAGTACTTTGGGCCTCTCATTAAATCGTTTTACTTGCTCTTCAATGAACCACCAATTGGCGCTTTGCTCAGGAAAAATTCCCACATGTTTGAATGAGGTTAATCCGAGACGCATATTAAAAACCTCCTTGCTTTTCATTGGGAATTCCAACATCCATTGATCTGGCATGGATTTCAATTTATTCCAATCGCCGGAGTTACTACCCTTTTGAACAAACCGCACATGCGCCAGCTTCTTCCACTCAGCCTCTGCCCAACGTTTCTTCCACACCGCCTGGGGCTCCGGCCGGATGGTGTAATATTTGCCAAATCGTTCCAGCTTCTCAAAATCTCCACAATCCAACAACTCGTAGTCTGGCCAAGATTGTGGCGTAATCAATTCAAAATTCTCAATCATCCTCGCGAATTTACAAGGGAAAGCGGAACGATGTACCTTTGCCTTATGAAGTTTGCGGTAATTGGCTCAGGAAATGTGGCTTGGCATTATTCAAAAATGTGGAGCCATGTAGGATTTACGCTGACGAAGGCCTATGCGAGAAGTATAGAAAAATGGAAAAACTGTTACTCCGAATTTCCATCGGTCGCTTTTAGCGAATTATCCGAAATCCATAAAGATGTTGATTTTGTGCTTTTGGCCGTGACCGACCATCAGATTGTTCCGGTTGCTCAGCAACTGCACCAAGATGCGGTCATATTTCATTCATCGGGCGCAACCGATGTCTCTGCTATTAGCCAAAAAAATTGGGGAATCATTTGGGGAATATATTCCTTCGTGCAAGGGCAAGCATTGGATTACGCGAAAATTCCATTTTGCATCGAAGGAAGTAATGAGAACACCGAACAATTGATCGAAAAAATCATGCATTCCATCTCCCCTTCAGTTTTCCGAACTCACCTGGAACAAAGGCAAAAAGCCCATGTCGCAGCGGTATTTGGAAACAACTTTATCACGCTGCTGCTGCAGACCTCTTTTGATTTATTAAAAGAAGCCGAACTTCCCGTTGATTTGATCACGCCCACCTTGATGCAACTGGCCACCAATGTGCAGCACCAATCACCACGAACCTTACAAACAGGACCTGCAAAACGGGGCGACTTCCCAACACTGGCAGCACATTTAGCCATTCTAGCTGATCATCCCGATTGGAAAGCGACTTATTTACATCTATCCAACACATTACTGAAAATACATGAACATCGAGAATTATAAAAAACAACTGGCCCATACCGACACCTTTATTTTTGATGTGGATGGCGTTTTTACGGATAACATCGTGTACTTATCTGCAGACGGTGAACAAATGAGAACTGCCAATGTAAGAGACGGTTACGCCGTGCAATTGGCCATCAAAAAAGGCATTCAAATTTTTATTCTGAGCGGAGGAAAGAGCGAAGCCGTGCGCAAGCGTTTTGAAATGCTCGGGGTGAAAGAAATTCACTTGGGCGTTCCTACTAAAAAAGTTCGCCTTCAAGAATGGATCGATCAAGGCAAAATAAATCCTGAAACCACCGTCTACATGGGAGACGATATTCCGGATTATTGGGTGATGCAAATGGTAAAAATGGGAACTTGCCCAAATGATGCCGCACCCGAAATAAGAAAAATCAGCGATTACATTTCACCTCACAACGGTGGACAAGGATGTGTTCGCGATATTTTGGAACAAACTTTGAAAATCAAAAATCTCTGGATGGATGACGAATCTACCAGTTGGTAAACAATACAACACGAAAATGAACAAAAAGATTACCTCTCTCCTCCTATTGAGCTCATTGATGAGCCTCGCTCATGCACAAGTCGATGCCCATTATTGGCAGCAAAAAGTGAAGTACAAACTCTCCATTCAACTCAACGAGCAAAACCATCAATTCAATGGCAAGACAGAATTGGAATATACCAATCTCTCGCCCGACACCTTGAGTTCTTTGTATTTCCATTTGTATTTCAATGCCTTTCAGCCGTCCAGTGATATGGATTTGCGTTCGCTTTGGATCGCCGATCCCGATCCCCGTGTGGTGGATCGAATTTCCAAATTAGCACCCAACGAATATGGCCATCAACACATCCAACGATTGACGCTCAATGGCAAAGAAATTAAAACCATTCAGGAGTCTGGAACAATTGCCATCATCCCGCTCAACGAGCAAAAGATACTACCTGGTCAAACTGCGAAAATTCAGATGGACTGGTACGGTCAAGTTCCGATTCAAATTAGAAGAAGCGGAAGAGACAATGCAGAAGGCGTCGATTACAGCATGTGTCAATGGTATCCCAAAATTTGCGCTTATGATAAAAATGGTTGGCATCCCAATCCGTATGTGGGTAGAGAATTTTATGGTGAGTACGGCACTTTTGATGTAGAGATTTCCATGAACCAAGATTATGTCATTGGTGGAACAGGCGAGATCACCAATGAGGCCAACCACAAAGGCACCAAGACTTGGACATTTCATGCAGAGAACGTGCATGACTTTGTTTGGGCGGCAGATAAAGATTACCAACATGATGTGGTAAAAATGGAAAATGGGCTAAAAATTCATTTTTACTATTTGAAAAATCAGGGTCTTGAAGAAAATTGGAAAAAATTAGAAGAATACACTCCAAAAATGTTTGAATACATGAATGCACATTTTGGACAATATCCTTATCCGGTCTACAGCGTCATCCAAGGCGGCGATGGAGGTATGGAGTATCCCATGGCTACCTTGATCACGGGTAAAAGAAAAGTCGGATCGTTGGTTGGGGTTACCGCACATGAGTTGGCGCACAGTTGGTACCAGGGTGTTTTGGGCTTCAATGAAAGTTTATACGGATGGATGGATGAAGGATTCACCAGTTTTGCTTCCGACGAAGTGATGGATGTTTTATTTCCGCGTCCTCAAGCCCCTGTGCATTTGGAGGCCATGAATGGATATGTGAGTCTTGCCACCAGTGGACAAGAAGAACCCATGAATACCCATGCCGACCATTACCATACCAATTTCGCCTATGGCGCAGCGGTATACAACAAAGGTGAAACCTATCTATATCAATTAAAAGGAATGATGGGAGATGAGCTTTTCTATACGACCATGAAAAGATTTTTCAACACCTATCGCTTCAAGCATCCCACTGATCTGGATTTTATTCATGTTGCAGAAAAACAAAGCCATTGGATTCTCGACTGGTACCACGAGTATATGGTAAACAGCACGAAAACCATCAATTACGCGATCGACACCGTTTTTCAACAAAAGATTGATCTCAATGGTGATGAGGTTTCAAATATCATTTCACTTCGCAGAATATCGGACTTCCCTATGCCCTTGGAGTTGCTCATTACCACCACCGATGGCAATCAAGTTTTATTCAATATACCCATTGACTTAATGCGAGTAAATAATCAAGGTCAAACCAAAAAGAACTATTTGGATCCTTGGAGGTGGGTAGAAACCCACTATGAAATAGCCATACCAGGTAACATTCAATCCATCCAATTGGATCCTAAAAGCATCGTCGCAGACATTGATCGAACCGACAATCATTGGCCTCGCTTAACAGAATAAAAAAAGGGTGAAATTTTCACCCTTTTTTTTTTCCTTTTAAGAAATTAGTATTTCCCCATATCCTTTCCAAAACGCTTACGGTCATTTTCATTCAAGTACACTTTTCTCAAACGAATGGACTTTGGGGTGACTTCAACATATTCATCAGGACCGATGTATTCCAATGCCTCCTCCAAAGTAAATTTAATGGGAGGCGCCATGACTGTTTTGGCATCTGATCCAGAAGCACGCATATTGGTCAATTGCTTTGTTTTCGTGACATTCACCACTAAATCATTATCACGAGTATGTTCTCCAATCACCTGTCCCTCATATACTTCTTCCATTGCTTCCACAAAGAATTTACCTCGATCTTGCAAATTGCTGATACTATAGGCAATAGCATTACCCGTTTCCATGCAAATCAATGAACCATTCAATCGACCTGGAATTTCATCACGCATCGGCTGATACTCTTTGAATCGGTGGGTCATGATTGCTTCGCCTTGGGTGGCGGTCAATAAATAGCTTCTTAAACCGATAATCCCTCTTGAAGGTATCTCAAATTCTATAACGGTTCGGTCTGCTTTGGGCTCCATGTTCTTCATCTCTCCCTTTCTTTTGGAAACCGACTCAATGGCTGTACCTGCCATGTCAGAAGGAAGATCAATGGTCAATTCCTCAATGGGCTCGCATTTCACCCCATCAATGGTTTTCAAAATCACACGAGGCTGCCCAATCTGCAACTCATAACCTTCTCTTCTCATGGTTTCAATCAAAACTGACAAATGCAATACCCCACGGCCAAAAACGTTAAAACGGTCCGCCTTGTCCGTGTCTTGAACACGCAAGGCCAAATTTTTCTCTAACTCTTTCTCCAAACGCTCCTTAATATGACGGCTGGTCACATACTTTCCCTCTCTTCCAAAAAATGGTGAGTCGTTAATGGTAAACAGCATGCTCATGGTTGGCTCATCCACAGAGATGGGCGGAAGCGCCTCCGGATTTTCGAAATCGGTAAAGGTATCTCCAATCTCAAAATTCTCGATTCCGTTAATGGCGCAAATATCACCCGATACCACCGAATCTACTTTTCTTTTACCTAATCCTTCAAACACATACAATTCTTTGATGCGCCCTTTCACAATTGAAGAATCTCTCTTCACCAAAGACACATTCATACCCGCCTTCAATTCACCTCTGTGAAGTTTACCGATTGCCATGCGACCGGTGTAGGTGGAGTAATCCAAGGAGGTCACCAACATTTGTGGAGTCCCTTCTCTTCTAATGGGTGCTGGGATATGTTCTATTACAAGGTCCAATAGCGGCTCAATCGTATCTGTGGGAGTCTTCCAATCCAGTCCCATCCATCCCCTCTTAGCTGATCCATAGGCAGCAGCAAAATCCAATTGATCTTCCGTAGCCCCAAGATTGAACATCAAATCAAACACCTGCTCATGAACTTCATCAGGTCGGCAGTTCTCCTTATCAACCTTGTTGATTACCACAATGGGCTTCAATCCCATCTGAATCGCCTTTTGAAGTACAAAACGAGTTTGTGGCATTGGCCCTTCAAAAGCGTCCACTAATAATAAAACTCCTTCGGCCATATTCAATACACGCTCTACTTCTCCTCCAAAGTCACTGTGACCTGGCGTGTCTATGATATTTATTTTGTATCCCTTGTATGGTATAGAAACGTTCTTCGCCAGAATGGTGATTCCTCTTTCCCTCTCGATATCGTTATTATCCAAAATCAATTCTCCTGATTGCTCATGGTCCTTGAATAATTTTCCTGCAAGCAGCATTTTATCTACCAATGTAGTCTTGCCATGGTCAACGTGAGCGATAATGGCGATATTCCTTATTTTCTCCATACTGATTTTTTAATCGGCGGCAAAAGTACGATGAGATAAGGGTTTAAAAATTTTTTTTCTTTTTTAATAATTTGAAACCTAAATATTTATAACTTTGTGTGAGACAACCATGAAATTCAATCCTACTAAATATCTTGTATCCCTTTGCGTGGGTTGCCTGTTCTCCATCAGTTCTTGGGGGCAATTCACAAGTTTCATGGATTTCATGACCCGACCCACTACCATACAAGTAGGATGGCATGCGTTGGATGACGACGCAAAGGCATTCACGGGAATACTGGCTGTTCAGAAATGGAGTATGCTTACCTACCCAACTAGAATTAGTTTAACCAAAACCATTTCATCCAATATTAAAGCGGATTTCAGTGTTTCCTACACCAAAATGAAGCAATCTTCATACTCGGTGGATCGCTATTTGGCACCGGGGAATTTTTACAATGCAGATCTAAACGTACGTTATCAAGTGCCCATCCCTTTTACGCGTCTGGAACAATTGTATTCGCCCCAGGCAAAAGGTTTTCGCAAATTCATGAGTAACCTGGGTATGAATGTGTTTCCTTTGGGTGGTGTTGGATTTACGAAAAGAACCCAAACCAAATTTGCGAATGCGGTTACTTTGAATGTGGGAGTAGGAGCTACCTTCTGGTTCCTAAAAGGACAGCTAGGTGTATCCGCACAAAGCATGGCCAAATGGGGCATGCAAGCGCCCCTTTTCCGTGCGGGAAGTAATTATTTGCATCACAGTGCTGGATTGGTTTACGTCCTGAACACGACTTCGAAGAAAGGAGGTAATTCTTTCCGAGGAGTTGTGAAACGCACTGGATCTAATCGCGCGAAGACTTCTAAAAAACGCTTCTAAACCTTTTTTTTTTTAATTTGGTGTATTCCTTACACTTACCTAAATTGCGTTCATGGAAATGCGAAAATTAGGTTTTTGGGAAATTTGGAACATGAGCTTTGGATTTTTAGGAATTCAAATGGGCTTTGCTTTGCAAAATGGAAATGCCTCTCGGATTTTACTCGACTATGGGGCCGACGTTCATGAATTGTCTTGGTTTTGGTTGGTGGCTCCTCTCACGGGAATGATTGTTCAGCCCATTATTGGATTTTACAGTGATCGGACATGGAATCGCTTAGGCCGTCGAAAGCCCTATTTTTTAGCTGGCACCTTGATTTGCTGTCTTGCCTTGGTGGCCCTTCCCAACAGCGGTGCTTGGTTTCAGGCAAAATCCGCACTGCTCATTGGAGCTGGTGTTTTAATGTTGATGGATGCTAGTATCAACGTGGCCATGGAACCCTTTCGGGCATTGGTTGCAGATAATTTACCTGATCATCAACGCACCTATGGTTTTACAATCCAAACCTTTTTAATCGGAATTGGCGCCGTCGTTGGATCTTGGTTACCATGGATGCTGCACAACTGGATGGGAGTGTCCAACAGCAACGAAAATGGAGGCGTTGGCGATAATGTGATTTATTCCTTTTACATCGGCGCATTGGTATTTATTACCACCATCTTAGTTACCATTTGGAAAACCAAAGAATACAATCCTGAGGAATATCAAGCCATTCATGGTAAAGTAGAAGACGAGCAACTCGGCTTCGGTCAGATTTTGAAAGACTTCGTGAAAATGCCCGCTACGATGCGACAACTCGGACTTGTTCAATTTTTCACCTGGTTTGCCTTATTCACAATGTGGGTTTTTACGACACCTGCCTTGGTAGAACACGTTTTTCAGATTCCAGTAGATTCAACAGGGCATCCCATAGGCGCAGATGCGGAAGCCCAAGCAAAAGACGCTGGCGATTGGGTCGGCATTCTATTCGGTATTTATAACGGAATCAGCGCAATTTACGCCTTGATGTTGCCCGCAATTGCGAAAAGACTAGGACGAAAAGGTACGCATGCGCTGTCATTATTAGCAGGAGGAATCAGTCTAATCAGCATTTTCTTCATTCATGATAAAGAATGGCTGATTTTACCGATGATCGGAATTGGGATGGCCTGGGCTTCCATTTTAGCCATGCCCTATGCTATTCTTGCTGGTTCGATACCTTCAGGTAAAATGGGGATTTATATGGGGATTTTCAACTTCTTCATCACTTTACCTCAAATCATCAATGGAATCTTTGGAGGTCCCATGGTTAAACATTTATTTAATGGTCATGCGATATACGCAATTGTATTGGGAGGGGTGTTCATGTTAAGCGCTGCGATTGTAGTAGTTTTCGTTAAAGAACAAAACAATATTCGAATTACCCATTGATTAAACATGCTTATCTTTGCAGCCCTCTATGAAGGAAACTGCAAAATCTCAATTACCCATCAAGGAAGGCTTGTTCGAAATCATGGTCTTCCCTTCGGGGAATGAGCAATATCCACATGTGCTCTTGTATCAAGAGCCCAGGCAATTTCCTCCCGTGGTAAGAATACATTCCGAGTGCATGACTGGCGATGTATTTGGCTCGAAGCGATGCGATTGTGGGGAACAATTAGAAATGGCTAAAAAGAAAATCAGTGAAACGGGAGGTGCTATTATTTATCTCAGACAAGAGGGTCGGGGAATTGGTTTAACGGAAAAAATTAAAGCCTACGCCCTTCAAGATCAAGGAGCCAATACCATTGAAGCGAATTTACAATTGGGCCATCAAGAAGATGAGAGAAACTACGATATCGCGATCGAAATTTTACAACATTTGGGTTGGAATGAAATTCAATTAATGACCAACAATCCGAATAAAATGAACGAGCTCGAAAGAGGAGGAATTTCAGTGAAACAGCGAATTCCTGTCTTGGCAACGATCACTCCAGAAAATCAACAATACCTCGAAACCAAATCATCCGAAATGGGACATTGGTTGCATCCAGAGGATTAAAAATCTCCGGTTCCACTTCCCTTACGCTGCATTTCCGCGGGATCCTCTTGTTGATGAAAATCTGACAAACGCCATCCGATCGACATCCTAATAAATGTTTGAAAAGAGCGGACTTCAGCAGCGGAAATTAAATTGCTGTTATAGAGATACCAGTTCTGCGATTGATTGCCCATGCTTAGCGAGGCATCACAAAATATATTTTCACCTCTCCAACCAATGCCACTGTGGAAATTTTGAATATTACCCGCCTGAACATAAGGCTTGGTTTGAAAATCCCAACCCACTCTTAATCGGAGCGGACCTGCCACTCGCCATTCTGCTCCCAGGCGTATTTTGGTGGAGTTCATCCCTTGTTGACGTATTAAGGAATTCACTTCCGAATAATCAATGGGGATGTCATTGGCCGTAGACAAATCACCTTTGGAAAAATTTTGTTGTACAACATCACAACCAATGAGCACATGATCCGCCACATTGAAAGCCATATTTAACTGAACGGATTTTGGAGCTCTCATGTAATAATTCAACTGATTAATGGGTGAAGACATTTGATAGTTCGCATTAATCAATTGCGTGCTCATTTCAGCGGAGTATTCATCCGTACAATAAAAATTGGCGCCCGAATGATAGGCCATTCCGATGCGCCACCATGGATATCTTTCCGGTATCCAAATCGCACCTAACCGAATTTGAGCAGAAGTTCCTTGGACAGATAGGTCGGAACTGTAGGTCATGCTTTGCATCACCTCTCCGGCATCAGGATAGGTTTCTTGATGGGTTATTTTTTCAGAAAAAGTATAATTCAATAAAGATAAAGAAGCACCTAGGAACAATTGATCTCTAAAATTGGCCGCCAATACCCCGGCAAAATCTGTCTTCTTTCCGTCTTGTTGAACTTTTTGCAATTGATTTACATTCCCTCCATTAAAATTGGCAA
>CAZJCQ010000010.1:0-48934 GCA_964544665.1 uncultured Chryseobacterium sp. | reverse complement strand
AGTAGCTATCCGTTGTTCCCGCAACCGTATCGATACCATAAGTGGCCCAAGCCAAACCAGAAGAAAAAGGGAAATTCGAATTCAAATTACTAAAAGTGGTATTCTCCGCTTCCAAAGCAAAGGCATCCAATAAACTCGTATTATTCGTAGGAGCTGAAATTTCGAAACTTCGGCTGTAATGATTTAATTTACCATGTGAAATTGCGACATTGACCATTTTCCAATCTGAATTCTGTACTGGATAGCTTTTCACCCAAGTGAAGTGATCAATGGGCAATGAAAGATTAACGTCTGTATTTTGGGTCATTCCCTCTCTTCCATCAAAAGTCGAATGCTGGGTTTTGGTCAAAAGGGTACATCCGAAATCCATGACTCCAGTTTTATAAATACCTATTCCTGCAGGGTTGGTAAATACAGAGGAGACGTCTGCCCCTATTGCTCCGAATGCTCCTCCCATACCTTGTGCGCGGGCAGATGGCAGATATTGATCGTTGGAAATTCTGAATACATCCAGCTGACTTTGAGCGAATAAATCGCGATTCAACCAGGATAAGAAAACGAAAATAACTATTCGTTTCATGGACGTCGACCTCCGCCTGATCTCGATGGTGAAGCGTGAGAGGGTGATCCACCACCACTATTGAAACTACCTGACCCTCTGGATGCATTTCCCGATCTTGCAGGAGATTCGCTCGGCCTTGACGAAGGAGAACTATTTCCTCTGTTGAAGGAAGGGCTTTCAGGGGCAGACGAGGAAGCCTTTGCCGCTTCTTCTACCACTTTCCCTATTTCTCTCCATACATTTCCTCTTTCCGATTTGGGTTTGTCTTGAGATTTTACGATCTCTCTGCCTTGGTGACTTCCTCCAACATGGCCCGTATTGACTGGTAAATTTTTCGGCTTTCGATGCACCACTGGAGCTTCATTTTGACTTGCAGCGCCCGTACCATTCGGTCTTTGCACATGTGTTTGGTTGTTGTCTGGCTGTTGGTTGTTACCCCAGAAAGATCCATTACCGAAATATCCATTGCCATAGGTTCCGTTGCCATAGTATCCATTTCCGTAGTAGGGATAACCATTATAGCCGTAATAATTATTGCTACCCCAATAATTACCATACAAGGGAGCGCCATAATAACCATTACCGAAACCGTAAGAGGAAGAAAAACCATTGTAAGCATAAGGTGAATATCCATAACTGGGATAAGAGCCCCAAGGAGAAAAACTCAAACCTAAAGAAAGCGGATTGTTGAGTCCTATTCCGTTCCCCCATGGATAGCTTAACCTCCAACCCATGATAGGATCCCACATCGGAGTAAGACCTCCATTAGCGTAATAATCATTTGTTCCTTGCTCTTGCTTCAAGAGGTTGGGGTCGTAATAATCCTCCTCCTTTTCTACCTTAGCCTCTCCACTGCTATTCAATTCCCCTGCGCTCAATACTTCAGGCTTACCGAATGTCTCTCCAGGTTGCCAGAAAGCTTCATCTTGCTCGTAGGCAGACAACCCATTTTGTTGAAGATAGCAACTCGACATTGCCATAAGCAAAGCGCCCATGCCGACCGTTAAAAATGAGAATTTACCGCGTATCATTTGCACTGATTTTTATCTAAAGTTTGTTCATTTAGACATAATTCAAAGGTAGGAAAAATATTCTATTTACCTTTGTTGCCTTAAACTAATTTAACAACGTTTCAATGGCGGAAAAATTAACGAGTCGTGCGGAAGATTATTCCAAATGGTACAATGAATTGGTAACCATGGCAGATCTGGCTCAACACAGTGATGTCAAAGGTTGTATGGTCATAAAGCCATATGGCTATGCCATATGGGAGAAAATGAAAGATGCGTTAGATCACATGTTCAAAGAGACTGGGCACCAAAACGCGTACTTCCCCTTATTTATTCCTAAATCGTATTTGAGTAAAGAAGCTTCTCATGTAGAGGGTTTTGCCAAGGAATGCGCTGTGGTTACGCACTACCGCCTAAAAACACAAGACGGAGAAGTTGTGGTAGACCCTGATGCCAAATTAGAAGAAGAGTTGATTGTCCGTCCCACCAGTGAGACCATTATTTGGAATACCTACAAAGGTTGGATTCAAAGTTATCGCGACCTTCCCATTTTAATTAATCAATGGGCCAATGTCGTGCGATGGGAGATGAGAACCCGATTATTTTTGAGAACTGCCGAATTTCTATGGCAAGAGGGACATACCGCACATTCTACTGCTCAAGAGGCAATGGAAGAAACTGCAAAAATGCTTGACGTATATGCAGACTTCGCAGAAAATTGGATGGCCATGCCCGTAATCAAAGGAAAAAAAACGGAAAGTGAGCGTTTTGCAGGTGCATTAGACACCCTATGCATCGAAGCATTAATGCAAGATGGCAAAGCGCTACAAGCAGGAACCTCCCATTTCTTGGGACAAAATTTTGCGAAAGCTTTTGATGTGAAGTTTGCGAACAAAGAAGGAGTTCAAGACTATGTGTGGGCCACTTCGTGGGGCGTATCTACCCGACTGATGGGAGCGCTCATCATGACCCACAGTGATGACAAAGGATTGCGACTCCCTCCGAAACTCGCACCCATACATGTTGTTATTGTACCGATTTATAAAGGGATTGAACAAATTGATGTCATTTTGGAAAAAATGAAACCGCTGATGGCCGATTTGAAATCAAAGGGATATACGGTTAAGTTTGACGGCGATGATACCAAACGCAGCGGGTGGAAATTTGCAGAATACGAATTAAAAGGAGTCCCCGTACGAATTGCTGTCGGACCGCGAGATTTAGAAAACAACAGTTTAGAAATTGCACGCAGAGATACGGGAGAGAAAATGACCATTGCCATGGAAGGTGCTGCAGAAAGCATTGATCAATTGCTACAAGAGATTCAAACTTCTATGTTGTCCCATGCCCGAATTTTTAGGGATCAACACATCACACCCGTAGAAAATTACGAAGAATTTAAGCAAGTATTGGAAAGCAAAGGAGGATTCATTGCCGCACATTGGGATGGAACAGCCGCAACAGAAGAAAAAATTAAAACGGAAACCAAAGCCACCATCCGTTGTATTCCTTTTGATCAAATCAAAGAAGAAGGAAAATGCATGGTTACAGGTCAACCCAGCCAAGGACGTGTGTTATTTGCTAAAGCCTATTAATATTCTAAGTCATGAATGCATCAGAAGCGATTCAACATTTACTGAAGGAAAAAAGTACACTCAAACAAGATGTATATCATCTGACTATTCGAGCTTTTAAAGATTTGAAGGTTGAGCTGGAAACTTCCTTGAAAGAAATACAGACGGCGTTTGGTAAGACCGATGATCGTGTTGAATTTTATTACAAAAATAAAGGAGACCTCCAAGCCGAAGTAAAAGTAGCGGGTGATATTCTTGTTTTCCAAATGCACACGAACGTGTTTCAATTGGATCAAGGGCATCCACTATGGAAAAGCGGCTATTTTCAAGGAAACGAGAAAAACAGTTACGTCGGTGTTATTAATATTTACAACTTCCTTTCCGACTCATTTAAGTACAATCGAGAACAAGATTTAGGATACTTAATCGGTAGAATATTTATCAATCGTGAAAATCACTTTATGGTTCAGGGAAAACGTCAATTGGGTTTTCTGTTCAATGATATGATCAATGCAACCTTGGATAAAACATCGATGAAATCCATCATTCAAAGTGCCATATTGTATACGCTCGATTTTGATATGTACTTACCTCCCTATGAAACGATTCAACAAATCACCGTGGATGATATTCAAAGTATGAACCACGGTATTGCGAACACTACAGGAAAGCGATTCGGTTTTCAGTTTGGCATCGAAAGCACTGGGCTCAACGAAATTTAAATTTGCCAGATTTTGTAGGTAGGATTTTCTGCTTGTATCAATTCGATCAATACCTCTGCGTCCCATTGTTGTTTTTGCCATTCCCAAATCCAGAATTGTTGACGTTCTTGGATTTGACTCATTGGAAATGCGCATTGCTGCCATTGCTGGAACCAAGTTCCCTCCACCTCATCTCTTTGCTTCCTTGATTTCAACACCTTGGACTGAATCATTTCTAACGCATTCATCCACTTCTTTTTTTCCCCAGCAATCATCGGGACTAAGGTACTATCTTCCATGCGCACTTCGTCTTCCCATCGACTTAGCACACCCTCTATCAACGTACGATCCTTATCACTTGGAAAAGACTTCCAACGTAATTTCCAATGCGCATCCCATTGGTCTGAGGTCCATGTCCATTGTTCCAAAGACCAATTGGCTTTCTCCCATTTTTTGATGATTTTTTCTGGAATGATCCATGCTCGTTCCCGAAGCAACACAATGGGTGCCATTCCCAATTCCTCTTCCAGCAATGGATTGAGCTGACTCCAATAATTACATTCAGAAGGGCCACCTACATACATCAAATTGGGCAAAATGATCTCTTGATAGATCGGACGTAAGACCACCCCTGGACTAAAATCTTGAGGACGCTGGTCCATTCGTTCCATCCATTGAAGATTGGTTCTCTCGTCTCCAAATTCTATACGTTTTCGATCCTCCTCCCCTAGATAAAATAAATTCCCCCTTTTTACATCTAATGCCCCACTCAGTTCGCCTTTTATGGACATTATTTCGTAAGACCAGTTTTCAGTCAATTCCTTTTTCATCACTGGTTGGAGGAAGCGCTTCAATGCAGCATGATCTGGATCTAGAATAAGTAACTCTGTGTTACCAAACACTTGATGAATCAATCGCCGAGTTGCGACACTCAAATTTTCACTGGTTCGATATATCTCCAATAAATTCTCTTGTAAAGACCATTCCGGATATAATTGATTCCACTCATGAAAAGCCGATAACATTCCATCTACCTGCATTCTTCCCACAGGTCCTTTTAATTCAGTGCGCCAATGCAGTTTATTTAATCCATTGTGGATGTTGGCGATCTCTGCCCAATCGTGGTCTTCTGTCGCCATCCAAAAAATAGGCACACAATGATTGGGGCCCAAACGATCATTCCAGAAACGCGCTTGCTGAATGACCGTAGCTATTTTTAGTAAGATCATCCAAGGACCTCCTGCTGCAACAATTTGTTGTCCCGTGCAGATAGTGAACGTATTCGACTCGTTAAGAGATGCCAGGCTGTGTGCCGCCTTTTCTGATAATGCTAAACCTTTGTATTGCTCCTTCAATACTTCGACCAAGGTCTCACGGATAACCGGTGAGAAATCTTTCCTTCTTTGAATTCGCTGCTGAATATCCGATTCTTCGCAACCTGAAAATGTAAAACCAGGTATTACCTGCTCCAAAGGAATTTCGGACCATTTTTTCACTTTACAAAAATAGCCATTATCGTATCAAGAAAACATTTCCCGAAACATTCTTGGTTTGACCATTCAAATTGGCATAACGCAGTTTCCAATAATACACGTCTTCCTCCAAATCTTGTGCGATATTACTTCCGTCCCATCCTTGGGTCGCTTGATCAGAATGAAATATGAGTTGTCCCCAACGATTAAAAATTTCTACATTCCAACCCAACACTTCTTGATCTAGTTTTAAAAAGTAATCATTGGTCCCGTCACCATTGGGTGTAAAAGAGTTGGGAACATACACTATTTCTTTTCCTTCTATTTCGATGGTTGTGGGAGTGGGCATTCCGGCATCTATCCATGGTACTCGTATCACGTGATGCTCATTTACCTCCCACAATTGAATATCATCGAAATAGAAATAAGCCACTTCTGCACCCGAGAAAATTGGATTCAGTAGGCTCTTTGCATCATCCATTCCGAACAGGCCTAAGGTAAAGAACCTTGCGTTATTGGTTGCTACAAAGCTGATATTGGCTTCGCACCATGCTTCCGAATATAACCATTGATCAAACTTAAACTGCGGTTCGATATTAATAGAGGAAGAACCCATTTGTGTCGGCATTCCTTCCGAAAAATACACCCCCAAATCCATAATGGAAAGTCCCGCAGGAGACACAGGAGTTACCTTGCCATTAGACCAATGAAACTTCAAGTGATAACTCTTACCCACTTCTAAAGCGTGAGCAAATTGGAAAGTCATGTACTCACGGGAGGAATAGACTGACTTGTCGGCAATATGTAATCCGATCATTGCATCGCCTGAATGCGGGACCAAGGTGGCATAAGCTGTTTCAGGACAATCCGCCTCCTCGCTTCCCGCTGTATGATAGTAGTCGGGAGATGCTAAATCACTTTCACCCATACTGGGGTTCAACAAACCCAATACTTTATTCCATTCCCCGAGGTGTTGTGGCCATCCCAAATTTTCCTCGAAACCATTACGCAATATTTGACCTGTTGCGTCAAATGACAACAGGATAAGACTGGCGAATATGGCATTGCGAAGATTCATCTTGCACGAATATAAGGATTATTGTTGAACTTCCATACCCAACCAGTGGATAGCCAAAAAGAAGGCGCATGTAACATCCAATTTCCTTGTTCCACAGCGGTGGTTGGCCATTGTCCCATACATCGTACATACACACTATTTTTAGCAGATAACATGCGCTGTAATTCCATATTGAAAGCTGGTTTATAGGTCCAGCTATTCAAGGCGGGCGCTTGATCAACATATAAGAAACGATCCTTGGTATAAGTGTATTGAAAAGATGAAGCTCTCCATTGATTCAACACGAAGCCTATTCCGGCTTGCAGCCTCCATAGATCAGAACGCGATTCTCGCTGGTACTGGAGCATCAGTGGTATTTGAAAATTTCTATATTCCATATTGACAGGACTTACTCCAACTTGAAGGGTATCTAACTCCCATAAGTCCTCCCCTACCTCTTTTTTAACGATCACCTCTAACTGGTCATTGGCATAACCTAGCTTGTAAGGTACGGTACCATCATTAAGAACGGGAGGTGTTGCCGACCAAGCAGCCACTCTCCAACCGCCATATTGAACACCTAGGCTCAAGCCAATGTTGTTATTTAACATCACCGTCGTTTGCGTTACCAGCCCCCAATACATATTCTCGTGCCGACTATTCCGGTCGATTGACATTAAAGCTGTTCGACCTTCACCCAAGTTAAATTGATGGGGTGTCATCATCCAAGCACCTCCCAATGCTTGATACCAAATAATAGTGGGAGGCAATTTTTTAAAATCTCGGGAAAACAAATCAACAGCTGCAGGATCTAGGAACGGGACGGTGTCTTTTTCAAGCTCTACCGCATACCCATCTAAAATAAGCGTATCGGCCATATCATTAGCCGATCCCTTTGTCCAAAAAGCAATACAACAACCAATGAAAATCCACTTTTTCATCGGGAATTCTTTACTACGGTTTCACCACTTTTACAGGGATTATTTTTCTCTTTGAATTGGGAGAATCCACTTTTTTTGCTTTAACCTCCACCTGATTTTCCTGCTCAACTTCTCTGTTTTCCCTTAAATTAATATCGACCGATTTTTCCTCAGTCGTCGAAACCGCATTTGGTGTCAACGCCAACTCATTTGGCGTTTCTAATTTCTCTTTCTGAGCCGTCTCCGTGTACCCAGGCTTCTTTAATATGGGTTGTTCAGAAGCCACTGTACTTTGTTCAGGTGATTTCTGCATTGGACTAACCGCTGCTTCCCGCTGTCTCAAACTTTTCTTTTCCACTTTCTGGATCGCAGGTTGTTCAGATGTAACCGGTTGCACATTATTTCGCTCCACGCTTTTAGCCGTGCTTGATTCCAAAGATGGCGTTTTCGTATCGTTCATTAATCCCCATCCAATGGAACCCGCTAATAAAATGGCTAAATACCACACATTTAAACTGGACCAATGAAAGGTTAAGAACCTTCTCCGCTTAGAAGCGTGAATGGCCTTTTCCATGATAGAGGTCGGCGCCTCCACCCGATGATTTCGAATAGCCTCGAACATTTGATTCTCTTTCATGCTTACACTCATTTAATAACCGCTATTTGTAATTTCATTAACTCATTTTGCAAATGCACCTTGGCACGAGAAAGCTGGGATTTTGAGGTGTTAATGTCAATTTTCAACAACTCCGCAATCTCTTTGTGCTTATACCCTTCAATGCAATACATATTAAAAACCGTTCTATAACCCAAAGGAAGGGCGTCTATGCACTTCAGCATATCCTCCATGGAGTAATCTCCATCAAAAGCAAACGCCTCATCTGGCATTTGTGAAATTCCATCATCCAAGTCTTTCTCCAATTGTTTACGAATGGATTTTCGGTAGTAAGTGATACTGGTATTTACGGCGATTCGTTTCAACCAGCCCTCAAAACTTCCATCGAAATGATAGGTATGAATGTGGGTGTAAATTTTCACAAACACCTCTTGTAATACATCTTCCGCCTCCATTCGATTTTTTGAATAACGCAAGCATATGGCAAAGAGGGTTCCCGAAAATTTTTTATATAATTTTTCCTGAGCCTCTCTTTTGCCCTTCACACAACCTGCTATTATTTCACCAAATGGATCCATTCCGATATCTTACTAAACTAATAAAAAAGCAGATAGGTTGCACCGATTACATAAATTTACCTATCGCTTCCCCCTTATTTTTGGTCAGCAGACGATAATCCAAGAAATAAATTAATCGAACACTAGTGCTTCCTGCGATGGGAATATCGGACCAGGTATTCTGCATATCCTGCCACAGCGCCGTTGGAATTTCATCGTCCTCTTGCGTTTGATCCCATTTGTACCCGATAATACAATAACTACCCGGCGTGAAATTCCATTTTAAAAAGCAATCAATTGTAAAAGTGTTAAAATTTCGATTCACGTTGGCTGCAAAATCAGAATGCGTTAGCTCACCTTGTCCATCTAACTCGTAAAAAGTTTTGTATTTTGAATATCCCCAATAATGTCGAAATCTACAGTTGATGGAGATCAGGGGATTGATCGCGCAATTCACCGTTAAAACGTTGGTATGCGAGATGACATCTCTTTTGCCAAAAACTGGAATCGTATCTTGTCTGAATGTTGAAAATCCGATATCGTTGAAGTGCTGTTGAAGACTGTAAACGTAAATCAACATCCAATGATCATTCACCCTGAACCGTGGAGAGAACCTGGCATTGATGATTTCACGTGCTTCGTTCTCAAACTTCCCATATCTCCCGCCTACATCTGCTGCTAGACGCTTGCGATAATCAGTAGAAATCCAACCTCCTACCTCTGAGTGTCGGAAATCATGGTATTTCATGCCCTTCGTCCGAGGCTCAAAATAATCCATGCCTCGGACAGGCTCGCTGTGCACAGAGAGATTAAACGTAGTAAACTTCTTGGTATTCAATATTAAACTACCATCTAATTCTAGGCGCGTAAACACCATGGGATTGTAAAGCATCGATCGCATGACACTGCCAGAGGCGCGAATTTTATTGAATGGTCCTACATTCTGATACAAATCGTAAGAAATGGAGGCAAACTGATTGAAAGAATTATTCGCTTGTAAAAAACCCAAATCATTGGGATCATAGCGATCACTTTCCATGTAGTAACCCACACTTCCCGTGTAACGTCCTTTGATTTTGTTGATGGATGTACCTTGAGTGAAACCATCTCGTATAAATGCATCGTGCTCGAATGGTCTATGTCCTGCCAAATGAGAGAAAGCACCACTCGAGGAAACAGAAAATAAATTACGTTGATCTTTCAACTCCATGATATAGGCGGTAACGTTAGCATCATACATCTCTCCTGCTCTGGAAACATTGGTATTGGTGATATTCACGTAACTATTGTTTTTCAAATTTTGATCGATGACCAAAACATTATAATTGGTAAGTGGTTGGGTTTGCAAGGTACGCTTCTCGCCATTTTCCTTAATAAATTCGGCAAAAACAGGCGCCGTCACGGAATTCATCACCCCTATGCCCGTATTACGCTTGGTTCTTCCCGAGACTTTAATTGAATTTAAAATTTGCGCTTGATTTGGATTGCTTACCAAAGTTTCGGTGGAGTCTGACTGTTCAAATGCCCCATCGTAACCCGTGGGGAGACCTCCAATTCTCCTGGAATAAAAAATGCCCGCTTTATTAAAAAGCTCAGTACCCTCCATAAAAAATTGTCGATTGTCTTGAAATTGAATCTCAAAAGGAGTAAGGTTTAAGATCCGCTGATCACTGAGGGTTTGACCAAAGTCCGGAATTAACGTTCCATCTAAAGTGAATGCATCACCCAATCCCAATTTCAAATCAAGCCCAAGATTGTACGAGAAATTGTTAGCTCCTGATCCGAAATTATAATATCCTGAAGTATAAGGGAAAAAGAAAATTCTTTTAGGAGGATGGATATTTTGCACCCCTTTGAGTATTCCCATTTGCACCAGATCACCTGGACCATTTGGGTTGACGGGGTTCCAAGTACCCACTGAACGATATCTCCTAATTTCTCTACCGAAGTTGATGTCCCAATTTTGAACGGGCACATCCGGAAAGCGAATAGCTGCATAGGGGATTTTAAATTCAGCACACCAACCATCCGAAACGACTCGTGTCTTGCAATCCCAAACCGCATTCCAGGAAACATCGGGTTCTGAGTTGCCGAGCATTTTCCCATCCCATTGCTCACCGGTAGCAGAGACTGCGAACATGAGCCCATTAATACCATCCTGGTAACAATTGATGATGATGGAGCACCAATCGCTATTTCCTTCCGTATCACGTCCGGTAAGCTGCCTGAGAATACTATCGGGCGCACTGTCTTTACAATAAAAACCAATATACAATGCCTCTTGGGAATATAACACTTTTACTTCTGATGGTTGTGGCATGGCCAACCCAGGAGTAGGATATTGGGTAATGAAATCCTTAGCTACTGGTGCGGATTGCCAACAAGAATCGGAAAGAAATCCGTCTAGCATTGGAGGCTTGGAAATGGCCAATGCTAATAGATCCTTGTGCTGGAATTCTTGACCAATGCCAACAAAACACAAAAACTGTAAAACAAGTAGGGCAATTGGTTGTTTTTTCATCGGACACAAAAATATACCTAGTACTTTTGCACGCGATGAAAAATATCATAATTCTTATTACCTTTTTTCTACCCCTGCTTTCTTCGATTGCTTTTGGGCAGTCAACGGAAAAATTTACCATTAGTGGAGAGGTAAGAGATTCATCTTCTGGTGAAACCATTGTAGGCGCCGTAATTCAAATTGTCGAACTCAAAAAAGGAATTACCACTAACCCATTTGGCTTTTACAGTCTTACCGCACCAAAGGGTACTTATACTTTAAAAATCAACTTCATTGGATATGAAGAGTATAGCGCCACCATTGCATTGAACAAGGATTTACGCATCGATGTTGCGCTATCTGATCAAAAAGGTATTACCGGCAAAGAATTAGTCATCGAAGCGGAACGAAAAAGAAATACAGAAAGCACGGACATGGGCAGGATCGAAATACCCATCGAGCAAATCAAAAAACTTCCTGTGGTATTTGGAGAGGTGGATATATTAAAAACCATTGCCCTTTTGCCCGGAGTGCAAAGCGCCGGTGAAGGTAATACGGGATTCTATGTCCGAGGCGGCGGAATTGATCAGAACCTTATTTTGCTGGATAATACAACCGTTTACAACGCGTCCCATCTCTTTGGATTCTTTTCCGTATTCAATGCCGATGCGATAAAAAACTTAGAGTTGTACAAAGGTGGGGTTCCATCCTCTTATGGAGGAAGACTATCGTCTGTTCTCGATATTTCCATGCGCGATGGTAATTATAAATCCTATCATGGCACCGGTGGTATTGGTAATATCGCGTCTCGATTTACAGTGGAAGGACCTATTAAGAAGGATACGGCTTCCTTTATCATATCTGGGAGAAGAACCTATATCGACGTTTTGGTAAAACCGCTGATCAATAAATACCCCAACATTCAAGGAACCGGCTATTTTTTCTATGACCTCAATAGCAAATTCAATTACAAATTCTCACCTAAAGACTGGATTTCACTCAGCGCCTATTTGGGCAGGGATATATTCAATTTCAATTCGGCAAACGCAGGATTCTCGACCAAAATTCCTTGGGGCAATACCACTGCCACTTTAAGATGGAATCATATCTTTTCTCCCAAAATGTTCATGAATACCATCGCCTCTTTTACCGACTATACCTTTTCTTTTCAAGCAGGCACCGACCTTTTTTCCTTCGGCTTAAAAAGTGGAATTCGTGACTACGGCGTAAAAATGCAATGGAATTATTTTCCCAACCCTAATCACAATGTAAAGTGGGGGGCAGACTATGTATATCACATTTTTACTCCCAACAACAGCTATGCAAAGAGTGGTGACACGGAATTTAACCTAAACAACACCACTCGCTTGAACTCACATGAATCTGCCATCTATATCCAAGATGAATGGGACATTAACGAAAAAATTAAAGTGAACATTGGTCTCCGAGAAAGCTACTTTTTGCATACGGGAACTTTTGACCGTTACATAAAACCCACGAATACTGGACTTGGAGGACAAGCTGAACCCACAGTGATTCATTATGGAAATGGGGAGAAAGTGGCCGATTATTCGGGATTTGAACCCCGATTGAGTGGTCGCTATTTATTTCGAGATGGGAGCAGTTTCAAAGCGGGGTACATGAAAAATTATCAATACATACACCTCAACAGTTTCTCCCCTACTTCTCTACCGACGGATGTATGGCTACCGAGTACTGATCGCCTAAAACCGCAGCATTCCAATCAATATAGCATCGGATATTTTCGGAATTTTCTGGCCGATAAATGGGAGAGCAGTGTTGAAGTTTATTACAAAGACACCTATAATATCAGTGAATACAAAGAGGGTGCGGATCCTGCACAAACCGTTAATGACAACATCGATAATTTGTTGTGGTTTGGTAAAGGTTGGAGCTATGGGGCAGAATTTTTCCTAAAAAAACGATCGGGCAAATTAAATGGCTGGATCGGATATACCTGGGCCAAGACCATGAGACAATTTGACGAAATAAATGGCGGCCGCGCTTTTCCGTCTAGATGGGACCGAAGGCACGACCTCAATTTTGTTTGTAATTATCAAATCAATAGAAGGATGGATTTGGGGTTTGTTTTTGTATACGCAACAGGTAATGCGATCACCCTTCCTTTGGCCCGCTACTTCTTTGAGGGTAATATCATTGACATATATGGTGATCGCAATAGTTTCCGAATGGCACCCTATCACCGCGCAGATATTTCATTCAATTGGGTTTCTAAAAGAACCATTGCTCGAGAGGATGCTCATAAGAAAGGACAATTAAAATCCGATCAAGTATTCCGAAGTTCCTGGAACTTCTCGATTTACAATTTATATAATCGACGCAATCCCTACTTCATTTACTTTGAAAATAGCGGAGACATCACTAGCGGCACTTTCCAAACACAAGCCAAGCAAGTGAGTTTATTTCCCATTCTGCCCAGTCTTACATGGAATTTTGAATTTTAATTATTCATGAAAGAACTCGCCTACCTCAATCCTCTGCTTTGGAAATACCGTGGTCGGGTTTTTATGGGTTTTGTTTTCATCGTCTTGACCAATATCTTCAATGTATATGCCCCTCAATTAATTGGAGAAGGGATTGACTTTGTCCATCAAATGATGGTTACGCAAAACCAATGGAAGAACGAAGCGATCGCTATTCCGCTGCCCTCGAGCATTCAAATGTTCGAAATTTGGACACATTGGGGAAACAGCATCACGCTTTCACCCGAAAATGCGAGTCATTGGGCACTGACCATTGGTCTCATTTTATCGATCGGTTACCTGATTGTGTTTCTTATCAAAGGAGTCTTTTTATTCTATCAACGACAAAGTATTATTGTGATGTCACGTCACATTGAATATGACCTCAAGAATGTGATTTATCATCAATACCAGGCATTGGACAGTGAATTTTATCGAAGAAATCGAACGGGAGATTTGATGAATCGAATCAGTGAAGATGTATCAAGGGTGCGGATGTACCTCGGACCAGCCGTCATGTACACCATCAACCTCATTGTTTTGATTATACTTTGCGCCGTTGTCATGTGGAACATCAACGGAACATTAACCCTTTTTACTTTAGGACCCTTACCCATTATGATGTTCGGGATTTTCTACGTCAGCACTATCATCAATAGAAGGACAGAAAAAGTACAACGTCAACAGAGCAAACTGTCCACCATGGTTCAAGAAGCTTTCAGTGGCATCAGGGTAATAAAAACGTTTAGAAGAGAGACGTACTTAGCAGATGACTTCAAAAAGGAAAGCGATGAATACAAGAAGCATCAAATGGAACTGGTTAAAGCAGATGCATTGTTTATGCCCGTCATTAGCATTCTTGTCGGATTGAGCACTATTCTGACGATTTACATCGGCGCTAAAGAGGTTTCAGCCGGTCACATCACCATCGGCACGATCGTGCAATTTGTATTTTATGTCAACCAACTTACCTGGCCCTTTGCCAGTGTCGGTTGGGTGACTAGTTTAGTTCGAAAGGCCGAGGCCAGCCAAGCGAGAATCAATGAGTTTTTAAGAACCACCCCTAGTATTTCTACCGAAAGTGGATCAGTGCATGCTATAACTGGGCACATTCAATTTAAAAACGTCAATTTCACTTATCAAGACACGCAAATCCATGCCCTGAAAGACCTCAACTTTGAGTTACCTGCCGGAAAGTCACTCGGGATCATTGGAAGAACGGGAAGCGGAAAATCCACCTTGGCTCAGCTACTCACAAGAACTTTTGATCCCACCTCTGGCACTATAGAAGTGGACGGATACCGCATTACCGATATTGATGTAAAACATTTCAGAAAGAACATCGGATATGTTCCGCAAGATGTATTTCTGTTTTCCGATACCCTTTATCAAAATATCGCCTTTGGATTAGAGAACCCGAGTGCACAAGAAATAGAGAGCGCGGCCAAAGACGCGGCGATTTGGGACGACATTCAAGGATTTCCTCAGCAAATGGAAACGATTTTAGGAGAACGAGGTATTAACCTTAGCGGAGGTCAAAAGCAAAGGGTTTCGATTGCTCGTGCCATTATCAAAAACCCACCCCTTTTATTATTCGATGATTGTCTTTCCGCAGTGGATAATACCACTGAAGAAAAAATACTCAACGGATTAAAAAGAAGAATGGCCAATCGGACTTCCATTCTCATCGCCCACCGCGTTTCTACCATTATGCACTGTGATTTCATCATGGTATTAGATGATGGAAAAATAATGGAATGGGGACAACATGAGAACTTACTTCAAAACAAAGGCATTTATCGCCAACTTTTTGATTTGCAAAACGAGAGTCCCGAATAAAAATGACATGAATCATTGATAGGATTGAGTATACTCAAATGTTCAAGTCCATCCTCGAGTCATTTTTGTAAGAAACAAATCGTACGTGAATTATATTGAGATTCCCTATCAAGGAAGCATGAGCCTCTTGACATTGAAAGGAGCTTTCAGCGTTCACTTTCCTTATTTAAAATGGGAGTTCTTTTATACTCTCCATGAAAAACAGGAAGGGTCCCCAAAAAAAGAAATGGTCACGACCAACCTCCGAATGGAACAACTCAACCCTAGTATTCATGGAGGTATTCTTCAATTTCATTCTGAAACTACCGTTCATGAATTGGAAGAAATGATCTGGCAACAATGCGGAATAGACGTTCAAGTTTTTCGTAAAAGTGGAACCATTTGGTTAGAAACAACTGTTACTGATCAATGGACCTTGGCCTTTCAAAATGAACAAGGGAAAGAATTGAGCGAACAATTTGATCGAAAAAAATAATCATGACTTGTTATCACTGCGGAGATAACATATTGGGTAAAGTCATCTCACATGAGCAGCATTCGTTTTGCTGCCATGGTTGCGTTTCTGTCTACTCCCTTTTGAACTCCAATGGCCTTTGTGCATTCTACGATGAGGGAAAAAGAGAACCTTTGAGTAAGGCCCCTGCAAAAGATAAATATGCCTTTCTAGATCAATCCGAGAATGCACACACTTTTATTCAGTATTCAGATCAAGAACGAACGATTGTAAAATTTCAATCCGTGCACATTCAATGTGCGTCGTGTGTTTATTTACTGGAGAAACTGCCTCAACTACAAAAAGGGATAATGCAATCGCAAGTCGATTTTATGCAACAATCCATCACGATTCATTTTCATCCACAGCAAATTTCTCTTCGTCAACTCGTCGAATGGTTGGCCTATATCGGTTACGAACCCCTACTCGATCCAGAACAAAGTCAAGACGCACAATGGATGCAACAAAAGAAACAACATCTCATTGCGATTGGAATTGCTGGATTTTGTTTTGCGAACATTATGTTATTGAGTTTTCCAGAGTACCTCGACCTAGACATGACGGATTCTCCGCAAATGTCAAGACTGTTTCGGTACTTGAATTTATTGCTATCGCTTCCGGCCTTGATTTGGGGTGCGCGAATATTTTTTGTCAAAACCATTCAAGGTCTCCGAATGAACATACTTCCCATTGATGCCCCATTGGTACTGAGCCTGCTCATCACCTTTGGCCGTTCTTCTTATGAAGTCATCAGCCAAACCGGAGGAGGATATTTCGACTCGATGACGGGCATTATTTTTTTTATGCTCATTGGCAAATACTTTCAAGAAGCCACTCAGCATCGGCTTCACTTTTCACGAACGTACAAAAGTTTCTTTCCGCTATCTTGTCAAGTGATTGGCTCATCGGGCATGGAGTGGAAAATGTTGTCTCAATTGCAAAGTGGTGACATGGTGCTGCTTCGGGGCTATGAAATGATTCCGTGCGATGCGATCTTACTTTCGGATCACGCATTCATCGATTATTCTTTTGTAACAGGTGAATCAAAACCAACACCCGTGAAAAAAGGTCAAGCTTTATTTGCCGGTGGAAGGCAAATTGGACAGCTCATACAAATACAAATTACTTCCAACGTCGCGAATAGTTACCTCACCTCTCTTTGGAATCAGAAGAAAACGGAAAATGACGCCGAGTCTACCCTTACTTATGTGGATCGATGGGCGAAGTATTTTACTTGGTTTCTTTTATTCATAACCATTGCGGCTGGAATATTTTGGTGGAGCATTGACATAGGGCGATCCATTCATGCGATCACAACCGTATTAATTGTGGCTTGTCCTTGTGCTTTATTATTATCCGCCACTTTCACGCAAGGAGCAGTATTAATGCACCTCAATAAAATAGGATGTTTCGTAAAGAATAATAAAGTCTTGCATGACCTTGCTAAAGTGGATCACCTTGCATGGGATAAAACAGGAACCCTAACTACCAAGGATGCGCAAGCGCATTGGCAACAAGCAGCACCCACGGAGCACTTTGCATCCATTGTCGCCATCTGCAACCAATCATCGCATCCTTTGAGTAAAAGCATTGTCATGCACCTGCGATCATCATCCATGGAATTACCAACAGTGCATCAATTTCAAGAACACATTGGATTAGGAATTGAGGGGATTTGCCAAGGAATTCATTTTAAAATTGGATCAGCAACTTTCACATCCCAACAGCAAAACGATGCCCATGTCCACATTACCGCTAATGGAGCATTGATTGGATCATTGGTGATGGAACATGCCATTCGAAGCGGAGTTGCTGATACACTTCAGCTCCTGAATCCCCATTACTCCATGTCCATCATCAGCGGCGATCCGCTTCCGACTTCATCCAGTATCAAGGCCATTATTCCAGATGGTGTGCCCTTGTTTCATGGACTTGCGCCTCAAGAGAAAAAAAATTACATCGAACAACTCAAAACGCATCATCATATTGTTGCCATGATTGGAGACGGATTGAATGATGCTGGCGCGCTTGAGAATGCAGAGGTAGGCATTGCCATCACCGAGCAATCGCATCCATTTTCTCCTGCATGTGATGTCATGCTCGACGCACGTTCTCTCCCCTATCTACCCGCTATATTCAAATACGCGAAAAAGCATGAGCAGATAGTGAGGTGGAGCTTTGGCATCAGCCTACTTTATAACATTGTTGGTCTGAGCTATGCCATGAGCGGAACGTTGCACCCCTTAATTGCCGCTATTCTTATGCCTTTGTCCTCCATTACCATTATGTTATTCACCACTGGATTGGCTTATTATCATCGACCTAAAGCTTAAAATTTTCCTTTATCTTCGCGGCATTCATGATTGCCGAATTAATTCAACTTCACCCACAAAAAAAATGGGATCATCTTATTAAAGTGATCATCGCCGCTATATTGCTATTTCTGATTGACTTGATTCCCGTTAATTTATTACCGCAACAAAACCTTCCCTATTCTTGGGCAGGAATCGTTCTCATCGGAATGTGGTGGGGAATGCCATTGGGTTTAGTAGCTTTATTCGTTTATCAGTGTATTTCCACCACCTACCAACTCCTTATTTTTCCCAAAGAACTAACGCCCTATTTACTATTTAACATCATGGGTATTGGTGCAAAAATTAGCGAATGGATGGCCGTTATTGTGGTCGGGAAACTTTGTCAATGGGAAGAAAGTGCAAAGCCCTGGTGGAATTACCTAATCGCGGTATTAGGACTTTCGATACTCTTTTTGGGAATTGGATTTTGGGCAACGGCTCCTTATTACCAGGAAGGCTGGAAATGGCTAAAGCGAGAGTTTACCGATATTTTTATTCTGGCCGCCTTTTTATTGATGGTCACACAAATTACCAAAAGACTGATGACGGGAAGAGCACAATTTTATTCAAAACAGTAATATGAATTCATTTATTTCCACTACCAACAGCCAAGGCATTTTCACCATTTGCTTGAATCGCGCGGATAAATTCAATAGCTTCAATCGCCCCATGGCCGATGAATTTAATCAAGCGCTGAAACAAGCACAAGATGACATGACGATCCGATGCGTAATTATTACTGGTAACGGAAAAGCATTTTGCGCGGGACAAGATTTGCAAGAAGCCATCGATCCACAAGGACCTGGTTTAAAAAGAATCATCGAAGAAGGATACAATCCATCGATACTCCTTATCACACAGATGGAGAAGCCCGTCATTGCTGCAGTCAATGGAGTCGCTGCTGGAGCAGGAGCCAATATCGCACTGGCCTGCGATTTCATCGTCGCCAAAGAATCTGCCTCATTCATTCAAGCTTTTTCGAAAATCGGACTGATTCCCGACAGTGGTGGTACTTTTTTTCTTCCCCGATTAGTGGGGTATCAGCGTGCCATTGCTCAAATGATGTTGGGTGAAAAAGTTTCTGCCAGTGATGCGGAAAAAATGGGGATGATTTATCAATGTGTGAAAGACGACGAATTTGATTCATTGGTAAATGAATTGGCGGCAAAGTTGTCTGCTATGCCAACAAAAGGACTTGCATTGACAAAAAAAGCTTTGCAGCAAAGCATGAACGCCACGCTTTCGCAGCAATTGCAAAATGAGCTGAATGGTCAACTTCTTGCGGGCGCCACTGAAGATCACCAGGAAGGAGTGCAAGCGTTTTTAGAGAAACGTCAACCTCAATTTCAAGGAAAATAAATCATGGAATGGATTGCAACTTCGGAACGATTGCCGGCTGACCAGCAACGAGTGTTGGTCTTGATCCCAGGAAATCAAATATATCTACCAGGCAAAACGGGAGAGACCGAACTAAGAGAAGTACTATTGATGCGCTTTTGCAAAAACTTTTATCCCATGGACAGTGAAAAGGGCCAAAAGCATGGCCTCCATTTTTGGGCGGGCGAGGGCAATAGCAATCGATTTTTTTCGGACATTACGCATTGGATGCCTTTGCCGGAGGGGCAAGGATAGCGAAATATTGGGGCAAAGGGAACTACAGAATGCTTCGCATTCTTGGGACAAGGGGGACAAAACGACAAGGGGATATTTCCCTCCTGCCGCGTAGCGGAAATGAGGGGTGGACAGACGAGCGCAGCGATGTCTGGATGGGGTGTTCATTACCAGGAACAACAGATTGCTTCGTATTCTTGGGACAAGGAACAACAGAATGCTTCGCATTCTTGGGAAAAGGAGACAAAGGGAACATCTCCCCTCCTGCCACGAAGTGGAAAGGAGGGGTGTCTGCGAAGCAGACGGGGTGGTCATATAAAGCAAGAAAAAAACTGAATCAGTCAACTAAAAATGCAAATGGAGATGAAATATACTGAACAAACTTTCCATTTCCGACCATTTATATGCGCCTTATATGTTTCTTGCCACAAACTTTCCTCGATTCCAATTTTGCACCATGAAATTAATGAATCGACCAACTCAAAAAGCAAGAAGAAAGGAACTCAGAAGCAATGCCACCATTTCTGAAAAAAGACTCTGGAAATTCTTAAACAACAAACAACAAGTTTTAAAATTTCGCAGACAGCATGGTATAGGTCCGTACATCGTTGACTTTTATTTTGCGAACAAAAAGATCGCGATTGAAATTGATGGGAATGTTCACAACAACGTCACTCGTCAAACCTATGATCAAATACGAGAAAAATATTTATTTTCCAAAGGAATCAAAGTCATCCGATTCAGCAATGAAGAGGTGAAATATAATATTGATGAGGTGATCCGACGGATTTTGTTTGTTTGCGGTGGTGAGTGATTGGGGATGGTTTAGTGAATCTTTCTTAGTTTTTTTTTCATCTATTGTAACTCAAAAAAAAAAAAAAGACAGTACCAAGCAATCAACCTTTACTCAGTTATCGTTTAAGATTAAAATGATCTAAAAGGACGAACATACATCCTTTGATTTCTCAGGTTGGGGCGAAATGCAACGAATCCATTATTTATAGATATAGTCCAAACACCGCCGTATCTTGAATAATCATCTTGCAGAAATTCATCGAAATTATCGAAAGTACAATCAGAACTTGTCCAATAGACAATCGCTTTGTTAAAACGCAAAAATTTCCAATTATCCATTACCATATCCCAATCCGAGAAAGATGGTAGAAACCAATCTGAAAATGAATCTGAAGAAAATCGCTTACACTTGGCTACAGAACGCTTAAAGTTGTATGTTCTTTTCAAATCCTTAGTCGCAACAATTAAACCATGTACTTCACCTTCCTTGTATCCCGCATCGGTTGACTGGAAGATATACGCCACAATTCCACCTTGGAATTCCTGACCGACTTTCAATGCATTTTCCACGCTGGCAGATTTCACCTTAAAAACAAAATCACTTCCTACCAATTGTTCCCGAGAGGAGAGCACATTCCAAACAATCGCATGATCTCCACTGCGCACCTCGCTCACATCACCGCTTAATCCCGCCTGTAGCAAGGCCCAGGTGCTGCCGCCGTTTTCACTGAGATACGTTTCCATTTTACAGGGGGACTTTGTTTCCAAGTGATAATGGATGACCAATTGCTGACCTTCTTGTTGTACCCAAACATTGGATACCGTTTGCGCTTGTATTCCATGTGTCGTTGTCAAGAATAACAACGCTCCCAAGATCAACCTCTTCAACCTGCGGCCTGTTTCTAAAACCAGTCTAATCATTTTCCTTTTCTTGTTTGCAATAACCCTGTTCAACACCTATTTTATCCTGCTTTCTACTCGCTCTCACTCTCTTTCTCGCTCTCGCTCTCACTCTGAAAAAACCACCCCGGCTGCTGCGCAGCCTAGCGAAGCATCGCTACCTCCTTTCTTTTGTTTCACAAAAGCAGGAGGGGAGAAAACCACCCTCGCTACTTCATCCCCTTAATCTTTAATACACCGTACACTAAATCCCAACGTCTTGCGATTGGCGCTGCGACCAACTTCTCCATCTTTGTATGACAAGGTTCGATCCCATGCCTCGGAACTATTCAAGGCATCCCCTGTCCACCAAAATCCATCTTTGCCCAAATCTCCATTCACGCCCCAACCATTGCGATACCCTCCTGGCAAGGCGCCAAATCCGCTTTCGTTATTCGCATCGGTATTCGGTGACATCCATTGTTGCGTGGCCTTTAAATATCCTCCCGCCCATTCTGCTCCTTCATAATAATCTTCCAACGCTGTCCAATCCTCATCACTGGGCACATGCCATCCTACTGGACACAATCCCCTGCCATCATTGACCGCATACCAATTGTACAATTTACCATAGATCTCTCCATTGGATAATTCATTATTGTAATAACACCATGCCCCTTCATAAGTCACGTACCACTGATTATCTTCCTTTACTTCTTTGATTAAATCTCCGTTGCGATAGCGATCAACATTCAAATTCTCCGCCATCCATACCTGATCGCCAATGGTAACCGTTTTATATCCTCCGGAGGTACTGATGGCTTTGACTTTAAATACCACTTGATCACTGACCATTTCTTCCCTGCCTTGCAATACATCCCACTCCAAGCGATGCACTCCAGAGGCCTGCCGATGCTGGTCTCCACTCAATCCACCTTTCACCGCTTTCCATTGTTGTCCTCCGTCCTCACTGCAATACAATTCTACCTCGCAGGGCTCAGGGGTCTGCAATTGGTATTGCACTACAATGCGCTGCCCTTCTTGACTCGCGGTTACTTTTGACACCTGCTGTGCCCAACCGATGACTCCGAACTGGGTCAATGCCCACGCGGTGATTCCTATGCTCCTCATTTTACCCATTGTATCGATTGCATCTGATCGTTTAACGAGGGGCCTACCATCATTTGTGGAGTTTGCACTTTATTCATTCGTGTCGCCTCCTTGGCCACCTCGCTCTTTACTTTCTCCATTTGCGATTGTATGCTGCCCGCGCCCTTGTTTTCTTTCCAAGATTTCATTAGATAATAAGTAAACAATCCGTGCTGCTTGTCTTTAAAAACGGCGCTGCTCTCTTGACCTGAGCTGGAGGCCAAGACCACCAAGTTCGCGGGGATGTTACTGACACTCGCCTTTACTTTGACGCCTTTCATGGCTACCAGCTCTTTGTTTCGCGCTCCTCCACTAAAGCATGCATCGAGTATGACGGTCGCACGTTCGGTAGGATGCAATGCCAACTGGCGATATAACTCATTCAGGGCATAGCCATTCGTCACCTGCGTACCGTTCACATCAACGGGAATCAAGTAGGGATCCTTCGAAACTTCATCGGGCAAACCATGTCCACTATAATAAAACAACAACTCGGCCTTGCCTTTTTCAATTTCTGCAAAGCGCACCAATTTGGTAATCTCCTGTGACATTTGTCCTTTGGTGGCATCTTTCAACACCACGATATTGTTCTTGGGATAGCCCAACACTTTCTCGGCATACTCGGCCATCACTTGTGCATCATTCCTTGCAAAATCAACGTTTACTTCTTGATCTAATCCCAATTGGTACTTGGCGTAATCTTCATTGCCAATGATCAAGGCATACCGATTGGACTTGGTTGCAATGCCCATGGGAATATCCTTGTCCACATCGCTGCGCAGCGACGCCACTTCGATATTTTTGGATGCTTGAGCCGTTCCTTGCACCACCAACTTCTCTGCTGCCAAGGCCTGATTCAGCGTAAAAGATCCGTTCCAATCTTGGGCATACTTTCCGTACGACTCGGACAAATCCGCATTGAACGCTATTGAAGTACCGGTAAATTTTTTATTGATGACCAATCCATAATCCAAACTGCGCTGCTCTCCCGCAGCCAAATAATCGATGGTCACTTCTTCGTCTCCGCTCATTAAAAAAGTATTCGCAGGAATGGGAAAATGTATCGTTACATTTTTCGCATCGCCCTGACCGGTGTTCTGCACCAGAAGCTGCAGATTAAAAGGCTTGGCCAATCCCAATTGTGTATCACCATCATTGGAGTATATGGCATGATCGACCACTTGCACCATCGGCGAAATAAACTTCTGCGTTTTGATCTCCATTTGCACTGCATCGGTATTGAAACCATTGGGTTCCTCTATTTCGAGCGTCACATTAACCACTCCATCCACGGTATTCATACTGGTGGTCCATTCCAATTTGTATTCCGCACTTTGATGGGCCATAATAGCGGTTAATGACTTTGACTGAGGGCATTGCAAACCCTGAGTAGAGCCTGTTGTATTTAATTTCAACTGCAAATTCAACCCATCGCCTTCCCCACTGTTCTTCACTTTGAAAATCAACTGCACTTTTTCATTGGCATTGAGAATACCATTTCCATCTTCATCAACCAAACGAATGGAAGCGGTTTCTAACGTTAAAATAGGAGGGACAACCTTCTTTTTGATATTAAAACGATACACGGGTGAAATGGCTTCCGTCTGTGCCTGAACCGCAAATGCCAGGCCGATTGAAAACGCAATAAAAAAAATCTTCTTCATCTACCAAAGTTAGTGTAATTTTATTCTCATGAAAGTGCTCCTCACTATATTTTTCCTGTACTCCTTTTCCATGCTATCGGCCCAGAAAAAGGTCAAGCTCGCTGGCGAGTATGAAATGACTTTAGAGAGAAATACCACCATGGTAGAAACCGAAAAAAAATGCATCGAGCAAGCTCGGCTTTCGGCTATGGGCAAGGAATTTGGCTATCGCGTCACGGAGGTTACCATCAACAATCAAAAAGAGGTGAATAAAAACAGAGAGGAGCAATTTGAAAGCATTACTCAAACGTCGGTCATGGGAGAATGGCTGCAAGACGCCGAGGCACCGATTGTACAATGGACCTGCCAAGGAAATACGATGGCCTGTCAAGTGAAAATTAAAGGGGAAGCCATTGCACTGCCACAAGAAGGTAAAATTTCATTTCAAATTACCACCTCCAATGAGCCCACTGGTAAAACGCCGTTGACCCGATTTCAAAATAATGATCGATTGTATGTGAAGCTCACTTCATCTGCCAAGGGGTACTTGTCTGTTTACTACTGGGATCATGCCGCACAAATCATGTATCGCTTATTACCTTCCGCTCAATACAATTCGCTCAACGGAGTAAAGATCGCCGCTGATGTGTCTTATGTATTATTTCAAGAAAAAATGGCATTTACCGAACACCCTGCGGGCTTGCCCTTAACGTTGGAAGCTGGAGCTGGAGCAGGCCTCACGCAATTGGACGAAATTATTTTAGTGTATTCCGATCAGGACATTCAAAAGCCCTCGCTTCAATGCGAAGAAAATCTATGTCAAATTTCGGAAAAGGAATTTATAAAATGGAAATCCAATCTTTATCATCCCAAGAATAGAGTTGAGATTCAATATGTCCCCATCGAGATTGTGAGATAGTCGAATTCCGAGTCTTGTTATGGGTGAAAGAAAAGAAAAAAGGCCGTCCGAAGACAGCCTTTTATTTCAAATTTAATTCAATTTAGTGAGAAGCTAAATAGTCAGCCACGCCACTGTGATCAGCCTTCATTCCATCTTTTCCCTTGCTCCAATTGGCTGGACAAACCTCACCATTCTCCTCAAAGAATTGCAACGCATCCACCATGCGCAATGCCTCTTCTACGTTTCTTCCCAATGGGAAGTTATTAATCACAGCGTGTTGCACAGTGCCTGATTTGTCGATTAAAAACAAACCACGATAGGCGATCATCGGACCGTTAGCGGTTAACATTCCATTTTCATCGTATTCATACTCCCCGGCTAATACGCCAAAAGCATCAGAAATGGATTTGGTCGTATCGGCTACAATAGGATACGTGATTCCTTTGATTCCACCATGTTCTTTGGCCATTTGCAACCAACCCCAATGACTTTCTTCGGTGTCGGTAGAACATGCTACTACGGCGACATTGCGATCGTTAAAATCTTGTAAACGCTCTTGAAATGCGTGTAATTCGGTTGGACAAACGAAGGTAAAATCTTTTGGATAAAAGAAGAATACTACCGCTTGTTTTCCCTTGTATTGATCCAATGAAAAATCGCTCACGATTGTACCTCCATTGGTCACTGCACCTGCCTTAAATGAGGGTGCTTTTTTTCCTACTATTGATCCCATATAAAATTATTTTTGACAAAAGTAAGGAGACGCTATCGAATAAACTTTAAACAAATCACAAAGAAGTTCATTTTATACCCATTTTTGCGCCATGAAAAATATTTTAATCACCGGAGGAAGCTCGGGAATTGGCGCTGCCACAGCAAAAGCTTTGGTTGAGAAAGGACATCAAGTCTTGATCATGGGGCGTAACGAGGAAAAGCTTAAGGACATTGCGGGAACCTCCATGCATTATCATGTAGGGGATGTAAGAAATATGGAAGATTGCCAGGCAGCAATAGAAAAAGCAAGAGCCCAAATGGGCGGAATCGATGTGTTGATTAATAATGCAGGACTAGGCTATTTCGACCCTCTGGTTTCCGCTCGACTCGAGCATTGGCATGAAATGGTGGATACGAATATCAAAGGTATTTTGAATATGATACATGGTTGTCTTCAAGAAATCATTTCTCGCAAGGGTCACATCATCAATTTGGGTTCCGTTGCCTCTCACCATGTATTTGCCAACTCAGGCATTTACTGCGCAACAAAACATGCCGTATTGGCCATTGGTGAAAGTTTAAAAATTGAGCATGGCAAGCATATTCGCATTACCACGATTTGTCCTGGTGCGGTCAATACCGACTTTATTCATGTCACTCAAAACGAAGATTTATTGAAAGAATATGTTCCAAATTTTGAAAAAGGTCTTTCCCCTTTTGACATCGCAGCGCAAATGGTTCATGCCATAGAAGCACCGGCCGGAGTGAACATCAGTGAAATCATCATTCGCCCTGGTGTTTAAACCAACGCTCACGTGTCGCGGGATCATTGATGTTATCTAACCAATGATGAGCATTTTGCTCAATGGAATGCGTAGGTATCTGATGAAGAAATTTTCGAGGACAAGCCGATACCCACGACCATTGAAATAAAGAACCTTCAATATCAGATTCCCAAATCGCTCCGAGAGGTTCATGCCATTTTTTTTCTTCGTTGAAAAATGCGGTTACCCCTTTTTGAGACTTCCTATTTTCGATTAAGGTGCGCATGGCTGCCGCATTCCAATTAGGCATGTCACAGGCCATGACCATCCAACTGAACATCGGCTGTTGCTTCATTGCGCTCAAAATCCCTGCCATGGGTCCCATGTCAGGCCATTGATCCACGACTACTTGCACCCCTTTCTCGTTCCAAAAATCTTGTTGTTCTTTTTTACAACTGACAAAAACAGGAATGTCCAAAAGCTCACATTGCGATTTCAAATATTCCCATTGAGGCATTCCATGATAATCCAACATGGCCTTATCTCGCCCCATGCGCTCACTTTTACCACCGGTTAAAATCAAGCCGGCAACAGGCAAAGGCGGAAGCTGTGCCCTTACCCAAGCTTCGATAGCGGCGATATCATGAGGTGCAAAGCAAGGTGTTTGCGCATTCGCAACTCCCCACTCCAGCAGATGAGGAGGTATTCCTTCCGCCGAAATAATACAATCGACTTGCGTTAACTGATCTCTTCTTCTCTCCAAGGAGGCCAATTTCTTGGGGTCATGAATGACGATTTGCTTATGGGATTGAAAATGGTTTCCATTGATCCAATGCACCTTCCATGGACTTGGAGAGAGGGTTGCGCTGTGTGTGATGTTATATCCATTCCCCGCAGTGATGCTGCTTTCAATTGTTTGTTCGTGGTGAGCAGCATCGATGTAAACTGACATGCGTGGACTGCATTGTTGAAAAAAGGTGGCCCACTTTTTTATTTCCTCACACGAGGTACCATAGAGGGCCCACGAGGTTTCCAAAGCTGATTTATGCATTCGAGGGGCACTTAATTCCATCGGCTTAATAATATAGATTTAACGCAATAAAAAACACCCATTGAATGAATGCCAGCATAACAGGAAAGTAATTTTTAGAAGGGGATATAAAAGTAAAAAGCCAAGAAAACATCAGCCCTAACCAACCCCACGCTAAATAATTTTGCATCGGCACCCTATTCAATTGAAACATCCAATAATCTAAATGTGGCGCGACGGGCTCCATCAAGACATCCATGATCACCATTAATATCGCTGACAACCATGCAATTCCCCAACGAGAAGCGGAAGGCATTACCCATCGCGCTGTTGCGACTCCTAACCAAGTTATCATTATCCAATTAGCGGCAATAATGAGCGGAATGTCTTTCCACTTCCAACCTAAACCATCTCCGTATTCATAAATACCAAATGGCATACCTGTGTGCACTCCCACCCATTCCATCAGCCAACCCGCAACCCCAACCACAATAAATAACAACAACTTGGGGATTGATACTTCATCAAAGAAAAGCAAGAGCATCATCAGCAGTAAATTCAACGCACTCAATGGAATGAATAGCTCTTCATTGAGGATCATGCCTACCCCACCCACCGTGTAAAAAAGGAGAGCCAACCATGAAAACAAAGACACCCCTTTGAATGAGCTATTCCAATTTTTAGTTCCAATCATAATACACTCCGTTTTCCTGAATGGTTATTTCCTCAATGGTATTCAACTTCGATTCTACCCAATCGGCCGTGACTCGAATGTAGTTATCTGTATAACCACTCATTTTATTATCCTCCGTGCTGCTTTCCCAAAGAACGCTTCTGATTTGATGCTCGAAAGTTTGATAAAAATGTCGTTTCATTTTTTCCGACAACATACGTAGTTGTTGCGTTCTTTCTTGCCTGACGGAAATGGGCACTACGTCCTCTATACGCAATGCCGTGGTATTGGCGCGCTCACTATAGGTAAAAACATGTAAATAGGAAACGGGTAAGGATTGTAAAAAAGACATTGTATTTAAAAACAACTCATTGGTCTCCCCGGGAAATCCCGTAATGACATCCACCCCAATGCACGCATGTGGCATTCTTTGTTTGATCAACATGATACGCTCACGGTACAAATCCGTGCGGTAACGTCTTCTCATTGCACGAAGAATCTCATCGTCACCACTTTGAAGCGGAATATGAAAATGGGGCATGAACTTTTTTGAGGTAGCGACAAACGCAATGATTTCTTCCGAAAGTAAATTGGGCTCGATACTCGAAATACGAAAACGCTCTACCCCTTCCAGTTGATCCAATTGCTGAATGAGGGATAAAAAAGTTTCTCCATGTGCTGTTCCAAAATCACCAATATTAACTCCTGTTAAAACAATTTCCTTAGCACCCGTCTCCACCGCCTGTTTCGCCTTGACAAGGGTTTCCGCAATGTTCGCACTACGTGATTTCCCTCGTGCCAGCGGTATGGTGCAAAACGCACAGAAATAATTACATCCATCTTGAACTTTCAAAAAAGTTCGGGTGCGGTCCCCCGAAGAAAAAGAGGGTACAAATGCATGCACCTCCTTGATATGTCCCACCACAATCTTCTGACGTTCTTCCTCTTTTTTCTGAATGTGTTCGAGTAAATTGAATTTCTCGTTGGCCCCCAAGACCACACTGACTCCTTCAATTTGAGCAATCTCTTGTGGTTTCAACTGAGCATAACATCCAATGACTGCCACAAAAACATCCGGATTGTGTTTAATGGCGCGACGAACGATGTTTCGGCACTTTTGATCCGCGTGATCGGTAACACTGCATGTATTGATAACCAACACATCTGGTTGCTGATCCATTTCGACCTTCGCATAACCTGCATTTTGCAAAGACTTGGCAATTTCACTCGTCTCCGCGAAATTCAATTTACAACCCAGTGTATGAAAAGCAACTCTAGGCCCCGCGTTCATGTTTTTTCCAACGATAAAAAATAAATGCACTTCCACCGACCATCATCATCAACGCGATGAACATGGCTTGGGTCCACTTCATTCCCATAAAATCAATAAAATTATTGACCCTGATTTGCTCGATAAAGAAACGCTCAATCCCATTTAACACGAGATACATACCGAAAATAATTCCTGGGATGGTAATGCGTTTCCTAAGGCTCCATAGAATAATAAAGATCAAGGTCGCCAAAATCGTTTCATACAAAGGAGTAGGAAAAACAGGAACTTCTAAATGAGTGCCGTAACCTGGGAAAATAGCACCCTCTGTTATATCCACTCCCATTCCGTTGACATTATTGGGGTAATCATACGACCACAACCATTTTGGTAAAAAAGACAACCCGTCTGGCATGGGCCTTGGGTTATCAATTCCCCAATCTCCATCTCCACTTACCTGACATCCGATACGTCCAATGCCATAGGCCAAGATCATCCCTGGTGCAGCAGCATCTGCCAATGGCAGCAAAGCCAATCCCTTTTTCCTGGCATACAAAAGCACCACTACCGATCCAACGATGATGCCCCCATAAATGGTCAATCCACTGATGAATCCTTCAACCGATGGGTGGGTGAAAAAATCGATAAATTCTCTAGGGTTCTCTAAAAGATGAAACAATTTCGCACCGGACATTCCTGCAATGGCCGCGACAAAGGTGATCGATCCCACCAAGGCATGCGCCGGCTCCATGATCACTTCCTTTTTAGGTTGAGGCAATTGCTTTTTCTTGTCTTCCCAATATTTCCAACCTGCTAAACCCAATGCTAATAATATCCCTAAGCCTACATATCCCTCCGTTGAGAACAGTGCTCTCTGCGCCATTCCGTGCGCAAAAAGCTTTTGGCCATTCAACAGAACAAAAATGATTTTCCATCCGAAAATAAATCCAAATAGTCCATTGGTGGCAATTTCGCCCCATTGTGGTCCCGCACCAATGATTTGCTGGACAGGGAAAGGAAGGAATATTTTTTTCTCTTCCATTCTTTTCATTTCCAGTTTCAATAAATAGCTCGCAGTCAAAAAGGCCATGGCCACAAAAAAACCAAAACTGTTTAACAGCTTTAATGCCGGCCAATCCAGTCCGATTGCATCAAAAAAGAAATGATAGAGCGTAGGATACATGGCACAAAGATACAACCAAGCACGCAGTTTCTAGCTAAGCAATGCCTCCCATTCCTGTATACACGTTTGGCCTTTATCGTCTGCGTACCATTTATGAATGAGCGGATTAAATTCATCCTTTGACAACCCTTGTTCTTTCCAAGCTTTTACTAGATTGCTCAAAGTCAAAGGTCGAGGTCCCCATTGGGCTACCACTTGATTTTGATCATCCAACATGATCACAATTGGAATGGAGCGACTGCCATTGGTGAGGAACATGTCCATCACCGCAGGATTCTCATCTCTCAAGACAATCCGCATTTGAGCACCCTGTTGTTGCGAAAACAAATACAAATAAGGAGCAATCTGAGCGCTATCTCCACACCAACCTTCCGTAATGACGAGCCATCGTTTCGACTTCTTTACCTTTATAAAGGAGTTGATCTTTCCATGTTTGAGGATTCGATCCATGCGCTTTTCATTTAATTGACTGTACGCAAGAAGCTCAGGGGTTTGACTATTTCCGGTCACCTTATCCAATTGATGAAGGGATTTCACTTGATTTAAAAAAGTGATAAAATCAGCGCCATTTTGCCACGCCTGCTCTAGAATGGATATCATGTTACAAATATCTAACGGAATGAGCCTAGACAATGCGACATCCGTCACTCCATGTAAAATAATTTGGAAGTTGAGATATTTCGATTATATTTGTTAAGTCTACATAAGTAGGCATTAATTTAATATTTTTATTTACATGAACATTTTTGTTTCCGGCTTACCCTTCAGCCTTACAAGAGAAGAATTAGAAAGCGCTTTTGCAGCGTATGGTAATGTTACCAGTGCTCGTATCATCAAAGATCGTGAGACGAACCGTTCACGCGGATTTGGTTTTGTTGAAATGGACAGTGAAGAAGCTGCTCATTCAGCTATTTCAGCGTTAGATCAAAGCGAATTAAAAGGTCGCCGTATCAATGTGAAAGTGGCTGAGGAGCGTGCTCCAAGATAATCGATACGTTACTTATTAAAATCCGCCTAGTGCGGATTTTTTTTTGTATCATTTGACACAATCCGCCACAATCCTGGCCGATTGCAAACACAACGGAATTCCACCTCCTGGATGTACGCTTCCGCCCACAAAATACAAGCCTTGTAAGCCCGAAATAAAATTATCATGTCGACGAAAAGCAGAGAAAGCATTATTACTCGCGGTGCCATATAAGGATCCTGCATAAGAGGACGTACGCTCTTGAATAAGATGTGGTGTTAATATATCCTCTACTTCAATGTATTGAGATAATTCTACTTTTAAAATGGTACTCAATTTTTTCAAAATAGCCTTTCTAGCCTTTGTAATTACCTCAGCCTCATCTCCCCCTTGGTATCTAGGAGCATTGATCATCACAAACCAATTCTCTCCCCCAAGCGGAGCGTCACTGGCTACCACCTTAGAAGTGATATTTACATAGACCGTTACATCATCAGACAATTGACCTTTGTGAAAAATGCCATCAAACTCCTTTTTATAATCATTTGCAAAAAATAAATTATGGACATCCAAGGTTGGGAATGCCCGCTTGATTCCCCAATAAAAAATAATGGCACTCGATGATCGCTCCTGCTTTAAAATCTTTTCAGGTTTTGGAAATTTTGGTAATAATTGATGATATGTAAAATAGGCGTCAACATTAGAAACCACAACGTCAGCATCTATTCTATTGCCATTAACTAATATTCCCTTCACTTGATTCCCATGATACAGAATCTCCTCCACTTTTGTGTGCAAATAAACTTCAACTCCTTTCTTTCTCATCAAGCTTTCCAATGCTTTCGTAATTTGATGCATCCCTTCTTTAGGAAGGTAAGCCCCGATACCATGCTCCAAATGGGGAATCATGGACATCATCGCAGGCGTTCGATAAGGATTGCTACCATTATATGTAGCATATCGATTCATCATTTGAACGGTCTTCAAATTCTTGAAAAATTTACTATTTCTGGAGTGCAGCGTCCCTGTTACCGGTAATAATGGAATTGACAACAATGCCCTCCAAAATTTCCATGATTTCCAAGGGAGTCGCTTCAAACTGGACTCTAAAAAAACAGGTTTCGTGATGTCATAAATCCATCCCGCTTTTTTAAAATAGGCCAATACCTTGGCTTTATCCTCCCCTAACTTTACCGCAATTTGATGAGCCCACACCTCCGTATCTGCATTGGCTTTTAATACCACACCATCTTCCCAGAAATAATGCGCAATGGGATCTAATTGTATCAAAGGAAACTGCGTTTCAAAATCTTCACCACACAAATCAAATAGTTCTTTGATTAATACAGGAAGGGTAAATAAACTGGGGCCTAAATCAAAGCGAAAATCACCGATTTGCTTTTGACTTAATTTACCGCCGCAATGTGCAGCCGCTTCGTAAATAGATACCGTATAACCTTGATGAGCTAAACGAATTGCAGTTGCCATTCCCGCTACGCCGGCACCAATGACCACTGCCCTTCTCATCATCAGAAACCGTTCACCCCATTAACCGTGGTATATTTTAATACCAAGTTTTTGTTGGGATAAATTCGCTTGAAAGCACTCTGCACCATTAAGGTTGCTTCATGAAAACCACAGAGTATTAATTTCAATTTTCCTGGATACGTATTGATATCACCGATCGCATAAAGTCCCGGAACATTGGTGGAATAATCGAAGGTATTGACTTCTATGGAATTTTTATCAATATTCAATCCCCACTCTGACAATGGTCCCAATTTAGGGGATAAGCCAAACAAGGGTAACCAATGATCCGTCTCTAATTGCATCGGTTCTTGACCATCAATATTCACGGTAATGGCGTGCAATTTATCATCTCCGCTCACCCCCACCACTTCGGCATTGGTGATTAATTTCATCTCCCCTTTTTCGCTCATGTCCATGACTTTCTGCACACTGTCCAAATGGCCACGGAAACTGGTAGAACGGTGAATCAATGTCACATGCTCAGCGACTCCATTGGCAAGAAAGATTGACCAATCGAGGGCACTATCGCCGCCTCCACTGATCACCACACGTTTACCTCTATAAAACTCAGGATCACGAACAATATATTCAATGCCCTTGTCCTCAAAATCGATAATGTTCGAAATAGGCGGCTTCCTCGGTTCGAAACAACCCAAGCCACCGGCAATTGCGACAATCGGCGCCTTATGTTGGGTTCCTCGGGAAGTTGTAACGATGAAATGATCATCATCGGTTTTTTCAAATTTCTCCGCACGCTCACCCAAAGTGAAACCTGGTTTAAACGGAGCTGCCTGCTCCATCAAATTCGTAATTAAATCACCGGCTAAAACCTCCGGAAAACCCGGAATATCATAAATAGGCTTTTTGGGGTATATCTCTGTCAATTGACCTCCTGCTTGAGGTAAGGCGTCGATTAAATGACAACGCAACTTTAACAATCCTGCTTCAAACACCGTGAACAATCCGCAAGGACCCGCTCCAATGATGATAATATCCGTTTCAATCATAGTTGTAAATAAAATCCAAATTTAGAATGGTCTTCTAAATTCAGCATCTCGGTAAAGAACATTTATCACATGATTTTGTTCATAAGCAACTGATTTGCTTAATGCTTGATGACCTTGACTTCTTTGCCATGCACCCAATGGCTTTCTTTCACCAATTTACCTTGTGCATTGTAATCTAAACAGGTGCCGTTCTCTTTTCCTTTGGTATACATCTGCTCTGACTTCACTACCCCACTCTCATAGTAATATACCCATTTCCCATCCTCTAGATCATTTTTATAATTCCCTTCCCATTGTAGCTTTCCATTAGAAAAGAATACCTCTTCTCTCATCATCTTATTCGTGTCTTTATCAAAATACATGATCACATAGGGCTTTCCATTAGGATGTTTACGCATCACTTGCTTAATCCAGGAGGGATCCTGAAAGGCAAAAAGGAAAACAACACTAATCAGAAGCAAACGAAATAGACGATTTTTCATACAACGAAATTAGTTTTCGATGAAAGACAAAAATAAAACCAAAAAAAGAGTATTGCACATTGTTCTATTCAAAAAGGGGGCCTAAGCCCCCTCTTCTTACATTTTCAGCGTATCACGCTTTGTGCCTTTTTGATTTTTTGGATCCTTGGGTTGTTTAATGGAATCCTTCGGCATCACTGGCTTTTGAACCGGCTGGGGTTTGGTTTCTATCTCAAACCCTAATTCCTTCATCAATGCCTCATTTTTGACTTTCATGTCTAGGAAAACGGGGTTTTGCGGATCTAATTTCAAAATCGTCTCAATGGCCCTATCGCTCAAGTTAACTCGAACTTGTAAATCTTGTTCCATTAATTCTTGACGATCCTTATCCAAAGATTTAAAATACTCGATTTCCTGACTGTTTAGGTTAATCATTTTTTCAGCGAGTGCCGTTGCCTTTCCGTTTTCTTTCGCATCCAAATAAATTTCCACGAATCTCCACAAGATTTGTGGCTGCTCAAATGGAGCCACCTGTTCGGGAATCACACTCAAACACTTATCCAATGCTTGAACCGCACGAGTTACATCCCCCTTCTCAATTAAATCTTGTGCCAAGTGGGTGAATTGCAATCTTAAATTCGTGGACATCCTACGATTATTTTCATCCATGTAAATATTACCCTTGTCCATGTTACCCCATTGGAATTTGTTCATCATGTTTTCAAACATAATGTCCGCATTTACTCCACCATCAATGTAAGGATTTTTAGATCGCTTGTGATAAATAGGAGTCAATCGATACGCCAACCCTTCCAATTGGAAATAAGGCTCTAAGCCCATGTACGCATCATTACCCGTGGTTACCGCAAAGTAAACCGGACGATCCCAATCCATGTGATTAATCAAATCCAAAATCATCATTTGAGATTTGGTTAAATAACGTCGAGGGCGATTACGCTCGTCTGTCAACTGGAATTGAATCGTACTGACCAAACTATCCCCAGGATTCATCATCCCTCTGAACTTCTCGCGGGCGATTGAATCCACAGGAACCAAGAATTGATAATGGGGTAAATAGTTGACATTACGGGTACCAAAATCCAACATATCTTCCTTTCTCTCACTCATTGCAAATGTCATTGCCTCATTCAACAACATCGGCAACTTCTTATTTTCCTTTTTATCTATATAAATAACATCTCTCGTTCCTTGACGATACTTTTGCTCAGGCATTTTGAAAGGAACAGGTGCGCTATCATAAGCCCTGCGCTTCATTTGATCGATATACCAATCCGTATTCAGCAAAGACATGTTAACAACCCTTACATCAGTTCTAATTCCCTCCACTTCCTGCGCATACCACAATGGGAAAGTGTCATTATCACCATTGGTGAAAACAATAGCATTGGGTGCTAAACTTTGCAAGTAATTGATGGCCATATCCAATCCGGTTCTTCTATTCGAGCGATCATGGTCATCCCAACCATCCTTTGCCATGACATAAGGAACAGGAGCCGTTAACGCCAGCATTATCAAGGCTCGCAACATAGAGGAGAGTCCCAATTGCTGCATTAAAAATCCCACTCCCATCCATAATCCTCCAATAAGGGTCATGGTGATTACACTTAATGAAACCCCATGTGCCGCACCTACCAGAGTTTCCAGCAAAAACATTACAATACCAAAACCACCAGAATAACTCAGGACTTTCAATAGTTGATTTGCACGCAATTGAGTGGCCGCATAATACAACGCATAAACCCCCAAGCCAATCCAAATCGCAAAAGCATAAAATGATCCTGCATAGGCATAGTCGCGTTCACGAGGCTGATAAGGCGTTTGATTCAAGTAAATCAAAATGGCAAATCCAGTTAAAATGAATAGCAAAGCGACTACGACAAAATCTTTGTAATTCTTGATCAATTGATAAACTAAACCTATTAATCCTAATACAAATGGTAAGAAATAATAGGCGTTGCGACCCCTATTATTTTTCTCGATTTCGGGTAATTTTTCCATGTTCCCCAATCTTGCCTCATCGATATAATTAAATCCGGACATCCAGTTGCCATCCATAAAATCCCCATGACCTTGAGTGTCATCTTGACGACCTGCAAAATTCCACATGAAGTAACGCCAGTACATCCAATTGATTTGATAAGCAACCATGAAACGATAATCTTCTACCATCGTCGGCTTCATTTCTTCGTAAAGTCGATCCAATGATCTCAATTTTGCATTTATCTCTTGCTTAGACTTGGAGCCATTTAATTCTCCTTCCATTTGACGAATCGTTTCTTCTTTTCTCAATACCTTTTCCTTTCCAGACTCCGTATTCCAGTCATGATAATTACTCCAACGCTTGTATTCGGTAATATGATTGCCCTGTGAGCTGTGCATACGAGGTAAAAAACCACTGAACTCTTTTCGGTAATTCACTTCGGAATTCTTCTTCTCTCCTGTCTCCACATACTCCTGAACTATGGAATGATTAGGATCTGGATGCGCCTTTAAGTATTCTTCGGCTTGATACATCTCACGGCATGATATAATCAATTTATCCTTTTTCGTATCACGAACACTGTAAGAGGGAACCCAAACCTCCGAACCATCGGAATAAGGATTCATCACATCTTCCGGGGTATTGAAATACTGACCAAATAATAAAGGGCGATCCCCATATTGCTCACGATTCAAATAACTTAACAACGCGAACATGTTCTCTGGATTATTTTCATCCATTGGGGTATTCGCTTGTGAGCGAACGATAATTACTGCGAAAGTGGTGTAACCAATTATGGCCATGGTAATTCCCAATATCAATGTATGAATGGCCAACCATCCTTTTTGGACGGCAAAACGCAATCCGAAGAAGATGGCAACGGTTACCAATATCAAATAGAACATCATCCCGGAATGGAAAGGCATGTGAAATCCATTCACAAACAACTTCTCGAACCAGGCCGCCAACTTTACAAAATAGATGATGATACCTGTTTGCATTAAAGCCAACAATCCCAACGAGATTAAACCAGTGTAGATAATTCCTTTGATGCTGATGCTCTCATATTTTTTGAAATAATAAACAAAGCAAATTGCTGGAATTGCCAAGAGGTTCAACAAGTGAACACCAATAGAAAGTCCCATCAAGTAAGCAATGAGTACCACCCAACGCAGCTGATTATCCTCTTTCGTAACCACACTTTCCCATTTCAATATCGCCCAAAAAACCACTGCAGTGAACAAGGAGGACATAGCGTATACTTCGCCCTCCACTGCACTGAACCAAAAGGTATCACTAAATGTGTAGGCCAATCCGCCAATTATTCCAGAGCCTAATACCGCCCACAATTTTCCTTTATCGGCATCCAGATCACCCCCTGCCATTTTCTTGGCCAAATGGGTAATGGACCAAAATAAAAACATGATCGTCGCTCCAGAAGACAAAGCCGACAAGAAGTTGACCATGTATGGCACTTGAGAAGTCTCAACAAAAGCAGAGAACAATCGAGCGATCATCATAAACAATGGCGCCCCTGGTGGGTGTCCTACTTCTAACTTGTAGGCCGAGGCAATGAACTCCCCACAATCCCAAAAAGGCATGGTCGGTTCAAGCGTCAAGGTGTAAACGATGGTGGCTGCGGCAAACAATACCCAGCCCAAAATGATGTTCAGTTTGTTATATGACATAATATTAAAAAAGTACGAGGGCGAAGATAAGGGAAAAGGCCCTTGGTTAGGGCCTAAAATTTGTCAACCAGAAGAGCCCTTTTTGTTTATTCCTTTACGAAAGAAATCACCTCAACCGAATCATCTGAAATCCATCGCAAATGATACATTCCACTCGCCATTTGACTAACATCAATATTTTGATTACCAGATTGAGCTGACTTAGATTGTGTGACTAATCGACCGCCCATATCCATAATCATCCATACTCCCTTTTGATCCGATTTTATATTGAGTTGGTCTCTCGCAGGGATGGGGTAAATGGCCAACTTAGAATGCCCTCTTTCTGAAACATCAATGGTACAGACTGTTTCATCCAACACAAAGTCCAGTGTCAAATCAGGGTTGGCTACATTCATCCAAACATTATTAAAATTAAAGGCCCCCATGGAGGCATCGACTTCCAAGTAAGTAGCTCCCCAGAGGACATCTGAAGAGTTCAAATGAAGGGTATAGCAGCTCAAAGGAAGAGGCGCACAGACTGAATCAGAAAAAACGGGATTTCCCTCTGTGAAGACAAAATCTCCTTGGCCCAGCACATTTCCTAAATAGTCGGTTGCCTCCCATAAAACGGTATCCGGATTAAAAACCGGAGGCATGGTTAAATACGTCGCGGTTGTATTCCAACGCAACCTTTCCCCATTGCAAGTATCCAAAGGTGGTGGTGGTGCGCAATCCGTATTGAGCGACAACACCACATCCAATCCATAGCAGCCGAAAACATTAAAATAATTACTTTGATATACAATCAAAGGATCTACTGCATCTACAACAAAATTGGAATCAGACAATGGCGTTGATGAACAAATGTGTAACAAGTAACAATCCTCATTCAAACAAGGGTTAAGCTCCACGACTGGACTGCTGGTCGAAAAACCCGCTTGATTTTGCAAAATCGTATTTCCACTAAGGCTAGAAAGCGTGTACACAACCGACCCTGTTCCTCCTAAATCGGGCACAGAAGTAAGACCAATAAAGACCGGTTGGCATGTATTACAACTTACCGTAACGGTGTCATAAAAAGTAATGGGACAAGTGGCACAACCTCCCATGGTGCATCCCTCGTCGCCCGTAGGCATATAAATGGCAATGATCTCATGCCAACCATTTTCAAAAGGCAGATATAATTCCGCATTAGTTGTGTTGTAGTTCGTTCCATCAATTTGCCATTGCACCGATCCAGGTGCCGGTGTATCAAAATGCAAATAATAATCACTGCAACTCAAGGTGTCTAATATTAACTGACTTGGACAAAGAGGGACTACTGGGCAATCCACATTAACAGTGGCCAACATGGTATAAGGCTGGCCACATCCAGGATTATGGACAGTTGCAGAGGTAACGTACAATCCATTATCCGCATAGGTATGCGATTGATAAGGATTCCCGCTGGAAATCAAGCTTCCATCTCCAAAATTCCAATCGACAGAAGAGGCTGGCAGGTAGGCTGCTACATAATAGGTATAACTATCGCAGGTTGATTCTTGAACTTGAATACTCGTAGGGCAAGGTATTGTAGCACAAAAAGTAGCGACGATTAATCCATTATTCATTTGATAATCGAAAAATTGCAGCGGCATTCCAAAAGCGCTGATCTGCACTTGAAAGCTACCATCGACGGGAACCGTAGCAGGATCTATGTACAAGGTCAAATTACAAGCCCCTGAAATACAGAAAGTATCTACAACTGATAAGGTTGTATCATTAAAAATCATCGAGCCACTTTGGATGCTTTGATTAGCGTTAAGAATATTATATGCCACTGCATTAGGCCCCCCCATGGCAATGTTCGAATTCATTTGAAGCGTGTAATTGACACATCCGGTTTGCGCATTGCTAACGAGTATCAGAATAAATCCAAACGCGAAGAGTATTAATTTTTTCATTTTAATTGCATTTAATGAAAGTCCATTTATTACAAAGATATCCATTTAGCCCTACCTATAGTACCATCCACTCCCTCATAACGTATAAAAAAAACACCCTTTTCCAGACTTTCCCAGCGCACCGAGAAAGTGTTATCGATCATAAGCATCCACGGAAAACGCTTGACCAACTCACCTTTTTCATTAAAAATACTCCATTGCGCCAATTGACCGATTTGAGAGGAAGGTAATTGTATGATAAAATAATCATTTCCAGGATTAGGAAAAACCGAAAGGGCAATCTTTTGATTGAGGATTGGGCAATCGATGTCCCATCCTGCCAATTGATTTGAAACCCACTCTCGCTGTTCTTGTATCAAAGGGAACAAGCCAGGATAATGAAAACGAACAGCATACGGAGTGTTGAACAACTGAACTTGATCCATGTGTTGCTCTGTCAAAGATTTTTCAAAATCTTCATAGGTATTGATTTTATTAGGATCCATTTGGTATGCCTCTGCCACTAAGTTGTGCCAGAAAACAACCCGCTCGGAAATATTTTGAATGGTGAAATTTTTATGAATCAACTCACATCCCAAATTCAAATAATGATCGAGCCACTTTTCATTTTTAAAAATGGCCGCAATCAAAGGACGTTCGCCCATTTGCTTGTTGGGTACCCAATATCCATCTAACCATGAAGTCCAACTCAAGTTTCGCAAATCCTGAAAAGTCTCATTCATATCCCAAGGAATCCAGCGGTATTGTCCATCTGGGTGCTCATACAAATAAAAATTATTTCCACCTGCCCAATAATTGTCCCAACTGCGGACGAACTTCTCAACGGCTAATACCTTGAGATAATTTTCAATATCGAATCGCTTGATGAACTCCTCATCAAAATCCAAACGTTCTGGCTGATTCAAAAAATGAATGAAGTCGATCACTCTGCTATAATCCGGTGTAGATTCATTAGTCGTCAATTTTAACCCCACTCCGATGTACGTAGCCGCATCATCTCCTAAATCATTCAAATACACTTTCGCTTCCCTGTCCGTTTTATATAAGTTGCCATCATTATTCTGACTTCCGTAATGAATTTTCAAAAATGTCTTGTCCACATTTTCCACCATCAAATAAAGACCAATGTATTCTTCGTTCACAAAGAGCTGCGCATACGCTGTTCTGGGAGCTGGGATGCCTAATTCACGAAACATCGAATAGGCCAAAGCGTCATGTACGAGAGAAGGATCACTGCTAAAATTATTCAAAATGATTTTTTGTACCCCATTGTAAGATTGGTTTACAAAGGCATCAAATGCAATTTTCAATGGTCGTTTCTTATCACCAGATCTGACTATGCTATTGGAGAAATTTCCTCTTTCTCGAAACCCCGAATTCACGATGTACGCACCATCCAATTTAATCACACAAGGTCTGTAGACCTCTGGATAACTCGCTGGATCATTCAAATTCTGCGCAAAATCTTGGTCCAGAACCTCCAACCAATCTGCTAATGGAGTGGTGACCTCTATGCGATGCAGCACCTGATCATTGAATACCTGATTACCGATTTGTGCGAATGGACTCTTAACCGCAATGGAGAAGATGAATAGCAGCCAAATTCTCATGGGTAATATCGTTTGTGTTGTGAATTGAGTACCTGGTAATGTCGATCCCAATCCTGCAATAAGAAATGCAAACCTACTTGGAAAGATGCGCCCACTTTAGGATTTTGATTTAACACATTCCATTGCATACCCAACTTCGCAAATGTTCTCAAACGCTGAGACCATTGCCAATCATATCCAGCAAAAGGTTCTGTGTAAAATTGATTACCATTGTTGAAATGAGGTTTCATTAGCCCCCATTCCATTCCGGCGTAAATACCTTTTTTCGAATAATTATTTCCAATTAAATAACGCTGAAATCCCCATCCCCACTTTCGAACGGCGAAAGGAGTTCCTGCCTGTTGCGCCCAATGAAAATACCGAACACTATTCCCATTCTTTGTTTTACCCAATTTTAACTGAAAACCTACCCCACTTGCCTCCATCGCTTCCCCACGGAACATGGAGTAATAGGGTGCATTTCCATATCCTAATTGATACCCTATCAACCACGTAGGCTGCGCGATATTCTTTACTTGATCAATATCCCTCCATTGAAAAACTTTTCTTTCGGACTTACTAACTTGAAAAGAAAGTTGAACACTGTCCACCTCGACCACTTTTCCGCTCCATTCCGTTTTGTCTTTTAACACTACTTTCTCCAATGGTCGTTTGCTCTTGCATTGCACTAAAAACAATGGCAATATCAAACATAATAACGAGCAAAAGACACGTGGCTTCATTCAACGGCGATCAATAAAAAAAGAAGAAGAAATACAACATGGCATCGCTTCTTCTAACACTTTCAAAATAACCCATTGTACTGCGCGATGAGTTGAGCGCTCTTCCATCTTCAATATACCCAATTGTACTTCTTGATGAGTTCATAACGCGATCATCTTCAAAATATCCGATGGTCGATCGAGAGCTATTCATCACTCTGCCATTTTCATAATATCCTATTGTGCTACGTGATGAATTCATTACTCGGCCATCTTCAATGTATCCTATGGTGCTTCGAGAGGAATTCATTACTCTTCCAGACTCAATGTATCCCACCGTGCTGCGAGATGAATCCATCATGCGCTGCGCTGTCATTGCACCCGACATAATGACCGCAAATAATAGGAGTATACTTTTCATAAAATTGTTTTACTCAAATATACTCTTTTATTCAATTCAATCCAATTCAAAACAAATATCTAGGATTACTCAACACTTAATTCCTGCACCCATTCATTGTAAAATCCGTTCTGATCAACCGCTCTGAATGTCCAATCGTACAAACCCGCTCCAGGTAATGATATGGTAATGTTACCCGTTGCAAAATTGAATACCCCTGTCGCATCCATCGATTGTTGATCCACCAAAATTCCTTGTTCCGTTTTTATTTCCCAATAAATAGAATCCAAACCATCCGCATCATAGACATCGGCGTTAAAGGAAAACTGTGGTATCGCCAAGGGAATGTGAACTAATCCGTCCAACGAATCCACTGCTGGATTAAAAACCACCATCGCGGTGGGCAAACCTGCATTATCGACATGCAACGTGGTAAAAGCCTCTTCTGCCTCATTTCCGGAAGCGTCAATAGCCATAACCTCAATATGCCAGTGTCCTTTGATATCGGTAGGAATAGACAAGCTGGTATTCACATTAGCCATCGTTCCAGAAACATCGATGATTTTAGAATACGACCAACTCCCTACGTTGGGCTCGTATACTTGACCGGTACTTCCACCATGACCATGCCCATCATCGGCTGAATGGACATTCAGCTTCACTTGTTTCAAATTTTCATTGTCCGATAATTCAATGACCAAATCGATATTGGTTCCGGCTGAAACCTCATGCTCTTCTTGCTCCAGTGCATTCACTAATATGGCATCCACTTGTGGAGCGGTCAGGTCTTGATCAGACTTGCAACAGCATATACTCGCCGCTGCTAATAAAACGGCTGCACTGATTTTAGATACTTTTTTCATTTTTAATAAATTAATAGTTTATTGAATTTTAATACAACATTGAACTTGAATCCAACGCCCTTGCTCAGGCAACTGAATCCATCGATAATTACTTAAATTGTTGAAATACTTTCGATTGAATACATTGTTAACAGATAGTATCCATTCCAATTCTATTTCAGACAGCTGACATTGCCAGCTAGCCCCGGCGTCTAGCACAAAATATCCGGGAGTCGTTTTTTCATTTCGTTCCACACGGTTTTGCGCCAACGCTTGACGACCATGTGCAAACATCTGGTACGAACCTTTGTTCTTCCATTCCCTTTCATACACCGCATTAGATTTCAATTGAACCGGTGGAATGAAGGGAAGTCCCAATTGCGTCTTTTGATTGTAAGTGTACACCCCTTCTATGGCAAGATCCGTGTGTAAAGGATCCCACCAATGTTTCTCCAAAAAGATCTCGCCACCCGTGATGAACACAGGTGCTTGGACGTATTGGTACAATTGTCCACCATCTGGCAAGTAAGAAAAAAGCGCTTGGGGAGAAAGATAAATGTAGTTGTTGTAATAATGTACAAATGGAGCAACATGCCACAAAACATCTCCCTTGTAATCTCCTATTGTCATATCACCCTGCCAACCTTGCTCAGGACTTAAGAGCGCATTTCCTTGTTCATGACGAAACGAACCATGGTGCACCCCATTGATGGTAAGCTCAGAGGGCTGAGGCATGCGAAAACTTCTGGCTACATTCCACTTCATCATTCGCTTTTTATCCTGATTACTAGACCACCCCAACGAACCTGAAAAGGCATCGAACTTTCGATGAATGGCAGGTGCTCTCGTGAATAACGAGGTGCCTTGCACACCATTGTTCCAGGTAAATTGTGCAAAACCATTTGTCGTAAAAGATGCCTGATCGAATCGAAGTCCTCCCGACCAAACTCCTTCTTTTGATTGAGGTTCCCATTCCGCCCAACCAAAAACACCTCCTATCCATTGATTGAACGAAGGAATTAAAAACTCCACCCCTCCTCTTTCGTTCTTTTGATGTTGCCAATGTCCACCCACCATCCATATCCAATGTTCCTTTTTCCATTGTCTTCTTGCATTGATTTGAAAGGTGCGCAATGTTAACTTCAACGAAAGTGAATCCGCGTTGGGTGGTGCAAATCCATCTTGGTGAGGTCGCGCTAATTCTTGTCGTTGGTTCAATTGCAAACCACATTCTGTCTGCCAAAAACCGTTAGGCCTTTGTTGTGTGTATTGCAACATCGCTTTGTCATGGATAACATCCATTCCTGGCAATCCAATATTACCCGAATCTCCATCGCCCTGTACTGCAGACAATGAGGGCACTCCAATGATCCCGGGGAACAATCCACTTTTTAATTGGAATCTGCGATACACCCATCTCCATGCATGTCGTCCATTGATACCGGCCATCCAAAATGTGCCATGCTGCTCTTGGGTAGCAGTATTGTTCAATACACCATCTTTTATTGGTAAAGTTCGTCCCAAGTAGGTATATTGAGCGGTCGGCAATCGATAATCCTCACTATTGGCCAAGGTTCCGCGCAAACCCATTGCCCAAATTGACTTTTTTATTTTAAACTTTGTCTTATATGACAAACTCAATCCTTCCCGTTGGTTATTCGAACTAAAAAATGATCGCACCGCTAACTCATTCCGACTCGTTGGCCAAATAGCGGGTTGAATAATGATCGCACCTCCGGCAGCATCAGAGCCATACTGCAACGAAGCAGGTCCTTTAATGATTTCAATGTTTTCCAATTCATATTGATCTAATTCCCACCCATGGTCATTTCCCCATTGTTGTCCCTCTTGCTTCAATCCATTGTCTATGAGCGATACACGCGCTCCGGTCATGCCTCTTATGACAGGCTTGGCAATTCCAATACCGGTTTGAATCGCCATCAATCCGGGTAGGTATTGAAGAGTCGATGCAAAATTTTGTGCCGAATGCAAACGCAAATCACTCTGCAAAGGTTGAATAGAAGAAACCGGACTTCGCTCATTCATACGCTGTGTCCAAGAATCCTCAATGATCAAATGTTTCATTTCTATTTGAGTCCTGCGCATCTCAATCTGTATCCGATCATTGGATAGAGGGAAAACACAATCGATGGCCACCGCTTCATATCCAGGCTTCTCAAAATGAACATGATCGTTACCTTTCCATTCCGCAGGAATGAAACAAAGGCCGTTGGCATCAGATACGGAAATCGTCCCATGTTGATGAGAGGATACCGTTACACCGGCTAATGGAATATGTAGATCTGCATCGAGAATTTGAATCTGCGATAAGCAGGCGGATGAAATGCTCATAAAAAGCAAACACCCCAAGAAGTGTTTAAAACGCAATGAAATTGAATTTAAGTGAATTAATGAATGGAATAAATCACATCCAACTGGGAGGACCCCGACCACTTACATTTTGAAAGAAGGCCTGTGGCAATGAGCCTAATTGCCCTTGCTTGAACTCACATTGATTATTAAATGAAAGAAATAAAAAATCAATTCCATCTGGTTTCAAAAAAGCCTGCAATTGCCAATCGCACAAATTACAATCTTCGTCTTCTTGATCATGTTCTGCATGATGTTCGATCTGGTGATCGGCCCATTGATGATAAGTCTGAAAACCCAACATCACCGTTAACATTCCCAAGAAATAGGAAGCGGTCCAACGAGAAATGTTATTCTTGAAAATCACAAAGCAAAGTTAAAGTGTTTTCTGTGAAATTCTTATCTTCGCCAAAATTTAATGATTATGCAATTTGATGTTATTGTTTTAGGAAGTGGACCCGGCGGATATGTTACTGCCATTCGCGCTAGCCAATTGGGATTAAAAACAGCCATTGTAGAGCGAGAGTCCCTTGGAGGCATTTGCTTGAACTGGGGTTGCATCCCCACGAAAGCCCTGTTAAAGAGCGCTTCTGTTTTTGAATATATCCAACATGCGAAAGATTACGGGATTGAAGTAGCCGCTCCAAAAGCGGATTTCAACGCCGTGGTAAAACGCAGTCGCGGTGTGGCTGAGGGGATGAGTAAAGGTGTTCAATTTTTAATGAAGAAAAACAAAATTGAGGTCATCATGGGCACTGGAAAGGTAATGCCCGGAAAGAAAGTATCGGTAACCGCCGACGGCAAGACTTCCGAGATTTCTGCCAACCACATTATCATCGCCACCGGTGGACGTTCTCGCGAATTACCTAACTTGAAACAAGACGGAAAGAAAATCATTGGATACCGCGAGGCCATGACCTTACCCGAACAACCCAAGAGCATGGTCATTGTTGGTTCAGGAGCGATCGGAGTCGAGTTTGCCTATTTCTATAATGCCATGGGAACCAAAGTCACCATTGTGGAATACATGCCGAACATCGTGCCGGTGGAAGATGAGGACATTTCAAAAGCATTGACCAAGACTTTCAAGTCTAACGGAATTGACATATTGAACAACGCAGAAGTAACCGGAGTGGACACTGCGGGTAAAGGTTGTAAAGTGAAAGTAAAAACCGCAGACGGAGAGCAAGTCATCGAAGCCGATGTTGTCCTTTCCGCAGTGGGAGTTGTAGCCAATATCGAAAACATTGGATTAGAGCAAGTGGGTATTGTCACCGACAAAGGGAAAATTGTCGTTGATAAATACTACCAAACCAACATGCCCGGCTATTATGCCATTGGAGACTGTGTTCCAGGTCAAGCATTGGCTCACGTAGCCAGTGCAGAGGGAATCATCTGCGTTGAGAAAATCGCAGGACACCACCCGCCAGCTTTGGATTACAACAATATCCCAGGATGTACGTATTGCAGTCCCGAAATCGCCAGTGTTGGTTTTACCGAGAAAGCAGCCAAGGCGGCAGGTTATGAATTAAAGATTGGTAAATTCCCTTTTAGTGCATCCGGAAAAGCCAGCGCAGCAGGCCACAAAGATGGATTTGTGAAATTGATTTTTGATGCCAAATATGGAGAGTTATTGGGCGCACATTTGATTGGCGCGAACGTTACCGAAATGATTGCCGAGTGCGTAGCATTGAGAAAATTAGAAACAACTGGAGAGGAATTGATCAAGACCGTCCATCCTCACCCCACCATGAGCGAAGCCATTATGGAGGCTGCAGCAGCTGCCTACGGCGAAGTAATCCATTTATAATTGATGACCACCGAAAGATCCTTGATATTACATGCGCAACAAGTCGAACAGACCTTGTTGCGCATGGCTCAAGAAATCTATGAGCAGCACTTCGATTGTAAAGAAATTATTTTGATCGGCATTAAAGGAAACGGAGAAAAGATCGCCCAAGCGATTTACAACAATTTGAAAAAAATTGCTCCTCTTCAATGTGCCATCAGCACCATTCATTTGGACAAAAAGAATCCGACGCTAGCTCCCAACTGGGAGCCCGCGATTGCTCTTAAAAAAAAGAATGTGGTATTGATTGATGATGTGATACATTCGGGCAAAACCTTGATTCATGCCTCTCACTTCATCTGCCAACAAGATCCTACTCGACTTTCCATGGTTACTTTGGTGAATAGAGAACACCGAATGTTTCCCGTTGGGCCCAATGTAGTGGGTATCACCTTATCTACCAATTTAAAAGAACACGTTGCTGTAGAATACAACGAAGATGGCTTTCAAGTGTTTCTTGAAAACCAAAAGAAATGACATCCCTGGGTCAACGAATATTTCATTTCCTCCTGTCCTCCAAAGGTCATCCCTATTTGATTTATTTTTTCTTCCTCAGTCTAACCGCAGGTACTTCCTTCGCGCTATTTAGTGATTACATTTATAAAGAGGCCGCCAATCCCGATTTAGATACTTACTTGGGACTTTCTCATTTTGATTTTGACCAAAGCCCTATTCGGCGATATCGCGTGATAGTCCCATTTTTAGCAGCTGGTCTGCATGCGTTGTTGCATCCCATTCTAAATTTGATTCAACCTGAGCATTTTCCCGGTCCAGATTTCTCCATGGGTTTTTGTTTTTTGATCATCAACAA
>CAZJCQ010000009.1:0-63659 GCA_964544665.1 uncultured Chryseobacterium sp. | reverse complement strand
TAGATGTAATCTCTTAACCAATTAGACAAACTCAAGTGCCATCTTCTCCAAAAATCAGTGATATTATTCGCCTTATAGGGATACATGAAATTTTCAGGAATTTGGATTCCTAGGCATCTTGCGCTGGCCAAGGCTATATCAGAATAGGCAGAAAAATCAGTATACAATTGAATGGTATAAAGAAATAAAACGAACAACCAAACACCTGATCCATAGACAGAAGGCGCTGAATACACCTCATCTACATAAATACCCAAGCGATCGGCAATCACAAATTTTTTCACCAAACCCCAAAGAAACAGGACCATTGCCATTCTGATAACTTCCCATTTAGGCATACTGATTTCCTTCCATTGCGGAAGCATTTCCTTGCTCCTGCCTATGGGACCCGATTGTATTTGAGGGAAGAAGGATACGAATAAAGCATAATGACCCAAATGCATTTCCGGTTTTCGAATGTTGTAATAAACATCAAAAACGTATCCCATACTTTGAAAAGTAAAAAATGAAATGCCCAAAGGCATAATCAACGAAGGCCATTGAAAATAATTCGAATAATGGAACCATTTGGCCATTTCAGCGATGCATTCATTAAAAAAACCCAAGTACTTAAATATTCCTAGCATGAGTACTTGCACTGCACAAGAAATCAACAAATATCGATATCGCGTTTTTTGGACTTTCTCATGGGCTAAAACCTTACCCATTAGAAAAGTCCAAATGATAGTAAACACGAGCAGCAGAATAGTCCACTTACTTGCCAGACCGTAGAAAAATAAACTTGCTCCTAATAACAACACCCACTTAGTGGCAGGTTTAAAAAAAAGTTGTCCTAAAAACAGTCCAAGAAGGAACAGAAAATAATGCCAGGACTGAAAGACCATATTTCTATGCTCCCAATTTTTCCGAAAGAAGATCGATTAAATCTCCTACGTTCTGCAGATTCATGACTTCAAATCCCGAAATCTCCACCTTGAATTCCTCCTCCATTCCCGTAATGATATCCAAATGCGTGATGGAATCCCAACCTTGAATATCCTTGGCTGTTGTCTCTCGATTTACTTGAATCGATGGATTATGGAAGACCCGTTGAAAAACCGCGTTAACGCGATCAAAAATTTCCTCTACATTCATGAAATGATATATTTTTCTTTTAATAGTAATTTATCAATTTTACCACTGGTATTGATGGGAAGATGATCTAAAATAAATAATTTTCTTGGTACCATATATCCCGGAACCTTTTCTCGTATTCGATTTAAAACGATGTCTTGATTCCAATCTCCCTGAATAAACGCGAATAATTCCGTAACTCCCTGCGACTCGTGTGCAATAACTACGGCTGATTCACTTGAGATAATACTCCGAAGATGATGCTCTATCTCCCCTAACTCCACACGAAATCCATTCACCTGTACCTGGTTGTCTTTTCGGTTAATGTAGACCACTTGGTTTTCTGAATTTTGAAGCACGATATCACCGGTCTTATACCAATATTGATTGTCCGCTGTTACAAACAATACCTCCTTGGTTTTTTCGGGAAGTTGAACATAGCCATGAAAAATTTGAGACCCTCCAATCCACAGTTCACCTCGTTCACCTGGACGGACTTCCCTACCCTCTTCGTCGACAATTCTCATCAAAATGTTTTTCAGCGGTTGTCCAATCGGGCAGAGACCGTTAATCGTCTGCGAAGCGGTAGATTCATCCAATGAATAAATCAATGACCAGACCGTTCCTTCGGTGGGACCATATGCATTATCGACTGAAGTATGCATTGCACATTGCTGCCATTCTTTTGCAACATTAAAGGACAACGCTTCTCCTGTGAAGATGGTCTTTTTTACCCAGGGCAAAGGCATTTCCAGCATTCGCAGTCGTTTTAAATAATGCAATGCCGATGGAGGTAAGGTAACAAAATTAATGTGATGATCATGAATCGCTTTGAAGGCGTTGATTGCGGTAATGCCATTTAAATTGGCAACAACCAATTGAGCTCCCTGCGTCCACGCCAATAAAATACATGCGATGGAAACATCAAAGGATATTTCAAATGCTTGCAATACCTTATCATCTTTCGATAACGGATATCGATCTATCAAATCCTGCATCAACGCATGCAGATGGGAATGGTTGATGGGAATCCCTTTCGGTTTCCCCGTGCTTCCCGAGGTGAAGAGCGTGTATGCTTGGGCATCGGAAAAATCTTGATTCGTTTCGGAAGCTGCCTGAGGCGCAATAGTACAATAGGTTAAAATGGGAATGTTCAATTCCCATTTTTCTATTACGGAGCTACTCGACTTTTCACAAAATATCGCTACTAATTGACTTTCAGCAATCATTTGCATCAGCCGATCTGCAGGGAATTTGTGATTTAAAGGAATAAAATAATTCCCAGAAATCCAAGAAGCCAATAGAGCCGCATACATATCCAGGGTATTATTGGTGTAAATACCGATCGCTTGATTTTTTGCGTTTAGGTCGTGGAGAAGGCCCGCCAATTGATTGGATCTTGACCAAAGTTCGCGATAACTCCACTTTACTCCATCCAAGTGAATAGCTACGTTATCCGGTGTCTGATTGACATGACTTTTAATTTGGCTGACAGTCCAACTCATTCGATGGCTAATATAAGATGAAAAAGAAAAACCCCAATGTAGCCGTAAACGGATTCCAAGGGGGCTTTTGCTCAGCACTAAACAAGCGCGTTCAATACTAGGAAGATCGATATCCCATCTCAAAAATAGACTTAGAATGTGGACCTAAACAAACACGTGCATAAATTCGAATGACCGCGATTCCATCTAATACAAAAGACATAGCAGTGAGCGCCGCGAGCCATAACTGATCTTGATGAATATGAGAAAAAATCAAATCCTCACCTAAAAAAGTGGGACTAATTGGAAATCCTGTTAATCCTAAACAAGTTAGAAAAAAGATGAACGACATTTTTGGATGACTTTTAATATTACCATGAAATTGATTCAAATCAACAGGCTCTCCGCTATTCTTAAAATATTTCAAAATATAAATGCCCAAGATACCGGCCACCAAAATGCCACTTAAATAAAGGATCACATGACTCATGGTAAAATGCTCATTGAATGAAATGGCCATGGCCACCATACAATGGTTCATCATGATTAACAACCAACTCCAAAATACTTTTTTTCTTTCGGTAAAAGCCTTTAATACCAAAATAATGGCGAGCGCTGAAAATACTACTGGCAAGACATGTATCCATTGAGGAGGAAGCTGACTTTCATTACTCATAACCCACCAACCCGATATATAAATGACGACTACTGATGCCCAAAGCCAACTGTGTTGCAAAAAATATAATCGTTTACCAATGGCCTTGGCAGGATTCCATAAATATCGATACATAAATCCATCCAATTGAAATTCCTTTAGACTCCATAGATAGAGGGTGTATTCCCATTTCTTTGGAAGCGAATCTTCTATCGTCTTTTCCCTGGGTTGAAAATGATAAAACTGCTCCTTTATCAAATAGGTTACCACAGAGGGAGAAACCAATAGTTGGTAGGTTCGCAGAAAGGCGTTACCCGCAAAATGAATAAGTACCAAATCATAAAAGCCAAGAGACATTTCTACGAACATAATCCCAATTTGGGTTATGGAAGAATAGGCAATTTGACTTTTGATCGAGGCTTGCACGCGAGACATTCCGAAAGCCAGAACGGCAGTCAATAGACCAAGGATTCCAATTATCCATTTGATTACAGTTTGGCTTTCCCAAAAATGAGCGGTTCTCAATAATAAGAAAACCCCAATGTGCACAGCGAGTGAACCATAGAAAATTGCACTCGAGGGCGTTGGTCCCTCCATGGCTCTTGGTAACCACGAAGAAAATGGCAATTGCGCTGACTTTGCCGATGCGGTTAATAAAATCATTAATGCAATTACAAAACCAACGACAGTGGGCTGCGCAAGATGTTCGCTCCAGAGCAGTGAATGATTTAATTTATTAAACGTGATATTCTCATGCCAAAAATGATGGCTGAGCCACATGGCCAACAAAATACCCACATCACCAATTCGATATATCGAAAATACTTTCACCGCATTTTTAACAGGCAAATACCGATTCCGGTAATAGGCAATCAGCAGAAAGGAAGAAATTCCAAGAATCTCCCAACCAATAAAAAGAGTCTCGAAATTACCAGCAAAAATGGTTAGGTTATATCCCAAAAAGAAGAACTGTAACGTAGTAAAGAATCTTTTGTAACCTTCTTCACGATGCATGTAAACACTACTGTACTTTGTAACTAAGAAGATGAGAAAAGCACCTACGACCGCATAAGTGGCCGCTATCTTGTCGAAATAAAAGTCTATCAGGAACTCATAATCCTCACTCTGATATAATACAAAGTCCTTTTGATCAAATGCATCTACTCCACTTTTCAACCAAAGAATGATGAATGCAATGAGAGTGATCAACTGCAAAGAAACCACTCCAATAGATAAATTGGATATCCATTTTTCCTTTCTCGCTGTCCAAATTAATTGAATCAGAAATCCAATCAATGGAATTAGGATGAATAAGTTTATGTAATTATTCATGACGTGATAATTTAATAATGGGTAAATTTTGCATTTCACTTTTCAACCAATGTTCCAATTGTTCAGAGGTAGGTAGTGCATAGTTTCGAACATCCTGTACCACCATTTGCTCATTGTCAAAACGAAATACTTCGTTCTTTTCGGGATGAATGACGGCAAGATGAACCCATTGATTTTTGAACCATTCATATGTGGCTGGTTCAGATTGTATTGTTTTTAATACCACATCGGGAAATTGTTCAACGATGATTAATAAACGCACTGGATCGTGAACTTCAATCATTTGACTGGGTAATCCCGGTCTTAAATCACCATCCGTTCCATTGGCTACGCCAATTAAGCCCATTACATTGTGTGGCAGTTTTGATCCAGCACCTAATTTTTGGTTGTCTACTCGAGAGAAGTAGTATTCCAAATTTATTCCACCACATACAGGAGCTGCGGCCCTCAGTATTCCGAGCAAATATTTTCCTTCTGGATCGACCTCATAGTCATATGAATTTAAAAAAGACCTACGATCCAAAAACAAATGATCCGACAACTGTCTTCTACCTACAATGCATAGCGCATTAGTAGCGTGATTCAATTCCGGACGAGGCTCAAATAAACTAACGGAACGATTCTTTACAGCACGATGAACTTGTTTGACATCGTCACGACTTTGAATAGATTCAAATCTACGCGAACGTTCCAACGCATTTTTATCCAACGCCATTTCAAAAACTTTTACATGTTGCTGGTGAGAGGATACCAGATGAGCTTTCATTTCGCTGGTATAAAAGTCCATTTCATCTCGAGTAGTATCATGTAAAGCTCCAATAAATTGCGTTTCCTCAGGAATGACAATTCCATTGTTCGATAACATCTTTCGCACTTCAGGATGATTCGCCATTTGACTTAACACTCTTGCGTTCACAGAACCCGCCCGACCTGAACAAGCACCACAGTCATATGCCGCATAATGAGGATTGTTGGTACTGCTCGCACCATGGCCAATCACGTATACAAGGGGAGCAAAATGATTGACAAGTCCAATGCTCTTGAGTAAATTTTGAACTCGCAAGGCCATCTCACCAATGGTAAAACCTTCTTGCAATCCATTTTCATCTGCATGATGTCCCGTGTATTCTACCGTTAAATTAGCTTCTTTATCCATGTGCTGAAAAGAAAGGGAAGTTGCAGCGCTCAATTGAGGATTAAAAAGATTGGAAATTAACTTAAAGACAGAGAGGAATCCCAAACTCAGAGAATAAATGAAGCCTAAGAATAAACCATGAGATTGAGGATTATAGTGTAAATCCTTCTTTCGAATGTTATTCGCACCTATTTCCTTGATGACATATTTGGGAAAAATAGGAGCTGGGCAGAGTTTGGTATAAAAACGCTCATGTTCCGGTTTAAAATAAAACTCTACTCCAAAAAAGCCCGGTGTGCCAAAAGTACTGGCCTTAGGGTCCAATTCTTCGACATACCTGCGCAATGAACACTCGCGATCATCAATGCAAAATAAGGCTTGAAAACTAGCAGCTTGATTAGCCTTTTTCTTTATGGATCGAGTCTCTAGCAATCCACTGAGCACCGGACTATAAAAAGACTCTTCAAAGGCCATTTGGAAGAGGTAAAGCACTTCTTGTAATTCATCCTCCATGACTGTTTCAAATAGGCCTATCGGTTTTTCGTCAATTTGTATTGCTAAGGGAGACCAAATCTTTCCAAATTGCGTATCTAACTGATCGATTTCCATCAAACATTCCAAGAGAATTAAATCATGAAGTGAAATATTCTTTTTATCCAATAAAGTATAGGGTGCCAACTCAATAGCCGCAACTAATCCAGACCAACCCTGATGCGCAAACTGCTGATCAAAGATATATTGCTCATACAATTCCTCCTCTCCAATTAAATGCTTCAATAAAAAAGGAATATCCACTTTATCATCTAACAACCATTTTCTAGCGCGCTCTGATTTGAAAAATGAGGTAAATGAGTTCTTTTCAAGTTCTCTCATCGCATTAATCAAACCACCGGCCTCAATTGGAAAATTCCAGATCGAAATACCTTGATCCAAGTAGGCCGATAACAAACGAAATAGTGTTGGATGTACCAATGAATCCAAATCAATTTTATAAATCCTCTTCCAATTTGATCGTAGGCGTCCAATACGAGGATTCTCATTGTTGCTATACTTGCCGGTAAGCATTTTCGCCTTCCATTCCTCAACATACGATTCTCCCTTCTCTTTAGCGATGCATTGATCCAAAATGACTTCCTCAATCTTACCATTATGATATAAATCCCTATATTCTCTCAGCGTAAGACTTACCTTATATCCAAAAATCTCAAATGCCGATTTAAGTCCATCTTTAAAAACTTTACTTTGAAAAGAATGCAGGGTATTGTGATGGATAAAGTCTTTAAGAGGAGCTTGCGCAGGCAAATAATGCTTTAACTCATGAAAGGTATGCTCCAAATCAAATGGAGTCTTCAATTCTTGATGCATACTATTATTTTTTCACTTTAACACTTTGAGGATGATCCGAAAGATCACGATGCCCCTCTAAACCGACAATATGAATATGTCCTCCATTGCTTCTGTACTCTCTTTCAAAAAAATGAAGATTTTCCATCACCGTATGGTCGACCATTTTACAATTTGACAAGTCGATTTCTACTCGCTTTTGAGCAGAAAGCAAGTCCAACTTAGCTTTAATACCCAAATAGTTGGTAAATACAGCAGCGCCTTCAATCATCACCCTCACCCTTTCATTATCTAAAATATTAATGTGCGCTTTGGCTTTAAACATTTCTGAAAGACTCACCTTGTAAATTAATTGAATGATGATTTCGGCCAAAATACCGGCAAGAATTCCCACTAACAAATCCACTCCCAACGTAAACAAAATGGTAACAACGAATACCACCAATTGCTCCTTTCCAATTTGAAGGGTATGTATAATTTCCTTTGGATGAGCCAATTTGAAGCCGACACCTATCAATAAAGCGGCCAGGGCTGATTTGGGTATTAATTCGATGAAAGCACCCATGAATAAAACCATAATCAATAAGGACAGACCATGAAAAAAGTTGGCCCAACGGGTCTTACCACCACTGCTGATATTGTAAGAGCTTCTTGCTACTTCGGATATCATGGGAAGACCACCCAATGCACCCGCCAAAACGTTACCAGAACCAACGGCGATTAAATCACGATTAAAATCTGTTTTACGCTGAAATGGATCTAAAATATCCATCGCCTTTGCTGTTAAAAGGGATTCTAAGCTTCCAATAACAGCAAACAGCAAAACGTATTGAATGAAAATTCCTAAATGCTGGTAACCACTGAAGTCAACGTGAAAACCAACGATTGAGAAAAAGTCCCCCACCTTAACCAATTGTTTATTGTCTTGAGATAATCCAAGCACCATTCCCAGCGGAACAGCAACAGCCAGAACAATCAATGGCATGGGAATTTGCTTTAGCCATTTGAAAGATAACATGGGATAGACAATTATGATGACCAAAGAAACCAATCCTATCCGTAAAGAATTGATTAATATAGGATCATTCATCATCATGGCAACGCTAACTGGCAAATGATGCAGAAGCTCTAATGGTTCGACCAAAGGCTTTCCATTTTCCATCGGATTGACCCCCATTAATATGTGTAATTGCTTGGAAAGAATAATTAATCCAATGGCGGCCAACATTCCATGCACAGCGGTCAATGGGAAAAAATCACTCAGCTTACCCCACTTAAGCACTCCAAAGACAATCTGAAGTAATCCAGCCACTACAATGGCTCCCAGTGTCAACTGCCAACCTGAAGCGCCTCCTCCAAATGCATTAACCGATCCTGCGACAATCACAATAAGACCCGCAGCAGGTCCTTTAATCGTAAGTCGAGCGCCCATTGCGAGACTGACCAAAAGACCCCCTACGATAGCCGTAATTACACCATACAAAGGGTTGGGGAAATCACTGGCAGAGGCTATTCCTAAGCTCAGTGGCAAAGCCAAGAGCGCCACCATAAAGCCAGATTTTAAATCTGACATCCAATTTTCTATTAATCCTGAAATTCCTTCTTTTGGAACATGAATTTTCTTTACTTGCATATAATCATAACTAATAAATGAGACTTAAATAAGGGTTTCTTTAAACCACTATAAAGTCCATTTTCAGCATATGATTTTCTATACAAAGTGCTCGACCTTTTTTAATATTTTTAGAGCATGTGCAAGGCTCAACAAACGCAATGTGATTAACTTGACGTAAGTGATTGCGGAAATAATAATTTGAAAAATTACCACTCAGCACAAATAAAAACTTACCCTCTTCATCATATTCTTCCTCTTCAAATTGATGTAAAATCTCTTCACTATCATTGCATAATATCAATTTAGAATTAGCATCCGATAATGAAATAATCGACTCGCTGAAAATTCCGAGCATACTTAACCATAGCAACGCAATTATGGATACTTGGTAATACTTATTGCTATGAATTATCATTCGAGCACAAGAATAATCACCTTAACATATTACCTCTCTCACTTTAACCGAAGTTTAACATTTACAACATTATATTTGAAACATGAAAATCATTTCCTTTAATGTCAATGGAGTTAGGGCCATTACGAAGAAAACGTTTATTGACGATGTCCGAACCATGAATCCGGACATCTTATGTTTACAAGAAACCAAGGCGAACGATGCGCAAACAGAGGAGGCGTTGCAGGCATTTGATGAATATTTCATCTACACTTCCTCTGCTGTTCGTCCGGGATACAGCGGTACCGCCGTTCTCACCAAGATCAAGCCCATCTCAGTTTCCTTTGGAATAGGCATGGAAGAACATGATCAAGAAGGACGTACCATTGTTGCTGAATATGATCATTTTTATTTAGTCAATTGCTATGTACCCAATAGTGGAAGTGAATTAGCGAGATTAGATTATCGGGAACAATGGGATGCAGATTTGTTAGCCTTTCTTTTAAAACTCGAATCAAAGAAACCCGTTGTTTTTTGTGGAGACCTGAACGTAGCCCATCGCGCCATTGATCTTGCCAATCCAAAGGCGAATTACAACAAAAGTGCAGGATTTACGCAAAGGGAAATCAATGGAATTGAGAATTTATTGAACGCTGGATTCATTGATAGCTTTAGACACTTTTATCCAGAAGCCATTAAATACAGTTGGTGGAGCGCACGCTTCAACTCTAGGGCTAAAAATGTGGGCTGGCGTATCGATTATTTTTTGGTCAGCAATTCCTTTGTTGATCAACTGCAAGATGCCTTTATTTTAAATGACGTTTTTGGATCTGATCACTGCCCTGTTGGCATTGATATTAAATAAAGAGAGCCACATCAGTGGCTCTCTTTTTACCTCCTAAGCGGTGGCTTGTTTTATATCATTTTGAATTTTCTTAATGCGCCTCGTTCGTTCATCAATTTTAGAGGCTGGATACCCATTTTCTACTGCTCTTTTTAAACGCTTTTGCAACTGGTGCAATTTGTGCCCTAACTTGAGGACATCGTACTTGTTGAGAATCCTTTTCATAAGACTTAATTTTTATCTAAAATAAGATGTCTTTTTTTGAAAACGAAATCTCTTAACAATTATTTTAATCAACGAATCAAAGTGCATAATGCTTTCATCGATGCTAAACATCATCCATTTTAGCAATAGATTACCATCCCTGCAATGCAAGGATGAGCATCATCACTAAGGCAAACAAAATAACCAATACTGCAGAACAAAATACAATTCCGTTCGCTAATATGGCTGCAAAATTCATGGTCTTTAAATGTTTGTAAATTCCTGTATCTCCCATTGCTTTCAATTTCTTTTGTGTTTTTAAAGCCCTGAAAAAATAAATGGTTGCCGGTATTATACCCACGAAATAAAGCACGGTGCCAATCATTGATAAAACTCCCCAAAGAACATTTTCAGAAACCTCTTTCGTTAGGAATTCAACAGAATTGGGGTCAATAGGGACCTCATTTACCTTCGGCGTTTTTAATTTTTCTGATCCATAATACATGAATTCCTCCTCATTGATTTGGCTAGTATCGGCTGGAATAACGGTATCGATTGGACTTAATTTCATGGACTCATTTGAAAGAATATCATGTCTTTCAACTTCCATATGAGCTTCGGAAGGTTGGACTTTCAATAACTCATCTGACGAAGAATTTTTCGTAGTTTGGGTTGCAGCGGGATCTTCCATTGGAACCTGCTGTACTTGACTGCCCCAATATCCATGGGTGTATTTTCGTTGCTGAAATCCACATGCGTTAAGAATTGAGCTTATTAGGATAAATAAAAATAGTTTTTTCATAAAAGCGAATGTAAGGAAAAATCAAAATTGTCCTTAGGTCGAATCGAACATTGGTTGATCTTTTAACTATGGAATCCCTATCAAAACAAACACAAGTGTTGACTTGAATTCCTTATCTTCGCGGCGTATGGAAAATGTCGTTTATCAGCCCCAGCACAAGGTTCGTATTGTAACCGCCGCTTCTCTTTTTGATGGTCACGATGCGGCCATCAACATCATGCGCCGCATTATTCAGACGACTGGATGTGAAGTAATTCACTTGGGGCATGACCGTTCCGTTGAGGAAGTAGTAAACTGCGCCATTCAGGAGGATGTCCAAGCCATCGCCATGACGAGCTACCAAGGAGGGCACACAGAATATTTCAAATACATGTATGACTTGCTTCAACAAAAAGGAGCAGGACACATCAAGATATTTGGAGGTGGTGGCGGTACCATACTTCCGGAAGAAATTAAGGAGTTACACGATTATGGCATTACGCGATTGTATCATCCAGATGATGGTCGCTCGATGGGTTTACAAGGAATGATCAATGATTTAGTGCAGCGCTCCGACTACCCTACGGGAAAAGACATCCAAGTTTCCTCCGAAACATTGAAAGCAAAGAACCCGGTGCAACTTGCTCAGGTTATTTCTGCAGCTGAAAATTATCCAGATGAAAATCGCGCCCTACTCAACGAAATCAAAGTTATAGCCGCACTTCAAAGTGTTCCTGTGCTAGGGATAACGGGAACTGGAGGAGCAGGTAAGAGTTCCATGGTCGATGAATTGGTTAGGCGTTTTTTGATTGACTTCCCTGAAAAACATATCGGACTTATTTCAGTAGATCCTTCCAAGAGAAAAACGGGAGGTGCTTTATTAGGAGACCGAATTCGAATGAATAGCATCAAGCACCCTCATGTTTACATGCGTTCATTGGCCACTCGTCAGAGCAATTTAGCTCTCAGCAAACACGTTGCTGAAGCGGTAGATGTTCTCAAAGCTGCACAATTCGATTTAATTATATTAGAAACCTCTGGAATTGGTCAATCAGACACAGAGATCATGGATCACAGCGATGTGGCCCTATACATCATGACGCCCGAATTTGGTGCCGCCACCCAATTGGAAAAAATCGACATGCTTGATTTTGCCGATGTGGTAGCCATCAATAAATTTGATAAACGAGGTGCTTTGGATGCTATCCGAGATGTGCGAAAACAATACAAACGGAATCATCAATTATGGGATGCCGAGGATGAAAGCTTACCTGTTATCGGCACCATTGCTTCACAATTCAACGATCCAGGGACTAATCGTTTGTATAAAATGATCATGGACAAAGTGGTCGAAAAGACCCAAGCGCCGCTTCATTCGCAGTTTCATATCACCGATGAAATGAGCGAAAAAGTCTTTATCATTCCACCCCACCGGACTCGCTATCTCAGTGAAATTTCTGAAACGAATCGCGGATATGATAAATGGGTGAATGAACAATGTGATGTCATAGAGAAGTTGTACGGTTTGCATACTGCCATTCAAACGCTTCAAGATGAGGAATTGATCCAACAGCTACAAGCCTCCTTTGATCGTATCAAATTGGATTTAGATCCGCACAACTGGCAAATCATCCAGGATTGGGAAGAGAAAAAAAACCAATACGCAAAAGAAGAGTATACCTTTTTGGTTCGAGGCAAAGAAATTAAAGTGGCAGCCTCCTCTACTTCCCTCTCGCATTCTCGCATACCAAAAGTGAGCACCCCAAAATATCGCAGTTGGGGGGATATTTTAAGGTGGTGCTTACAAGAAAATGTACCAGGTGAATTTCCATTTACAGCCGGAATTTATCCATTCAAAAGAGAAGGAGAAGATCCTACAAGAATGTTTGCGGGAGAAGGTGGTCCAGAGAGAACCAATCGTCGTTTTCATTACGTGAGTTTGGGCATGCCAGCCAAACGATTGAGTACCGCGTTTGACAGTGTGACGTTATACGGTAATGATCCCGGTTATCGCCCTGATATTTATGGAAAAGTAGGAAACTCCGGCGTGAGTATTTGTTGCTTGGATGATGCCAAGAAATTATATAGTGGTTTTGATTTGGCCGATCCAAAAACTTCCGTTTCCATGACCATTAATGGACCAGCGCCTATGTTGCTCGGTTTCTTTATGAATGCAGCCATTGATCAACAGTGTGAAAAATTTATCAAAGCCAATGGTCTTGAATCCATGGTTGAAGAAAAACTTCAGGCCAAATGGGAATCCAAAGGACTTACGAGACCCCGATATCAAGGGCCTTTGCCTGAAGGGAATGACGGATTGGGATTAATGCTTTTGGGCATTACCGGAGATGAAGTTTTAGAAAATGAAGTTTATCAAAAAATAAAGACCGAAACTTTAGGTGCTGTAAGAGGAACCGTTCAAGCCGACATTCTGAAAGAGGATCAAGCGCAGAACACGTGTATTTTCTCTACCGAATTTGCATTGCGATTAATGGGGGACGTTCAGCAGTACTTTATCGATCAGCAAGTCAGAAATTTTTATTCGGTATCGATCAGTGGATATCACATTGCCGAGGCTGGTGCTAATCCGATTACCCAATTGGCTTTTACCCTTTCTAATGGGTTTACTTACGTGGAATATTACCTCAGCAGAGGAATGGATATTAATGCCTTTGGTCCTAATTTAAGTTTCTTCTTTAGCAACGGTATTGATCCGGAATATGCGGTGATTGGTCGTGTTGCTCGAAGAATTTGGGCTAAAGCGCTCGCCAAAAAATACGGAGCTAATCCAAGGGCGCAAATGTTAAAGTACCACATTCAAACCAGTGGTAGATCTCTTCACGCTCAGGAAATCGACTTTAATGATATCAGAACCACCTTGCAGGCGTTATATGCCATTTATGATAATTGCAATAGCCTACATACTAATGCATATGATGAAGCCATTACGACTCCTACGGAGGAAAGTGTGCGCAGAGCAATGGCCATACAATTGATCATCAATAGAGAGTTAGGTCTAGCCAAAAATGAAAATCCATTACAAGGTTCATTTATAATTGAAGAGCTGACTGACCTCGTAGAGGAAGCAGTGCTTTCTGAATTTGATCGAATTACCGAAAGAGGTGGCGTATTAGGAGCCATGGAGACGATGTATCAACGCAGTAAGATTCAAGAAGAGTCGTTGTATTATGAAACCCTCAAACACACTGGGGAATATCCCATCATCGGGGTGAATACGTTTTTGAGTTCGAAGGGCTCACCTACGATCATTCCGGGAGAAATCATTCGCGCCACCACTGAAGAAAAGGAGTATCAAATCAACATGCTTGAACAATTACATCAAGTGCAGCCGGAACAAGCCAATGCGCAATTGCAAGCCATTCGTCATGCCGCAATTCAAAATCAAAACATTTTTGAAGTGTTGATGGAGGCCACTAAATATTGTTCATTGGGACAATTAACAAAGAGCATGTTTGAGGTGGGAGGGCAATACCGCAGGAATATGTAAGAATTGTTAGTCCACATGCGTTTTTTGATGCTCCCCTATTGCGAAAGACACAATTAATTCGTACTTTTTCGTTTTTTAATAAAAACAACATGAACAAATTTCGCATCATTTCCCTGATTTACCTTCTTCATTTGGGAAGTTGGGGGTTTTATTCTTGCCAACATTACCCATCGTCGCCTTCCCTCGATCAATTGAAAGATGGAGACCTTATTTTTCAAACTTCTATTTCCGGCCAAAGCCAGGCGATTCAACTCGCAACGGATTCGAAGTATTCACATTGCGGTATAATATTCAAGGAAAAAGATCAATGGTTTGTATTTGAGGCGTCTAATGTTGTAAAGAAGACTCCTCTGAACGAATGGATTCAACATGGCGTGGATCATCAATACGTTGTTAAGCGATTAAAAAATGTAGAACAGGTATTGAATAAAGAAGCGCTAGAAAAAATGAAATCCGTTTCCTTGCACTTTGCTAAACGTCCTTATGATTCCCATTTCGAGTGGAGTGATGAAAAAATTTATTGCTCCGAATTGGTCTGGAAAATTTATCATGAAGCATTAGGGATTGAATTAGGTCAGCTCAGGAAATTAAAAGATTTCCATTTAAATCATCCTAAAGTGAAAGAAATCATGGATCAACGTTATCATGGTAAAGTACCCTTAGAGGAGCCTGTCATTGCCCCTTCTGATATTTTCGAATGCGATTTATTGCAGGACGTAATCCAATAGCTTAAAGGGTTATACTCACCATGAGAAAACCAATCCTCTACCTCGGTGTAATCATCATTTTTTCATTTGCTCTTGCGCTTTGGTATTGTTACTATCGGTTTCCATTTTGGACTTATCGCAACACAGATAACTGCAAAGCCCTTGTAGAGGTAGATCTTTCTAATATGCACGGCTACAGAGGAAAACAGATTTTAGTACATCGGGATTTCTATCCCTCTCTTATCGAAATGAATCGATTGGCAGAAGAGCGTGACATTACCATTATCCTGAATCAAGGGTATCGACATCCTAAACAAAAAGTAAAGGGAGCAATAGTAGGACCCGCTACTTTTTCCAATCATCAAGCTGGATTCGCCATTGATTGCAACCTCAAGTGGAAAGGTGAAATCTATACTTCAAAGCACTTGTCAAAAATGAAATTTGCTCTTTTACCCCATAGCGTTTCGGAATTCATTACTGAAACAAAAACTCGAATTGGAATGCGCTGGGGCGGTGATTTCCAGCCAGAAGATCCTGTTCATTTTGACCTACCTGTAAATTTAGAAAATCGATCTGAGTGGAAATCGGCTCAGCAAGAATGTAAAGAAGACTTTGAAAACTGTCCGCTAATTTGGCAGTTTTGGAAGTAAAATTAACTTTCCTTTTTAACGAGCTCGATGATCGAAGTGACCACCTGTGGATCTAGCAAGGTGGTTGTATCTCCAATAGCATCAAATTCACCCTCCGCTATTTTTCGTAATATCCTTCGCATGATTTTTCCACTCCGTGTTTTGGGCAAGCCACTGACAACGACCAATCGATCTGGTTTCGCAATGGGACCAATCTGATCAACTACGGTCTGAATAATTTTCTTTTTCTCCTCTATCACATCCAAATGCTGCATTTGATCACAAATAACAAACGCAAAAATTCCTTGACCTTTAATATCGTGCGGATATCCTACCACTGCACTCTCAATTACACCAGCCGCATGATTAATCGCATTCTCCACCTCTGCCGTGCCAATTCGATGACCGCTCACATTCAAAACATCATCTACTCTTCCTGTTAATCGATAAGCGCCATTCTGATCTCGATAAGCTCCATCTCCGGTAAAGTAATAGCCCGGATAAGTGGTAAAATAATTCAACAAACAACGTTCATGATCGCCCCAAGTGGTTCTTATCATAGATGGCCAAGGTTGAGCAAAACAAAGATTTCCAGTGACATCATTTTCTGTAATAATACTGCCCTTCTCATCCAAAAGAATAGGCAATACTCCCGGTAATGGTAAAGTTGCAAAAACGGGCTTTTGGGGCGTAACCCCAGCCAAGGATGAGATCATTATTCCACCTGTTTCTGTTTGCCAAAATGTGTCCACTATCGGACAACGCCCCTTGCCTACTTTCTCATGATACCATTGCCATGCTTCCTGATTAATGGGCTCTCCAACAGAGCCTAATACTTTTAATGAACCCAAATTGGATTGGGTCACCCACTTTTCATTTTCGGACATCAGACTCCGAATGGCCGTCGGTGCAGTATAGAAAATATTCACTTGGTGCTTATCAATGATTTCCCAAAATCTCGCGGGAGTTGGAAAAGTGGGAATACCTTCAAACATCAAAGTCGTTGCTCCGCAGAGCAATGGACCATATATCAAATAACTATGACCTGTAACCCATCCAATATCTGCTGTACAAAAATGCAAATCACCTGGGTTGTACTGAAACACATTTTTAAAAGTAAAGGCTGTCCAAACCATGTAACCTCCAGTGGAGTGAACCACCCCTTTGGGTTTACCCGTAGATCCGCTCGTATACAAGATAAATAAAGGATCCTCTGCGTCCATTGTTTCGCCTCTTTGCACAAACTGATTCTCCGCTACTACCTCCTGATAAAGACTTTCCCAATCTTGATCGTACGTCTTTCGAACGGAATGCTTTTCCAAATAGGATAAGGTCAACACTTTCCGAATCGGATAACCATTGGACAACGCCTCATCTACTGTGGCTTTCAAATCAATTACCTTGTTTCCTCGTTTCGCTCCATCCATGGTAATGATATATGCGGCTTCCATGTCTTGCAAACGATCTACAATACTCTTTGCACTGAAACCTCCGAAAATTACACTATGAATGGCCCCTATCCTTGCACAAGCTAATACAGCAATCGCCAATTCGGGTACCATACCCATGTATAAACACACTCGATCACCTCTGCTTACCCCCAGCTTTCTCAACATTTGAGCAACCTTCATTACTTCTTGTTTCAATTCGGAATAAGTGAAAGACCTCACTGGATCTTTGGGATCATTCGGCTCCCAAACCAATGCCATTCGATCGGGATGCTCTTGGACATGGCGGTCCAATGCATTATCGGTAATATTCAGTTTTGCACCTTTAAACCATTCAACTTTAGCTGTGGAAAAGTCTCCTGTCAAAATTTCTTTCCATGGTTGTCTCCAACTAAAGTGCTGAGCAACCTCTTCCCAAAATCCTTCAGGATGTTCTGTACTCTCCCGATAGGCATTAAGATATTCTTCCCAACTCGATATGCTGAACATGCTATTTTCTTTTTGACTTCTTATTCTTTTTTATTTGCTTGACAGAAACATAATAATCTTGATCAACCTCAAAAGATTGAACATTTAAATCAGCTGTCTTCCATGACTGCGCCTCGGGAAATAGACGTATTTCCTGGCCATTGATCATCGCGTCAATCGGCATATCAAAGCCTTCTATACAATTCACCCAACGATATTTCAACATTCCCTTATCCACTTGAAATTCAAACTCTGGTATTTGGGGTGTGCGTAAATATTGATCAAAAACTTTTTTTAAACTCAATCCTAATTCGACACACATAAACGATTCAATATCATCTGTAGTCACGGTTTTATGATAATAGACTCGATTCATTTCTCGCAACATCGCCTTCCAGCGTTCATCATTGTTTTTAATTTGTCTTATCATGTGCAGGAGGTTGGCTCCTTTGTAATACATATCTCCTGGCCCATCCTCGTTGACACCATAATGCCCGATGATCGGACGCATGTTATAAATGTTCTTTCTCAATCCTCGAATGTATTCTGCACCTGCATCTTTTCCGTTGTAATATTCGACAAATAGGGCCTCAGAATAGGTCGTAAATCCCTCATGAATCCACATGTCTGCAATATCCTTATACGTAATATTATTAGCGAACCATTCGTGTCCACTCTCATGAATGATGATATAGTCCCAATCTTTTCCCCAACCAGAGCCAGATAAATCCATTCCTAGATATCCGTTTTTATATTTATTACCATAGGCCACGGCACTTTGATGTTCCATCCCTAAAAATGGCACTTGAACCATCTGATAACCATCTTCATAAAACGGATAGGGTCCAAACCAATTTTCAAAAGCTTTAAGCATTTTTGCTACCTGCTTAAATTGCTCACGGGCTTTTGCTTCATCCTCTCTTAAAGCATAAAATCGCAAGTCCAATGGTCCTTTTTCTCCTGGATAAATTTCACTAAAAGTAGCATAGTGTGCGATGCTCAAATTCACTCCGTAATTATTAATAGGATTTTTCACCACCCATTGAAAGGTTTGACGATCACCTAAATCAGTCACCTTTTCTAACCTACCACTCGAGACATCCATCAATGGCTTGGGAACGGTAACCGAAATTCGCATACTGTCGGGTTCATCATACATGTGATCTTTACAAGGCCACCAAGCACTCGCGCCAAGTCCTTGGCAGGAAGTAGCAATAAAATCATCTCCATTTTTATCTTTATCCCAAGTAAAACCACCATCCCAAGGAGGATTAAAGGCCCTTCTGGGTTTTCCTTCATATTGAACCGTCAAGGTATGTTTTTCTCCCTTTTTTATCGGATGATGAAGGAAAACAAAATAAACGTAACTGGTCTTTCTTTGCACGCTGTCAATGGCCATACCATCCATACTAACCCCTTTCCATTCAAGCGGAGTTTGTAAATCAATTTGCATTACCCGACCTTCTTGCAATGCCGTGAATTGAATTTCATTTACGCCTTTGATTTTTTTTTCACCTGGAAAAACTTCTATTTTTAAGTGATAATAAGTAAGATCCCACCATACTCTTTGAGGAGTAATGCTGCCTCGTAAAGTATCTTCCAAGGTATAATGTTTGGTTTGGGAATAACCGATAACCGACCAAACCAATAAACAACAAAAACTGAATACTCTCATTGTACTAATATAAATCATTGCCCCTACATTTGTATTGTTTGCCCTATCCGAGTTATCAATAAATGTTCACGACCCGAAACCTGCATCAACAAATTCAGCAATCCCTTGCCGCGATAGCATCGGAGGAGCGAAAGCGTTCCACTACACGTTTTTTTAAAGAACCCATTTACTGTTATGGTGTCAGCAACCCGGATGCAAAGAAAATAGGTCAGCATTACTACCAACTCATTCGTCATGAGCCCAAGGCTTTTATTTGGGAAATAGCAGAGCAACTATTCGCCAGTGGCTGGTTGGAAGAAGCGCTCATCGCTTGCCAATGGGTATTTAAAAGAAAGAAAGAATTCACACGAGCGGATCTTCGGACATTTGAAAAATGGATTCATCAATATGTGCACAATTGGGCTGTTTGTGATACTTTCTGCAATCAAAGTATGGGTAGTTTGCTGATTCAATATCCTGAACAAACGGACATCCTTTATTCTTGGACAGAAAGCGATAACCGATGGGTGCGACGGGCATCAGCTGTATCGTTGATTGTTCCAGCAAAAAAGGGACTTTTCGAGGAGGTCATTTTTGACATTGCACATTTACTCCTCACCGATTCTGATCCAATGGTTCAAAAAGGATATGGGTGGTTACTCAAAGTGTATAGTCAAGTAAACCTTGATCGGGTTTTTCAATATGTGTTGTGTAACGAAAGTCAAATGCCGCGCACAGCGTTCCGATATGCCATTACCTTTAAAGATCAGGCAATGAAGAGATCCTAAGGTTCAGTAGCCGCGTATCCTTCTATTAAAATCTCTAAAATATCAATGGCCGCTTTGGGTATTTTAGTTCCGGGACCAAAAACACCTACACAGCCGGCGTTGTACAAAAAGTCAAAATCGTTTTCTGGAATTACTCCTCCTGCAACCACCATAATATCCGGGCGCCCCATTTCTCTTAACACTTCAATGAGAGCTGGTACCAAGGTCTTGTGTCCCGCAGCCAAAGATGATGCTCCAATCAAGTGAACGTCATTTTCAATTGCTTGCTTCGCAACCTCTTCGGGTGTTTGAAAAAGCGGTCCCATGTCTACGTCAAAACCTATATCCGCAAAGGAAGTGGCAATCACCTTAGCCCCCCTATCATGTCCATCCTGGCCCATTTTCGCGACCATGATTCGGGGTCGGCGACCCGCCATTTTTGCAAATTGATTGGCCTTTTCTTGCGCCAATTGAAACGCGGGATCTAGATGAGACTCGGAAGAATACACGCCACTTATACTTTTTATGGATGCTTGATGACGTCCATATACCGTCTCCAAAGCATCTGAAATTTCGCCTAAAGTAGCTCTACTTCTCGCAGCTACAATGGCCAATGCCAATAAATTTTCATTTCCCATCGAAGCCGCATTGGTGAGTGCGTTCAATGCATTTTTAACTTGCTCATCATTTCGAGTAGACTTGATTTGATTAATCTTTTCAATTTGTGACTTTCGAACCTCTTGATTATCTACTTCGAGAATATCAAAATTTACCTCCTCCTCCACTTCAAATAGGTTAACCCCAATAATTTTTTCTCTGCCACTATCAATTTTTGCTTGCCTTCTGGCGGCAGCCTCCTCAATTCGCAATTTTGGAACCCCTGCTTCAATGGCTGCTGTCATGCCCCCCAATGCCTCCACCTCATCGATCAATTTCCATGCATCCGCTATCATTTTTGCTGTGCGTTCCTCCATCCATTCAGAACCAGACCAAGGATCGATCACCTTGCACACTTCCGTAGATTGCTGAATAAACTTTTGGGTATTCCGGGCAATTCTTGCCGAAAAATCAGTAGGCAATGCAATCGCCTCATCCAAAGCATTGGTATGAAGGCTTTGCGTTCCTCCTAAAACAGCCCCCATAGCCTCGATACAAGTGCGAGCGATATTATTAAAAGGATCCTGACGCGTTAAACTCCAACCACTGGTTTGACAATGGGTTCGTAAAGCCATGGACTTTGGATTTTGTGGTTGAAATTGTTGCATTAATTGCGACCAAATAACCCTACCCGCGCGCATCTTCGCAATCTCCGACAAATGATCCATTCCAATTGCCCAAAAAAATGAAAGACGTGGTGCAAAATCATCAATATCCATTCCTGCCGCTATTCCAGCGCGAACATATTCAAGTCCATCGGCCAAAGTGTAAGCTAACTCTATTTCTAACGTGGCGCCTGCCTCTTGCATGTGGTAACCCGAAATCGATATGGGATTGAACTTCGGCATGAATTGACTGGTGTACTTAAAAATATCACTCACGATTCGCATACTCGGTGAAGGAGGATAGATATAGGTATTTCGGACCATGAACTCCTTGAGAATGTCATTTTGAATGGTGCCACTAAGTTGGTTGACCGGTACACCTTGTTCTTCAGCGGCAACGATGTAAAAAGCCAAAATCGGAAGAACAGCTCCATTCATTGTCATGGAAACAGACATTTGATCGAGCGGAATTTGATCAAATAATCGCTTCATATCTTCTACCGAATCAATGGCTACACCCGCCTTGCCTACATCACCTGTTACTCTGGGATGATCACTATCATATCCACGATGCGTTGCTAAATCAAAAGCTACGGATAATCCCTTCTGACCCGCAGCCAAATTTCTGCGATAAAATGCGTTGGATTCATCTGCCGTGCTAAATCCTGCATATTGTCTTATGGTCCATGGACGAATGGTGTACATACTGCTGTAAGGCCCGCCTATAAACGGTGGTTGTCCAGGTCCAAAACCTGATAAGTCGCTCGAAAAGCGCTCAACTTTTTTAGGATTAACTCCCAAACGACTTAATATTTGTTCCATTAGAAACTCGACAACAAAAGAACCTTTCACCACATCCGACGTCAACAAAAAATTGGACTCTTCCTTCAATAAATGGAGAATATTTCGGCTCCATCTCGCTGAAGCCACCGCTTGTTCATATTGAATTGGCTGTATGGCTATAGCCTGACTCCCACCGATCAATGCGGACATGGCCATTGTGGTTGATGGAAGTAATCGATCGTACTCCTTTTCAGCCGCTGAGTGATCAACTACTTTGGAATAAATAAATATCCGAGCATTTTCCAATTCCCACTCCTCCAATTTCGATTCCCAAGCTGCTCTTATCGCTTTGATACAAGCGATATCGACCCAAAAAGAAGGATGATGATGATACATAAAACAAATACTCTCGGCCGCTTCTATTGAAGTAAACCCGATGGCCATTTTTTCCTGCCAAATCTTTTCGGCCTTTTCCAATGCCCCTTGAATAGCAGCAAAAGCGGATTCAGTGTTCGCAAATGATATTTCAATACAACTGTCTTGAACAGAAGCTCCACTTCTAATGATGGACAATCGATCTGAGGCAACGGATAAATTTTCATGATGAACGGCCATTTGACAATCGGAAGGCGACCAACCTTGCGATTGATACCATTCTATAAGTGCGTTCAATTGATTGGCGTCATTCGCAAAAATGGAAATGATATTTCCCAAAACTCCGCTCAATGAAGTTGTCAAATCCTGGTTGTCATTTAAGTATAAAGCATTTGCGCCACCCTCCAAAGCCTGCATACAATCCAGCGTCCCTCTGGGACTCGATATAGCGCCAATAGCCACTTCTTTTGGAAAAGTGCGTAACGAAATGGCCATTTTTGGTTTGTGGTAAATAGGAACAACGCCCAGGCCCAGCGGATTCCATTGGAGATTTTCCTCACCGATATTACCCAACTCTTTCCGCAATCCCTTTTTCCACAACTCCTCATTCCAAAGAGGAAAATTCAAAGCTTTTGACATTATTTTTTCACTTTCCGCAAATATGCATCAAGCCATCGAAAGTTCCGTTGTTTATTTGCAACATGAAGGAAAACAAAAACGCCATCTTATTTATATTCATTACCCTTCTAATAGACGTTATTGGGCTAGGAATCATCATTCCTGTTTTACCCACATTATTGACAGAACTGACAGGGGAAAGTGTGGCAGATGCTGCTAGTGAAGGCGGTTGGCTGATGTTTGCCTATGCCATCATGCAATTTGTATTTTCTCCTATCCTAGGAAATTTAAGTGATCGCTATGGTCGTCGACCGATCATCTTGTTTTCGTTATTCGGTTTAGGTATTGATTATCTTTTTATGGCCTTTGCTCCAAGTTTAATTTGGTTGGTGATGGGTCGCATAGTGGCCGGCATTATGGGCGCTAGCTTCACAACTGCATCGGCCTACATTGCAGACATTAGTACACCAGAAAAGCGCGCTCAGAATTTTGGGATGGTGGGTGCTGCTTTTGGATTAGGGTTTATAATCGGCCCTTTGATTGGTGGTTTGCTGGGAACCTTTGGACCCCGAATTCCCTTTATCGCAGCAGCGATCATGTCATTGATCAATGTGATTTACGGATATTTTGTTTTACCTGAATCACTTCCCTTAGAAAATCGCAGAGCATTTGATTGGAAACGAGCCAATCCATTTGGAGCCTTTAAAATGATCCGCAAACACAAGGAAATTTCTGCCATCGTGTTGGCATTGTTCTTTTTGTATTGGGCCTCCTTTTCAGTTCAAGGAACCTGGTCTTATTACACCAAATATCTGTTTAATTGGAATGAGAAAGAAATAGGGCTTTCCCTTGCTGCTGTTGGATTTTTGGCGGCTCTTGTTCAAGGTTTTCTCATTCGGAAAATTAATCCTGCGCTCGGAAATCACAAGAGCATCATCATTGGAACGCTATTGTATACAGTCGGCTTATTTCTATTTGCTTTTGCCAACCAAGGATGGATGATGTATGCCATCCTCATTCCCTATTGCCTAGGTGGGATTACCATTCCTGCCATGCAAAGTGAGATGGCACAATATGTCCCGCCTTCTGAACAAGGGGAACTTCAGGGTGCATTGACCGCGATCAATAGCGTAACTGCTATCATTGGTCCCATCACCATGCCCGCTATTTTTTCTTATTTCGCGAGTACTTCTGCTCCCTTTGAATTCCCCGGTGCCGCCTTTTTTGCAGGTGGAATATTGTGTGGATTGAGCATGTTCATTTCATTCAGAACTTTTCAACGTTCCAAATCATGAATAAAGCACTTTTTTTGGATCGTGATGGCGTTATCAATCATGACCCTGGAGACTACACCTTTTCCTTATCGGAATTTCATATTTTGCCTACGGTTATGCAAGCCTTACAATTGGCCCAATCCAAAGGATATAAAATCATCATTATAACCAATCAAGGTGGTGTATCCAAGCAATTATATACGGAGGAAACCGTTCATGAAATTCATGATTTCTTCCGAGCAGTGTGTCAAAAAAACAATATCGAAATCACCCAAATTTATTATTCCATTGATCATCCTGAAATTGGAAATTCCATATCAAGAAAGCCCCATTCATTAATGGTAGAACGTGCTTTGCAACGATATCAAATCGACCCAACATTAAGTTGGATGATTGGTGATCGTGATCGCGATGTGCAATGCGCAGAAGGCGCTGGTGTGAAAGGAATAAAGATGGAAGTGAATGGCCCATTATTAGATTACGTGCAACAACTACCTTAATACCCCCACAATGGAGTTCGTTTTTCACAGAGGTGAATACATACTGCGAAATCAAGCCACTATTCAGGTTGATGACCGCGCACATCGATTTGGAGACGGTTTCTTTGAAAGTATTCGGATTGCCAATGGTAAAGCGCAATTTCTAAAAAATCATTTCGGGAGAATAGCGGCCTCTATTCAAGTTTTAAAAATGAAATCCGATTCTTTTGATTTTGATAAACTTGAAAAGGACATCGCAGGATTGTTGCAGCGAAACGAAATCCACGAGGGAGGCAGGATGCGCATCACCTTTTATCGTAAATCAAAAGGTTTTTATTTACCAAAAGAACATGATTTAGATTATTTTATAGAAGTAGAAGCCATCCCAAATAATCTTTTCGAACTTAATCCAAATGGCAAAACCATAGACATTTACACGGAGGTCAAAAAAGATCCGAATCGATTCGCAAATTTTAAAACCTTAAATGCCCAATTATATATCATGGCGTCCATTTTTGCGGATGAAAAAAATTGGGATGACGCCTTGATTCAGAATACAAAACTGGCGATTATTGAAGCCACCGCGAGCAATTTATTCCTGGTGTCCAATGGCGTATTGTATACCCCCTCTCTGACAGATGGCTGTGTGGGTGGAACCATGCGTATGACGATCATTAATTTGGCGCTACAGAATAAGCTCAAGGTGTATGAATGCACCATTAATCCACAAAATCTTTTAACGGCAGACGAGGTGTTTCTTACCAATGCTATTCGCGGTGTGGAATGGGTGGCTTCTTATAGAACTAAACCCTATCAAAATCAAATTGCACAACGTTTCATCGACTTGTTGAATCAGAGTTTAATTTAATTCAACAATTTTTTTCTAATCCTTATTGTTCATCGATAAAAACTCGTAACTTGCGGCTGAAAATTGAAAATCAACAGCCATGAGTGAAACGGCCAAAATCATCTTAGACGGAAAGGAGTATGAGCTTCCTGTTGTAACTGGAAGTGAAAATGAAAAAGCGATAGATATTACCAAGCTTCGTGACCTTACCGGTTATATTACCTTAGATAGCGGATATAAAAATTCTGGAGCTACAAAGAGTGCAATCACTTTTTTAGATGGAGAGCAAGGTATTCTCTCTTACCGAGGTTATCCTATAGAACAACTTGCGGAATATGGTAATTTTATCGAGATTGCCTATCTTTTAATCTATGGTGAGCTTCCAACCGATCATGAATTGGCTTATTTCACCAATAGCATTGGACATCATACATTGGTGCATGAAGACATGAAGCGTTTTTATGAGGCGTATCCAACGGGTGCGCATCCTATGGGAGTACTGTCTTCCATGATTGCGTCAATGTCCACTTTTTATCCGGAATCTCAAAATCCAAATCAACAATTCAAAGACATTGAACTTACCATTCATCGCTTGATGGCGAAGATGCCTACCTTGGCCGCTCAAGCCTATAAGGTAAGCATCGGACATCCCATCATGTATCCGAGAAATGCATACAGTTACACGCAAAACTTCATGCACATGATGTTTGCGCTTCCAACACATGACTTTGAGCCCGATCCCGTGATCGACGATGCCTTAAATAAATTATTGATTTTACATGCCGACCACGAACAAAACTGTTCGACGAGTACCGTTCGAATGGTAGGATCCTCACAAAGTAATTTATACTCATCCATATCTGCAGGAATAGCTGCATTATGGGGTCCACTGCATGGTGGAGCCAACCAGGCAGTGATTGAAATGCTAGATAAAATCAACCAGAGCGGTGGTAACGTTGCCAAGTTTGTGGAGAAGGCCAAAGACAAAAATGATCCTTTCCGTTTGATGGGCTTCGGACATCGTGTGTACAAGAACTTTGATCCTAGAGCGAAAATCATCAAGAAATCTTGTGATGATGTTTTGAATCGTTTAGGAATTCATGATCCTGTTTTGGATATCGCAAAACAATTAGAAGAGGTGGCATTAAAAGACGAATACTTCGTAGAGCGTAAACTATATCCGAACGTGGATTTCTATTCAGGTATTATCTACCGCGCCATTGGTATTCCTACCGAGATGTTCACCGTCATGTTTGCGCTTGGTCGCCTACCAGGTTGGATTGCCCAATGGAAGGAAATGACGGAACAAGGAGAGCCTATCGGTCGTCCAAGACAGATTTATACTGGGCATACCACCCGCGATTATGTTCCCATTGCAAAAAGACACTAAAATGGAAGGAAATATTTCAGTTGTAATAAAAGACACCGTCGCAACGGTGTCTTTTTTTCATCCACAAAGTAATAGCCTACCGGGAAGTCTATTGCGTGAGCTTGCGAAGACGATTACGGAAGTCGGACAAAATGAAAATATTCATGTAATACTCTTGAAGAGTGAAGGTGATAAAGCTTTCTGCGCAGGAGCGAGTTTTGATGAATTAATCGCGATTGACAACGAGGAAAAGGGAGATCATTTCTTTAGTGGGTTTGCTTTGGTAATTAATGCGATGAGAAAGTGTCCCAAACTTATTGTGGGCAGAGTTCACAACAAAGCAGTTGGAGGAGGAGTTGGATTAGCTGCATCCGTTGATTTTTGTTTTGCCACCCATCAGTCATCGGTTAAACTCAGTGAATTGGCTGTAGGTATAGGTCCATTCGTTGTAGGTCCTGCAGTAGAAAGAAAAATAGGGTTAAGCGCTATGTCACAGCTGGCCATCGATGCTACCCAATGGCAAAGCGCACAATGGGCCAAAGAAAAAGGACTTTACACTTCCATTCATGAAAACGTCGATGACATGGACCAAGCCATCAAGACGCTCATAGATAAATTAGCCCAGAGTAATCCGGAGGCGATGCATGAGCTGAAAAAGATATTTTGGGAAGGTACCGATCACTGGGATCAATTGCTCTTCGATCGCGCAAAAATAAGCGGTCGATTGGTGTTGTCCGAATTTACCAAAAACGCCATCGCTTCGTTCAAGGCGAAATAATAATGATCATTTAATTCATTTTTTGTTCGATGAAAAAAACATGGGTATTACTGATTGGCATCTTCACCACAATGGTTGAAATGCATGCATACTCTACTGGACACGCATCCTTCAGTTGGGTAGATGCTTCGCGGAATAATCGGAATGTTCCGGTAGAAGTTTATTATCCTGCCAATACTGCCGGAGACAATGTAGCCATCAGTAATGGAGTATTTCCAGTAATTGCTTTTGGACATGGATTTGTCATGGGTTACAACTCTTACGAAAACATATGGACCGCGTTGGTAGGGGAAGGATATATCGTGTTAATGCTCAATACAGAAACCAGCTTTTCTCCCTCCCATTCCGATTTTGGTAAGGACTTGGCTTTCTCCATTGATCAAATGATCCTTGAGGGTAACAATTCGAACTCCCCTTTTTTCAATGCGGTTTCCACACAGACTGCTGTAATGGGGCACTCCATGGGAGGAGGTTCCTCTTTTCTTGCGATTGCTAATAGTCCAAATATTGACGCAATAGTAACCTTGGCTCCTGCGGAAACCAATCCCTCGGCAGTAGCCGCCTCGAGCAGTATTACTATTCCCAGTTTAATAATTGCAGGGGCCAATGATTGTGTTACGCCATTGGCCGATCATCAGCAACCCATGCAAGATGCGCTTAATTCTGGCTGTAAAACCTTGGCGATCATCAACGGAGCGAGCCACTGTCAATTTGCGAATTACAACCTCACTTGTAATTTTGGTGAACTCACTTGTGGCACGCCAGCGACCATTTCAGAAACGGAACAACACGATGCTACCAACAATTTAATTATTCCATGGCTCAATTTCTATTTAAAAAACGAATGCGCCGCAGGAAATGTATTTCAGCAAAACCTAGGCAATAATTCAACTTACAGCGCACAACAAAATTGCAGCTTACTCTGCACATCGATGACCAATCAAGAAAATAATGTGCTCGAAGTATTTCCAAATCCAGCGAATAATCAGTTTTACATAAAGACGGCAAATCTTTCCGGACGGCTTATCATACGTAATGCCATTGGTCAAGAAGTGAATCAACAGAAGTTAAACTCAGTGAACATCATTGATTGTCATTTATGGCAACCTGGAGTTTATTTCGTTTTCATTCAACCCAATACCGGAGCTCCCATTAGCAAAAGAATCATTATTGAGTAATGTCTCTCCTACATGCTAAAGGACATTACTGAATACCATTTGCAATTTGATAGTAACGTTCAAAAAAAATTAAAAGAACTGCACACTATCATCAAAGAAATGATTCCACGCGCAGAAGAAATAATCAGCTATAAAATGCCCGCCTTCAAACAGAATAAGGTTTTGGTATATTATGCGGGTTATAAAAATCACATTGGATTTTATCCAACCGCAAAGCCCATAGAAGTATTTAAAAATCAGCTTTTATCGTATAAACATTCAAAGGGTGCCATTCAATTTCCAATAGATCAACCGCTTCCAAAAAAGTTGATTCAAGATATAGTAAAGTTTCGACTAGAGGATAGCGAAGCGACTACTCCAAAATCAACTGTTCGTCGATAAATTTTTTAAAAAAGGCTAACGAAGGCTCGTAGATCGCTTCGCAAGTATCCAATAAAAACAAATACTGTATTTTGCCTTTGAATCTTCCAATCGTTTCATTAGGATGAGCAATGCTCACAGAACCATCATAAGGATCGGGTTGGCTTGGGCGCTCTAATAACATACCCGGATATTCGGGCTCTTCTCTCTCTAATCCCACTAACCACAAATGTCCTCCTCCCATTTCTGTGTATAAGGTCGGCTCTTTAATTTCCCATGCACTTACTTTTCCATATTTACTATCCCAACTCGTTTCCGTGATGCTTTTCCATTTATCTGCTGTCATCCTCTTCATGGTTGTATTTAATGCCTCCTCTTTTTTTGCTGGATGCATGAGCATGAGCATACTCATATTAATGGCTCTGCCCTGCTTATTAAAAAAACTAGCGGGCTGCAACAGCAAAACATTCTGGCGCTTGCTGTAATCATACACCACTACTTTACACGAGGTATCCACCAAAAATCGTATTCCCACAGGGTTGCATGTATATTCATCCTGACTGCCTGATCGTTGCAAAAACCATATTTGCTCTTTGGCATAAATAGAATCTGCATCAACCGGAACGATTCGCTTACGAATAGCATTTCCTAGTTGAGATTCGAAGTAAGAAGGTTGATGATTGATTTTTTTATACTCCTCCATTCCCATGATGCTATGAGAGGGCATGTTAGCCATGGCCGATGCCATTGCGTAATCATCCCAAAAGTGAACAAGATCCTGACTGGACAATTTTTGTTTTGCTCGATCCATCATTCCGAAACCCTCTACAAAACTTCCCGCCAAAGAATAGTGATTTCCTAGCATCCACTCCCCTCTTCCGTCATCTAATAAAGTTATTGCTTCTTTAAAATGACGAATCGCAACATTATAATATAAGGTATCATCTAAATTGTACAAATAGTGTGCGGTTAAACCCATCATTAATTGTAACTCAGGATCCAATGAATCGTAACCCATCATCACCGAATATTGCCCTCTGAGCCCATGCAGTAGCTCCTCTTTCTTAATTGGATAATTCCAATTTTGTGTCCAATGATCACAATAGGATTGATTTTTCTTGAGATACGTTAAGGCTGAAAAGAGAGAGTTGTCAAAGATTTTACTTTCTTGAATCCGAATATTGTCTATCTGAGCATGCAACGGCAGGCATCCTATTCCCAACAGCATCCATAACACCCATTGAACTTTGACTTTTTTCATCTCTCAAATATAATACGATTGCGCCCCGGATGAAGTACATTTGAAATCATGGACATTCTCTCTCACACCATCAGCGGTGTTGCCATAGGCGCCGTTGTTTCTGCTTTTTGTGAAACCCCCGCCAATCGTTGGAAGGCATGGGTGGTGGGAGCCATCGGCGGGGCGTTTCCAGATATCGATGCCATTAGTTTATGGTCGAAGTTTGATACAACTTTCGGACAATGGTTTCATTTGTCGCATACCGGAGAAGAAATTTATTGCGGAAAATTCTGGTATTCACATCACGGATTTTTTCATTCGATTTTAGCAATGGCGCTTTTAGGAGGACTCTTCATTTTCATTCCTTTTTTAAAAAGTAAGATTACTAAAAAATCGGTTGTACTAAAATCCAATCGATATTGGGCATTTGCGTTTTTCTTGGCTGGACTTTGTCATATTTTAGAAGACATGCCTACTCCAGACAACATCTGGGGTGGAGTTAGGATCTTCTTTCCATTTGAAGTATACATCGGTGGATGGAACTATATCTGGTGGTGGAATAACTATGATCTTTTTTTAATCATTCTTCTCACTGCATTGCTTGCCATCATCTCCCTGTATATTCCCATATCTTTTCGCTTCAAAAAATTCATCCCCTTTAGTTTCCTAATGATTGGAATAAGCATGTATTGCTTTCAAGTACATCAAAGACCTGTTTTCATTTTTGATTCCTCTTCCAACCAATATCCAAAAAACGAAGCCAACTCCCATTTGGTTCAGCAGTCCATCCTTCCTCCCTACCTTTATCAAACCATGGAAAAATTGGACGAACAGCTACCACTTTATTTTTAAACGATGATCTACCTTATTCTTTTGCAATGGCATGGCTATTTTCAATGGGCCATTTTGATTTACTTACCCATCATGATATCTCTTTCCTGGTGGGGTTGGAAGAACAAAAAGGAATACAAAAAATGGAACGAAATAGGAGCGCGTATATCCATTGGCTTGGTGCACTCTCAAATGCTATTGGGAATCCTATTGATGACCCATAGTCCCAAGGTTTCATTTGTCCATTTAGCAGATTCCACAACTTTCTTTTGGTCGATTTTGCATCCAAGTTTAATGATGACCGCCATAATTCTTGTTACGTTAGCGCTAATGGTGGTAAGAAATTTAAACTCATCACAAAAGAAGTTTGGCTGGAGCACCCTATTCTATGGATCAGGATGGCTCCTGATGATCCTATCGGTGATGATACCGCGCTAGTTAACTATACAGCCGCAATATCTGCTACGTTTACCCCATCCTGATGAACGGTCACTTCTTTGATGACTCCTCGATGATTCACTCTAAACTGAAAACGCTTCCATTGTTGAGGTAACATCGGTTGAAACACCAATTGATCTTCTTTTACTCGCATTCCGCCAAAACCTTGCACTATGGCCATCCATGTACCTGCCATGCTCGTGATGTGCAATCCTTCATGGGCCTCATGATTGTAATCATCTAAATCCAAACGACTGGTGCGCATGTACATCTCAACAGCTTTTTCCTCGTATCCCAACTTGGCTGCTAAAATGCTGTGCACGCATGGAGAAAGACTCGATTCATGCACCGTCATGGGCTCGTAAAAATCAAAATTGGCTTTGATCGTGGCAAGATCAAAATTCTCTTCGAAGAAATAAATGCCCTGCAATACATCTGCTTGTTTGATGAAACAGCTGCGTAATATTCGATCCCAACTCCAATGTTGGTTGATTGGTCTTTCAGCTGAATCCAATTCCGAAGCAGACATCAACACTTTATCTAAGAATCCATCTTGCTGCAAAAAGATGGAAGAACCCTCCTGCTGAGGTAAATACATCTTTCCAACAATATCCTCCCATTGCGATGACTCCTCTTCCCAATCTAATTGCCATTTAAGACAACATTGAGCAAAGGCTGATGGGTCATTTTGCCGCAAATGATTCATCACCTCGCTCGTGTATTTCAAGCACCACATTGCGATGTAGGAGGTGTACCAATTGTTATTGACATTGTTCTCATACTCATTGGGGCCAGTAACCCCGTGCATCACATACAACGCCTTGTGTTCGCTCCAATGCACTCGCTGGGCCCAAAAGCGCGCGATTCCCAGCAGCACTTCCCATCCTTTCTCCATCACATAGGAATCGTCACCCGTATATCGAGTATAATTATAAATAGCGTATGCTATTGCGCCATTGCGATGAATCTCTTCAAAAGTAATCTCCCATTCATTGTGGCACTCCTCGCCGTTCATGGTCACCATGGGGTACAAGGCTGCACCATTCTTGAATCCTAATTTAGTAGCATTCTCAATGGCTCTTTCCAATTGTACATGGCGATAATTCAATAGCTGTCTTGCGACTTCTTGATTTTTAGTCGCCATATAAAACGGTATGCAATAGGCCTCCGTATCCCAATAAGTGCTTCCGCCATATTTCTCTCCCGTAAATCCTTTGGGTCCAATATTCAAACGCGCGTCGCTTCCGGTATAGGTCTGATTTAAATGAAAGATATTGAAACGGATACCTTGCTGGGCTTCATCATCTCCTTCTATTACAATGTCGGCCATTTCCCACACTTTTGACCATGCATTCACATGTGATTGAAGCAAGCCATCATAACCCACTGACTTGGCCATCGCTGCATGTTGCAGCGCATACTCTTGCACTCGATCTTTAGCTTGATAAAGACTATTTTCAATGCCGACATATTTATATAGCACAGCCTCTTGCCCCTTATCGGCTATCCCTTCAAAATGGGCGATGATCTTTGAAACGGACTGCTCATCAGATCTCCATGACACACCCTCCATTTCATGCGTCATCGCGACCGCCAATTCAAACGCAGTCTTCTTGGTGCGGGTCACTACTCCCCCTGTTCCTTGATGAATCGACTGATCAACAGGATCCCAAAAAATTTCATCATAATTGGAATCATGATTTTTTACAACACCATCAATGATAGAATGAAAAGTAATAGTGGCTGCATTATTCATTGGAGTAACTGAATAACGTATGGCGGCAACACTTTCTGTATCCATGCTTAAGAAACGCTGTGTCTTAACTTGACATTCTATACCGTTTGAAAAAACAGCAACAAATGAACGCGTAAGCACACCTCGTTTCATATCCAATTCACGCACAAAATCCTTCACTGCCGTGACGGCTAAATCCATTACTTCGCCATTCACTTGAACATGAATTCCACTCCAAGAAGTGGCGTTCAAGACTTTAGCAAAGTACTCTGGATAACCATTTTTCCACCATCCCACACGGGTTTTATCGGGATAATAAACTCCAGCCACATAACTGCCTTGCAAGTGTTTCCCACTGTACTGCTCTTCGTGATTGGCGCGTTGACCGAACTTTCCATTTCCCAAACTAAAAATACTCTCCGAGCTTTGATGATGCTCTGGATGAAATCCTTCTTCAATGATCTTCCAAGGATCTGTTTTCAGATATCGAATCATTTTCGTATCAATTATTTATTCAACCAATTTTTCAATTGTGCTATGGTTATAAAAGACAAATCTTTCACTACTTCATCGGCGCCATATAAATCTTCTGGATTTCCAATTCCTACGCAAAAGAAACCTCCCGCTTTGGCTGCCTGTACTCCACTTTGTGCATCTTCAAATACAATGGTATGTGATGGATGTATTCCCAATAATTCAGCTCCTTTGAGGAAAACCGCTGGATTCGGTTTGGATAAGGTTACTACGTTTCCATCGACAATGGCATCTAACCAATTCGCAATTCCTAATTGATCAATGATCATCGGCGCATTTTTGGAAGCCGAGCCTAATGCGCTGGGAATGCTTTCCTTTTTTAATTCTTCCAATAATGAAAGTGCACCGGGTAACAAATCATTAGGCGTAATGGACTTGACTGCCTCTAAATACCAATTATTTTTCAATGCCATCCACTCCAACTTTTGTTCAGCACTCGCAGAAATTGTCGTCTTTGACAAAATATAATCCAAGCTCTCTACACGAGACAATCCTTTTAATGCCTCGTTATCTGCATGGGTAAAGGTCACTCCCAACACTTCCTCTGCCAATCTCTTCCATGCGACAAAATGATGGCGTGCGGTATCCACCAGCACGCCATCTAAATCAAATAAACAGCCCGCTAACATGAAATCTTATGCAGAGGCGTTTTGAAATACGTATTTTACATGATAATTGACCAATCCGTCAATCGGCTTTTTGATCACCTGTCCTAAGCGAATTCCTTCTTGCTGAGCGGCAATTTCTAAACAATGTTTAAAGTAGTGCGAAATAGAACCCACAAAGTGTACTGGCATTTTTTCCCAATTAGGAAAGCACTTCACATGGATATCAATAAACTCACGCATGCCTCTTACCACCCAATTGATTACATGAGGATGATGCGAATGCTCTCCAATGAATCGAGTGAAACTCGCCAAAAATACATTGGCATTGGGTTCACGGTACACGCGACTGATGAACTCATCTTTGGAAATCGAAAAGGTTTTTTCAAATGCTTCTTTCAAATCAGCCGGTAATTTTCGGTAGAAATACTCTCTCAATAAAGTTTTACCAAAGTAACTGCCACTGGCTTCATCTCCTAGAATAAAAGCGAGCGATGGAACTTCTTCATGAATTTCTTTTCCATCGAAAGAACAGCTATTAGAACCTGTTCCTAAAATGCATGAAATACATTCCTCTCCATCATAAGTAGCATAGGCGCAACCTACTAAATCATGATCGACTACAATTTGTGCGTTTGGAAAAACACGTTTCAAGCCGACTTCGATGATATTGCACATCACATCAGTGCTGCTTCCTGCTCCATAAAAATAAATTTCCTTTACTTTGTCCGCATACAAAGAGAGGGGGGCATTTCCTCTGATGGCACCTTCTACGACATCTTCATTATGGAAATAAGGATTCAGTCCCATGGTTTCAAAGCCACCTAATCGAGCTCCGTTTCGATCAATCAGGGCCCAATCGCATTTAGTGGATCCGCTGTCTGCTATTAAAATCATATCGTTGTTATTTAGATCAAATTTTATTTACTAATTCTACTACTCTCTCTGAATAGCCCGCCTCATTATCGTACCATCCCATTACTTTCACTAAATTACCATTGACACTAGTCAATGCCGCATCGAAAATACAAGAATGTTTGTTTCCGACAATATCAATGGATACAATTGGATCTGTGCAATATTCAATAATGCCTTTCATTTCATTTTCTGAAGCCTTTTTAATGGCGGCATTGATTTCTTCTTTGGTCACCTCTCTTTTTAAAATCGCGACCAAATCGGTTAATGAGCCATCCGGTGTGGGAACACGAACCGCAACCCCATCCAATTTACCTTTTAATTCGGGTAACACTTCTCCAACAGCTTTAGCAGCTCCAGTGGAAGTAGGCACCATGCTCAAGGCAGCGGCACGAGCTCTGCGCAAATCTTTATGAGGGGCATCTTGTAATCGTTGATCGGCGGTGTAAGCGTGAACTGTTGTGATATAACCTTTGTCCATACCAAAAGTATCATGTAACACTTTGGCCATCGGAGCCAAACAATTGGTTGTACAAGAAGCATTGGACAAAATCACATCTTCTGCGATGATTTCATTGTCATTCACCCCCAAAACGATGGTTTTTACTCCACCGGTTGCGGGTGCACTGATCACTACTTTCTTAGCTCCCGCGGCAATGTGTTTTTGCGCTCCTTCCTTATCCGTAAAAATACCAGTCGATTCAATTACAACATCGACGCCCAAATTACCCCATGGCAATTGAGCGGGATCTTTTTGAGCCAACACCTCGATGCGCTGCCCGTTGACCACTAAAAAGTTGTCTTCTGAATCAACCGTTGCTTTGCATCCTCCATGAACGCTGTCATACTTTAATAAATGAGCCAATGTTTTTACATCGGTCAAATCATTGATGGCCACTACTTGGACATCATTCTTCTCTAATAAACTTCTGAAACACATTCTTCCGATGCGTCCAAAACCGTTGATGGCAATTTTTTTCATTTCAATGTTTTTAAATAGATAATATTCTGGCAATTCTCAACTCATCCCGATTCGGCATATTCCGACGGGTGATCGACTCCTCTAAAGAAGTATAGGACTCGTGATCATTGACGATACCTACCATCACATCTTTTCTTCCTTGTAACAAACCCTCGACTGCGGCCACTCCCATTCTGCTGGCCATCACTCGATCATAACAACTGGGTGCACCTCCGCGTTGCAGATGACCCAATACCGATACGCGCGTTTCGTATTCGGAATATTTTTCACTTACTTTTTTCGCTAACTCATAAGCCCCACCGCCCTTGCTACCTTCTGCCACCAGCACTATACTGCTCGACTTACCGCTTTCCTCAGAGGCTCTCAATGTATCTACCAACTCATCCACACTCATTTCGTCTTCCGGTAATACAATGGCAATGGCACCTGCAGCAATACCGGCCTTCAATGCAATAAAACCGCTGTTTCTTCCCATCACTTCAACAAAAAATAATCGATTGTGTGAAGTAGCCGTATCCCTTATCTTATCCACTGCATCCACCACCGTGTTGGTTGCGGTATCAAATCCGATACAGTGATCTGTACCAAATAAATCATTATCGATAGAACCTGGAATGCCCATTACTGGAATACCATGTTCTTTGAACAATAAATGTGCACCAGTAAAAGTTCCATTTCCTCCAATGGTAATCAACGCATCGATTCCATGCTTCTTGACAGTTTGCGCGGCAATGGCCCTGCCTTCTGCCTCATAAAATTCTTTGCATCGAGAACTTTTTAAAATAGTACCCCCTCTGCCTAAAATTCTTGCCACAGAACGCTCATTCAATCGCTTACAATCTCCATTAATCAATCCCGCATAACCTTGAAAAACACCTTCAACTTCAATGTTATGAAACACGCAAGCCCTAACTACTGCTCGGATAGCAGCATTCATTCCAGGTGCATCTCCCCCACTGGTGAGGACGCCTATTCTTTTGATATTGGATGTATTCATTGGTACAAATATAATAAAAAAACTAAGTTAGTGTAATTTTTACACTAACCTTTTACAAACATATCTTATTTTCGCAAAAAAACTAACTAATATCATGGATGTTTCAGTTGATTGTGTTGTATTTGGATTTGATGAGGACGAGTTGAAAGTGCTTTTAATTGAGCAAAAGCAACCAGAGGGCAAATCAGCCATCAAACTTCAAAAAGCAGTCCCCGGAGATCTTGTCCATGAAACAGAAAGTTTAGATGAAGCGGCCGAACGCATTTTATTACAGTTGACCAGTCTGCAGGGAATTTACCTAAAGCAATTTCATAGCTTCGGTGACCCCAATCGTGTATCCGGATTAAAAGATCGTGATTGGTTGAGAAGTTTTCGAACACATCCAGAACGCAGAGTCATTACGGTAGGTTACTATTCTTTGGTGAAAATGGATGACTTTAATCCACAAGCTGCGTCTTTCGCTGCCAAGACTCAATGGGTTGACGTTTATAAAATACCTTCCTTGGCATTTGATCACAATATCATTGTTGAGCAGGCACTGCAGGTGCTACGCCATGAATTGATGGCCGACCACATTGGCTTTGAGTTATTACCCGAAAAATTTACTTTATCCCAACTTCAAAAGTTGTATGAAATTATTTTGGATAAAAAACTGGATAAAAGAAATTTTAGAAAAAATATATTGAGAACTGATACGGTAACACCGTTGGAAGAGAAACAAAGTGGCGTTTTTCATAAACCTGCGCAGTTGTTCAAAGTAAAAAGACCTCGCAAATCAACTTGACGATGGTCAGTATTTATTATTCTATTATCCCTTAACATTGCAACATGTATTATTCAAGCTATTTACAACTCGATAAAATTTTAGATGCCCAACATCTGGAAAGTGACAAAGTAGGAAAACATGCGCATGACGAAATGCTATTTATCGTCATTCATCAAGCCTACGAACTTTGGTTCAAACAAGTTTTATTTGAAGTGGGTTCTATACACTCCATCTTTTCACAACCAACCATCAACGATAACGATCCTGAAATCGCTACAGCCGTTCGCAGAATGAATCGCGTAGTAGAAATATTAAGGGTATTAGTACATCAAGTAGACATTTTAGAAACCATGACCCCGCAAGACTTTTTGGAATTCAGAGATCTACTTAGACCCGCAAGTGGATTTCAAAGTGTTCAATTCAAAGAATTGGAAAGCGTTTTGGGTCTGAAGATGGAACAGCGTCATGGACAACAATATTATACCAGTCAATTGAATGAAAAAGATTTGCATCACATTCATGGTGTTTCTGAAAAAACAACCTTGTTAACGCTAATTGATCAATGGCTTTCTAGAATGCCCTATTTTGATCAACCTGAACTATGGGATGGGGGTGATTTTTGGAAGAGCTATCGAGAGGTCTATGGCAGCACTTTGAGAACGGAAGAAAAAAACAATTTAGAGGGCTTTGATCAAATGTTCATGCAAGAGATCGAAGGACATGCTCTTTCACTCAGAGCACGCCGAAACGCCCTCCTTATTACCCTATACCGCGACGCGCCCATTTTTCAAAATCCTTATCGTATCATCAATCACTTGTTAGACATCGATGAGCTGCTGGCTACATGGCGTTGGAGACACATGAACATGGTACACAGGATGATCGGAATGCGAAGTGGAACCGGCGGAAGTACGGGAAAAGGTTACTTGCGTGAGGCGGCAATGAAACATTACATTTTTGGCGCATTTGCCGAGATGAATAGTTTTATGGTTAATCGAACATTACTTCCTGCACTGCCAGGATCTCTCAATCAATCACTAAGTTTCCGTTCATAGCCCATGTTGCGTTCTTTTGATCCCTATCGACAGTATGTAGTGGCCAAATACCACCACGATACATCCGAAGAAATTCAAAAGAAAATACAATTAGTGGATAAAGCGCAACAGAAATGGAAACGCTGGACCATTAATGAAAGATGCAATGGCTTACTGCAATTGATTCAAATCGCAGAAAGCAACAAACGTCCTTGGGCAGAATTGATGTCTCAAGAGATGGGAAAACCGATTCAGCAAGGAATGGCAGAAATCGAAAAGTGCATTCTTTTGTGTCAACATTATTATAAGCATGCCCATTCCTATTTGGCGCCAGAACAAATTTGGAATGAAACGGAGAAAGTCACTATCCAACGACAACCATTTGGAGTTTGGCTCGGTATCATGCCTTGGAATTTTCCTTTTTGGCAAGTATTTCGGTTTACCATTCCGGCATTATTAGCTGGAAACACGGTATTATTAAAACACAGTCAACACACCACAGGATGTGCATTGGAAATTGAATCCGCCATCCAAAAAGCTTGGTTGAACGATGGCCTATTTCAAGTTTTAAAAATCTCCTCCCATCAAGTAGATGAGGTACTCTCGCATCCGTTTGTGGCTGGTGTTTCGCTCACAGGAAGCGAAACTGCCGGAAGAAGTGTGGCGGCGTTGGCAGGAAGAAATATCAAGATTAGTATTCTAGAACTAGGTGGAAGCAATGCCATGATCATCGATGAAACGGCTGACATCGAGAAGGCCATGGACGGAATTATTCAAGGTCGATTTTTAAACAGCGGTCAAAGTTGCATTGCCGCCAAACGAATCTTGGTTCATGAAAGTCGTTGGCATGAAATACAACTTGCACTGCAAAGCAGACTCGCGATGCTCACCTTCGGTGATCCGCTGGACATGAACACCTTCATAGGTCCACTTGTGAACGAAGAAGCCGCTGAGCAGCTAGAACGCCAGTATCGAAGAGGAATATCGGAAGGAGCTGAAATCATTGTCGATATGAAAAGAAGCGGGGCTCTTTGCACACCAGGCGCCGTTTGGATAGATTCTCCTTTGAATATTTTATGGAAAGAAGAGACCTTTGGACCATTGGCCGTTTTTATGACCTATCAAGAGACCAAACAAGCCATAGCGCTCCGTGCCCATTCGAATTATGCATTGGGAACGGCGATATATACTGCTGATCCAGAAAAATGGATGAAAAAATCACATCACATTCACGAGCCTTTAATTGTTTTCAATAACATTGTAAAAAGTGCCCCACACCTCCCCTTCGGAGGATTGAAGAAATCCGGTTACGGAACAGAATTGGGCGCGGCAGGAATTCAGCAATTCACCTTTCTTCAAGTGATCAACTGGTGATAATAGATGATTCAACGACAGTGTAGGCAAGCTCATCCGTGAGACTGGAACTTTGATCACATCGTCATTATTGCACCATTACACTGATGCGCTGCTCTTGTCCATCACTTTCCTCAACATGCAATACATAAAATCCGGGAGTTAATTTCGATACATTCAATTCATTAGTAATGTTTTGCTCCACCATCACCAATTTACCTGTGGAATCAAACACACTCACGGTTTTATAGGATTGTGTATCATAGAAAAAAATCTGATTTTCAGCCGGTTGCGGATATACTCTCCGTGATGAATGATTTAACTCCTCCACTCCAACCACCATCTGTGCCTCAGAATTATTCAAGCACCCATTGCTGACGCCTGCATACAACCACGCACCATTCGGAATAATGCCGGTAATATCAAAGGATGGCGTAGTAATCCCTTCCAATTCAGTATACACCATTCCTCCATCGACTGAAATAAACCATGATACTGTCCAAGACGGATCATAATTATCGATGGTCACAAACGACCCATTTTGTGAAATGAAGGGTACGCTTGGCATGATTTCAGAAATGGGAAAAGTTCCCAAAGTGAACTTAGAGGTAAAACCATCTGTTGTCTGATAAACCAATTTTATAGTGTACTCGCCTGGAGAAGTATATGAATAGACATCACTGGAATGAGCTGTAATGGTATTTCCATCACCCATTTCGTAGTACGCATTCGCCACATCTAAATTCACTAAAGATTGATTTTCCAAGGTAATAGTTCCACAAAAAACGGTATAATCCAAGTCTGCCTTCACTTGTGAAAGCATACATTGCTGTCCACCCCTATCTTGCGCTTCTTCCAACGCGTTCACTGTGCAAAATTGCTGAAATGAATTTCCACCGAGAAATACCCATGAATCAAACGCCGCATCGGAGACATCGGTAATAGCCAGTGTGATATGATAAGAGGAACCTATGATTAAATTACCGATAGATGCATACATGGGCACCGTGAAACCGTCACAATAAAAATTAGGAATGCTCAAAGACGAATTATCATTGAACAAATTGGAATTGGAGGTTGAGTTGATTGAATTGATGCTCACAACTTCATTGGTTCCAGGAACCAAAGCGATATTTACTGCCCCATTGTTGAAAGGACCAGCGATGCCTGGACCGTTGACAAAAAAACCAAAAATATCATTGAAACTACTCCCCACCCATTCAGGATATTCATTTGATCCAAAAACAAATTGAAAGGTCATCGAATCACCTGTTGCCACAAAATCAAATTCCAATTGGGCCAAATCATAAGTAGGAAATCCCGTAAGCGTGGACAAATCTGAATTACTCGTTGTGGTTGACCAAGCACCACCGGGTAGATTATTCCCATTGCTGATTGCAGCCGCAATACCAGTGGACAGCACAAGTCCATCATTGATTCCAAGATCAATGGAATCACCATCGGTAAGCCAGCCCAATTGCGCAGAATCACCGGTAAAAGATATATTGCTGACAAAAATTCCGTTCGCGAGAAAGAGTTCCTCAACCGCTACAGTTGGACTAGACACTGAATCGACATTGAATTGTCCGAATGACAATACTGCAGCCAGACTAAAAAATAAAGAGAGTATATGTTTTTTCATTGCACTAAGTTTAAAGGTAGACTCTGCCATAGCTTCATTAGTTGCCTAAGATAATCACAGATGAGAAAATTCCATTTTCTTAATAAATTATTTATTACATAAGAGTTTTATGTATATTTGCCCTATGTATTCATCAGAACTGCTAAAAGGCACTTTAAAAACGATCATTCTCCAGTTACTAAAAGAGAAAGGGAGAATGTACGGATATGAAATGACGCAATGGGTCAAAGAAACTTCAAAAGATCAGATTCAAATTACAGAAGGGGCATTGTATCCCCTCCTTCATGCATTAGAAGCGAATGGTGATGTAGAAACCGAAACTGAGTACGTCGGGAAACGTGTTCGGAAATACTACCGCCTTACTTCGCAAGGCAAGAAAAACACAAAGAAGAAAGTTTCGGAACTTGAATCATTTATGGAGACGATTCAACTATTGCTTCATCCAAAGAAGAGAATACATGGTATTGCTTAGTGAGAATAAAATTGAATGGATAAGGACACGCATTCGGGAACATGGTATATCCGACTCGGATCTATCAGAAAGTTTAGTAGATCACCTGTGCTGTCTTGCTGAATCTCAAATCAAAAATGAAGATGAATTTTACTCCTTCATAGAAGGAAAAATAAATACAATGCATCCGAATGGATTGAAAGCATTGCAAATTGAAAAAGAATCCATTGTCATTAACCTTAAAAACATTGTTATGAAAAAAACCACCACCTATTTAATTTTAATTTCCTTATTGTTTCTAACCTTTGGTACTTTATTTAAAATTTTCCATCAACCTGGAGCGGCAGCTTGTCTCATTTTAGGCGCTGGGTTGGGAAGCATCGCCATGGTAATCGCCATCACTCAATCCATTATCATGAAAGGCCAAAGTTTGAAAGCCCTGTTGATTGTCTTTGTCATTTCCTTCTGCCTTGGATGTTTGTTTAAAGTACAACATTGGCCATTCGCCACCATGCTCATGTTAACTGGCGTATGTGGAGTCGGATTCATTTACACTCCCATTCATTACTTCACCGAAAAAAAGGGAAATCATGATCCAGATGAGCATTTGCTCTCACACTTCTTAATGTTCTTTACTTGTACGATGATTTTTTTGCTCTTTGATTTAAGCGCACTCTAAAAAGTAATTAGTCCTTTTTAAATTCAGACAAAAATCGAGACATGGCCCAATGTCCCAAATAAATCATAGGCGTTAAGGATAAGGCAATCAGCAACTTTAAAAAATAATTGACAGGAGCAATCGCCCAAAAATCCGCTCCGCTCAACTTTCCTGGAATCACAAAACCGATATATAGTACAATCAATGTATCAAACATTTGAGAAACCACAGTGCTTCCTGTACTTCTTAACCATATCATTCGGTTACCCGTCTTTTGTTTAATCCAATGAAATAAGGTTACATCCAACAACTGAGAAACCAAAAACGCCATTATGCTGCCCACAATGACCCAAGGCGCTTGACCAAAACTGGTGTTAAACGTTTCGTCAGTGGCTAATCCTTGTCCTGTGATAGCAGTGGAAACCGGTATGTGCAAGGCCCAAAGTATGATTAAAAAACAGTAGGCAATCATCACTGCAGTGATCCATGAAAGACGGCGCATGGCCTTTTCTCCATAAAATTCATTGATCAAATCAGTCAATAGAAATACGATGGGCCATGGTAAAACTCCAACGATTGTAGTAAAAGGTCCCAGATGCCATCCCAACAGATTAATCTCCAAAGGAATGTCAATCAATTTACTCGAGATCAATTCCGCCGTCACCGCATTGGTTATCATTAAACCCGAAAGGAAAATAAAAGTCCACTCTCGGCGAGTATTCATCTGTATCATGGAAAACAAAGAAAAATGAAATTTCATTGTACACCAAATTTAACTTTCGATATGAAAGAATCTCCTTAACTTTGCTTTTATGAATCGATTCCTATTAATTCTGTTCAGTATTCAATTGGGTACTATGTCCTTTTTGGAAGCCGGATTAATAGGGGAAATTTTTAAATTACCCGCTCTACTCGATCATCATTCTCATCATCAGCAATCTGGAGAATACGATTTGTGGACATTTATCACAACGCACTATTGGGGCACTGATGCAGATGATACGGATCATGAATCATTTCCATTTCAACAATGCTCAGGTGGTCATTTTGTAAAATGTGTACCTACTGAATCTTTTACTTCGGTGATTCATCATTTTTTCATCGCCTATTCCTATTCCGTTCCTCGGAAAGAAATTTCCATAGACTCATACGAGTCTCTTGGTATTTGGCAGCCGCCAAGTGCAAAGGTGTAAGTTCAGCACTTTCACTTTTTTACTCAATTATTAATTTATGATTCAAAAAATAATACAGTTTTCTGTACGCAATAAACTCATTATTGCGTTAATGACCATCGGGCTCATCAGCTGGGGAAGCTATCAATTGACTCAATTGCCTTTCGATGCATTGCCCGACATTACGGATAATCAAGTTCAGATTATCACAGTCAGTCCATCTTTAGGTGCTGCCGATATAGAACGACTGATTACCATGCCCATTGAGTTGGGGACTCAAAATATACAAGGCATCAAGCAAATTAGGAGCTTCTCGAGATTCGGATTATCTCTTGTAACAGTGGTGTTTAATGACGGCGTTGATTTGTTTTGGGCGCGGCAACAAATAGCTGAACGCATTAATCAAATAAAAACCGAAATTCCTGATGGACTGGGTACACCTGAAATGGGTCCGATAACGACTGGTCTGGGAGAAATATATCAATACGTCGTCCGCGCTGATAAAGGATTTGAGCAGCAATATGATGCGATGGAACTTCGAACGATTCAGGATTGGATCATCAGGAAACAATTACTCAGTACCCCAGGTGTTGCGGACGTTTCCAGTTTTGGTGGATTTTTAAAACAATATACAATCAAGGTTGATCCGCAACAACTCGTCGCGCGTGAGGTGAGCTTGAATGAAGTTTTTACAGCCATTGAAAGAAACAATCAAAACGCAGGTGGCAGTTACATAGAAAGGAATAAAAGCGCCTTGTATATCAGAACCGAGGGTCTCGCTACATCAATCACGGATTTGGAAAATATCATTGTGAAAGAACCCATTAATCACATCGGCATTAAGATAAAAGATATCGCCGCGGTTTCGCTTGGCTCAGCCAATCGCTATGGGGCCATGTGTTACAATGATGAAGGAGAAGTAGCAGGTGCAGTTGTGATGATGATCAAAGGAGAAAACTCCATGAACGTCATTGCCCAAGTGAAAGAGAAAATGGAGGAAATTAAAAAACAACTTCCTAAAGGAATCACTGTCGAGCCATTTTTGGATAGAACGAAGATGGTGAACAATGCCCTTTCCACGGTTCAAACCAATTTATTAGAAGGGGCTGTGATCGTGTTATTGGTGCTTGTCCTTTTCCTCGGTCAATGGCGAGCAGGTTGGATTGTGGCTTCGGTTATACCGCTGGCCATGCTTTTTGCTGTTGGTTTGATGAATGTGTTTGGTGTGAGTGGCAATTTGATGAGTTTAGGCGCATTGGACTTTGGGCTGATTGTAGATGGTGCTGTCATTGTCGTGGAAGGTATTTTACATCAGCTACACCACCCTACTAATCAAGGTCAAAGCAAGGACAATATTACCATTGAAAGCACTTCCCGCACAATGACTTCCGTAATTTTTGGACAAATCATTATTCTCATCGTGTACTTTCCAATTCTTGCCCTTTCGGGAATTGAAGGAAAGATGTTCATTCCAATGGCGCAGACCGTTTCATTCGCAATCATCGGTGCCTTTCTACTCTCCATGACCTATGTACCCATGATGAGTGCCTATTTTTTAAAAGCAGAAAATCATCACCAACCCAGCTTTTCAGATCGCATGATTGCCGCCATTCAGCGTGCTTATCACAAGAGATTACTGCAAGCTAAAAAACATCAACAATGGGTATTGGGAACTGCACTTACGCTCTTGATCCTTTCGGGAGTCATTTTGGCCAATATGGGTGGCGAATTTATTCCAGAGTTAGAAGAGGGTGACTTTGCAGTTGAAACGCGCATGCTCCTTGGCACACATTTAAATACCACCATCGAAGGATCACAGAAAGCGGCAGGTTTATTAAAAGCAAAATTTCCTGAAGTAGAAAAAATCGTTACGAAAATTGGAAGTGGCGAAATTCCCACTGATCCAATGCCCATGGAAGCCTGTGATATGATCATTGTCCTAAAAGACAAAAAGAAATGGACCAGCGCTCACAACTTTGACGAACTGGCCAAAAAAATGAACGATAGTCTATCTGTTCTTCCAGGAATTGAAGTGGGTTTTCAATTTCCGGTTCAAATGCGATTCAATGAGCTGATGACGGGAGCTAGACAAGATGTGGTGTGTAAAATATTTGGAGAAAATCTCGACACCCTGAGTCACTATGCACAAAAACTGGGACACCTCATGTCAGGGATTGAAGGAGCGCAAGACATTTATGTGGAGTCGGTTACAGGAATGCCTCAAGTAGTCATTCAATACAACCGATCCGCCCTTGCTCAGTATGGAGTATCGATACAAGAGGTGAATAATATTATCGAATCGTCTTTTGCCGGCAAAGTCGTAGGAAATTTATATGAAGGGGAAAAGAAATTTAACATTAACGTACAATTAGAAGACGCCAAAAAATCGGATTACCAAGACATCCTCCAATTGATGATAGAAACGCAACACCACGGAAAAATTCCATTATCCAACTTGGCAAGCATCACCACCGAAGATGGCATTAATCAAATTCAAAGAGAGAAAGCACAACGAAGAATCATCGTTGGATTTAATGTGCGCGATCGCGACATACAAAGCATTGTTGACGAATTGCAACAAAAAGTCAAAGATCAATTGTCTTTGCCCCAGTATTATCATATCCAATATGGCGGAACCTTTGAAAACCTGCAAGCGGCGAAATCAAGACTGGCCATTGCTGTCCCCATCTCACTGCTGTTGATTTTCATTCTTCTTTATTTTGCCTTTGGTTCCATTGGTCAAGGCCTATTAATCTGCAGCGCCATTCCGTTGAGCGCCATTGGAGGCGTATTGGCGTTAGCTCTTTTTGGAATGCCCTTTAGCATCTCCGCTGGAATCGGTTTCATTGCCTTGTTTGGAGTGGCCGTGCTGAACGGAATTGTGCTGATGAGCGAATTCAATCGTTTGGAGAAAGAAGGATATCAAGATACTTGGGAAATTATTCTACAAGGAACAAAAACATTAGTAAGGCCCATTCTAATGACGGCAACGGCCCCATCGCTTGGGTTCATTCCGATGGTGGTTAGCACCGGAGCTGGAGCGGAAGTACAGAAACCCTTGGCCTTGGTGGTAATCGGTGGAATTATTTCCGCCACCATTCTCACCTTATTCGTGCTACCATTACTGTACGCTTGGTTCCATCAAAGAAAATTGAGAAAATCAAGGATCGGTAGTGTTTCCGTTATTCTCTTGATCATTGGATTTTCATCTTCAATCGTGATGCAAGCTCAATCCAATCCGATAACCAAAGAACAATGCGTTGAATGGTCCAAGCAAACAGGGCCGGCAGTTTGGGAAAAGATGAGAGTTGAACAAGCTACTTTACAAACTTCGAAAAGAAAATTTCAAGAACAGACCAATGCTTTTTTTGAATATGGAAATATCAACAGCATGGCAAGAGATCACCGAATGGGGGTACAACAAACCATCAGCTCACCAAAGATTTATAGCGTTCAAAGTAAAATGTGGGAGCTGCAAAAACAAACAGCCGCGCTTCACGCAAAATGGACCATCGAAGACCAAATGCTATGGACCGCCTATTTATATCAAGAACTCCAACTAGCGCAGTGGTATCTCAACGAGTGGTCCAATATCGAACAACTCATGACCAACGCGGAAACGACTGCTCAATTCCAAATGGAGAAAGGGCTCATTACTTCGATGGAATTTCTGCAAATCGCTCAATTGAAAAGTGCATGGACCATTGAAAAACATGATATAACACTCTTGATTAATGCCTATACCAGCGAACTCGAATTAATTACTCAACACCCATTATCAAGCGGAATCATGCCTTGGACAGAAGAAGTGCAGTCCATAACAATTACCTCCCCTAACCTCCCGATTTCCCTTAAAATGAGCGAGCAGCAAGTGGCCATGGAACAACTGAATGTTGATTTGGAAAAACACAACCGACTTCCTAAGGGCTACATCGGGGTGAGTGCCATGACCATTCAGGGATTTCAAAATGTTTACGGACAAGACGTTTACTTTGGAAAAAAGACTTGGTTCCCTACCATTGGTATGGGCTTAACCATCCCTTCTGCCATTGGCAATCAAAAAAAGAATATTCAATTAGCCACGTATGAATTAAACATTCATCAAGAGCAATTGAATTGGGAAAAAAAGCAATGGGAAGAACAGCACCAACAATGGATAACCAAAGAGAAATCTTACCTAAAGACCTTGGAGGAACTGAAAAACCAACGCAAACAATATCACACCCCTGCACGTGATCAATGGAATGCACAGCTGCAGTCAGGTAATTTAGATGCCATCGGTTGGATTCAGCAAATCAACCAATGGAAAGATTTTTATCCCGCATACGTCCAAATATTCAGTCAGCTTTATCAAACACAATATGAACTTTCAAAAATGAGTATCCATGAATAAAATAATGATCATCCTCTTGACCTCTGTAATGGCGATCGCTTGTCAAGAAAAAACTGAAAAAACAGCTCCAGTTGAAAACACTGCGCACGCTTTAAGTCTCTCCGCTGAACAAATCACTCAACTGGGCGTGGTTACCGCTCTCCCCACTCAAGATACTATCTTCGGAGAAATGACCATTCAAGGAATCGTAACAGTTCCCCAGCAACAAAAACAATCCATAAGTTTTCCCGTAGCTGCAAAACTGGAATCCTTGCTCATACAATCCGGACAAGCGATTCAAAAAAATCAATTAATCGCATGGGTTTCCGATTTATCCTTTGTGCAATTGCAGGAGGACTATCTCAAGACCAAGTTGCAAATGGAATTAGCGGAAAAAGAATTCAATCGTCAACAAGAATTGACCTCCAAAAATGCCACCAGTGACAAAGCATTGCAAGAAAGTAAAAATCAGTATTTATTGCTCAATACCCAGCGACAGGCATTGATTCAACGACTTCAATTATTAGGCATCTCATTACCTATAGATGGGTCCGACATTCAAGGTAAGGTGGCCATTCGAGCAGAGCAAAATGGTAAAATCACGACTTGCACGGTACAACCCGGCCAATATCTGATGGCGGGTCAAGAAATAGCTACCATCATGAACACGGAACCATTATGGGTAGATGCTGCATTGTATCATGCCACTGATATTCAAAAATTGAAAACAGATCGCGTTGTACTCAATGACAACCAAGGAAATGAAGGTGCCGGGAAAATAGTTCATAAAGGCGGCGAAATATCCAATGTTGACCAAGCAGCCCACTTATGGATTGCCATAAATCAAAAGGCTGGAGATTGGATTCCTGGAATGCCTGTAGATTGTCGACTTTCATTAGATAAAATCAATGTATATCAGGCTGAGAAAGATGCCATTGTTCAATTTGCCAATCAGAGTCAAATATTTGTCACACAAGACAACCTCCACTTCGACATGGTGCCCGTTCAGATCATTAAGGAAAGCGGAAATATTCAATATTTCAATACCACCACAGCACTCTTATCAGACCAAAAAATAGTAACCAAAGGAGCCTATTATTTGCTCATGGCACTCAAAAACAAAAGTGAGTAAAGCGCTTAAGAAAACAAACTCTTGACCTTGGTAATAATACCAGCGGTATTCAGACCATATTTTTCCATGAGCTGATCTGGCGTTCCGGATTCACCAAAAGAATCCTCAACTCCAACGAAGGACATGGGACAAGGATGGTGTTGCGCCAACGTTTGGGCTACTCTACTTCCTAAACCTCCGATGATGTTATGCTCTTCTGCCGTAACGACACGATTCGTTCTTTTTGCGCTAGCGACAATGGCCGCTTCATCCAATGGTTTGATGGTATGGATATTTAGTAAATCAACCGAAATACCTTCTGCCTCCAATTGTCTTGCTGCTTCTATTGCGGGCCATACCAAATGACCTGTAGCGATGATCGTCACATCTGAACCTTGATGAATATGCCATGCTTTACCAATCTCAAAGCGCGCATTTGGATCGGTGAAATTCGTAACCTTTGGTCTTCCAAATCGCAAATAAACAGGACCTTGATGGTCGGCAATGGCCATGGTTGCTGCTTTGGTTTGATTGTAATCGCATGGATTGATTACGGTCATTCCTGGCAACATCGACATCAATCCAATGTCTTCTAAAATTTGATGTGTAGCTCCATCTTCTCCTAAGGTCAATCCCGCGTGTGAAGCACAAATTTTTACATTCTTACCACTGTAGGCAATGCTTTGTCTGATTTGATCATATACGCGTCCAGTGCTGAAATTGGCAAACGTACCAGTATAAGGAATTTTTCCTCCAATGGTCATGCCTGCAGCCAACCCCATCATATTCGCTTCTGCAATACCTACTTGAAAAAAGCGTTCCGGATGCGCTTTTTGAAAGGCATCCATTTTGAGCGAACCCGTCAAATCAGCACAGAGTGCTACCACGTTAGGATGAGTTGTGCCTAACGCTAAAAGACCCGCTCCAAAACCGGAACGTGTATCTTGTGATGGATGTAAATTAAATTCTAGCATACTCAATCAATTAATAATCTCCAATCGTTTCGGTTAACTGTGACAAGGCTTTCGCCAACTCCTCATCGTTGGGAGCCACACCATGCCATTTATGGGTTCCTTCCATGAAGTCTACCCCTTTTCCCATTGAAGTGGTCATTAAAATCATGATGGGCTTTTGATGAAATGCCTTTTCTTTCGCCAATTCAATGGTAGTATTTAAAGCCAACAAATCATTTCCATCCGTTGTCAAAACCTCCCAACCAAAAGCACTCCATTTTGCGTGTAAATCACCCAAAGAAAGTACCTTTTCTGTTGGACCATCAATCTGTTGTCCATTAACATCAACAAACGCAATCACATTATCTACTTGATTATGCGCAGCGAACATGGCAGCTTCCCAAACTTGTCCTTCCTGTAATTCACCATCCCCATGAAGCACATAGACCAACGAAGAGTCTTCATTCATTTTTTTACTCAGGGCTGCACCTAATGCAACCGACAAGCCTTGGCCCAATGAACCACTGGCTACTCGAACTCCAGGCAAATGTTCATGTGTGGTAGGGTGCCCCTGTAAACGAGTATTGAGTTTACGGAATGTGGCCAATTCTTCCGAAGGGAAATACCCTCTTCTCGAAAGTACACTGTACCAAACAGGAGAAATATGACCATTGGATAAAAAGAACAAATCTTCCTGATTACCATCCATGCTCCAGTGCTCGGGTTGAATGTTCATGTGCTTAAAATACAATGACACAAATAGTTCCACACAACCCAGACTACCTCCTGGGTGTCCACTGTTAACTGCATGTACCATTCTAACAATGTCCCTGCGAACTTGGGAACATATCGACGATAAATCAAAAGAGGAAGACATAAATTTTGGTTTGCGCAAAATTAATGGCTTCCTCTTGGGAAAATCAACGTGTTCGTTGATTGTTCAAAATTGTCACTTCGACATCAAAACACAAGCGGATACTTGAACTTTTGATCAACGATAATCGCATTTTCCTTATCTCCAATGATCACATCAAATACTTCGATAAACACGGGGCGCATGGCTTTTGCTTTCTCAATTAATCCCGCAATAGCCTTTCCATTATGAGATGTAAAAATCATTTTGTTTCCATCGGCATCGATGAAGGCTAATTTATAACCTTTGGTTGTCCAATCATTGTTCTCTAGCGAGATAATCATGGGTGCATCTGACAAGCAACCTAGTTTCACTTCTTTCAATTCTTTACTGGAACACCACGCCATTAAATATTCATTATCTTTCTGTGCGAACGACAAAGTCCCAAACGCAGAAAGCGCTAACCATAACATTGCCTTTTTCATATTACTTTTTGTTTTGAGTTTCTAAATTGGTTTGTGCGTCCATTTGCTTGTTCGGACTGATTCCGGCCTTTTCAATTCTCAATCTTCCTTGATCAATGGCCATGACGACATCCGTTTCACCGATTTCTACAATTTTACCATGAATTCCTCCGAGGGTCATGACTTTATCTCCAATCTCTAATGAATCTTGAAATTTCTTCGCCTCTTTTGCTTTTTTCATCTGAGGACGAATCATGAAAAAATACATAATGATGAACATCCCTCCCATCATGATGAGCATTGACATACCACCACCTGCTCCTTGATCTTGTAACAATACCATAATCTTAAATTTTAATTTTTGCAATAATACATCATTAACGCTCTCGTTGCATTTGCACCCCACTTTGTGAACCCCTGTGCTCCACTTCAACGCCTATGATCTTACCTTGAATGTGCAAGATCTTATCCTTGGGCTCTGCGTTAGTTGCTACCAATATCGTTTTATCCACTGAACCTTCGCTCCCAGTGGCATTAAATTCTATTGTAATCTGTCCATCGCTGCCCGGAGCTAACGGCTGCTGGGGCCAATCTTTCAATACCGTACATCCGCATGATGGCTGAACATGGCTGATGACCAAGGGTGCATTGCCTTCATTCTTAAATCGAAATGTATGCTGAACGCTAGTGCCCACCGCCATCATTTCGAATGAAAAGGTGTCTTTTTCAAACACGATATTGGGTCCATCCGAATTGACTTCCCCACTGGCTGTAGCCGGAAAGTTCAACATATCCGAGGTGACACTGTGCTCTTCACCTTGTCCACAGCTTGCCATCAACATGGCCATAAAAATCAACAGACCACCATTTCTCATCGCTCTTCGTAATATCCATCAAACTCGTTGGAATCAAAATGATCATCGTCCCCAAAGCCAAATTCATCTTCTTCAACCTCATCTTCCCCTTGGGCGTTCAAATCCTCTTCCACCATTAAATCGTCAAACATCATCTCCATTTCCTTGTCCTCTTGCTTAGGTGCATCTCCAAAAGTCAAAACCACCTGGTGATTTCCTTCGGTAATACTTCCCTCTTTAATTTCCATCACCTCCACATAAAAAATCCACATCCGCATAAAATCATAGACATACAATAGCTTGTCCCCAAGCGAAGAAGCCATATCATGAATGGTGGTATTGTCCATACTTACCGCACTCTCTCCCATATCCATCAACGGAATTTCAAGTCCCTTTTCCCAATTCTCATCGCTCACATAGAAACTCGCCATTTCGCCGTCACCAAATTGAAATGCATTTAAAATCGCTTGATGCAATTGAAAAAATGTTTCATCTGATTTTATTTCTATGTCACGAAAAACATCTTGTTCCGTGTCAATAATCACTCGAAATTTTGTGAGTGCCACCAACTCCTCTGCTTTCTTTTTTGCCATAATCGTTATTTTAATGAAGCAATCGCTTGCAATGGATCAGCAGCTGAGAAAACGAAGTTACCCGCCACCACGGCGTCCGCACCAGCCTTCGCTAATAATGGTGCATTTTCACTATTTACGCCTCCATCTACTTCAATAAGGATAGATAAATTTTGCTCCAATATCATGTCCTTTAACCTGCTCACTTTATCGTAGGTTCTCTGTATAAATTGTTGACCACCAAATCCTGGATTAACCGACATTATTAATACCACATCCAACGCTGAAAGAACATCCTTTAATGCTTCAACAGGCGTATGAGGATTGATCGCCACTCCAGCTTTCATTCCCAGTGCCTTGATCGCTGCACAGGTTCTATGCAAATGTGTACAAGCCTCAAAATGAACGGTTAAAATTTCCGCACCCGCATCTTTAAATGCCGCTAAATACGCATCAGGTTGTTGTATCATTAAATGTACATCCAACGGCTTCTTGGCATGTTGATAAATGGCCTTAGTGACGGGCAGTCCGAAAGAAATATTGGGAACAAAAATTCCATCCATGATATCAATATGAAACCAATCAGCTTGGGACTGATTCAACATTTCTACATCACGTTGAAGATTAGCAAAATCTGCTGATAAAATAGAAGGGGCGATGATTAAAGACATGGTGTAAAGTTAAGGGCTATATTTTCGATGGGCAAATACAAATCGATCTTTTCCCTGCAAGTCTTTTTCTATAGCAGTCTCCCAATGTCCTCCTTTCTTCCAAATGTCCTCCACGTCGTTGGAAAATAAATAATGGGTTTCTAAAGCCACCCAACCTCCCTTGACCACCCTTTGTTGTGCAAAAGAAAAAATAGCTTTGTAGAATAAAAGTGGATCATCATCAGGTGTAAATAATGCAATGTTGGGTTCATACTTCCAAACCGAAATATCCATATTCTGTTTTTCTTTGATCGGAATGTAGGGCGGATTGCTTACGATACAATCATATGATGCTAATTCCATTGAATCGCTCAAAATATTGAATTGCGAAAAACTGATTTGAACATTATTTTTAACGGCATTCTTTCGAGCCACTTCCAAGGCATCTTCACTGATATCAACAGCAGAAACTTTCCAATTTGGGTTTTGGTGTGCCAATGCAATCGCAATACAACCCGAACCTGTTCCGATATCCAACAATCTCGCATTTTCCAAATCAACTCGCTCCATCACTTTATCAATCAACTCTTCCGTCTCGGGACGAGGGATTAATACATGTTCATTGACCATTAATTGAAGATTGGCAAAAGGTACCTCACCCACCACATATTGCACTGGCATACCTTTCACCACTTCTTTGATGGCGAAATGCCCCTTCAAAATTTCAGATTCCGAAATTTTTCGATCAGGATTCAATTTTACTTCATGCGTGCTCAGTTTAAAAAGACCTTCCCAAATCCACTTGCGAATGAACAACGCTTCTTGGTCATCCCAAGATGCAAGCGCTTGTTTAAAATACTGGTCTAAACTTCCTACTGTATTCAAAGACAACCGGTCATTCATCCTCTCATCTTCGGCTTTTTAACAGGTATTTCAGCTGGTTTCGCTCCATTCGGCGGTGTCTTCTTGGGTTGACTTTGAGAATCGTCCTTGAAAGGCTTTACTCCCTCTTTTTCTTGGGATGGTGTGCGCCCTGATCGCGGAACAAAAACATCATAACCCTTTCCAGATAAATTCACTTTCCACACTCCCTTTTCTACCTTAAAAAGGCTTCCCATTTCACCAATAAAATTTTTGGCTAACCATTCACTTTGAACAGGAATGGAAATCCAAATGCTATCCTTGGGATTGCGGTCTTTTTTATCAAAAACCACCAGTACAACATCCCCAAAATACTGCCTGACATAGGCAAATACACTATCGTTCCGTAAAACCCGGGTATCACCATAGGTCAATGCCATGTGTTGACTCCGAACATGCGTTAAGCGAGTCACAGAGGACTTCAATTTCCGTTGATCCATTGTCAACTGATCAAATTGCATCATTCGTCTATTGTCTGGATCGTTTCCACCGGGCATTCCAATTTCATCTCCATAATAAATACACGGTACTCCAGGTGTTGTCATGATGAAAGCCATTAACTGCTCCATTTTCCGATATCCCGCCGTTCCCCGATTTTGAATATCTCTTGTCCATCCGGCCAATTTGGGATCCTCATCAAATTTTATAGATCCATCGGCATATGAAATAAACCTTGCGCGATCTTGATTTCCCGTAATATTGCCCATCAAATGATGATGTCCATAATATCGCATCGACTCCTCCAATACTCGTTGAAGATTTTTAAAATCCGTTTTATCCTTGGCAAATGCATCCACTGCCGCGTCGTACAAGTTAAAATCAAACTGTGCATCTAGCATTCCGGAAGACAAATAAGATCCGATTAACTCAGGACTTCCGTATGTCTCGCCTATTTGGAATAACGGTGTTTGATGTCGCTCTCGCTTAATTTTATAAGTAAGTTCTTTCCAGAATTCAGTATGAATATGTTTAGTTGCATCATGGCGAAAGCCATCAATCGGAAAGCGTCTGATCCAATACAATGCGGTATCGGAAAGAGCGTTGACCACTTCGGGCTTCGAAAAATCAAATGTGGGTAAAAAAGTATCGAACCAAGTGGTTAATCGATGATCGTCCCATCTTTCAGTATTCATGGTGCCATCAGGAAGATACAACGGCGTTGTCCATCCCTTCTTTTCCTTTATTAATGGATGTTCCTGATGAACATGATGCGCGACATAATCTAACACTATGTTCAATTGACGTTGATGCGCTGTTTGAATCAAACTATCCAAATCCTTTTCATTACCAAATCGTTTGTCCACTTTAGTGAGCGCCAAAGGCCAATAACCATGATAAGCACTAAATTTACTTTTTACTCCTTTGTCCCACAATCCCCATGCGCCTTCTACATTTTGACAAATGGGAGATAACCAAAGGGTGTTGACACCCAATTGCGAAAAATAACTCTGATTAATTTTCTGTTGAATCCCGATCAGATCTCCTCCCATGGTATTTGCCTTGGGTAAAATCGCCGCATCTTTGGTTGGGAAGTTATTGGTTGAACTTCCATCCGAAAATCGATCAACCATCATGAAATACATAATTTGTGCGTGCTGGTCTTGCCGAGCTAAAAAGCGTTCATTCAATACAGCAATTCCCTGATGAACCGGGATTAATAAATCATTTAATCTGGACTCCCCGTCGCAGGCATACACAGTAAGATATCCATCCAAAGCGCTACTTGGAATGGGAATAATCAAGCGATTTGATTTAAGTTCAACAGGAACAGCATGGTTGTTATAAAAAGCAAAAACTTGATCTGCCTTTCCATGAATTTGCGCAATGATATTCTTTCCTTCCACCATTTCGGAAGACAAATAGGAATTGCTTTGCCTTGCTCCATCAATGATAAAGTAACTATTTTCTCCACCCAATCCGTTATCCTTCTTTAGTGGATTATTTTGATCCAATAATTCCTTACCATCTTCCCAAATTCGATACGCATGTTCTCCTGGCTCCAAGTAAAAAGTAAATTTCCATGCTCCGTCCTTTCCCTTGGTTAAAGCACTGGCAGTGTTGCTCCAGCCATTAAATGACCCCGCGATGTTTACTTTTTTAACCCCTTTATCTTGAGGAGTATATTGAAATTCGAACTTCTGTTTTTCCGTATTCAAAACAGGAATCTCGATCAGTTCATTGACCAATTTCAATTTTAAAATTTGAATAGGTGCTGCAATGGGCGCCTCTATTTCACAAAACCTTCCATTTCGTTTGACCTTTTGATTATCCAAAAAAACCTCTTGTACACTTTCTGGAATTAAAATATAATCTCTTAAATCAATCTTATTGGTGCCGGGTAATAATCGAATTACACTCAGCGGCAAAGGCACATTGGCCATCGGCTCCAACTTCGATTTAGCTGGATACTGACCATTGACTTTATTTTCAGGACCTGATCCGCGTTTGTCTATTTGTTCTTGATTTTGTGTCGCCTTATTTTGAGCGAACATGGCCAACGTTGTGGACCAAAAAAAAACAAAAAGGAACTTTTTCATTTTTTATTGTCTTTCTGTTTTGCAGACTTCATGGTATTCATCAACAAAGATGCAATGGTCATAGGGCCTACTCCACCAGGAACAGGAGTAATCCAACTACATTTTGCTGAAACACTCGCAAAATCGACATCTCCGGCTATTCTAAATCCACTCTTTTTACTCTCATCTGGAACACGGGTAATCCCCACATCAATCACTACGGCTCCTTCTTTCACCATATCACCGGTAACAAAACCAGGTTTTCCCAATGCTACAATTAATATATCCGCCTCTCTGCAAGTTTCCTTTATTTGAGTAGACTTCGAATGCAACGTAGTAACGGTAGCATTTCCGGGATAATCATTTCTTTGCATGAGCAAACTCATGGGCATACCAACAATGTGGGATCTGCCAATGACCACACACTTCTTTCCCGCCGTCTCAATTTGGTAACGCGCTAACAATTCGATAATGCCAGCCGGTGTTGCTGGCAAAAAAGTATCCATTCCCAATGCCATTTTTCCAATACATTCGGGATGAAACCCATCAACATCCTTATTGGGATCCACTTGCATCAACACCTTTTTCTCATCAATGTGGTCTGGAAGTGGCAATTGGATGATATATCCGTCAATGTCATCATTTTGATTTAATTGTTGAATATTGCGAATCAATTCTTCCTGTGAAACGCTTTCTGGAAGTTGTATCAAAGTAGAACGAAATCCCACTTGCTCACATGTTTTGACTTTACTGTTTACATAAGTCAAACTCGCACCATTCTCTCCTACCAAAATGGCAGCCAAATGGGGAATTTTTAGACCTAGGTTTTTTCTTTCTTCAACAACAGCCGTCAACTCCTCTTTAATTCGTGCTGAAATAAAATTTCCATCGATGAGTTGCATAGTCCTTACTTTAAGCTGTAATTAGGCGCCTCTCGGGTGATAAAAATGTCATGAGGATGGCTCTCTTTGATTCCTGCATGTGTAATACGAACGAATTGCGCCTTTTTAAGATGTGCCAAATCTTTGGCTCCGCAATAACCCATACCTGCTCTCAATCCCCCTAAGATTTGATACATGACTTCCTGAACAGCCCCTTTGTAGGGAACTCTGCCCGAAATACCTTCCGGCACCAACTTCTTAATGTCATCTTCAGCATCTTGAAAATATCGATCTTTAGATCCATGTTGCATGGCTTCTATAGATCCCATTCCACGATAGCTCTTAAATTTGCGTCCTTCATAAATGATAGTCTCTCCGGGTGATTCTTCCGTGCCTGCTAACATGGAGCCCACCATTATCGTAGATGCACCCGCAGCCAAGGCTTTAGGAATGTCTCCGGTAAAACGTATCCCCCCATCCGCAATAATAGGAACTTCTTTGCCCTCCAAAGCTGCTGCTACGTTAAGCACTGCCGTCAACTGAGGGACCCCAACACCTGCAATTACTCGAGTGGTGCAAATACTTCCGGGACCAATACCCACTTTAACGGCATCTGCACCCGCCTCAGCCAAAGCCAACGCCGCTTCGCCAGTTGCGATATTTCCTACCACCACATCGATCTTTTCACCGAACATTTCTTTTACCTGTTTCAATGTTTTAATCACACCCGCAGAATGTCCATGTGCAGTATCAATGACCACAGCGTCTACACCTGCCTTTACCAAGGCCTCTACTCGTTCAATGGTATCGTATGTTACACCTACTGCAGCGGCCACTCGCAATCTTCCTAATTGATCTTTACAAGCATTAGGGAATTGCTTAAGTTTTAAAATATCCTTATACGTAATTAGACCTAAAAGCTTACCCTCTTTGTCCACCACCGGTAATTTCTCGATCTTTTTTTCTTGTAAAATAGCTTCCGCATTGACCAAGTCATGCGGCTTATCCGTCGTGACGATTTGATGGGTGGTCATCACTTGTACGATGGGTTTCTGATGATCTTTTTCAAATCGAAGATCGCGATTGGTCACAATACCAACCAAATTACCTTCATCATTCACCACCGGAATTCCACCAATGCGATTTTCCGCCATCATTTGCAAAGCGTCTCCTACAATGGCACTTTGATTCAGAGTAATCGGATCTTGAATCATTCCGCTTTCAGATCGCTTTACCTTTCGCACCTCAGCTGCTTGCGCCGCAATGCTCATATTTTTGTGAATGACACCAATCCCACCTTGACGAGCCATGGCGATGGCCATCTCAGACTCTGTTACAGTATCCATAGCTGCACTCACCACCGGGGAGTGCAGATTTATTCGTCGAGAGAACTTAGAATGCGTAGAAACCTCTCGCGGTAAAATCTCTGAATACGAAGGAATCAAGAGTACGTCATCATAGGTTAACCCTTCACTGATGATTTTTGAAGAAAATACTGACATGTTTATGAATTTACAAGAAAATAAATTCGTGCAAATATAACGAAAAACAGCGTTCTTTTCCCTCCGTTTTTGCTCTCATTTTGACTTTTATGGAGTCAAAACAGCCGAGCAACCAATGGATGCATTCCAGGTTTTAGCAAAACTGTAATCACTAATGCGATATTGATTTACGGCGGATGCCGTTGAAAAATCCGGAACTGATGTCAAGTAAGCATAACCGTTATCATCGACGTCAATAGTATAAAACGGACCTGATACGCACTGGGTACACAACGAATTCAAATTGTACTCATAAGCGGAAACATGCTGATTAACCAAAAGCAACCTATGCGCGGAAGCCGCTATTGCTATCGAACGAGGATGATCTCCGTTGGCTCCTACCACGATCGTCGAAGGATCATTCAAACCGCTGAACTTCGACAAAGTTGCATCCGTATGTCCGGTAATATTCCAATTGGCATCATATTGAATTTCACCACTACCTAAGACAAATATGGCAGATTCCACTGCATCGTACTCGATATCCACCGGACGATCGCCCACTGTCCAGGTATGATCTACGGACAAATTACTAACATCAATGGTCTGTACACGATTGTCCGTCAACCATCCACCACTATTTAACACCCACAACCGATTTTCTGCGAACAGCAAACGCTCCGGACCATTTCCAACGGACACTTCATTCAAGTATTGTCCATTGGTATTGTAACAGGACACTTTTCCTTGCATCGCCCCTTCCGCAATGTAAATTTTTCCATCAATAATGGCCACGTCTCTTGGATAGTCAAGGCCTGAAATTTCCCTAACATACTCAAAAGTAGAGGCATTAAATAGGACCACTTTATTGCTGTTGTTGAGTACCGCATAACCAATCCCATTGTTGATCACTACTCTTTGTAAAACATCTCCCAAAGGAAAACCATTGACTGCTTGAAAGACGTCTCTTTTAATCGTTCCATCCGGCATCCGAACGTCAATAGAAGCATTGTTTCCATTGAAGGCCCCTTCATTGATCAACCATTTGCCTGCCGCGTAATCCAAGTTCGCATCCGGTTCAACGGGTTCTTTACATTTATCACAACTCATTAGACCAACTATAAGGACTAACATCATCATCGCGTTCTTTTTCATTTTTTTTATTTTAAAGGGTAATTTACTTGTACACTCCACACTCTTCCAGGAATTGCATAGGATCGAACTTCCTGATATTGCGTATTCATGATGTTTTCACATTTGAATTGAATATTTATTTGCTGCTCCTTGATCTTGATATTATTCGCTAAAAAAAGATTCCATAATTGAACCGCAGGTAATTGCATGGTTCGTGCATTATTTTGATCGGTATACCGAGCGGAAATCCATCTTTGACTGCAGCCAACACTCCAGCTGCTGAAAATGACATCCAACTGATGCGTTACCTTCCACCTCGGCACATAGGGTATATTAAATCGATCGCTGGATTGATCCAATTGTATCCCTTGAACATCATTCCATTCGGTATAAGACATCAGCTGCGTTTGAACTCCCCTCCATCGATAGAAAGCAGCGGCCTTCCATTCAGCGTGCCAACTCCAAACCTCTTGAATATTCCTTGGACTCCATATTCCATTGGTTTGCGGAGTCCATTGAATCCAATTTTTAACATAGCGATTTTCTACACTTCCCTCTAAGCGCAATCTGTTGCTTGTCTCTGGCTGAAATTCCAATGTTCCGTATGCGGAAGACCCGATGGACTGCTCTGATCGCAATTGGGGATTTCCACTTTGCGGCCAATATAATTCATTAAAATCTGGAGCACGTTCAACCCACTGTCCTTGTATTTTAAACTCTTTGAAAAAATTACGAGAATGGAGAAACGACAATCCTCCCAAAGCTGATTTGTTCCAAATTTGTCCAGGACCTTTTGACCATTTACCTGCACCATAAATCCTCCAAGCATTTCCCAGTGACTGTTTCCAAGTTGCCATTAGCTGAGGCAATTGCATATCGTGCTGTTGCCCATTGATATGAACACGAACATCACGAAGGTCCGTCCTAAGCCACCACTGCCTTGTATCTCTTTTTCCATTCCATTCAGAAAATAAAATGGTTTGATAAGATTGAATTCGATTGGTGTCATTCAATCGAGGTTGAATCGGATAATACATCCAATAGGTTTGTCGATCGCTCAAGAAAACGCCACCGGCTTTCCAGGATACACCTTGCTGATTTGATAACTTTTCAAAGTAATAGGTTGCTCGATTCTGGTTATCCCATTGTTTCTGAAGATAACCTGGATGGCTACCAATGGTCGAAGGAAGTTGTGTCAAGCGATCAATGGTCCAAAATTGACCCATCCAATTTCCCTTTTCACATTGCTTTCGATATTGTAACTGAAGTCCTCTAGAACTCGAATTATTATTGGATTGTGACTCCCATTCTTGATTGGGCGTGTAGGGATTTCGATATTCAAACTCATTCGCATTATTGGAAACAAATGCTCTCAATTGCAAATGAACTGGCCGACTCAATCGATCCCTTTGCACTATTTGACAACCAACCCCATACCAAGCATTTCTCAAACTAGTATACTCTACTTGGCCCCATGCTTTGGTAAATTCACTTTTCTTGAACTGGGTAGATAGGTTCATCGTTCCACCAATGCCCGCATTCGGATCAAGATGATATAAGCTTGGCGTTGTTATTTGACATTGATCTAAAAAGAAAAGTGGAATCAAAGAGAGGTCGGCTTGCCCCAATGTCACTGAATTTAACGAAACCTGATTCCACAAGATTTGGGTATGATCCGGCGCCAAACCTTTGGATCGCATCAAACTTGCGGTACCATTGGGTCCATACTGAAATACATGAACGACTCCACTTTGGCCCAATGCTCTGCCCAGATCAGACGTACGATACCTACTTAAAAATAAACTATCACTCTCCGGCTGAAGGGCTCGATAGGTTTTAATTTCGATGGTCGAAGTAATCCAATTAGGCAAAGAATCTCCGGGTTCAACTATAGAGAGAACAATCGAGGGCATGAACATCCCACACAATACCGATATGAGCACATAGACTCCTTTCATGATGCTTATCAAGCCTCTTCCCGGACTTGTTGGGCCTTAATGCTCGCGGCAGGTCTTCTGACTTCACCTTATGTTTTCCATGGCCTTCCCACTTGCGCAGTGGCCTCAGAGATGGAAACTTCCCGAAGGAAAGGTTTACAGCTGCGGGTACAGTTGGTGCTTTTCACACCATTCCCTTTTC
>CAZJCQ010000008.1:0-66040 GCA_964544665.1 uncultured Chryseobacterium sp. | reverse complement strand
ACCTACGACCTCCTGCTCCCAAAGCAGGCGCGATACCGGGCTACGCTACACCCCGGGCGGGGTGCAAAAGTACAAAACTTTTCATCTTTACAAAACATTTCATTTCTAAATTCTCCTTTTTTTCTGATTCCCCTATTTTTCATTGGCTTTTTGACTCTTTTTTACTACTTTTGCCATCCTCAAAATGATGAGGGGCCCAAGGAAAGGTGGGTGAGTGGCTTAAACCAACAGTTTGCTAAACTGTCGTAGGGGAAACCCTACCGGGGGTTCGAATCCCCCCTTTTCCGCCACAAAAAAAGCTGTCTTCGGACAGCTTTTTGTTTTTCTAATCGACAATCAAATTACCCCCATTGTCCAATGAGACTGCGGGTATTATGCAAATTCGCTACCACGGGGTTCAACACCATAACCGGAATGGCCGCGTGATTGGTAATCACCTTTTGTTCGGCATCTGAACCAAAAGCATGTATCAACTTCTCATTGGCAAAATTTAAAATGCAGATCATATCCACTTGCTCCCTCTCTGCTTGGGCAATAACCGCCTCTGCAAATTGATCGCTATTCACCTCGGCAACGATGGTTTGATGAGGTATTTCACGACTTTCAAAATACCCTTCTGCATAACTCATGTTTCGCATGACGGAATTGTTCAAATACTCATCCTCTTCTTTGGGCACCATGATCTGAACTTCAGCATGAAATTTCTCTGCCATATCTCCTGCAAATCTAATCTTTTGCTTGGTCTCTTTGTGTAAATCCAAGGGGACCAGGATTTTTTTCAACTTATCCTTGACTACCGTTCCTTGCTGCACCACCACAAATGGCGCCTTTGTTTCCGTAATTACCCTTAAAGCATGACTTCCGACTATGTACTGCAATCCCTTCATCCCATGCGTTCCCATCACGACCAAACTTCCTCCCTCGCTCTCCACCACCGATGGAATGTCTTCAAAAATATTTCCCTGTTTCACCATCGCAATGGGCTTTACTGCGGTCTGCACATACCATCGCTGAATACACTCTGTTAGTTTATTCAACGCCTCTTGCTCATCCGAAGCGGATTTAACGATGTTCAACAAATGAATTTCTCCATTCAACGTCCTGGATAATGCAATGGCGTATTCAATGGCCTTGTCCGCAGTTGCGGAAAAATCGGTAGGTACAATTATTTTAAACATTTTTTAGAAGAATTAATGCCACAAAGGAATGGTATAAATACTTGATTCTTGAATCTCCGGAGTTAGCAGTAAAACCGGTATTTGAGGCTCATTATATATGAGGTCTTCTTCCTCAGCTCGTGGGAATAAGGTGTATAAATATTCGTATGAATAATTGATCCCGCAAATTAAATCTGCATCTACCCCAGCCGCATAATGCACCACTGATTTAGCAAAAGAATTTTGACCTGACACATGATGCAACAAACAAACTATTCCTGCTGAAGCAAAGGCATGTTCAATTTTACCCAACAATTCAGGTTGACCCTCTTCAATGGAAGACGGGGACAAGACTAAATGTACCTCCGATAAGAATGTTTGAGCCAATTCAATGATGAGGGGCAACTCCTCTAGAATCTGAGGACGGAAATTAATGGGCACGACCATTTTTTGAATGCCATGTTCTCGAATACCTCTTTGCTGAACAATGATAAATGGAACTTTTGATTCGGAAATCACTCGCAAGGCCAAACTGCCGGTTATATGCTGCATTCCTCTAATTCCATGCGTTGGCATCACCACCAATTGACAAGATTCTCTGCTCGCAATTTCTCCAATACCCTCCGTAACGGAACCTACTTCAATGAGCGAACTTACCTCTCCTGTGTAACTCGAATGCATTCTTTCCACCCAAATTCTCATTGTCTCCTCTGCCTTTTCCAAGTCTGATGCATGCTTCAATAGGTGCAATAGAATGACGTGAGCTTGATCTTTTTTTGCTAAAAATGCGGCGTAACTGAGGGCCTTTTGACTATCTTCTCTAAAATCGCAGGGGACGAGAATTCGTCGTATTTGGGTTGTTATCATCAGGTCAAAAATAAGAAACTTAACGGAATGTTTCTTTAAATCTTCAAACTGCTTAAATTTGTGACTCAACAAAATTGAGAAAGCAAACGTATGAGTGAGTTGGAAAGTTTTTTTGATGAGCAGTACCCGGTTATCAGAGATCGGCTTACCCATTCATTACACCCGGAGTATCACTACCATAATATCCGACACACCATAGACGTCATCGAGCAGAGTCAAGTGATTGGAGAGGCCGAAGGATTGAGCAAGCGAGAATTATTAGTGATCAAAATCGCTGCCCTTTTTCATGATACGGGGTTTTTAAAAGTTCGCAAGGATCATGAATCGGTGAGTGTAGAGCACTTTAAGATCGCTGCCACTAACCATCTTTCACCGGAGGACATCATTCAAATTTCACAAAGTATCATGTCCACTAAATTGCCCCAAATGCCTTTTAATAAAATAGACAAAGTTCTTTGCGATGCAGATCTTGATTACTTGGGAAGAGAAGATTATGCCTCCATTGCGGGTGCCTTGTATCGTGAAATGAATTTTTGCAACGAAATACAAAGTGAGGATGAATGGCAACTGCTACAAGTTCAATTTTTGAGTCGCCATCAATTCCACACTGAATATTCTAAAAAAAATCGAGGAGCTGGCTTACAAAAAAATTTAGATTGGGTTCAAGCTAGATGATGATCGTTGGGCGAAATGCAACATCATCTCGCCTTTACCTTTCAACATAACATTACCCAATGGACTCGTATCAAATTTCGACGACAACAATCCTTGGGTAGCAGAGGTGATGGCTACTTTCATCGGAGCACTTGCACTTTCCACCCGAGCCGCAATATTCACATCATCTCCCATGATATCATAAATGAATCGGGATTTTCCTACGATTCCAGCAATGACACTCCCGGAGTGAATTCCTATTCGGCATTCCCACTGAAGTTGCTGTTCTTGATTTCTTTTTTCTAAAAATTCAATAAATGAAATACCGACATTCACCAAACGATCCGCATGATGTTGGTCTACATCCAGTATTCCGGAAGCCGCCATATATGCATCTCCTATTGTCTTGATCCGTGTAACACCCCCCTGGTCCGCAATTTCATCAAAAGCCGTAAAAATCTCAGTTAATTCTTCAAACAAAGTTTCGGGAGGTAAAGTAGATGTGATACTCGTAAATCCCACGAAATCACAAAATAAAATACTGACACCCTCTTTTTTCTCCGGAGGATATTTTCCATTGGCTATCAAAGAAGAAATCACCTTTTCAGGCAATAGAATTTTAAGAAGCTTTTCCGATTTCCTTCGTTCAGACTGGAGATCTAGATGGGTTTTAATTCTGGCCTTTACAATGTCGGGATTAAAAGGTTTGATAATAAAATCAGCACCCCCTAACTGAAACCCCCTGGTTTCATCCGCAACCTCATTCAACGCGGTTAAGAAAATTACCGGAATGCTCTTGGTATTGGGATTAGTCTTTAATTGTCGGCACACCTCAAAACCATCCATTCCTGGCATTATTACATCCAATAAAATTAAATCTGGCGCTGTTGCTGAAGATGCAATTTCTAGTGCTTTCTCTCCCGATTTAGCGACTTTTATCTTGTACAGATCATTCAATAGTGAAGACAGAATCTGCAAATTCTCCACTGAGTCATCTACCACCAAGAGTGTGGGTAATATTTGCTCACGCTCAATCATGATTATTCAATATTTCTAATGCCGCGTCAAATTCAAATTCACTTAAAGCGATTTTGACATCTTGCAGCAATTTACTCTGTTGCTCGGGTAGTTGGAATTGATCAATCCAAAGATCACAATATGGAATTGCATCACTGTCTTGACTTGTGATGAGTTGAATCAACTCTGACTTTTTTTGATTCCATTTTTCATCATCGAGGCTCGCCTTTTGAGTATTCACTTCTTCATTTTGGCTTAACACCCCTTTCAATTCTTGTATCAACCCTGCCAGGTGTTTTTCGATGTGTTCTAATTGTTTTTGCTGCGGCAACGAAAGCTGTCTTACGTTCTCTTGATCCAATGCTTTCAATCCATGCGAAAGAGGATACGCAACCGCGTACAATTCTTTAGCCCCGATATTTCCACTGACACCGGCGAGCGTATGCAGCAAGGTCGCCAAACCCCCGAGATCTTGATTCTCTCTCATAGCGGAAATAGTGGCGGGTGTATCTGTATAATTACTAACGAATGTTTGTAGTAACTTTCGATACGCTTCCTTTTTGTTGCCTATTCGTCGCAAACCCTCTTTGGTGTCCAGTCCCATGATGATCCACTCCTCTTCCTTTTTGGGAGAAGCTGTACTTTGACCGCTTACACCAGAAGAATCGATTCCTTTTACATGCTTAAGCAATGCTTTATATAAAATTTCTGGATCAATTGGTTTTGTAATATGATCATTCATCCCCGCCGCAATGCTTTTCTCTCTCTCCCCTTTCATAGCATGAGCGGTCATGGCGAGAATTGGAACCGATCTAAACTTTACATCTTCTCGAATCTTCTTGGTAGCGGTCAAACCATCCATCTCTGGCATTTGAATATCCATGAGCACTACCTCATAAGCGTGCAATTTTACCATTTCAACGGCCTCCAATCCGTTCCGAGCAGAACTTACTTCCATCCCAACTTCTTGCAATAATTCTTGAGCCAATTCCAAATTGATATCATTATCCTCTACCAGCAAAACCTTCGTTCCTTTCAATAATTGAGCATAGGAATCCACATCAAACGATTCTTGAACCCAAGCGTCACTGTTCTTATGCTTTAGATGCAAAATACTATTCAAAGTATCATTCAATGTGGAGTGGTTAATGGGTTTTAACAAAACACCGTCCACCACTTTCTGCTTGGCCGCCTCTCTCACTGTCTCTAATCCATAAGCGGTAACCATCAATACTGCAGGCACATCCAATCCTTCTTTTGCTCTTATTTCACGTACCAACTGCAAACCATCCATCCCTGGCATTTGCCAGTCCACTACCATCAATGTAAGTTTCTCCTCTGATCGCTGCTCTGCTTCAAATATCTCGATGGCCTCGAACGCGTCTTTTGCAACCAACACATTAAAACCGATGGTGGAGAGCATCTCATGCAACACCATTCGGGCACTTTCGGAGTCATCTACCAGTAATGCTTTCTTTCCTTTTACATTGGATAACAGCAATTCCTCCGATTGAGCGGATGATTGCGCAAGATTAAAAAAAGCATTAAAGGAAAAAGTCGAACCTTTTCCAACCTCACTTTCCAACATTAAATCACCATCCATCATTTCAACGATTCGTCGGCAGATGACCAAACCCAATCCCGTTCCACCGAATTTCCTGGTGGTTGACACATCAGCTTGCTGAAACGCAGAAAATAAATTTCTTCTCTGTTCCTCGCTTATTCCGATGCCCGTGTCCGAGATAGAAAAATGCAGAATGATTCCGTAAGGCATTTGCTTGACCATTCTTGCCGCAACCTTGATCTCTCCCCTTTGGGTAAATTTTGCCGCATTATCTGCTAAGTTTAATAAGACTTGCCTTAATCGTACACTATCGCCTAAAATAACAGGAGGAATCGTAGGATCGACATAGGTTACCAATTCTACCTCATGCTTATTTTGCAACTTCACATTCACTGTATCCGCTACCTCGGAAATTAATTGCTCTAGAAAAAGATTGGTATGCTCGAGCGTCAACTTACCAGCTTCTATTTTTGAGAAATCAAGGATGTCATCAATGATTCTCAATAAGTTCTTGGAAGAAACCTCAATCTTTGTGTTGTAATCCTTCTGTTTGTCATTGAGGTTGGTCTTCTTAAGCAAGTAACTCATTCCGATGATGGCATTCATCGGAGTTCGAATCTCGTGCGACATGTTAGCTAAAAATTCACTTTTTGCTCGATTTGCAGTATCCGCTGTCTCCCTTAATTTCACCATTTCCAAGTATCGCTCTTGAGATTCCGCATTCTTGGTTTTTACTAAATCCAATGCAAGCCCTGCATAAGAGAATACGATCGAAAGCACAATAGGGGCCAAATCAATGATCCAAAGCGTTGGAGTACCGATCTGACAATCCATCAAATTACTTAAGGTAATAGGACGATCGATAAAGAAACACTGCCAACAAGTACCGACCAGCGGGAATATCAATCCAAATAAAGCTCCATATAAAAAGTAGAGACGTTGATCGGTCTTCAACTTCTTTCTTAACCAAACAAATGCGCTTGTCCTAACTATGGAGTCCAGGAACATGAATTAAATCTGCTTAATCATTTGAATATTCAACTGCAATTTCACCTCTTCAGACAATACGACTTCTCCCTCTTCATTAGCGGCATTCCATACTAATCCATAGTCCGATCTCATTAACACACCGTTAATTTCAAATCCTGCTTTTACCTGACCCCACGGATCGATGACAGTACCTGTAAATTCTGTTTTCAATGAAACTTCCTTCTCCACTCCTCTCATGGAAAAATGGCCCAATAACTGATATTCATTTCCACCAATGTGTTTTAATTGGGTTGACTTAAATGACAATTTCGGATGCGCTGCTGCATCGAAAAAATCATTACTCTTCAAATGTGCATCACGCTGCTCATTTCTCGTATTAATAGAATCAATCTCCGCTTCAAAAGAAATCTCTGCATCGGAGAAGTCTTTTTCACTCGAATACATTTTTGCTTCCATTCGATCAAAAGTTCCAGACACATTGGTAATCATCATGTGACGAACTTTGAATGTAATTTCACTGTGGACGGGATCAATTACCCATAGATTCTTACTCATATTATTTGTTTTAATGATTGCTAATGTAATTTAAAAAACAAGACTTTCATCACCATTTCACCCATCTCTCCACTCGGCTTTCATTTCCCCAATTCAATTCTATCATGTATACCCCAGTGGACCATTCATGGGTATTGATCTCGCCTATTCTCTTTCCTCCGCTTTCCTTGTATATCATTCCCCCCATGGCATTATATACTTTCAATTCTTTCCAATCCTTTGCACTTCGGATCTGTAGCCAATCAATTCCTGGATTCGGATAGACTTGAAAATAGTCAATTTCTCTTTCAGTGGTGCCAATGGTAATGCTATCTCCTGTATAAATAGCCATTCCGCCTCCCGAATGTCCGTAGAGAATATCTAGTGTGCCATCGTTGGTAATATCGACCCATGCAATCGAAGATCGATCGCCTTCACGAATACCCTCCCAATGCTCTTCCAACAGCACACCGAGGTGTGGCGTATTTCCTTGAAAAGTATAGTGATTAATCCATCCTCGCTCATTTCCCAACATCAAATCCCAAGTATTCCCCTCCGACAACCGCACGAAAGGGACACTGTATCCATCCAACCCCAAATAGCTCGAAGCTTCTGCTCCTGCCAACGTATCAGTCACCAGCGACCAATTGGGCGTTGCATTATCTCCTACATTCTTAAAATAATTTACATTGCCATTTTTTTCACCAACCACCAAATCCAAGACTCCGTCAGCATTAATATCAACCAATTGGGGAGTGGCACTTTGACCCACATCCATCACATTTCCATCCACATCAGTCCATTGAAAGAGACTTCCGGGTTCAAAAGATTGAGAACTTCCCTCATTTTTCATTCCGTACAACAAGCCATTCAAATCACCCATGATCAAATCCTGATCACCATCACCATCCCAATCTCCAAAGGCGGGATAGATACTCTGCAAATGAAGTTGACTGAACGTCATCCAATCGTTACTTACCCATTGAAAATAAGACTCACCCGTTTCAGTTGTATCATTTAACAACAAATGAAGATAGGACTTATACTTTAATGAGTCGACAACATAGGTTCTTGACGAGAGGATGATATCTAAATCACCATCTCCATCAATATCGACTGGAACGGGATGCGCCCCTACTCCGACATCTATCATTTGACTCTGCAAAAAATCATTGGAGATAAACGACCATTGAGGCTGTTGATCCAATCCTTGATTCAGGTATAACGCAACACTTTTTTGATCTTCTGCACCGAACATCGCGTTGGGACTCACGATAAGATCCCTAATTCCATCATTATTGACATCCTCGTAATAAGCAGCAGGAAATAAATGCATATCAATACTACTGTTCAAAGGGTAATTATATTCAACGGAATATGCACTATCCGGACCATTTGGAGTATCTACTAAATAGATCGCTGCCATATCCGATTCTGTTACATCACCAATTAGAATATCGTGAATACCATTTCCGTTCATATCCAAGGTAAGAATGGTACCCCCAGTATGGAGATTATTTTCCCTTGGATTCGCTACATTTAGCACACAATTAAACTGATCACCAATAAACAAGTTAAAACTTTCTGCCGCCTCTGTTACCATTCCGAAACAACGGTTAGCGCATATAAACTGTGGAGTGCTGCAATCCCCATTCTCTACCTGCATTGACTTATAAAAGTACATTCCGGAACTGGACTCCGTGTTGGTAACAATATCAAAATCACCATCACCATCTAAGTCATCAATGGCTGGAATATCAACACTCATACAATATAGAGGAGCGGTAAAGGGACCACTACCCAGATCATACGAAGCCTGAACCAGTTGTAAACTATTAAAAGGTGAAAATGAAATGGTACCGGTAAGATCAGTTGTATTTTCATACAAAACAATTCCCGATTGATAATTGGTGTAAATATCCTTTAAGCCATCGCAATTAAAATCGCGCAGCAGCACCCAATTTCCCAAATTTTCCGGAAAAGCTTCTTGATATTGCGGAGCATGATAATAATACGATTGCCCTTGCACATCGGAAGATTGAATGAATACCAACTTTCGATTACTGATTCGGTCAAATACAAAAAGATCTTCGATGCCATCTCCATTTACGTCTATCGATGAGAATTGTCCATCATTGATTCCACCTGCCCAAGGCATAGCTAAATAATAGTCCTCTCGCTTCACAGGGATACTCGCATTGCGCTGATAAACTTGAGCAGAAGTCTCCTCAGCAACGAAAAGAAAGAGAATAAATACAACGAATTTGTACATGTGTCGAATTTAGTGACATCTTTGCAAAAACAGAAAACAAAAAGAGAAGGATATGTTAACGATGATTATTATCGCTGCGCTCATCGCTTTGATTGCCTTAGGAATGGCCTGGGTACTGATTTCTCGAAATCTTGACATCAAAGAAAAGAGCATTCGGTTAGCGGACCAACAAAAGAGGCAAGCGTCCATTGCCGCCTTAAAGATATCAGCTTGCGAGCGACTTACCATTATGCTCGAGAGAAGCACCCCCACCAGCGTGGTGATGAGACTACCCGTTACGGGTATGTCGGCTGCAATGCTGCAATTGGAAGTTATTAAATCTATCAGACAAGAATTTGAACACAATGTAGGTTTACAAATTTACGTTCATCCTTCTACTTGGTCGGAGATAATCGAAGCGAAAGAAGAAACCATCGAAATCATTAAATTGGCATTCCAAGAGCTGACCGCAGAAAGCAGTGCCATTGAGCTCTCGCAAAGAATTTTTCTTTTCGAAGCCAAAACAGAAAACGCTGCCATCAAAAAAGCACTCACTTCGATTAGAGAAGAGATGAGCCACCAATTTGAATTTTAAAATTATTGAATCCTTTCACCCGTAACGAAGTAGTTCCAGCCTGCTCCCAAACCGCCTAAACCAGTGATTTGGAATTGGATCTTATCCGAATGGTTGAACTTTCCTTCGTGGTGATAATGATAACCCGACTCTGCTTCTAGTGAACCATCTTTATTTACCCCGGACAATAAAAAACGTTGATTTAAAAATGCTATCATCAACTTCCCATCATTGACAACAGAGGAATTTTGATTTTCCACACTCTCATCTAAGTATTCATCCCCAGCCTCATATCGTCTTATGACACCATCAAAAATGGTCGTATCGGTATAATTACCTAAACCGCCCCAATGTTCAGTTAGAACGGTAAATCGAAATTCTCCGAGAAATTGCTCATGAAAATCGCATTCTTTTTTACACCTACAAAAAGTAATAAAGACAAATCCCAATACAATGAGCCGTCCTTTATTTCTCATTACGCATTGCGATTGATACAATTCAAATCTTCAAATGCCATTTTCAAGCGACTCACGAAAGTTTTTTCACCCTCTCTCAACCAAACACGAGGATCATAAAACTTCTTATTCGGTTTATCCGCTCCTTCTGGGTTTCCAATTTGACTTTGCAAATAAGCAGACTTGCTGGACATATAATCACGAATGCCTTCTGTAAAAGCCCATTGCATATCAGTATCGATGTTCATTTTCACCGCTCCATATGATATCGCCTCTCTGATCTCATCACGAGTAGAACCACTCCCTCCATGAAATACAAAATGAATGGGTTTGCTTACCGTACTGAACTTTTCTTGCACAAACATTTGAGAATTGTTCAAAATTACTGGCTGTAATTTCACGTTGCCTGGCTTATAAACTCCATGCACGTTTCCAAATGCAGCCGCTATTGTAAAACGATTACTCACCTTGCTCATGTGCTCATAGGCATAGGAAACTTCCTCTGGTTGGGTATACAATTTACTGCTGTCCACATCACTATTATCCACCCCATCTTCCTCTCCACCTGTTACGCCCAACTCAATTTCCAATGTAATTCCCATGCTGCTCATGCGCTTGAAATATTGCACACTGAGCTCAATATTTTCGTGTAAGGGTTCTTCAGAAAAATCTAACATATGAGAAGAAAATAATGACTTCCCATTTTTCTCAAAAAAACGTTCTCCATGCTCCAACATTCCATCCATCCAAGGCAATAAATTCTTTGCACAATGATCGGTATGTATAATGACCGGCACGTTGTACAAAGAGGCCATCATGTGTATGTGATGAGCCCCACTCACGGAACCTGCAATCGCCGACTGTTGCTCTGCATTATTGAGTCCTTTACCAGCATAAAATGCGCCTCCTCCATTACTAAATTGAATAATAACGGGAGAGTTGAGCTCTCTAGCGGTTTCCAATACTGCATTGATACTATTCGTTCCTGTCACATTGACAGCAGGCAAAGCATAGCCCCTTTCCTTGGCATCGTTGAAAACTTCTGTTACTTGATCGCCTGTTAAAACCCCTGATTGAAAACGCATATAATTGATTGATTTTTACAAAGATAATAAATACACGAATGATTGAAAAAATAGCCCTCCGAACTAATTCAGCAGCAAGGCCGCCTTATTTTGAGACCTCTCAGTAATGAACACTTTTACGATTTGATGACGCTCATCCCAATCATAAATTTTATCCACCCAAAAATTCAATAAAGTCAATTTATCATCTTCTAATTCTATTTGACTCAATAACAACACTACTTGCTCTACTTGAAGACAACTATTCATCGTTGAATTCTTTAATTTACTGAGTCGTTCTTCTGTCCGATGAACATCCTTCAACTCTTCTATCCATTTCTCCATTTGCTCAGATGGGACAGGAGTATTACACTTACGGCTGCCTGCATAAATTGGTCCCAGCGAAGGAATCTGATTAATGGAGGCTGTATCCAATTGAATGATGGTCTCTCCTACCAACATCCACTTCCATTTATCTTTTTTATCTTTTCCTAATTGATAATCCAATTTAAATCCATCCTTAACCGCTAAATTTTGATCAAAACTTTCTCCTCCCATTAATGTCGTCTTCAACATGCACTTTCCATCCGATAATACCGCATCAAAGACCAATCTTTCACAGGGATATTGATTAATTACATGTCCGTTTACTTGTAAATTAAAATGGCTTCTGCTTTGAAAATCCAACGTGATTTGTCCAAATGAAAAATGAAAAACAAACAACCACGACAACCCGACAAAAAAGATTTTTTTACTCATACTCATCCGCATTATTGCCAGTCGATTCCCTTTTTTAATTTGCTTAACGTGAATGCCTCTTCGCTATTATGCGCTGCAACATGCTGGTATTTCCAGGAAGCCATAGAGGGTAGACTCATTAATATAGATTCAACACGTCCTTTGGTCTCTAACCCAAATTTAGTTCCTCTATCATAAACCAAATTAAACTCAACATATCTCCCTCTGCGAAGCAATTGCCATTGCTTTTGTTGATCTGAATAAGGAACTCCTTTGTATTTTTTTACCAAAGGTGTATATACATCGATAAACGTATTGGTCAAAGCCACCGCAAATTCCAATAGTCGGTCAGCCGACATCACTTCATCTGGTTTCAAGTAATCGTAAAAAATTCCACCAATACCCCTCGTCTCGTTGCGATGCTCATTAAAAAAATAATCATCTGCCCATTCTTTGAACTTCGTATAATAATTATGATTGAACAAATTGCACACCTTTGAGAGCTCATTATGAAAAAAACGAGCATCCTCGTCTACAATATAGATAGGAGTAAGATCAATTCCCCCGCCAAACCAAGACTCTCCAGAATCCGTTTCAAAATAGCGAACATTCATGTGAATAATTGGAATCAAAGGGCTTTCGGGGTGAATCACAATCGACACACCCGTGGCAAAATATCGGGAAGCCTGCGTACTTAATTGATTCCTCATGAAAGATGGAATTTCACCTTCCACCGCACTAAAATTCACTCCTCCCTTTTCAAATACTCCACCTTCTTCGATAACTCGGGTTAAGCCGCCACCACCGCTGTGATGCTCCCAATTCTCCCTTGAAAATTTCGCTTTCCCATCTACTTCTTCTAATGCTAAGCAAATCTTAGCCTGCGCCTCTTGTAATGCGCGCTTCACTCTTTCTTTAAATTCCATTCTAATTCGCACGCTTTACCTTACCTGATTTTGATTCCAAAATCATCAATCCGACATTTTCAAAACCATTGTTACTTCCCACTTGAATCCAATCGGAATTAGAAGCCAATCCGCGGTAGGTTAATGGCATGTGCTCAAAATCGAATGGGCCTCTTCGGTTGTAGTTCGCCAGCGCCAACAAAATATCGTAGCCGAAGTAGGAATATTCAGTCGGTCGAGTATAATAATTGCGGGTATATTGTGTAGACCAACTTTCTAGCTTTGCATCACTCCTGCGATAATCGATGGATTTGGGATAATGGAAAGTGATTTTCGAAATGGCCACCTCATCTTCATCTGCATCGGCTATGACCGCCTGCCATTCCACTGGACCAATCAGCCATACATTTTTCGCTACGCCTTGCTTATTAACCACAGAAAAATTACTTTTCGATGACGATGGAATGACCAATACACATGAGTCTTCTATCGAACCTGTGGTTTGTATTAATTCCGTTAAACTACTGGAGACGATTACCTGACGTCCGGTCAATTTTTGTAACGTCGATGAAAATGCCTCTGTTTTCTTTTTATCATTTTCCGACTCGCCTTGATAAACATATACAGGAACGGTCAAGGAACTTTTTTTGGCGACATATCGAGCCATTGAAGCCCATAGAGAAACATCACTCGGGAAAGCTTTGATAATTCTTGGATTGTTCATCAACACTTTATTGGTAATGGGCACGGGGCAGACGACCCAAGCATCATTGGCTTGTGCCCATTTAGCTAGTACTTCTAACGACTCCTTAAAGAGTGGACCAATAAAAACATCGACATTATCAAACTTACCGGCCGTGATCATTTCGTTAAGACGTTCAACATTGTTCTCAAAACTATACACTTTGATTTTGGCATTAACTCCCATGCGCTCAACCGAATCGGTAGCCATTCTCATCCCTCTAAAAATTTCAAGCGCGGTTTGCCGCACTGCCTTGGTATGGGAACCTAATAGAGAATCTTTAACTCCAAGATAAAAGGGTAATAACAAGGCAATCGTCATTCCGGAAGAATCATCTTTTTCCTTGATGGTTACTTCCTCCAAGCTTACCACTTTTAATCGCAATTTATCTCCTGGCTTGATACCTTCCTTTACTTCCGGATTTAGATCCATCAGAAATTCTACCGTCAAATCATATTTCTTCGCAATCGAATACAAGGTTTCCGTCGATTGTACTATATGATAACTTGGAGTTTTTGGTGCATTACCCTCTGATTTATCGGGCACGGTTAATTTATCCGTAGGATGTGTCTGGACAGATTGTCCACTCTTTTTGATTTTTAAAATTTGTCCAATTCGAATGGATCCATCCTGAATGGAATTATCTTCTTCGATTTGCTTAACACTAACGCCGTATAAACGTGATATGGAGTAAAGCGTCTGCCCCTTCTCTACTTCATGCATGTAATATTCCACACCATTGATTTTCTTAATGGGCGCGGTTACCTGACACCAAACAGCGTTGAAAAAAATAACATGAATAAAAATAATTAAATAGATTCTCATAACCGGCATTATTATTCCCATTCAATGGTTGCGGGTGGTTTTGAACTAATGTCATACACCACTCGATTGATACCCTTGACCTGATTGATAATATCATTACTCACTTTTGATAAAAACGCATATGGCAAATCTGCCCAATCTGCAGTCATACCGTCGGTACTGGTAACGGCACGTAAGGCAATTGCGCGTTCGTATGTTCTTTCATCTCCCATGACACCTACACTTTGAACGGGTAATAAGATGGCGCCCGCCTGCCAAACTTGATCATATAAATGCTGCTCTTTCAATAATTGGGTAAAAATATGATCTGCATTTTGCAATAACTGTACCTTCTCCGCTGTCACCTCTCCCAAAATCCTAATTCCCAAACCAGGACCAGGGAACGGATGTCTCGCCAAAAGCTGTGGTTTAATGGCTAAACTTGCACCGACTCGCCTCACTTCATCTTTAAATAAAGCTCGCAAAGGCTCCACCACTTGTAATTTCATGTAATCTGGCAATCCTCCCACATTGTGATGACTTTTGATTGTTTGGGAGGGCCCCCCTCCCACACTGACACTCTCTATTACATCGGGATAGATGGTTCCTTGTCCCAACCATTTGGCATCCTTTACCAACTTTGATTCTGCATCAAATACATCAATAAATGTTTTGCCAATAGCCTTTCGCTTTGCCTCAGGATCGGTTAAACCAGCAAGTGCATCGTAAAATAAACTACTCGCATCTACCCCTTTAATATTTAATCCCATATCCTCGTAATCCCTCAACACCTCTTGAAATTCATTTTTTCGCAACAATCCATTATCCACAAAAATGCAATGCAATTGATGCCCTATTGCCCTGTGAAGAAGCACTGCTGCAACGGTAGAGTCCACCCCTCCACTCAAACCCATAATTACTTGATCTTGGCCTATTTGATTACGAAGAAGCGCAATCGTTTCTTCGACAAATACTCCAGGTGTCCAATCACCACTGCATCCGCAGATATCATAGACGAAATTGGCCAGTAACTTTTTACCATCCAATGAGTGATAAACCTCAGGGTGAAATTGAACACCCATTTTGTTGGAGTTAGAAAAGGCAAAGCCTGCAAACTCCACTTGATCCGTGCTGCATATCACCTCTGCGCTGTCTCCTGCACTTTTAATTGTATCACCATGTGACATCCAAACTTGACTTTTTTCAGGGATACCCTTAAATAATGGATGCAAAGTATTGACCGATTCCAATAATGCCCTTCCGTATTCACGGTGCGTTGACCGAACTACTTCACCTCCGTTTTTTATCGCTAATAATTGCGCACCGTAACAAATACCTAACACCGGAATACCGGCAGGAATAAAATCTAAGTCAGGTAAAGGGGCGTTCTCTTGGTGAACTGAAAAAGGACTGCCAGAAAGTATAATTCCCTTAACCAATTTAATATCGCTGGGAACTTTGTTCCATGGGTGAATCTCACAATAGACATTCAACTCTCGAAGACGGCGAGCGATGAGCTGCGTAACTTGAGAACCGAAATCCAAAATTAAAATTTGCTGGTGCATGCACAAAGGTAAGGCCAAGGCTGCCTACATTCGCACATGATTTGGAATAATTTAATTGATAAAAAAGTGATATTGGGTTCCCAGTCTCCACGAAGAATGGAGCTGCTAAAATCCATGGGGGTTGAATTTGAGACCTTAACCGCAGATCTCAATGAAAATTACCCTGATCATCTTCAAAAAGAAGAAATCCCTTTGTATTTGGCCAAACTAAAAGCTGATTTCCTATCTCAACAAGTTACCTCAAATGATGTGTTAATCACCGCAGACACCATTGTGTGGCAAAATGGAAAAGCTTTGAATAAACCTCGAGATAAATCGGAAGCTTTTCAAATGCTCTCAGCATTAAGTGGCGCTACTCATAGTGTATTCACTGGTATTTATGTGCGCTTCGCTGATCAGCACTGGCATCAATTTGATGAAACAAAAGTCACCTTTAACTCGCTCACTTCTGATGAAATTGAATATTATATCGAGCATTACTCTCCGTTTGATAAAGCAGGTAGCTATGGCGCTCAAGATTTCATCGGTATCGTGGGCATCCGCTCTTTAGCGGGCTCCTATTTCAACGTGATGGGACTACCTACCCATTTGTTGTTCTCCATTCTCAAATCCATTTAGAAAGTACTAAAAAAACAAGCGCCATCAGCATCATACTTTTTAAATTTTTCGATAATAAGGCGGGCTCCATCAAAGGATTTCGTCGAGCCATTTGCCACAAGAAAACCAAAGTTGGAACAACCACCAATATTAAAAAAAGAAAACGAGAAAAACCTTTTGATCCGTATAGTGAGAAGAAAATTAACTCTAGAACCAGAATAGCAATCGAAATAGAAAATACCATATACAAGGTGAATCTCGAACCAAAGGCAATGATGACAGAACGATACCCACCTCTTTTATCACCTTCCTTATCTTCTATATCCTTTAGCACTTCACGCAATAAATTGACGAAAAAAGCCAAGCAGGAAAAAAAGAAAATTATCTCCCATTTACCTTGCGAAGATTGATTAACAGGCGAACCCAAAATCGCCCAAATAGGTACCATCGCGGTGCACAAAGCAACCCAACTATTACCTATAAAATGCCATCTTTTCAAAATTGGCGTATATAACAATAATCCGAACCACATTGTTAAGGGAATCGTTATAAAAATGAAATGCTCAAAATGACTGTAGAGAAAATAGGTGAAAACAACGACGAGAACACTCAACTCCACGTACATCATCATTACCCCTCTCTTCGACCAATATTTCCCTATAGAAATTCGATCAGGACGATTGATTTCATCCACTGTCAGATCGAAATAATCATTTATCATGTTACCGGAAGCCGCAAGAGTAACCATCACCAAAGTCTTGGACCAAAAGATGGAATCGGACAAAAGTTCGACTAAAGATTGTTCAAAAAAAAACCACGACACCACAAACATAGTCAATGCGATGATAATCAAATTGATAGGCCTGACTATCCTTAAACTTTTATACATAGCCTCCATGCGGTTGACAAAATATCGGTAAATCTACTCTTTATTCACCCTAATTTCGCACCTCCTTTCTAAAATTATTATGAACGAGACGAGTACGAAACATATTTTGATTTTAGGTAAACACCAATATATGGTTGAAAATCTACAATCATTACTAACGAGTGCCGGGTATATCGTTGCTGGATTTAGTGAAGTAGAGAAGGCAATGGAAGAATTCAAAGCATCGGAATTAGACATGATTGTGTATACCGGTGCTGTTAATCCAAAAGATTTCAGTCAATTAACGCAATGGAAAGACAATCTTTTTCCGGAAGCGCTCACTTTCGAACATCATGGTGGCCCCGCTACGCTCGTGAAAGAGATAGACGTATTGTTCGCTAAATCAGCCCAATAAAGAAGCAGCCTTCAAAACAACATGATCTGTACCTTTCCACAAGGAATAGGTAAATCCGGGATGAACGCTGTAAGCGCCGACCTCACCTGACTTATTGATGGCAATAAAACACGCTTGGTAGTCTTCGACCTTCATGAAGGAGTTTATTTTTACCAATCTTCGAATGGCCTCTTCACATGCCTCCTGCGGAGTATGACCTTGGCGCATCAGTTCGACCATCAAAAAAGATGAACAAGATCTTAGAATGGTTTCACCTAATCCTGAAGCGGTGGCAGCACCCACTTCATTGTCCACATAAAGACCCGCTCCAATAATAGGAGAGTCTCCCACCCTTCCTCGCATTTTGTATGACAACCCACTGGTCGTGCATGCTCCGCTTAAATCGCCTTGTTGATCCATGCCCAAAATTCCAATGGTATCATGATTTTCAATATTGATAATTGGTTTGTACTCACTTTTCCGTAACCATTCTTCGTAGGCTTTTTTGGCGGCTGGATTCTGATAATCATCTTTCGGAAATCCATTTTGTAAAGCAAATTGTTGAGCGCCTTCACCGACTAAAACGACATGAGGTGTTTTCTCCATGATGGCTCGTGCTACTGCAACGGGGTGTTTAATTTTTTCTAAGAAACAAACTGACCCTGCCTTTCCTTCATGATTCATTACACATGCATCCAAGGTCGTATGTCCTTCTCGATCCGGCAATCCTCCCAATCCGATTGTCAATTCATTGGGATCACTTTCCATCTCCATCCCACCTGCCACAACCATATCAAGGGCGCTTCCGCCTTTCTTGAACACTTCTACTGCCGCCGTATTGGCTTTTACCCCAAAGTTCCAAGTACTCACTACCAATCCTCCTTTGTAAACCGAAATAGGACCTTTCCTCTTTGGCATAAAAGACAACAATGGCAGAGCGCCAATTGCCAATACAGATTGTAGAAAATTTCGACGAGTCCTCATTTATTTAACCACTAATGATTTATGTTGTGCTCCGCCACTGTGTATGATGCAGACTTCATAAGTCCCTGGAGCAAGGTCACTTACATTAAAAAAGAATTGCTTCTCTCCCATAGCGGCTTCACCACTATAGATTAAGCTGACTTCCTTGCCCAATATGTCATATAAGGCAACACGAACTTCTCCATTAAAAGGAAATTGAAGGCGTAGACAAGTTAAATCACTCGCCGGATTGGGGAAAAGTTTCGATTCAACAACGATCGTTTCTTCCACTTGACTGAGCTGATCCACCACATCAAAAAACCAATAGCCCGTTGGAGCAGCGATGGGTCTTACCTGCACTTTACCCGCATTGGCCGTTCCCTGTACATAATAATAAACACGTGTACCAATGGGTTGAGCAGGAATGAATCCTTGCCAATTGTTATTGCCAATACTGGTCATCATCACCTCATTATATGCACCCGTCAAAGTGGTTTTCCAAAACAACTTACCTTCCATAATTCCAGAACGATGATTCATATACGCGACTACTTCATAAGGCACCGTTGTGTTATCTGTATCGGTTAAGGATTGATGCGAGATAAGCAAAGGGTCTTGTACCCCCACACTATGAGTAATACAATGGATCGCTCCACTTGCCGAAATAATATTATCAGGGTTATTATCACAATCGATTCCGATAATTTGAAACCCAGGAAGTGCCTCATTCCATATTCGAAGGGCCGTGGTATCATACTGCGTTCTATACAGCGGAAGCAAAACCATTTTATTTACAAAAACGGCATTTGTATAGGTTCGATAGGACGCTCCATTACTGGGCCATGCTCCGCCTGTGGAATTTGGCATGGGAATACGAACGATTCGATAGGGAGTATTCCATTTCGACTGATAATTCGATAATATATATTCTATGTTGGCATTAATTTGCGGGCCATCAGAAATCCCATCAGGATACTCACCGATTAGCAAGGTTTCCTCATCAATGAGCTTCATGTGCATATCGATATGATGAATTCCATCATACGGCAGGGTGGGCATTTTGATATAACGATCAATACCCAAATAATCCTGTATAATGGCATCAATATCCGATTCTGTCTTTGCGGTTACTCCGTATGGGTTGCCCACAGCATTTTCATCTAAAATTAAATTCGATGCAAAGGCAGTTCCAAATCCATCGCTCATCCAATTTCCTCCTGTATTAACCAAATCCTCTGGCGCAGTTGTCATTTCATACAACGGAATGCCCAATTCGGTTGCAATATACTCGGGAGAGGCATCATCGTTTGGACGTGTAGGTCGATTATAAATCCAGTCCACCAGCATTAAACTATCCACCTCATTTCCGTAGGCCGGATTCGCAGCATAATCTCTCATCCAAACTGAATCAAAACTCGCTGGAAGGATCGTGACATTGTCCAAATTATCCAATGGGGCTCCTCCTGCGTTATTGGCAAGCAGATAAGCCTCAGTAGCCGCAACATCTTCCGAAAGTATTATTACCCTGGTCTGTGTCTTGGCATTGGCTACAATTTGCTTTAAAATGGTAGGATAGGAAATCCAAGCAATTGTTAGGCACTGAATTTCCTCCCATTCCGCCATACATCGAATATTAGAATTAGGAGGAGGAGATGCAATCCCTCTGCTTTGACCATTATCGATAATGACTTGTCCATGCTGGAGGGCTTCCCATTCCTGTGGGGTAAAACCGACCGGTAGCTCTTGTGATTGTGCGACCGTCGCTAGGGCTATAAAGATTACACTAAGTATTGATTTCATTTAATACACGTATTGAATGGTTGAAATTATGAATGGCTCGCAATATATACTATCTAGGTGATAAACATTCCCATTTGATCCGAATGCCTGAATTTGATACTTTAACCATTGTCCACCGGCCGCCATACATTGAAAAGTGGTATCCATCAATCCTGTGAAAGCGTATTCGCCATCATCATTGCACGAGCAATAAGGATCATCAGAAAATACGGCTAACTTCACCAATGCAGAAGGATCGGTAGATCCGATGTGTATTTGCAAATCGGAGCGAGGGGTTAAGCGCAAGTCCTGAATGAACGCTTCTCCAGGTTTCATATCATCTGGACTGACTTCGACTATGGCATCAAAATAATTGGATTTTGATGCTACGACTCTACAATAAGCAATATTTTCCCTCTTCCAAATCATTTCATAACTTCCCGATCCATCCGAAATATCATCAGAAGCGGTGGTGATAATATCATTGTACACCCCAGAGACTAATTTCTTCACTTCGGCTTTGACCGCAATATTGCTCATTACCGCGCCATCTAGGGCATCTCGCACTTCTCCTTTAATCCACCATTCATCCTTGTGTTTATTGCAAGCAAATAATACCATTGCCCATATCCCAATTATCGTTACTATCCGCATCTTATTCTTTGTACTTTTCCTTAAAATGATCATAAAATCCCAGCACCCTATATACAAAGTGATAAGGTTCTTGACATCGACAATATCCGTTTTTTACGCCTTCCATAGTATAATACTCATGCTGCGATTTCAAAAGTATGGTATTCTCAACACTACCATCCCAAATGGTATCGGGCTGATTTAATTTTCTTGCAATTTGCATCGCATCTAACACGTGCCCTGCGCCTGCGTTGTATGATGCCAAGATAAATTTTATCCGTTCATTTTTATTCTTAATCTTTTGACTATATCGCTCATCCAATTTCTGAAGAATCAAAGCAGCGGCATGAATATTTCCTTTCACTCTATCATTGGTATCACAACCATAATGCGCAGCCGATGAAGGCATCAATTGCATCACTCCAAATGCACCATGACTGGACACCGCCAATGAATCAAATCTACTTTCCTGAAAAGATAATGCGGCCATTAATCTCCAATCCCAACCAATGGCTTTTGCTTCTTCTTTAAAGTAAGCATCATATGGTGAAATGTGCTCACCATTTCCATTGGGCAAACTAAACGATTGTCGCTTTGGCTTTACGGGAAGTGTACTTGCAATTTTCTTAAAATACTTTTTATTCAACTTCCCTACTAAACGAATAGTACTTTCTTTGCTGAGCCAATCATTTAAAATTTTCTGGAAAATACTACTACGATTGCGAATAACCCAGCAAACTGGCTGCGGTCTCGAAAGCGCCAAATGAAAATCTATATTTGGATAATCTTCTGATAAAATCCCCATCAAGTTTTCATCGGTAATGGTGGACTCGATTTTCCCCTCGGAAACCAAACGAATTAAATCATCCGTAGAATAGGTTCCCGGCGCAGTATGAATATTGAGCGTCGTATCCAAATTCTTTTCCAATTGCTTTAAGCGGTCATAGAAAACGGAATATTGATGCACCGTAATCCAAGTGCTCTTCAAACCAATGGTATCTTGAATTATCGGCTTTGCGGTATCGGTGGAATCCCTTGTGCGTTGCACCAAGACCTGCCGGGTCAAATAAATAGGAGCGGTAAAATCAACAACACTATCTCTCAATCCTGAGTACGTCAGATTGGAGGCAATCATGTCGGCTTCTCCCCTTTGAAGCATCGAAAACATAGAATCCACATTATCCATGACTTTGATTTTCAACCCAAGACCACTCTCCTTTGCAAATTCGCTGACCAAATCAAAATCAAACCCCATTTCCTCTCCTTGATACCAGTAATAGGTTGAGGCGCTATTTTCGATTAATACCGTTAGCGTGTCCTTGCGCTGAATCTCTTCCCATTGATTGATCTCCAAAGTTTCGGTTGTCCGAGAATTACAAGCAAAAAGAAGAGCGATTGAATTGATTAATCCAAAAATAAAAATCCAAATTCGCAATCGGTTTAGTGTCATGACAATGGATAAAGATAAAGTATTTTCATTCAATCCTCAATAACATTATATTTGAAATCTTTAATATGACACTGATAAAATCTATTTCTGGGATCCGAGGGACAATTGGAGGCCAATCAGGAGAGAATCTCACTCCCGTCGATGTTGTTAAATTTTGTGCTGCATTTTGCGCGGTCAATCAAGAACGAGCTCAACAAAAAGACATCACTTTGGTAATTGGTCGCGATGCGCGAATTTCGGGAGAGATGATTGCCACCTTGGCAGCGCAAACCCTGATTGCAATGGGCGCAAGAGTAATTGATCTTGGTCTATCCACTACCCCTACTGTCGAAATGGCGGTGGTCCATTTTAATGCTCAAGCAGGGATTATCTTGACTGCTAGTCACAACCCTGAGCAGTGGAATGCACTTAAATTACTCAATGAAAAAGGTGAATTTATTTCTGCCGAAATAGGGGAAGAGGTATTGCGAAAAGCGGAATCTGGATGCGAATTTGCAGGGGTCCACGAAATGGGAAAAATTGAAAATATTCATGAATGTGATTTTCATTTATCGCCTATACTTTCAATGCCCCTTGTTAAAAAAGAGCTCATCGCTAAGAAAAATTTGAAAATTGTAGTAGATGGCATCAACTCTTCTGGAGCCATCTTCGTTCCATTGTTATTAAACCAGCTGGGTGTTCAGGAAGTAGTGGTTTTGAACGCTGACACGCACGGAAAATTTGCACACAATCCCGAACCTTTAGCTGAACACCTTGCTGAAACGTGCGCTGCTGTTAAAAGTGAAAATGCCCACCTCGGTATCGTAGTAGATCCCGATGTAGATCGGCTGGCCTTTATCGATGAAAACGGAGTGCTCTTTGGTGAAGAATATTCTTTGGTAGCGATTGCCGATTATGTCTTAAAATACAAAAAGGGAAATACCGTTTCCAATTTAAGTTCCACTCGTGCTTTGAAAGACATCACTGAAAAACATGATGGACAGTATTTTGCTTCAGCGGTTGGTGAAGTAAATGTTGTTACTAAAATGAAAGAGGTAAAAGCTGTTATCGGCGGAGAAGGAAACGGAGGAATCATCGTGCCTGAACTGCATTACGGTCGTGACGCCCTAGTAGGAATCGCGCTATTCTTGAGCCATTATTGTGAAATGGGATTAAGCCTATCTGAGCTCAAGGCTACTTACCCCCAATATTTCATGGGCAAAAAGAAAGTAGATTTAGACCCCGCTAAACCTTCCGAAAAAATTCTATCGAAGATCGCTGAAACCTTTAAGGAGGAACACATCAACCTAATCGATGGAGTTAAGATAGACTATCCTGAATATTGGGTTCATTTAAGAAGAAGTAACACAGAACCCATCATTCGAATTTATACCGAAGCAACAACACCAGAAATGGCCGAAGCAAAGGCCCAAGAATGGATCAATATAATTAATGATATTTCTATTGAATGAAAAGCATATACCTAGATAATGCCGCAACAACTGCTGTAGCTCCAGAGGTGTTCGAAGCAATGATTCCTTTTTTCAAGGATCATTATGGAAATCCTTCCTCTACACATCATTTAGGCAGAAAAACGAAAGCGGTCATCGAAACTTCCAGAAGAACCATTTCAAAAGCATTGAATTGCCTCCCCTCTGAAATTTATTTCACCAGTGGCGGTACCGAAGCGGACAATTTAGCCATGCATGCTGCGGTCCGTGATTTAGGATGTCAACATATCATCACCTCGACCATCGAGCACAGTGCCATTATTAAAACCGCGGAGCTATTAAGAGATCAAGGCCACATTCAACTTCATTGGGTCCAGCTCACGGACAATGGTCATATAGATTTAGAACATTTAGAAAGTTTATTGCGCGCCAATAAAAATACCTACGTCACCTTGATGCACGGAAATAATGAGATCGCGAATTTATTACCGTTGGAAAAAGTATCCGAACTGTGTCAACAATATGGTGCGATTTTTCACAGCGATACCGTACAAACCATGGGACATTACTCTTTTGATTTACAAAAGATTTCAATCTCCATGCTTAATGCAGCGGCTCATAAATTTCATGGACCTAAAGGAACTGGATTTATTTATGTCAATCGTAATCTTAAAATACAACCTGATATTACAGGAGGAGGACAAGAACGTGGAATGAGAGGCGGAACAGAAAATATCGCAGGAATTGTCGGATTAGCCAAGGCAGTAGAATTAGCCTATGCTGAATTGCAAGAACATGCTGCGCACATCTCAACAATGAAGCAGCACATGAAAAAAGGATTGCAATCCCTTTTTCCCAATATTCAATTCAATGGAGATTCGGCATCTGAGGATAGTTTATACACTGTCCTTAATGTCAATTTTCCTGCTCATGAAAATGCTGATATGTTTCTGTTCTTATTGGATTTAAATGGAATTTGTGCTTCAGGTGGTAGCGCTTGTAGTAGCGGAGCAACCAAGGGATCTCATGTGCTAACCGCTATCAACGCATTAAGAGCGGGTCAAGCGAGTGTTCGCTTCTCATTTGGAAGATACACCAGTAAGCAAGAGATCGATGAAGCACTGTCCATCATAAAAAATTTAATGCAATAAAAAAAGGGGATCTCTCCCCCATTTTTTTTAATTCGCTTCTTATCGCCTGATAAAAGATTTTCTTCTTGTTAGTAGTGAAGACTTCAACTCTACAACATAAGATCCAGAAGACATCCCGCTGATATCCAGTTTTCGCAATCCGCCTGAATTCCATATGACCTTATCTACGCATTGTCCCGACATATCGAAAATGGACACTTGGATGTTTTCATTTCCGAACATGGTGCTTTCAATCCAAATCTCTTCTCTTGCAGGGTTAGGAAAAAGCAAAACATCATTGGGCGTCGTTTCTTGGTAGGTTACATTCACTGCTCCGCCAAAAGCCAACTGATCTACTGATAATGAAGCTCCATCTCCACCCATTGAAAAAAGATAAATCGACATGGTATCTGGCTGCCCTGCACTTGCATTGGTAATAAAAGGAACAGAAAAATCTGTCCAATTAGGCACCTCAACGGTAGAAATCATAGTAGCGACGCTTACCTCTGTCTGTGCAGCACTTAATGGATCCCATTTTGTAAATACGCAAGCAATAATTGCAGTATCGCCTGGGTTAATGATATGATGCTGAAATTTTCCAGAAAACATAGGTGGCATCGAACTGAAAGGAATACCAAAACTATTAAAAGGCAAACCAATACTCCCCGTTCCCGTCAATGGATCCATATTTCCTAAATAGCAAAAGCCAGGAAAGGTTTCCCCTGTAGTTGCGTTGAGCAAAGAACTCATCTTAACCGCAAAATTACCTTCCGGAGCTGGAGTGAGCATTTCAACTGGCGGAGCACTCAATCCAAGAAACGGATATAACCCATTATAAGTAACCCAACCGACTGGATCACCGTTGGACCAATTTTCAAAACCACCGTTTGGAATCGACTGCGCGATCAAAGTGTTTATGATCATCAAAAATAAAACACTGAAAATGATTCTCTTCATATTATTTAGATTTTAATAACCTTAAATTCCGTTCTACGATTGGCTTGGTGCTCCTCCTCGCTGCAAGGTGAGGTAACTTTACCTTCGCACTCACACTTATTAACCAACTGAGATTCTCCATATCCCTTTCCATAAATTCGCTTAGGGTTGGTAATACGCGATTTTACATAATCTGCCGATGCCTTAGCACGAGAAGCCGATAGCTTCTCATTCGATGCTTTGCTTCCTCTACAATCGGTATGGGAGCCCAATTCGATTTCAATCGTTGGATTTTCGTTCATATAGGCCACAATCTTATCCAATTCTGTGGCTCTCCAATTAAAAAATCCTGGAATGTTATGGGTAACTCCAGCAAAATCAGTAATGATTAAGGAGCCAATAATATCATTCCCTTGAGCCACAAACACATTGGACGGGCTGTTTTGATAAAATTGAATATTCGACCAACCCAATCCCCCAACTGATAAATAATAACAATTCGTTGCAGAAGTATTGTTATTAACTTGACCGACAAAACCATTATTAAATGGCGCGTACAATTCATTTTGAGACCAGGTCAATTGCGAAATTGAAAACAATAAGACAAGAAAACTACTCTTCAAAAGAAAGCTTGAAAGGACTTTGTGATAATTCATCATGAAAAAATTTAACTTGAAAAATCAAGTATTTTATGAGGTTAGTTTAGAAGAAATCAAAGTTAGTCATTTTCGTAAATGAGAAAAAAAGAATTTTTCTTTTGAATAATAAATATTTTTGTATATTTGCACACCTCAAAAGGGAGCTTAGCTCAGCTGGTTCAGAGCACCTGCCTTACAAGCAGGGGGTCACTGGTTCGAACCCAGTAGCTCCCACAAAGCCTCGAAAGAGGCTTTTTTTATTTCCGCTATTTTCTCACCACTCTCATCACCCTGCGAAGCGACTTCCACCATTTTTGATGGACCAATTCTTCAGGATTCTTTTTGGATAACGATGAGAATGTTTGAATGATCTCATTATAGCCCACACCTCCATTTTCCAACCAATCAAACGCCTGCCGGTGTTCAAACAGATATTGTGCAACTTGTATGGGTATATCTATCATGTCCATCCCCTTTCGATGATAGATCATGACCTCTTTATCCCCTCCCTTCTGCTTTCCCAATTGAATTTGAACCTGGAAAAAGTAAAACACATGCCCGGGTCTTTCTATTTCATCAATCGGTTCTTTTCGAATGCTCTTCTCAATCAATGTTTTGGGAACACGGGGCTCTGGTACTGGAAATGAAAAAAAGCGTTTCAAAGGAAAATCCATTGCCAAACCATGCATGTAATTATATAGCGCCTTTTTCAATCCATCGGAAAACTGCTCATGGGGAGCGCCCTGTGGATCTTCGTGGTATAAATCATTATTGGCAAAACCTTCAAAAACAGGACCTGTTCGAATGACCCCATACTTTGCAGGATCCTTTCCTACTGGACTGTGAACAGTCATCGCAAACTGATGCCAATGTCCAGATTGTAACAATTGATGTTGGAATAATTGCCTCACTATTTCCAATGAATCTATGGTTTCCTGTGCGGTTTGGGTGGGGAATCCAAACATTAAATAGGCATGTACTAATATTCCAGACTGAACAAAGGCATGGCATGTTTTTGCTACTTGATCAATCGAAATTCCTTTATCAATCATCTCTAAAATCCTTGGACTCGCCACTTCCAATCCACCTGTTACGGCTATACATCCCGCGTCAGCCAACAAAGCGCAGAGGTCTGCATCAAAGGATTTTTCAAACCGAATATTGGCCCACCAAGAAACCTGCAATTTTCTTCTTAAAATTTCAATGGCTATTTCTTTGAGTGCTGCGGGCGGTGCCGCTTCATCGACAAAATGAAAACCGTTTTCTCCAGTTTCCTGCATCAACGCCTCCATTTGATCCACAAAATGAGCCGCTGTTGTCTTCTCGTATCGACCGATATAATCCAAAGAAATATCGCAAAAACTACACTTCTTCCAATAACACCCGTGCGCCACCGTTAATTTATTCCAACGCCCATCATTCCACAATCGATGCATGGGATTGGGCATATCGATGACGGATAGATATTCGGTTAAGCGCATTCCTCGATAAGTAGGAGCAGGTTTTTGTGCATGCGAAAAATCGGGGACTTGCGCGCTATTTTCGAAAACAACCTCTCCTTTTTTTAATCGATAAGTCCGTTTGAATATGCGCTCTTCATCGGGAAGTTCAAGTTGCTTGATGAGCTGTAATAAAGGCCCTTCTCCATCATCAAGTGTAATATAGTCTACGTATTGAAATACGCGTGGGTCACTCAATTCGCGTAACTCGGTATTGGGGTAACCCCCTCCCATGATCACTTTTACCTGAGGATAATGCGCCTTAATCCACTGCCCTGCTTTCAATGCACCATAAAGATTACCTCCAAATGGGACCGTAAAACCTACCCAAGCGGGTATGTCATGCTCAAAATAACGAGCCAAACATCGAATTAATATTGAATCAAAATAATTTATATCCGCCTTCAATGCCTGTTCAATCGGAGTAAAGCTAACGGCCGTCCTCGATATTCGCTCCGCATATTTAGAAAACCCAAAGTGCGGTCCTACTGTAGCCTGTATTAAATCTGCCAAATCCTCTAAATACAAAGTGCAGAAATATCTGGCTTTGTCTTGCACTCCAATGTTACCAAAATACCAATCTAAATCTTGCACTTGCTTGAATCGATTTCCCTCTGGCAAAAATCTACCAGCGGCTATTCGATATGCCAGTGTATAATTTCTATTTTGAAGAAATGATATGACATCATCTATGGTGTTTTCATAACACTTTCTGTTGAGAATAATTCCCTTAGCAGGAAAAGTCAAATGAGGAAACTGTAATTCCACAGCATCAAACAAATCGTGTAAGCCCTTTCTATGAAAAACTTCCAACACCATGTCCAACCCTAGATCTCCCTGTCTAGAACCGTAACCTTGTTGTCTTAAAAAACCACTTAAATAAGCGGTAGCTGGATATGGCGTATTCAGCTGCGTAAGCGGAGGAATAAGCAGCAATGGTGCTCCCACTTGACTATCCTAAAATCAACATCGCATCTCCATAGCAGAAGAAGCGATACTTTTCCTTTACCGCCTCGTTGTAGGCATGCATAATCAAATCATGTCCACCAAAAGCCGTGGTTTGCATAAGCAGAACACTTTCAGGCTCATGGAAGTTGGTAATGAGACTATCGGCGATGACGAAATCGTGAGGAGGAAAAATGAACTTACTGGCCCATCCATCAAATGGGTTTAATAACTGATCAGTGCTAATGCTGCACTCAAATGCGCGAGCAACCGTTGAACCAACCGCGCATACTCGATTCCCCTTAATCTTGGCTTCATTAACCAATGCTGCAGTTGCATCGGGAATAATCAATTGTTCGCTGTCTGTTTTATGTTTTGTGAGGTCTTCCACCTCCACTGTTCTGAAAGTTCCTATTCCGATATGCAAGGTAATCTCAGCCATGTTAATCCCTTTAATCTCAAGACGCTTGCATAACTCACGACTAAAATGCAAACCAGCAGTTGGCGCAGCAACAGCTCCTTCATGCTTCGCGAAAATGGTCTGATAATGCTGCTCATCTTCCGGTTCTATGGGACGCTTGATGTAACGAGGTAACGGTGTCTCTCCTAGTTTGTATACCAACTCTTTAAATTCTTGATGAGTGCCATCAAACAAAAAACGTAACGTTCTTCCTCGAGAAGTGGTATTATCGATAACCTCCGCAACCAACTCATCGTTTGGTCCAAAGTACAATTTATTTCCAATTCGGATTTTTCTCGCCGGATCTACTACGGTATCCCAAAGGAAATTTTGCGCATTCAATTCTCTTAACAAGAATACCTCAATCATTGAACCGGTCTTCTCTTTATTTCCATACATGCGCGCAGGAAAAACACGAGTGTTATTATTGATTAAAACATCACCTTCCTCGAAATAGTTTAAAAGATCTTTGAACATTTTGTGTTCAATCTTGCCCGTTTGTTTATGTACCACCATCAATCGAGATTCATCTCGGTGATGAGTAGGATATTGTGCAATTAATTCTTCTGGAATTTTGTATCTAAATTGACCGAGTTTCATTGATTTTTTGGTATTGAATTTTTAAAGGGTTGCGAAGATACGCTTTTAAAACACGAAAGTAAAGAGGTGGTGATCTAACTAACTGATAAATAGTTAATTATTTTTCATTTTTTCAAAAAAATCATTCATTTGTTCCATCGTAAGCGCTTCCGACACCACAAATGGAGCACTGCCTTCCCTGCGCAAAGCGGCCAAATAAGATCCGCTGCCCATGCGCTTTCCAAAATCATGCGCAATTGAACGTATATAGGTACCCTTTGAACAAGTGATAGCGAAATGTAGATTAGGAGGCTCGATACTTGTCAACTCAAATTGCTCGATGGTAATCAAACTTTTCCTCATTTCCACTTCCATTCCTTTTCGTGCAAACTCATAAGCACGTTTCCCATCAATTTGTTTGGCCGAATAAACCGGTGGTGTTTGCCATTGCTCACCAATAAAGGATTTGGCATTCGCTAAATAATCCTGAGCAGAAAAGTGAGTAAACGTGAAGTCCCCTTCTGGACTCGTTTCCAAATCAAAACTAGGCGTCACTTGACCCATTTTGATAATGCCCGAATAAATTTTGATTCCTCCTTGCAGTTGATCAATTTCCTTGGTCTTTTTTCCAACGCACACCAAGAGCAATCCCGAGGCCAGCGGATCCAGGGTGCCGGCATGACCAACCTTGACATTGAATACTTGTAATTCCGGAGATTGCAATTTCTTTAACGACTTCAGATGCCCTTTGATTTTATTAACCACATCAAAACTGGTCCAATGCAAGGGCTTATCGATAAGGAATAACCAACCGTCCACTAAATCTTGATATGTACTCGGTAATTTCAATGAATTGCCAAAACTAATCATTCTATGCACGAACCGCTGTATTTTAGTCGTATGAAATTTGTTATCACGATATTGATTCTGTTTGTTTTTTGTAGTTGTTGGGTGGATTCTGAAGAGGCGCAAAGACATAATAATCTAATCATGGTTGCTCAAGAACGTGTGGTGGAGGCTTTTTATCAATGTGATTCGAGTCTGATGGACTCGATGGGTTATCGCATGTTTTATTGGGAGTATGATTCCATAGATTGGAATCTAAAACAAATGAAACAACTATTGGATACGATTCAGTGCCCTCAAGAAGATACCACATTAAAATCAGCTGCCAGAAATTTCATTACTGCTTCGGCGGAATTACGTGAAAAAGATTATCCGCTATTTCTGGACGCTTATCGAAAATACCAGGCCTTAGGACAACAGGAAGATTCTTTGGCGATGCATCAATTTTGGAACATCATTATCGCTAAGAAAAACAAAATCATAGAGAACTTCCAGGCGGATCAAAAAACTTATTTCGAAAACTTCGATTTAACAGAACACCGTCTTCCCTAATCTAGTGAAGCAATTCCATTTTTGCCGTAATGGGACGATGGTCGACTAATTTAATGGGCAGTGTCTTATAGGCGGTTACTCTCCAATGATTCGATGAACACATGATGTAATCAATTCGGAAATTCGGAAATTTTCCGGCATAAGTGCTCGACATCCAATGGCCACATTCGCGAAAAGCATCCAACATTCCCTCTTTCATTTTATGATAGGTATAGGACATTGGTGGATCATTAAAATCACCCAAAACAACCACGGGATATCGACTTATTTTCATATGCTCTCGAATGGCTAACACTTGATCTTCGCGTCGAATGAATGCATTTTTTAATCGCTTCACGATTCGTGTCGCCCCTCTCATTTCTTCCTTTTCTTCTTCTAAAAATTCGTAATCTTCCGCATTGAATCGGATCGATTGCAGATGGGCATTATACACACGTATCGTATCCCCACCCACTGCTAAGTCAGCGAATAAACAACCATTGAGGGTAGTTCCTCCAAATGGCACTTGTCCGCTTTGGACGATTGGATAACGACTAAATAAAATCAATCCTGTTTTTCGACCATTTTTTTTTGCGTGACTAAATTTAACATGATGATAAGCCAATCCCGTTTCTGCTTTTATTTGGTCGATATGATTCAGTTCTTCCGTTTGTAAGAATTCTTGAAATGCCAAAACATCCGGCTGCTCGTTTTTAATTACCTGAATCATGGAGTCTCTAATCTTGGATGGTTGCATGTCCACTAGCTTATTCACCGTATTGTATCCGAGCAAATTCACATTCCAACTCATCCATTTGATAGAACCCGCATCGGTTTTGGTACCTGAAGAAAAATGAAATTGATAATAGCTAAAAAAATGCGGCAAACCCAATAGCCATATGATCGAGAGCACAATGGCCACTCTGGATTTAAAAATGGCCGCTATAATTGCCAATGCGGCTACAACAGGCATTACAAAAGGATACGACAATCCCATCAGCGGTAAATAGGCATTTACGTGCGGAGGAATCCAATAAGAAAGATAACACAAAAGAAGTGTACCCACGCATACCAACGCCATTACCCAACCTATCCCTCGAAAAATCTTTCTCATCCCATTTTTTCACTTTGCTCTTTTAAAAATTCCTTTTCAGATCGGGATAAACTATCATATCCACTGCGATTGATTTTATCCAAAATATCATTCAACCGTCTCTCCCTTTGCGCGCGCTCGTTATTAAATTCGTCATCGGTTTTTGGCCTCCTATGTACCGGGGTATAAGTTCCTTTTCTTGATGATTGAAAATACCAAAATGCCCATCCAATGAGGGCGCCTCCGAAATGTGCCCAATGTCCTCCCGCATTCCAACCTTGCCTTATCCCAATAATATCCAATAGAAGAAATACCAAGGCGACCCATCTCATTTCTAATATGAAAATTCCGAGAAAATTTAATTTTCTCCTGCCATCCATTGCAACAAGAGCAAACACCAAGGCCATGTTGGCGGCTGAATTTCCAATTAAAAAACGATCTTGCAGGTGTAAAAGCTGACTGGCCATGGCATAAAAGACCGCACCCCCGAGTGTTCCTAATCCATAGGTAATCCACCACTTTTTGACCCCTGTAACATTCTCCAATTCCCTACCTACAAAATAGAGCACCAATAAATTTAAAAAGAAATGTGCAAAATGAACATGTACAAAAAGATGTGTGATCAATTTCCATGGAGCATTCAACCACAGCGCCGAATTTCCAGGCAGACCCAATAAATTCACCCAATCCAAATCATTCCAACCGGCCTTCAGAAAAATCTCGAAAATGAGATACAATAAATAAAAAGCAGAGTGCACCCATATCATTTGCTGATAGGCATGAAGGGTTGTTTTATTTAAAAATTTTCGCATCACCAACCATTATAATGTTGATTTCTTTGCCAATATTTGAGCAATGCATATCCTGTAATCATTCCCCCAAGGTGAGCAAAATGCGCGACATTATCGCCCGGACTGCCTCTCATAGCGGAAAACAACTCGATGGCTCCATAGCCAAAAACCAACCACCTGGCTTTTAAAGGTATTGGAGGAAATAATAGCATCAACTCTACATCTGGAAAAAGAACACCGAAGGCCAATAATATTCCAAACACCGCCCCTGACGCGCCCACCATACCGGTATTAAGAATATTATTGGCATGTCCCATGATCGGATCGATAAAATTCTTGGATTCCATTAAAGCATCTGCCCCTTGACTTCTGACCAAATCCCACTGATCTGAAGTAAGCTGACTCATCACTTGATTTAACTCATAATAGGTCATCAGGTTGTGTAACAAGAAAGCACCCAAACCTGAAACCACATAATAAGTAAGGAATTTCTTGGGTCCCCAATAGCCCTCCAGTATGGAGCCGAAAATATACAATCCATACATATTGAAAAAAATATGAGAAATTCCCCCATGCATAAACATATGGGTGATGATCTGCCATGGTCTAAAATTGGGACTTTGCCAATAGTAACCAGCTAAATAATGCTCAAGACTCGGAACCGCCAAGGTCGCCAGAAAAAAGAGAACATTGATAATAATAATGTTTTTTACTACTTCTGTTATTGACCTCATATTCTAAAAAATTGCTGAATGTTTTGCTCGTTGAATTTAAAAAATATTTTTTTATGATTCGGAGTAAAAAATGGATTTTCACACTGTAGCAACTGAACTATTAAATCTTTCATTTCAGGAGTCGTCAACATCTGACCTCCGCGTATCGCTTCTTTTTTGGCCAGCAACCAAGCCATCATTTCTTTACTAGAAGAAACTTGTCCATACTCCTCGTCCCAGCTAGAAATGAAGTCGGTAAATTGCCTTTCCCATTGCACAGATGCATCCAAATTAGGAACCCCTTTTAAAAAAACATTATGATCTACTACTTCCCATTGATAACCCAATTCCATCAGTTCATCATTTACTTCATTCAATGTTAATCGATCCTTCTCTCCTAATGCCAATTGCACTGGCTCCATCAATGCCTGTGTATTCCACTTCCAATCCCTTTTCATCCAAGACTCAAATTGAATTTGACGATGGGCAAGCCCTTGATCGATCATCCACATTTCTTGGTTGTATTCAAATACCACCCATTTTTTTAATACTTGAATGGGTTTTAACTCCACTTGATCCCATGCAGCATCTTCCTCCATTCTCAATTGATGATCCGGAATCCCTTTGACGCTGGCGTGAATTTCTGCTTGTAATTTCAACCACTCATTCACCACGTCTCTTCTTGGAGCTTCTTTTCCAAATGGATTGTAGTCGGCTTGATATTGAACTGTGGGAACTTTTATTTCTGTCCCTTGCATCACCGGAGTAACAAAATTACCTTCTTGATTAAAATCGATGGTAGGAACGATGTTATGCATTCCCAATGCCCGTCGAGCAGCGGCATGCAAAATGGCATATACGGCTTTATCATCTTGAAATTTTATCTCCGTTTTTGTTGGATGAATATTGACATCAATCAAACTGGGATCAACCTCTATTTGAACAAAATAAGCAGGGAAAGTTCCTTCTTTGATGAGCCCTTGATACACCGTTTGAATAGCATGGTGTAAATATGGATGCTTAATAAAACGTCCATTTACAAAAAAATATTGATCTCCTCTTGTTTTCTTCGCCGCATCTGGTTTAGATAAAAAACCACTTACCTGCAACCATTGTGTCTCCTCCTCTATAGGAACCAACCACTCATCGAACTTATTACCCATCAGCTTTACAATTCGCTGCTTGAAAGTCGATGCGTTTAGCTGAATTTCGCTGTGACCATTATGCTCCAGCACCATGTCCACTTGCGGATGAATTAAAGCCACTCGGAAGAATTCCTCTAGAATGTGCTTCCATTCTACGTTATCACTTTTCAAGAAATACCTTCTTGCTGGAACGTTGTAAAATAAATTCTTTATCGAGAATTGGGTACCCTTATTGATGGAGCATGATTCTTTTAGTTCCACCCTTCCAGCCGATAACAAGACCCGCGTGCCCTCTGTTGCATCTTCCATTTTTGTTTTTAACTCCACGTGAGCGATGGCTGCGACACTGGCCAAGGCCTCTCCGCGAAAGCCCTTGGTTGCAATCCTGAACAAATCCTCTGCAGACTTTAGCTTGGAGGTGGCATGTCGTTCAAAACATAAAACGGCATCTGACGGCGACATACCATTACCATTGTCTTCGATAAAAATCAAAGTTCTACCTGCGTCTTTGATTACCACTTTGATCTTCTTTGCACCCGCATCGATTGCATTTTCCATCAACTCCTTCACCACAGAGGCCGGCCTTTGAATTACCTCACCCGCTGCAATTTGATTCGCCACTACATCAGGTAACTTGACTATCACTCCACTCATTACGCCTCCTTTTTTGGTAGTTTATTTTGCCATTGTTCAAGCCACAAATTAGGCTGAAGATCTTCGCCGCTCAACTCCGATAATTTAAAAACAACTTCGTCAACCAATGTATCTGGGCATGAAGCTCCGCTTGCCACACAAATTCTTTTCCATGAAAATCCATTTGAAAAGGCTTCTATCTTTCTTATCGACATAGATGGTAAATCCATACACCAAATTCCCTCTGAGGTAATGGCCGATGCATTTTCGATAAAATAGGTGGTCATTTTCTGACTAAGTATCGTTGCCAACTGATAAGTATTGGATGACTTATGCCCACCAATGACAAAAGCTACTTCGGCTCCGCTACTTAATAACTCTAAAGCTGCCACCTGGTTTTCATTGGTCGCATAACACAAGGTATCGCGAGTATCGGCAAATGAATGATCACCGTGCACCTTTTGCATGATGGTTTTTAAATATTGGACAATTTCCTCCGTCTCGGTTGCCAACATTGTAGTTTGATTGACTACACCGATGCGTTTTAAATCCTGGATGGGATCAAATCCTTCTGAGAACCTTCCTGCAAATCGTTCATTGAATGTTGGCAAATCCATTTTTCCTTCTATCCACTCCGCCAACCATCCCGCTTCTTTCATGTCTCGGATGATGATGCTCTTTGAACTCTGTTGAGCGTGGGAAAAAGTCGCTCTGGTCTCCTCATGCTTATATTTTCCATGAATAACAATGGTATAACCCTCCTTTCCAATTTCACTGGAGCGCTTCCATACTTTCTCAACAAAAGGACACGTAGTGTTGTATTTTTTCACATCAACACCCAACGATTGCAATTGAGACTCAATTTCCAAAGTGGTTCCAAAGGCAGGTGTAATCACGATATCCTCGGATGTGAGCGTATTCCAATCCAACAAATGATTACCCGCTGTATCCATCATGAATTGAACTCCTAATGCCAGTAAATCCTCATTGACGGATGGATTATGAATCATCTCACCAAGAAGGAAAATGCGCCTTGTTGGGTTTTCATTGACCGCTTTGAATGCAATTTCAATCGCATTTTCAACACCATAACAAAAACCCATGTGCCTTGGAAAAACAAAGGTGAGAGAACCGGCCACTATCTCGGTTGGACTCCAATCTTTCTTCCGTGGATCTGACATTCTCCGCGTGACTTTCAACAGTCCGGTAAAGGAGGATTGAAAATGTTCAGGTATTTCAAATTTCTTCATATCACATTTTTAATTAGGTTTGGATTGACCCTTACATTTTTCCAAGTACTGTAATTCACGATGTCGTCTCACGGCTTTTACTATTTCTTTCCATTCCTCTTTCTCATCATATTGCTTCGATTGCTCTATTTTCTTGGATAAGGATTGAAGCACATATACCTCTCTTTTAAGATCTGAGGAATTTTCATGCGTTAAACTATAATACAACGAGGCTTGTAAAAAAGCATACATCAATTCTAAATGATCATCGAGGGGTCCAAAACATTGTGAACTCCAATTCCATTTTTTACTAGGGTGACTCGTCATCCACTGCAACACATAAAGATTGGCTTTTGTTCGCTGTTCATATTCCCAAGAAATCGGGGTTTCGTTCAACCACTTTACCAATTGTTTCACCGTATCCTGCGAGCCATTATAATCGGCCTCGCTGATCCAGTCATGTGTTTTGAATATAGGGCAATGCGGAAATTGCGCCATCGAAGGAAACACCCATATCAGAAGCAACAATGGAAAAATGGATAAATACTTTAGCATTCCTTGATTTGTTCTGTAAATTGAATATTGAATTTTATTAATTCCTCCAATATAGGTTCATAAATTTCTTGATGAATGGGCAAAATGACTCCACGTTGTTTCCAACTATCATTCAAAATATGCTTAACAGCGATGGCCATGGGCAATCCCACAGTTGCTGACATTGCCGTGTAACGATTATTTTCTCCTTCTAAAACCATACTGGATTGCATGCGAAAATGTTTTCCGTCCAGCGCATAATCAAATAAATGACACATTACCAGCATGTCTCGATCCAAGGGAGCTAAACTCCAACGTTCTTCAATCAAAGCCTGTATCACCTGTGCTGCGGTACCTCTTTTAATAGGAACCGGAACAACATCCCACAGACCAAGCCATTGTAATTTATATAAAACCTCATTGGACACTTCACGTTTGATGTAAGCCAAAGAATCGTCGGGTAAAAAAGTTTGGGTAAACGCTTGCATACTCATCTGATCCCAATTCATCACTCTGGTATCATCCGTCAACCCCCATTGAACGAGCACATTCCACGCCTGGGAAAATCCCTTCTTTCTTAAGGTTCCTCTATACAAAGTGGGAATACCTGGTAAATCGTATAGTTCTTCGTATGCCATAGAGTCGCGGTTTGCATATCCCTCAAACTCCCCATAATTTGGAATTTCAACGGACATCGTCCTTTCAAATAATCTTTGATAAGGAATTAATTTATCCTTTCCATTCTCCCTGTAGTGTGCAGTGCCTCCTGCGCCAGCTAAAACGACATTTCTTGGATTCCATGTAATTTTATAATTCCAAGGATTGTTATCACTCTCTGGCGCAATCAGCCCGCCTGTCAGACTATAAAAAGCATGGATGTCTGCCCCCTTTTGTTTTAATGCATGAATAATCTTCATCGCAGACATGTGATCGATTCCTGGATCTACTCCCATTTCGTTCAAGAATATCAAATTCTTTGCTCTCGCCTCTTGATCCATCGACATCATTTCTGATGACAAATAGCTCGGGGTAATCAGATGCTTATGCAACTTCAAACAAAGCTTCGCAATTTTTGGATGCATAAAGGCTGGCAACATGGAAACAACGATTTCCGCATGCGCCATCTCAGACTCCAGTAAATTTTCATTTTCCGCGTCACATTCAAAGACACTTGCATCGGCACTTGCACCTACTTTTTCTTCGGCCATTTTTACATCGGCATCTCCCACTCGTAAATGAATTCCCAGTTCAGTTGCATGATTCAACAAATATTGAATCAGATGAGCACTGCTCCTACCCGCTCCTAGAATGAGCACTCTACTTTTTTTCTCCTCCATTCCTTTCGTTTTTTAACTCAGATTTTTGTCCTTCCTCCACCTTCTGTTGGCACGAATTTTTGTATTCGCAAAAATGAGCTAAATTTACCACCTAGCAAAAAGAAGGTAAGACATAATTATGATCATATGAATAATAAAGTGGACGCTCCACCAAAATTTCAGCAATCATCATGTTCTAACCAGGAAAATAAAGAATCAACACCAATGAAAATGCGTTTACTATTTATCAGTCTTTTATGCGGAATGGTACTATTCTCTTCATGCAAGGGTCCAAAGTACTACACCAAATTGGGAGAAAAACAAGAAGCTTCAGGTCTATCTTCAGAAGCGGCTACCAGTTATTACAATGCCTTAACCAGAAAACGATCATACATACCCGCACAAGCAGGAATGAAAAGGACTGGTCAATTGGTATTGAATCAAAAACTAGCAGAATTTGGCAGAAAAAAATCAATGGCCACCCATCGAGAAGCCGTTTATGCCTATTTAGAAGCGGATGACTATAAAAATAAAATTTCCAATATTGGAGTCCAATTGGAAATCGGACAGATGTATGCCGATGATTATGAAGAATCTAAAAGTGCCTACATCAATGAGCTATATGAGAAAGGTACTGGACATCTCGAAAAGGAGGAATATCAATTAGCAGAGGCCAATTTCAAAGAAATCGAAAAATTTAATCCCAATTTCAAAGACGCAAAAGAACTACAAGACATTGCCTATCTAGAACCCTTGTATAAGGACGGAAAGGCGATGTTCAATGCGGGTCGCTATCGCACCGCCTATGAATCACTGAATAAAGTAATCGCTAGAAACAGCAATTACAAAGATGCCGTGGATCTCAAAAACAAATCTCTTGAAAAAGGAACCGTCATCATCGCAATGGTACCTTTCAATAATGGAACAAAGGTTAGCGGAATAGAAAGCAATATGTCTGCCTATGTGCTCACTGCATTGAGTGAGATTAAGGACCCTTTCCTAAAAGTAGTAGATAGAGAAAACATGATGACCATTCTACAAGAGCAAAAGTTTCAATTGAGCGGAATGGTTAATGAGCAAACTGCCGTTGAGGTAGGCAAATTAGTGGGCGCGCAAATCATGCTTACCGGGACCATTTTGAAATTCGATGAAAAGAAAGGGCTCATGGATAGCGAAAAAAGAACGGCTTATCAGTCGTATTTAGAAAAACAAGTGTCCAATGGTCAAGAAATAAACATTACCAAATATAAGGCTGTCCCTTACCGTTACTACTACGGAAATAGCCACGCTACATTGGATTTCCAGCTCAAAATCGTTTCATTAAAAACCGGTGAGTTATTGAAAACGAAAATGATCAATAAAAAAATGGAAGATCAGGTGCGCTATGCCACTGCGGAAGTGAGTAGAGAGAATCTATACCCCGATTTGAATGGATCCGTTTCAACGGCTCCCGATCAAGTGCAGTCTTTCCGAAATTTATTTGTTGCGAGGAGAGAGCTAAAATCGACCAGTGATTTAGCGACCGACGCATACAAGCAAACTGCAAAAGAAGTAGCCACAGATGTTGCTAATTTGATGATAGAATTGGTAAAATGAAAATAGCCAGCACCTACTTCCTTTTTCTGATTGTATGTGGAACTTGGTGGTCAAGCTGTCGAACAAACGATCCGTTAGTAGATGATCAATCTGAAGGAAAAGTGCTACCCGAATGGGTTTCACAACGGCCGATAGACAATGCTTATTACATTGGTATTGGCAGTTGTAACAAAAAAACATACCCCGTAGATTTCAACGCGGTTGCCAAAAAAAATGCCTTGAGTGATATGGCATCCAGTGTGAGTGTTCGTGTGCAAGGCGAGAGTTTTTTGAATACTTTAGAAGTAAACAAGGTCTTTTCAGAAGATTTCAGTTCCAAAATAAACACCACTACCGATATCGTTTTCGATGATTTCGAGACGGTTGCCACTTATGACAATGGAAAAGAATATTGGATTTATTTGAGGGTAAGTAAGTATGATTATCAGCAGCAACAAATGCAGAAGAAAAAAGCAGTGCTGGATAAAGCGTTTGATTTTTATCAACGGGGCCTTGTTGCGCTTGAAAAAATGCAAGTGATGCAGTTTACGGACATGTGGCTTAATGGATTATTTACCATGAAAGCCTATTGGTCCGAAAACAATCCTTATACATTATCAACTGGGGAGCAAATAATTTTGGATCAAGCCATTTATAATGCATTGCAAAAGAATTTAAGTGACATCCAATTGACTTGCGATGAGAACAACATCCTACTGCTTGCCAAAGACCATTTTTCTCGATCCATTAATATCGGCTGCGCCATTGAAGGAAAAAAAGCGGTGAACGTTCCCATTCGATACCATTATCCTACGGAACGATACACGAAAATGAAGAAAGTACTGTCCGATATCAATGGCCAAGCAATGATTGATATTCAAGGTATTCCCTTAGATTCCAAACAGCCACAATTAGAAGTAGCCATCGATGTAGATGCATTGATTCCATCTAATGTTAATGAATCGATTGCGAAGGGACTTTTAAAAAATGCGGCCAGTCAAACTACCAGAGTGCCTATTACATTGGTTAAACCAAGTTTTTTAATCATCAGTAATGAGCGTGAATTCGAGAACCCGACCACGCAGCACCTTTTGGCTGGAACAGTTGAGGCATTTCTCGCTCAAAATGGTTTTAAAATTATCAAATCAACTGATAAAAATAAAGCCGACTTTATTATTGAAATTCAAGCCAATACCATAGATGGCGGATCTGCCAATGAATTTGCGAGTGCCATCTTGGATTTAAAACTGACTCTAAGAGAAACAGAAACCGATCAAATCAAGTATCAAAACAACACGAATAGTATTAAAGGCGTGCAATTAAATACTACTGCGGCGAGTAATGAGGCCTATAAAAAAGCAAAAACAAAATTAGATGAGGAATGGCTGAAAGCCATGATTCAATCTATTTTGTAATTTTGGCATTATTAATGATAAATTTGAACAACTAAAAACTATAAAAAATGAAAATTACGCGAATTTTACTGATGGTCATGGTAGTAGCCATGGGATTCGGATTTACTGCATGTAAAAAAAGAAAAGCAGCTAAAAAAACAGAAGACGTTGGTGTCAACCCCAAGCAACAAGGAGAAACATTAATTAATGAGTACTGCTCCGGAGATCAATATCTCAGCACCAAAGATGCCTTTCGTGCAACAGCAACCGGGGAGAGCATGGATAGAGAAACAGCCAAGAAAAAAGCAAAATCAAACGCTATGTCCGAATTATCGAAAACAGTAAGCGCAACGATGAAAGTAGTAGGTGACAATTATGTAAATTCTTCAGAGGTTAACAACAAAGAACAATTAACTGAAACTTTCCAAGAAATGGCTCGTACTGTGGTTGATCAAAACTTAAAGGGAGCCGTTGAGATTTGCGAAAAACTCACTCAAAAATCAGATGGCAGCTACGTAAGTTATGTGGCCATTGAGTTATCCGGAGAGAGAATCTCCAGCGCCTACAACGAGAAATTATCAAAAGATGAAAAGTTGAAAGCTGATTATAACTATGAGAAATTCAAAGAAACCTTTGAAAAAGAAATGAATAAGATGGCGGAAGACCAAAAGTAATTTCCCTTCATCCTCAAAAGAAAAAGCCCCATTCGGGGCTTTTTTATTTAAATACATGGAAAAGAATGTTTAAACAAATCGGGGGTCGCTTTCCATCACATGGGAGCAAGATGCACATGTTCTGAGTTCTTCAGAGGAATAGAAATGTCTGAATCGAGGGAGGAAATCAGTTTCAATATTTCGAAGTACAAAATAATCTTCATGCAATTTGTGATTACACTTCTCGCAAAACCACATCAAACCATCTTTCATTTCACGATCTGCCCTTTTTACTTCTATGACAAGTCCAACCGTATCCGGACCACGTCGAGGTTGATGAGGTACTCCCGCTGGTAATAAAAACATTTCCCCTTCTTTAATTTCAATATCCACTGCCTTACCTTCCTCTTGAATGCCCACAACAATGTCCCCTTTCCATTGATAAAAAAGTTCTTCGGTCTCGTTAAAATGATAATCTTTTCGGGCGTTTGGTCCACCGACCATCATCACGATATAATCTCCTGATTCGACGTACAAATTCTTGTTACCCACTGGTGGTTGCAATAAGTGCTGATTCTCTCGAATCCAAGCTTGGATATTAAATGGCCTTTTAATCATCTTTCATTGAGTATTGGTTTCTGTTTCATCCATAATAATTCACTAAGAAAAGTAGGGTTTTCTATCGCGTGATTTCCCACGACTACCCAATTGGCTCCCGCATTCCAAGCCCTTTCAACATCACTTACTTTTCTCATTCCGCCTCCTACAATTAATGGTATTTGAAGTTGAGAACGCGTAGCAGAAATGATATCTTGCGAGACTGGATGCAATGCGCCACTCCCTGCATCTAAATAAATACAATTCATCCCCAATTGCTCACCCGCCAAGGCTGTAGCTGCAGCTAAACTTGGCTTATCGGAAGGAATGGGTGTGGTATTGCTAATGTACGATACGGTAGTTGGCTTTCCGCCATCAATTAAAATATATCCTGTGGGGATTATTCCAATCCCAGATTCTTTCAAAGCAAACGAAGATTGAACGTGCTGACCAATCAACAAATCCGGATTTCTTCCAGAAATGAGCGACAGCAGTAAGATAGCATCCGCGCGTTTATCCAATTGCGCATTGGACCCAGGAAACAAAATAATGGGCTTCTTGGATGCTTTGAAAATTTCCACACATCGATGAAAACGACTACTCGTCAAAAAACTACCACCGATCAACAATCCATCGATGGTAGACTCCTGTATGTTTGGAATCCACGACTGCCAGAGCTTCTCATCCCCTTCATCAGGATCGATAAGAATGAACAATCCCTTATTTATTTTATCCAGTATCGGTAGCATGGTATCATGGAACGAATCAAAGGTAAAGAAGAATATCTCAGAAATAACCAATCAAAATCACTCACATGATAATTTGGATTTACTAACATAATGTCGTTAACATATCGCTCTTTTTTCATTCTAAAATGGAAGATTCTTGAATTAGTTTCGGAAACTGAATATTGACAATCAATTTGAATAAAAATATGGAATTCCAATCGCTAAATTTTGAAGTAAACAATTCACTCGGCTCCCTCATCAAAGTAATTGGTGTAGGTGGAGGTGGTTCCAACGCTGTTAACTACATGTACAACCAAGGCATACGTGGCGTTGATTTCATTGTTTGCAACACAGACTCCCAAGCCCTTGATTTCAGTGTTGTTCCCAACAAGGTGCAACTGGGCGCCAATCTAACCGATGGAAGAGGAGCGGGATCAGCACCTGCTGTTGGAAAAGAAGCTGCTATCGAAAGCATTGAGGAGATTAAGGCAATTCTTAGAGGAGAAAATAATAAAACCAATATGGTTTTTATTACTGCAGGTATGGGAGGAGGTACCGGAACAGGAGCCGCTCCTGTTATCGCTAAAGTGGCGCGTGAAATGGGCATCCTGACGGTAGGAATTGTTACTGTACCTTTTGTATTCGAAGGAAAGAAAAGACACGAGCATGCAGAAAATGGCATATTAGAAATGAGAGCGGCCGTCGATACCCTATTAATTATTCGTAATGATAAGTTAAGAGAATTGTTCGGTAATCTCAGCATGAAGCAAGCATTTGGTCATGCAGATGAAGTGCTTTGTACCGCGGCAAAAGGTATCGCAGAAGTGATGACCTTGACCGGCTTGGTTAACGTCGATATGAATGACGTTAAAACCGTAATGAAAGATAGCGGAGTGGCTATCATGGGAAGCGGAAGGGCCAGTGGGGAAGGAAGAGCGAAAAAGGCTGTTGACTTGGCTTTAGAATCTCCACTTTTGAACGATAGTGATATTTACGGAGCCCAGCATGTCCTTTTAAATATCACACACGGAGAAGAGGAGTTGCTGATGGATGAAGTCAGTGAAATTACTGATGCCATTCAAGAAAGTGCAGGTATGAATGCTAATGTAATTTGGGGATATGGACAAGACAATAGCTTAGGTACTGATATTGCGGTAACGGTCATCGCAACTGGTTGGAATGCAAAAGATATCGATGCAGTTCTTCCCGGAATTCAATCGATTGCTGAACCTACCGTTGTAGTGGATTTAAACACCCCCTCAGAAGAGGTCGCTAAAGCACTTGCAACTCCTGTCGAGTCAATGGTAACAGAAATGCCTGAGATGCTCAAGCCCATCGAAACACCATTAGAAAATCCCGTCATTACATTAGATTTTTCAGAACCCTCTCCCTTTAATAGTGTCGAAGAAGAGATTCCTTTCCATCAAGCGGAAATCACCTTTGAAGTTGAATATCCCGAAGAAGAGGTTATTTTTTCAGTCCCAACAGATAACCAAACGTTATCTTTTGATACAACCGCTAGCACAGAAGAGGTGAAGATGGTTTCTTTAAAAATGCAAGAAGACACTTCCCTTCCAACTGAAACCAGCACCAGTGTTTTCGAGGTTATCGGTTCAGAAGATCAGCAAAACGCGCCTGTCGCCAGCATGCCCATAAGAGAAAGGGCTACCGATCAAGTAGATCGCTCCTCCATCGCGCAATTACAAAATGAAAGAATTGAACGCATTAAACAAATTGGCCTTCAAATGAAAAGTGCCAATGGTATTCAATCACTCGAAGATGAGCCTGCTTATTTACGTAAGAAAGTAGTTTTGGATTCCGTAGCTCCGAGCAATTCCAATCCCATATCTCGTTTTGGAATTTCTGAAACCGAAGATCAAAATGGGGAAAAGAAATATGAGTTAAAAAGCAACAACCCTTTCTTGCATGACAATGCAGATTGATTTATTAAACATCATCACACAAAAAAGTCCGCAAAGCGGACTTTTTTATTTTTGACTTGCTAAACATTCATGCGCTAACTTTTGTCTCTTCCACTCGTAATGAGCATATCCAAAAGTCCAAAAAACTGCCCAAAGTGCATACAGCAACACAATCACCATGGTTAACCACCAACGTTCCGCTACGACTTCTCCATTTTTATCAAGGACTAAAAAAGGTTCGTGTTTCCATATAAAATTCCATACTCCTGAAAGAAACAAAGCGGCAGATACGAGTACGCTTAAAGCGATCACTCCTATAACACCGCTTTTGTTCGGCTGCGTACCCTCATTTGCCGAATGATTCCAATAACCCACTACCCTATTCCTTTTATCATGCACCACCGAAACCACCGAATCATAGCGCGTGTGATAAAGGCCATCATTCATTCCGACGAAGATCAAATCATTTAATTTAACCCAACGTTGAGGTCCCTTCTTCTCCTGACCCGGTATCACCGAGGTGCCACCTTCTTGTAAAGGACCTTTCGTTAGCACCAAATCGGTATCCGGGAAAAGTGATCTAATTTTACTCATGAGTCAAAAATAAGTAAAAGGAACTCAAGGCATGATGGTCAAGGAAACTTTTCTTTCCGCACTTTTCAGATGGGCTACTTCCTGTTCCTCCTCCTGCACAGTCACTTGAGAAATAGAAACTCCTTTTTTAATTAAATAAGACTGCACATTCAATGCGCGCTGGAAAGCCAACTTTTGATTGTACTTCATTGAACCCTTCGAATCGGTAAAGCCCTGGATTTTCACATTCAACTTTCTATTGATCAAAAAGTCCGCCCAGTGATCCAAAGCCGCCATTTGCTCGATGGACAACTCACTTGAACCCTGACCAAAAGAAATATTCGGATTCAAATCATTTATCCCCTGCACTTCTATCTTTTCATAACCTCCAACCAACAAACTCAAATCATCGGTTGACATTAAAGACAACGGGGAAAATGATGCAGAAATATAACTCCAACTCCATAAGCCTCGCTCATTCGTTATTCCTTGTGCCAAAGGTCTACCCCATTCATCTCTTATAATAATAAACCCAAACGGCACTACATTATTTTGATGGTCGAGCAACACAAATGAAAGAGGAGTGTTGATAGGAATTAACCAACCATTCTTTTTTGGATCCTCGCTGCTTAGACAAGTTCCGCCAGCCATTTCAATATGATATCCATCCTCTAGCTCCATATAAACCAGCTTCTTTGGAGTCTCACCCCGAAGGACAAATAAATTGATTTGATTATTATCTCGATTGGACATCAGTCCACCAGAAAAATCATCAAAAGGAACCCATTGAAAGTCGTCAAATTCAGAATTAATGGGTGCCTCCATCTGCCAACGCAATGACCAGGCGCCTTCGCGAGGTGCTTTAAATATCTCCCAATCCCCTTCTTCTCGAATGGAACTAAAGTATAAATCAGAACGCCAAATGGCGCAGAACTTCTCGTCTTGGGTAGAGTTCACTGCGTTGTCCAAGTGGGCAATTTGTGACCATTCCACTCCATTCCAATGCATACGGTACAAATCGAAACCCCCATTTCCGCCCGAACGATTAGATGCAAAAAAGAGCATTTTTTCCTCTTCATCCCATGCTGGATGAATATCATCACCATCATGAAAAATGGTTTCGAGCGCCCTCTCCTGTTCACCATCCCAAAGGAAAATTCTGTGCACCGTACCTTGAGGTGAATTTATTTTTTTTGAATAAAAAATTCCCAAACTCGAATTACAAACATAGTCCACTGCAGCGTGTGCATTCATCCAACCCTCTGAACATGCCTGTTGATTGAAACGAATACCATTTTGAAAAAGCCACTTCCTTTCCCATTCCTCTCTCCAAGTCCCGCTTTGATTAGATGCCTTGACCAACAAAGAATATGACGCACCACAACCCGCGCACCACATGGGTTGTTTACCAGGTGAATCAATCTGAAAAGATTCCACCTTCCACTGCCCATGCATCATAGAAGTGAAAAAAATCAAAACGCAAAAAGCCAACCGTTGAAGTAGGTACTTCATAATGGCAATTTGGAGGAAAAGAAGAAATTATTGAAAAAGAATTTAGGGTTTTATCAAGGCTCTTTGGTTCAATACCTAAGATATCGTTCCGTCACTTTTGAGTGCCTCATACACCAACTCTGCTTCTTCATACCAACCCAGACCAAACTGTCGAATCAAAGGTTCCTTCAAAAACTTAAATACGGGAACTTTTAATTTTGATCCACATTCACAGGCCGGCTTGCAAATGGGCCATTGGTGATAATTTACACCGATATATTCTTTCAACTTTGTCAATCTGACTGGATAAAGGTGACAACTAATTGGCTTCTTCCATTCTGATTTGCCTTGTAAATAAATTTTCTCATAGGCACATTTCGCAGTACCCGTTTCATCAAAATAAGTATAAGCACAAGGACCTTGATGACCGCTTAATGGTGTAGTCAGGTCACCATCTTCATCCTCTACGGCAAAACCCTGCTGTTCAACTGCCGTAACAAAATCATCTGACAGTAATGGCTTTATTAATGGCCAATACTTTTCCAATTGCTCCACCTCATCTTGCTCTAAAGGCGCACCACTGCTGCCTTGCACACAACATGCCCCCTTGCAAGCTTGAAGGTCACAAACAAAAAAAGCTTCAAAAATATCTTCACTGACCAATGTTTCGCCTATCACTATCATGTTTCAAAATTAAGCCCAGACTTTGGTTCCTTCAGAACAATTTGAACAAATATCAATTTCTTTTCTTCCTAATAATAACTTTTTACGAAACCGTCGATAAGGATCATGATTCCAAATTTCCTTCAATGATGCATCATTTAAATTTCCCATATCATATTTGGCATCTTTATCAAAGCAACATGGCACTACCCGCCCATCCCATGTAATGACGCAACCAGACCAAAGTCTCCAGCATTGATTTCCCAATTCATTTTTGATTCGCCATTCCCCATTCTCCGTTGGCTCGTACCTTCTATATTTTTCTTGCTCTGGCATCAAAGGGTGATTCTCATGAGGGTGGTACAATTGGGCCGTTTTCAATTTCACTTGATCTATCCCCAATTTTTTAGCCCAACCTTTAATGTGCTCCACCTCTTTCTCATTGGGTTTTACCACCAAAACTTGTAAAATGATATAGGGACCCTTATTTTTTATTCGACGTGCCGCCAATAAACGTTCTACTCCAGCTTTCACCTCTTCGACATTACCATTAATTCTATACTGCTCATATACTGATTGAGAAAATCCATCCATACTGATGATCAATCTATCTAAGCCCGAATCAATCAGCTGATCGACCACCTTTTCAGAAAAAAAATGACCATTGGAAGAAATAGCGGTATAAATTCCATTTTGCTTTGCCAATGAAACCATCTGCAATATTTGTGGATGAATAAACGGCTCACCTTGAAAATAAAAGTTGAGGTGAACCAAATGTTTTTTCCATTCAACGATCCACTTTTCAAAATGATTCATTTTTAGATTTCCGGTAGGTCGATTAAAATGTTTTAATCCAGAAGGACATTCGGGACATCCTAAATTACAGGCGGTGGTGGGCTCAACGCTCATTGAGATGGGTAGACCAGGAGATCCATTCCATTTTAATCGCTTCGCCAATTGAAAATGGAACCAAACTCGAACTGCATTCCAACATTTCGACCCAGTTAAAACACGAATAAATCGCAAAAAATCTCTCAATCTAGCTCGCATCAATGCACTGCAAAATCCAACGACATGGTGATACTCGCGGTCTTTTCTTTTGATGTGGTATTTAAAGACCCTCCCCAAGAATAGTCATCCTCGGATGAGTTCGGCGCGACAATCTGAAATACTCCCATATCGCCTTTTTTTAATTTACCCAAGGAGGAGCCGGATTCCATCGCAATTTTTTCTGCTCTTAGTCTTGCATCTTTTGTTGCCTCCGCAATCATCTCAATTTTCAACGCTGCCAATTGTGTATAGTAATATTCTGGCGCCTCAGAGCTTAACTCCAATCCCTGATTGATGAGCTCTGTAACTTCTCTGGACAATTTTTCAATTTTATCTACCTCCTTTGATTGAATACTGACATTTTGAGATAAATGATAACCGGCAAAAATGGAGATCGCGTTACCATTTCTATCTGTTTCAGAATTAAATACCTTTTCAATATCAACAGCTGAAAATACACATTGTCCCATTTCTACACCTTTGCTGGTCAGATAAGATTTGATCAATTCTGCATCTTGGTTCAATAATACATATGCCTCTTTCAATGTTGATGCGTCTCTGGAATAAGAACCCTTCCAAACAATTAAATCGGAGACGAAATTTTTCTCTGCCTTTCCCGTCACTGATATCGACTCTTGATCTGCATTTCGATGAACAAAGGAACTTCCCAAAATCATGGCAGTAATAACGACAGCAAGACCAATCACAATGGCATTGAGGTGAGGCTTAAGATAATTCATATTAAAGCGAAAATAATCAGAAAAACCCGAACTAAGCTGAATAGAATTATCTTTACACCCGTTATGATGAGAACGCAATTAAAAGAATACGAAAACCGTCGACCTGAGGTCGTTTTTGAATGGAAAGACTCCCAAACGGATGCAGAAGGATGGGTGGTTATTAACTCATTAAGGGGAGGCGCTGCGGGTGGAGGAACCCGAATGAGGAAAGGGTTAGACAAGAGAGAAGTTGAATCATTGGCCAAGACCATGGAGATAAAATTTACCGTGAGTGGCCCCGCGATTGGTGGAGCAAAAAGCGGAATTAACTTCGATCCTTCAGATCCGAGGAAAAAGGGAGTCTTAGCGCGTTGGTACGCCGCCGTTCGACCTTTATTAAAAACTTATTACGGAACAGGGGGTGACTTAAATGTAGATGAAATTCACGAAGTCATTCCCATGACAGAGGGAAATGGCATATGGCATCCCCAGGAAGGTGTTTTCAATGGTCATTTTCAACCCAATGAGGCTCAAAAGGTCACCAGAATTGGGCAATTGAGACATGGTGTGATAAAAGTGCTAGAAGAAAACCAATTCAGTCCCGATGTTACTCGCCAATACAAAGTGGCCGATATGATAACAGGCTTTGGCGTCGCTCAAAGCGTTATTCAATACTATCAATTATGGGGAGGAGATGTAAAAGGAAAAAGAGTGGTGGTGCAAGGATGGGGCAATGTTGGGGCCGCTGCGGCCTATTATATGGCTACTGCTGGGGCACATATTGTCGGAATCATCGATCGTGCAGGTGGACTCATTAATACGGAGGGATTTTCGGTTGAGAAAATTCGACATTTATTCTTGAACCGAAATGGAAATTTATTGAATGACGACCAAATGATCTCCTATGAAGAGATCAATCAAAAAATTTGGGATCTTCCAGCCGATGTGTTTTTACCCTGCGCTGCTTCTCGATTGGTCACGCAAGACCAATTGGACCGAATGATTAATACAGGCTTAGAAGTCATCTCGTGCGGAGCCAATGTACCCTTTGCAGACAACGAAATATTTTTTGGTTCCATTGCAGAAAGTGCAGATCAGCGCATTTCTTTGATTCCCGATTTCATTGCAAATTGTGGAATGGCACGTGTATTTGCTTATTTAATGAGCAATGACATCCAAGCAATAACCGATGAAGGAATTTTTAATGATACCGCCCATACCATTCAAAAAGCTTTAATCGAGATTCATGATCGCCATCAAGAAAAAACCGGAATTACCGCACAAGCATTTGATATTGCGCTTAAAAAACTTCAATCTTAAGCAATAAAAGAAAAATAAATCCGTATACAAACGTCGCATGGCTAGAATTTGGTTTTTTACCAGCATTTGGATACTTGGATCGATCTCATCAAACGCTCAAAATGTAGGGAGCTGGAATGATTGTTTTTCCTATTTCGGTATTGTAGATGTTTGTGAAGGAGAAAAAGATGAAATCATTGCCGCATCTAGAAACGGTATACTGATTTACAATAAAAAAGACCAACAAGTTGAACGACTGAATAAAACCAACCAGCTCAGCGACGTAGGCATCAGCACATTGTTTTTTTCGAAGGAAAGAAATGAGCTATTGGTGGGTTACAGCAATGGGAATTTTGACATTGTATCAAAGTCAGGAACAGTAAATATTTCCGATATCATGCGAAGCAGCCTTATCGGAAATAAAAAAATATTTCAAATTGACATTAAAGACAACCTCGCCTATCTCGCAACAGGAGTAGGTATTGTGATGGTCGACTTGGACAGAAGGGAAATTAAAAGCACCTTTATACTTGGATCACAAGGGAGTGTAACACCCATCTACCGAGTAATCCTTACTGATTCTTTAATTTATGCTATTGGAAGTGAAAATGTCTTACACGCACCCATCAACGATCCCTTTTTAGCGGATTATCAGCGATGGCAAAAAATAGAAAACCTACCAGACTCAGGGACCATTCATGACTTCATCATTTTTCAGGGAAACTTTTTTTTAAACAAACGAAAAAGCAACAAAGATGATCTTTGGATGTGGAATTCCACCACTCAATCTTGGAGTCTATGGCAAAACCTAACTGATGAGCAGCGATCCGAAAAATTTTGGACAAACGATACTTACTTGACGGTACCATTTAATAATCGGTATCAAGTATTTGATCAAAATTTACAATTAACAACAGAGGAAACTCAATCCAATTGGGTATGGATCAGTGCGCAAAAAGTAATCATCGATCCCGATCAATGGCAGTGGATTGCAAATGACGAATTTGGTTTACAATACAAACAACCCAATGGTACAGAAAATCTTATTCTCCCTGATGGTCCTAGATCAGATGGGATGAGAAAGGTTAATGCCTACAACGATCAAGTTTGGATTGCCACTGGAAATGTTGCGCCTTGGTGGGGTAACACTTGGAATATCGGATATCAGTCAGGTAAATTAGGTGACACATGGGTCAACGATCCCATGGGAGCGGGAGGCAACGAATATGGGCCAGCCGTTTTCGATGTATTAGATGTTGCGGTTGATCCCACCAATACAGACCACGTATTATTCAGCAGTTGGGAAGACGGAGTAATTGAACGAAATCCAGGTGCAACCCTCACCTACTATAATGCGCAAACCAATAACTGCCCATTAGAAGAAGGGCCCTTCGATTGGGCTCCGGGATGGACAGGCGTATCCGGAATTTGCTTTGATCTAAATGGAAATGCCTGGATTAGCAATAGCTACAGCAATCATCCATTGCATATCATGAATCAAGATCATGAATTCACCTCCTTTTCTTTTAATCCATTTATTACCAACACCGACATCATCGATCAAGTAATTCACACACAAGAAAATTATGTTTTCGCCATTGTAAGAAACAAAGGAATCTTAGCATTGGATTACAAAGGCACTCCTGCGAATTTGACCGATGATAATTTTAAATTACTAAAAGATAAAGAAGGAGAGGGAGGATTGCCGACCAAGGATGTTTATTGCATGATCGAGGATTTAGAAGGCGCTGTATGGGTGGGCAGCTTAAGGGGATTGTCCATTTACTATAATCAGGCAGCCATCTTCAGTGAAGAAGGGATGGACGCCGAACAAATCCTGATTACACAAGATGGAAATGTGCAAGTGTTATTAGAAACAGAAGCCATCAATAGTATTGAGATTGATGGCGGTAATCGAAAATGGATTGCTACACAAAACAATGGCGTCTTTTTATTTAGTGCAGATGGTCTGGAGCAACTCGCACATTATACTCGAGAGAACAGCCCACTTCCCTCGAATAATGTATACGATATCGGTATCAACCAGGCCAATGGAACCGTTTACTTCGCCACTGCTGAAGGAATGGTTTCGTTTATCAGTAATGCAACCAACTTTGATAATCAACTCAAAGATGTATACGCGTTTCCGAATCCCGTTCAAAGTAATTACGAAGGGATGGTCACCATTCAAGGATTGGCCTATCAAAGCGAGGTGATGATTACCGACCCCTTCGGAAAATTGGTTTATAAAGCTACTAGCGAAGGGGGTCGTGTGGTATGGAATGGCCTACTGCCCAATGGAGAACGTCCCAGTTGGGGAATCTATTCGGTTTTAGTTACCAATGCAGACCGTTCGGTTGATAACACAACAAAAATTGCCTTTGTTAAATAGTTTTTTTTTCTTCTCTTTACCAAATGATATTTATTCAAGTTGCAGAAAATCCCCAACTCGATTTCTTTTCATTGATTTGGAAAGGGGGATATGTCATGATTCCTCTCGGTTTTATTTTGGTCATTACCATCTATCTCATCATTGAAAGATGGCTTTATTTCAATGCACAAGATCGTGTTTTGGCTGAGAAAAATAATCGACACATCGCGATTTTAAGAAGTGGTGAAACGCATCCTGCTGTTCAACTTTGTGCGGAGGAAAAAAGTGCTTGGGGCCGGATCTTCATACATGCAGGAAGCATGGATGATGCGAAAGAAACAGATGAGTTACTTTCCGACGCTATCAATATTGAAGTTTCTCAGTTTGAAAAAGGATTATCTGGATTGTCCTTGATTGCTGGAGTTGCGCCATTGTTGGGTTTCATCGGAACCATCATCGGGGTCATTAACATCTTCTTTGATATATCCGTATCTCAAGACATCAGCATTTCTGTTATTTCGGAGGGATTATATCAAAAAATGATTTCATCCGCCACCGGTCTTTTTGTGGGAATCCTTGCATTTTCGGCAAACCAACTTTTTCAGCAAAGAATTGATCGTTTTATTAGAAGAATTCAGCAACATGGCTTATTGGTCAAATTAGCGATTAAAGAAGGTCATCTTAAGTAATGAAAATTTACCGAAGACATAAAAAAGAGGCAGAGGTCAGCACCCATTCCCTGAATGATATCATGTTCTTTTTGCTGCTCTTTTTCTTGATCCTCTCTACCATGGCACATCCCAATGTCATCAAGGTATTACTTCCAGAGTCAAAAGAAGCAGCCAGTAAAGAATCTAAACAAAATGCTCAATTGGTCGTGGACGCTCAAAAACAATACTTTTTAGACAATATCGCCTGCACTGCAGAAGATTTGGAAAGACGTTTAGGAATAATTGCGCAAAGAGATAGCACGATTGGAGTCTCCATTCAAATGGACAAAGGATTGAGCGTTCAAGATTTGGTAGATGTCATGGAAATGGGTAAAAGGCAACATCTGGCTATGTTTCTAAAAACCACCCAACCGCAATAGCCAATGGAAATTGTCATCATTGCACTTTTCATTATTGGCTATGTCATCATTGTTGGGGAACATACTTTAAAAATAGATAAGGCGGCAACAGCACTCCTCATCGGAATTGGGTGTTGGGTGCTTTTAGTAACGGGTATATCCTATATACCGGCGCATAGCACCCACTTGTACGAAGCAATGATCGATTCAGGGCCAATATCGGTTTATACGTTTTTCGAGCATCGCCTCCTGCACCATGTGCAAGAGATTGCGGGAATTCTGCTTTTTTTAATGGGAGCCATGACCATCGTCGAAATCATTGATGCGCATGATGGTTTTGCCGTCATCACTCAATTGATCACCTCAAAAAATAAAGTTGGACTTCTATGGATTATTTCGATCATCACTTTTTTCTTATCCGCTGCGTTGGATAATTTGACCACCGCTATTGTAATGATCAGTTTAATTAGGAAGCTAATTCCCGATCAAAAAACAAGATGGTTCTTCGCAGGTATTATTGTGATCGCCGCTAATGCAGGAGGCGCTTGGTCGCCCATCGGTGATGTTACCACCACCATGCTTTGGATTGGAGGACAGGTGACTTCCCATCATATTATTTCTACCTTATTCTTACCCAGTTTTATCAGTTTGCTTGTGCCGCTTTTGGTACTCAGTTTTGTATTAAAAGGCAATATCGAATCAAATGAACGCTTCCAAGCGACTGAGAACATCAAAAAATCCGATCAATACGTAGCGTTAATCATTGGCCTAGGAGGACTGCTTTCGGTCCCTGTGTTTAAAACGCTCACCCACCTTCCTCCTTTTATGGGAATCATGTTTAGCTTGGGAATTTTGTGGATGATTACAGAGCTGCTTCACGGAAGGAAACTAGATGATGAAAAATCGCGGTTTTCCGCTCTGAGTGCCTTGAGAAAGATTGACATGCCTTCTGTATTGTTTTTCCTAGGAATATTATTAGCAGTAGCTGCGTTGCAAGAACTAGGCGCATTGGCCAGCGCTTCATATTGGTTAAAAGATAACTTGCAAAACCCATACACAATTAATTTGGTAATTGGTTTACTTTCCGCTATCATCGATAACGTACCATTGGTCGCCGCAAGTATGGGTATGTACCCCATTGCAGAAATGACACAAGATGCCTGGCTTCAATATTTTGTTCAAGACGGCATCTTTTGGGAATTTCTTGCTTACTGTGCGGGTACGGGCGGTAGCATTTTAATCATCGGCTCAGCAGCGGGTGTAGCGGTAATGGGATTGGAGAAAATTACCTTTGGTTGGTTCTTAAAAAATATTACGCCTTGGGCGCTGATGGGTTATTTCGCCGGCGCTATTTATTTCATACTCTCCCATTGGTAGTCGCTTATTTAACTTTCCATGTTGAATAAGTTATCATCTCGAAAGTAAAAGGAGCACAATTTCATCTGAATTTCGTCGTTACAAAATAAAACACGACCATGATACTGGATTTCATTTTAATGCAAGCGGTAAATTTACCTGATGCTACAGCGCCGCACAATCAATCGATTGGAGATACATTGGTAGATCAATTAATAAAAGGATGGTACATCTACGTACCTCAAATATTAATGAGCATCATTAGCGTCTATGTCATTATCGACCGCTGGATGGCAACAGGAAAAGCCCTCAGAGGCGATGTTAATTTCACCAATAAATTAAGAGACTTAATTTACGCAGGTCAAATTGAGCAAGCCAAAAACATTTGTCGACAAGAAAATAATCCAATGGGTAATATCATTCTAAAAGGTCTGTCTCGATTGGGAAATCCTGTAAAAGAAATTAAGAAGACGATTGAAACCATGGGGAGACAAGAAACCTCCAAGTTAGAGAAAAATGTAATCGTGCTGGCGACCATTGCAGGTGTTGCACCGGTATTTGGATTCTTGGGAACTGTATTTGGGGTGATCATCATTTTCAAAGATATCGCCGATGCAGGCTCACTTTCTATCAGTACGGTATCAGAAGGTTTGTATTTAAAAATGATGTCATCCGCCGTTGGATTGATCGTTTTCATGATTGCGCACATTGGTTATAATGCCTTGGTCTCAAGAATCAATAAAGTCGTGAACCGCATGGAAACCACCGCGATGGAGTTTATAGACATTTTGGAAGAACCCACAAAATAATAGAACATGGATTTCGGAAGGAAAAATAAGGTGCATGTCGAGCCCGCTATGTCTGCGCTGTCTGACATCATATTTATGCTCTTGATATTTTTTATCATCGCGAGCACCCTTGCCGTAAATGGGGAGGCGGTCAATCTACCTAAAACATCGACTGGAACTCCGAGTATTGGAAGCACGACCATTACAGTCACCAAAGAACTGGTTTACTCGCTGAACAATGAAGTGATCCCAAAAGATCAATTAAAAGACCGACTACAAAATTATTTCTTTGGAAGACCACAAGAGAAGCGAACCGTTATCTTAAATGTGGATCGAGATGTCCCGACTGGAGAAACCATTGAACTTTTTTCGACATTGAAGGTACTGCATTGCGAACCCGTAATTGCAACTAAACCGATCGAACCATGACCGCTCTGGAAAAATATTATCCACTCACTGGAACTATTTTGTTTCACTTTCTGATTGGCCTCTTTCTGCTGATAGGAATGAAAAGCTGTCAGCCGCTCACCGCGGTTCATGCTGAGGAAGAAGTACAGTATGAGAGCTTGAGTTTGGCCGCACTTGGAGATTTTGAGCCAGGAGAAGGTGAATATGTTGATCTGGGTTCGGAGGCGGAAGCAGTCCAAGCTGCAGAGGGTGATATTGATCAAGTCATATCAGACATGGAGTCTCAAGTAGAAACTCAGGGAACTACTCAGCCCAAACCGGAGCCCGTTAAAAATGATAAAACAAACCCTGTTGTGGACGAACCCAGTGAACAACAAAAACAGGAGGACGCAAAAAAATCGAAAATCAATAACCTATTCAAAGGAGGCAATAACTCATCTGCCGGAGAAACAGAAGGTGGAACTGGAATAGAGGGGAATCCAGAGGGTTCGTTGGAAGGAAAAGGGCGATTTGGTGGAAAAGGTGGCGAGGGAAGTTGGAACTTAAAAGGAAGGGGAATTGCAAAAAAGCCGTCCCTCGAGCAAAAACCCAGTTATGAAGGAACCATATTCCTGAACATTACAGTGGATGCCAAAGGAAACGTAACCTCAGCCAATGTGGATCCTACCCAATCTAAAGTGGCAGGTGAAGGTTTCCAACAATTGTCTGAACTCGCAAAGAGAGCGGCCTTTGCTACAAAATTCAGTGTTGCGGCCGACTCGAAAAAACAAGTAGGATCCATCGTCATTGCCTTCAAACTCAAATGACGTACCCCGAGGTTATACAATACCTCTATGATCAGCTTCCCATGTTTCATCGCATAGGGGCCGCAGCATACAAACCATCATTAGATAACACCCGTGCATTATGCAAATGGCTGAACCACCCAGAAGACCATGTTACCACTGTACACATTGGAGGGACTAATGGGAAGGGTTCGACCTCACATCTCATCGCTGCTTCGCTGCAAACAGCAGGATACAAGGTGGGATTATACACCTCTCCACACCTAATCGATTTTAGAGAGCGAATTAAAATCAATGGTCAATACATCGCTGAAAAAGCAGTTTTAGATTTTGTAATAAAATACAAAAACTCCTCACTAACCCAAATTCAACCCTCATTCTTTGAAATTACCTTTGCCATGGCGATGGACTATTTTCATCAGGAAAAAGTAGACATCGCCATCATTGAAGTGGGAATGGGAGGAAGACTCGACAGTACCAATGTCATTCATCCAATTCTCAGTGTCATTACAAACGTATCATTGGATCATCAAAAATTTCTAGGTGAAGACATTCCGCAAATTGCTATGGAAAAATCCGGCATCATTAAGTCCAATATTCCTGTTGTATTGGGGCCGATGAAAGCCGCTGCCAAAAACATTATGCTGCAAAAGTCGATTGAAAAACACTCCCCATTATTTGAGGCCACTATGCAAGATATAGTGCCCGAATGCCAGCTACAAGGCCTGTATCAAGAAGAAAATAAACGAACTGCTTTCAAGGCGCTTCAAATCATCATGCCCCAATTCCCAAAACTTCAACATGAGCATATACATCATGCTTTTAAACATGTTCAAAGTTTGACCGGTATTCGGGGTCGTTGGGAAATTTTAAAAGACAAGCCCTTAACCATCGCCGATGTAGGACATAACGAAGAAGGAATTCAATCTGTTCTAAAGCAAGTTCAAACAACCCAACACCATGAACTACACATCGTAATTGGAATGGTAGAAGATAAAGATGTAGCTACCGTACTTTCGCTTTTTCCAAAAAGCGCTTATTACTATTTTTGCAAAGCCAATATACCCAGGGGAATGAACGCCGAAGCATTAGCACAAATTGCAAGAGCACAAGGATTACAAGGTCCTGTTTTCTATTCTGTTCAAGAAGCATTTGATGAAGCTCAAAAAAAAGCAAAGAAACATGATTTGGTGCTCATTACAGGTTCCTTTTTTACCGTGGCAGAAATACTAAACGCACATTCATTATGAAAAATCATTTGATCATTTTTGTTATTCTTATGGTCTTCGCTCTTACTGCGTGTAATGAGTCGAGTAACAATCAACGGTACGTTATTAATCACTCCCAAAAAACCATTCTACTCGAAAGGGGATGGGATCGAAACAATATATACACCACCAACGAAATTTATCCTGGAGATACCTTGTACTTGGACGCACAATATACCGATGGACGATGGGATATGAAAACTCCGATTGAGCAGAACTACTATTCTTATTACGGAGACAGTATTTATTTATCGACTAACCTTCCCTTTAAGGTAAATAAAAATCCCTATGATTTTGATCAATGGACAGTTTATTTCGAAAGTGGCACTGCCCTTCCCAATCAATGTGACTACGTCTCTTATCTGACCATCTCAGATAGCGATATTACTCAGTAGAAAAAGATTGCCATCCTTGTGCTTTTAATTCAACCGCCTCATTCATCTTGGTAATGAGACGACACCCGGTGCTCTCCTCAGTCATATGACCAATGATTGTAAAATGAGGAGAACCTTTTATTTTTTCGTAATCCGATTGAGCGATTGTAAATAATAATTCATAATCCTCACCTCCATTGAGTGCACAGGTCAGCGGGTCTAAACCAAAATCAGTCGCCACTCGAATGGTGTCAGGTGCGAGGGGAATTTTATTCTCATAAATATCACAACCCAACATACTCTGCTTGGCTATGTGCATTAAATCTGAGGACAAGCCGTCTGAAACATCTATCATCGACGTTGGTTGAATTTTTAATTCAGCCAAGTATTGAATGGCATCGGCCCTTGCTTCAGGCTTCAATTGTCGTTGTAATAAATAATCATAACCCGACAAATCCGGTTGAATAGAAGGAGTAGCCTTGTACACTTCCTTTTCCCGCTCTAAGACTTGTAAACCCAGAAAGGCTCCACCCAAATCTCCCGAAACAACGATCAGATCATTGATCTTGGCGCCATCCCGCGTCGTTACCTTTTCTGGCAACACTTCACCAATAGCGGTAACGGAAATGGTCAGACCATTTGGTGCAGAGGAGGTGTCTCCACCAATAAGATCAACTCCATATTTTTCACATGCCAGTTGCATACCACTGTATAACTCTTCCATCGCCTCTAAAGAAAATCGATTGCTTACAGCAAAACTGACGGTCACATATTTTGGAGTTGCATTCATGGCACAAACATCGCTCACGTTAACCGCAATGGACTTGTATCCAAGATGCTTTAATGGGGTATACATCAAATCAAAATGAACCCCCTCGACCAATAAATCTGTTGTCACTACTTGATCATATACACCGCCTGTTGCCAGAATGGCTGCATCATCGCCCACTCCTTTAATGGTGGATTCATGCTGTGGGATAAAATGCTGTGTCAGATGCTTAATCAGTGCAAACTCTCCAAGTGAATGCAATTCTGTTCTTTGTTCCATTGTGCAAAGATAACGGCTCAAGGCTCATGAATGCGTACCGCCTTCAATATCAATTGCGCGCTGACCTTTCCGTTGTATTCATTCTTTTCCAGCGAAGCCAAAATATCCAATGCAGGATGATTAACTACCTCCCAATCCTTGGCCATTCCAAATCCCACTGCATCATAGTATCTACCCGTTTTATTTTGCCTAAAGGTGCACTTGACATGTTTACCATCAGCTCCAATCAATTTTGGAGCATACACATGATGCACGTTTCGGAATAAAAAAACCGGCGTCATATTTTCTGGACCGAATGGCGATAAACCTTGCATTTCTTCGACCCATTGCAAATCTATTTGCTCTAGCAACAATTCATCATCATAATACACCTTCGGCACTGCAGGGATTTCAGTCATCATTGATCTAACCACTTCGTCTAACTTTTTTCTGAAACTTTCGATTTTGGTCTTCTCAACAGACATTCCTGCTGCCATGGTATGACCACCAAATTGTATCAGTTCATCTTTACATTGACTCAAAGCCGCATACATATCAATCCCTTCGATGGATCGCGCGCTTCCGGCATAGGTTCCGTGACTTTCCGTAAAAACAATGGTCGGCTTGTAAACCCGCTCAATCAATCGAGAGGCGACAATACCGATAACCCCCTTCAACCAAGATTCGTCCCAAACCACCGTGACAACTGAGTCTTGGTTAAAGGGGTCTTCTTGCACCTTTTCCAACGCCGAAATCGAAACCTCTTGATCAATGACTCTTCTGGATCGATTATAAGCCTCAACTTCATCCGCTAATGCTCCAACTTCTTCCTCATGTTTGGCAATCATCAGTTGAACCGAGGCTGAACCCGAGCGAATCCGACCTGCTGCATTGATTCTTGGAGCCAATAAAAAAACAAGATCCGTGACCGTCCATTCCATTTTCTTAGCGCCTGACTTTTGAAGTAAGGCCGCTATTCCTGGCCTTAAACAACTTTTCATTTGCATTAGCCCCTTGGCAACCAAGACCCGATTCTCGTCGATCATGGGAACAATATCTGCGCCTGCTGCTATGGCAACTAGATCCAAATATTGCTCAGGATCTATTTGCAGAGAAGATTCCCTGGATATGACCGCCTGAATTAATTTATACCCAACCCCGCATCCACTCAGTCCCTTGAACGGATAAAGACAATCTTTTCTTTTAGGATTCAGTACAACATTCGCAGCGGGTAAAATATCGGGTTCGTGATGATCGGCTACGATAACGTCCAATCCATGAGCTCTACATTTGGTAATTCGCTCACCATCCTTGGTTCCGCAATCCAACGTAATCACCAAATTAAATCCATTATCAATAGCGAAATCTGCTCCCGTTTTCGAAAACCCATACCCCTCTTCATAACGATCCGGAATATAAAAATGGACATTTTCCGTACATTGCTGTAAAAACAAATACATCATTGCTACGGAACATGTTCCGTCTACATCGTAGTCGCCAAATACCAGAATTCGGCTTCTTGAGTTAATATGCTGAATCAGCAGCGCAGCTGCCTCTTCCATGCCTTTCATGAGAAAAGGGTCCCATTCCTTCAAAAAGGCCGGTTGACTATATTGACTCCAATCTTGAGTTAAAACTCCCCTTTTCTCCAGTATCCTGGACAAAGGATGGAGCTTCTCAAGATGTTCAATTGGGGAAATTTCAATCCATTTGGTTTTCATCGGCCACAAAGTTCAAACAATTTAGTCATTCTTAAAAAAATGATTAAGGTCGCATAATGCAACCATATATATACGGGTAAAGTCTTTTTTTTGTATATTCACCCCCTAGAATTTCAATTAAAATGAGAACGAAAATTTTTTCAAGTCTTTTTGTCCTAGCGATTGGAGCTTTGGTTTTATTGACAGGTTGCCCTAATCCTGACAATAAAATCCCACCCAATTGTTTTGATGGCATACTAAATAATGGTGAGCAAATGATTGACTGCGGGGGTCCCTGTGAAGAATGTGACCATTGTTTGGATGGTATTTTCCAACCGGATTTAGGGGAAACTTGTTTGGATTGTGGTGGCGAATGCGGTGCCTGTGATCAGTGTTCCAACTGTTTGCAGGATGGAGATGAAACAGGAATTGACTGCGGGGGAACTTATTGCGGATCTTGTGCTGATCTTTGTGGTGATGGTCTTTTAAACGGTACCGAAACCCAAGTGGATTGTGGCGGACCATTCGTGGACTTAAATGCCAATATGATGTACGACCCAGGAGAACCTTACATGGGATTCTGTGATCAATGTCCTACTTGTACCGACAACATTATGAACGGTGATGAAATTGGTGTTGACTGTGGAGGTACGATGTGCGGACCGTGCTCTACTGACGGAAATTGCACCAACAACTTAATTGACGGCGATGAATTTTGGACTGACTGCGGTGGTTCTACTTGCCCATCTTGCGATACCATTCTATCTTGGACTGCAGGTGGTGTCAATTATGAGTGCTCGATCAATTGGCAATTCTTGAGTTCTGGCGGTAATGTGAGTGTTATTGGTCAAACCATCGATGGACTTCAATTTGCTGTTACATTACAACAACCTGTCGCAGGTTGGTTGAGTGGATTGAGCATCACCCTGAACCCCTCTGCTGCACCTAACAGCGTGATCGCATACACCAATGGTGCTGGAACGGTGCATAGCACTGCTTCTTCAGGCGGAAGTGGAACATTCGTTATTGAAAAATATGCATCTGCACCTGCACCTGGCTACATCAGAGGAACTTTCTCAGGAACTTTGAAATCTACTACAGGGGCTACTGTAAACGTAACCAACGGATTCATTCAAGTGCCATTGCAATAAAAAAAGTGCTACTGATATAAAATGAAATAACCGCCAATGGCGGTTATTTTTTTGCCCTGAGCATTTCTCTTTTGCCTGGTGGGCCTGGAATGCGCTCAACTTGAAATCCGAGGGCAATCAGATTTCTTCGAACCTCCCCTTTTGCGCAATAACTTACCCATATCCCTCCCGGTTTCAATAAATCATAACACTTCTGCATCGCCTCAATGGTCCACAATGTTGGCTCTACTCTTGGACCAAAAGCATCATAATAAATGACATCGAACCTTTTTTCCGTATCAAAATCCAAAAGCTTTATTGGATACTTTTTTAATGTAAAGTGATCACTCAAAAAAATCAAATCCTCCGAAGGAGAAAAATGAATATAACGATAAAGCTGCGCATTACTTTCAGAAGTAGCCATCAATTCTTCCACCAATTTTTTATCAATCGGATACGGCTCAATGCCATGATAATCGATTGATTTAGGGGTATTCAAAAGAGTTAAAATAACGTTTAATCCTGTACCCAATCCCACTTCAAGAATACTTATCTTCTCCAGCGGGCAATGATGCAATCCATTATTGATGAAGACATGTAACGATTCCTGCATCGCTCCATGCCGAGAATGATACGTTTCCTCTACCTCCGGAATATGAATCGTCCATGAACCATCCGCAGTTTGTAGCAACTTACGTGCAGATGAATTGTTCACCAAAAGGGTGTTCATAGCTTTATCTTCCTCAGATTTCATTTAAACAATGCGTGTTTACTTTTGATCAGAAATTCAATGATATGGCAAAAAAAGCAAAACCTTCGACAATTAAAAAAAAGAAGAGCATTTTGAATGCGAAAAGCTTCACTTTTTTGGAAACCTATTTAAATAATGCATCCCCTACAGGCTTTGAATCTCCTGGACAACAATTGTGGTTAGATTATATTCGACCCTACGTTGATGACTATATGGTGGACACCTATGGAACCGTAGTTGGTATCATCAATCCAACGGCCAAATACAAAGTCGTTATTGAAGCACACGCTGATGAAATTGCTTGGTTTGTCCACTACATCACGCCAGATGGATTTATCTATTTACGAAGAAATGGAGGTAGCGATCACATGATTGCTCCTAGTAAGCGAGTCAATATTCACACTCCAAAAGGTATAGTTAAAGGTGTTTTCGGTTGGCCTGCGATTCACGTTCGCACTCCAGAAAAAGAAGAATCGCCCAATATGCGAAATATCTTTTTGGATGTAGGTGCGGCCAACAAAAAAGAGGTGGAAGACATGGGCATTCATGTCGGTTGTGTTGCAACCTTCGATGATGAATTCATGGTACTGAATGATCGCTATTATGTAGGAAGGGCGTTGGATAACCGAATTGGAGGTTTCATGATTGCGGAAGTGGCTAGACTCATGAAAGAAAGAAAGGATAAACTTCCATTCGGAATTTATTTCACCAATTCTGTGCAGGAAGAAATTGGACTTCGCGGGGCTGAAATGATCGCCCATCGTATCAATCCGGATGTGGCGATCGTTACCGACGTATGTCATGACAGTAGCACACCGATGATGAATAAAGTAAGAGACGGAGAATTGAGTGCCGGGAAAGGTCCTGTTTTAAGCTATGGACCCGCCGTTCAAAATAATCTCTTGAAGCATATTATTCAGGTGGCTGATAAAAACAAAATAGAAATTCAAAGACAAGCGGCCTCGCGGAGTACGGGAACGGATACAGATGCATTTGCCTACAGCAATATGGGGGTTGCAAGTGCATTGATTTCATTACCCTTACGATACATGCATACAACGGTGGAGATGGTACATAAGGAAGATGTGGAAGCCGTGATAGAACTCATCTACGCCAGTGTAAAGGCCATTAAGAATGGTCAAGATTGGAGATATATAAAATAAGGAGCTCTTTTATTTAATTCCTATACTTCGGTGGAATTGACACTTGTCAATTCCACCATTTATTTAGAATTCTTACCTTTGCTCCACGATTAAATGAAAGTCGAACTTAAAAACTAACACATGAATCATGTAGGCATCCGTCCCGAAGGCGCAACGCTCGATTACTTGGGACT